>CAYWUV010000011.1:0-89402 GCA_964461235.1 uncultured Bryobacterales bacterium | reverse complement strand
TGGTGGACGAGGTCGTCGACAAGTTCCGCTTCCAGAAGGCCAACCGCGAGATCGAGGGCGAGGAACGCAAGCCGGCGTCGGGTAGGCCACTTCTCTTGGGAGTCACGAAGGCATCTCTGTCGACGGACTCCTTTGTCTCGGCAGCCTCGTTCCAGCACACGACCAAGGTGTTGACGGAGTCTTCGGTTTCCGGAAAACTCGACCAGCTGCGAGGCCTCAAGGAGAACGTGATCGTAGGGCGGCTAATCCCTGCCGGAACCGGGCTTGATGCGCATCGTCGAGTCCGAATCAAGGGTGAGGAGATGCCTGAGGGACTCGTACCGGAAGTCGAGTATCTAGGCGAGATCCCGGTCTTCGATCAGGACGACCATGCGGGCGGAGAGTCCGGCTTCGACCACCCCATGCGATTCGGCGTGCAGCTACCCCCGGCAAGTGACCCCGGCTTCGTGAGATCCGAATCACCGGGTACGGTGGCGCAGAGTTCGGACAATGGGAATCTCGCCGACCGGCAGGAGCCCCGAAGGGGAGGGAGAGCGTGACCATGCAAAGTTACAGGAACCGATTCGGCCAGGTCCTAGTCCGCTTGTTGTCAACATCCGCTCACGATCTCACATTTGCTGAGCGGGGCGACTGATTCTCGACTGTTCGGATGGGCCATGTCAGGGCCTTCCGCAGCCAATCCAGCGAAGGACGAAACACGTTCTTGCCGCGAGGCGTCCGCAACCTTAGCGTCGGTGTGAGCCAGCAAGGTGTCGATTTGCGAGTCCTGTGCGGGCACGGTGAGCGCGCACTATGACCTTCCCGCCCGCCGATCGGCTGCTTCCCCCTGGTGCTCTCAACATCGTGCTGGCCGCGTCTTCGAACCTCTCAAGAATCAACCGGCTTGCAGGTGCGCTAGCTGTTCGATCGCCCGGGCTCCTCTGGCGCGACCAACCATTCCCACCCAAGCTGTATTGAGGTCGTTTATCCCGATGAACAAGTATCCCTCCCCTTATGCGCGCAGTGCATTGTTGACGGCATTCTTGGCGTCGCTAGTCGTACCGGAAATGGTCCTCGCACAAGCGGCGGACGGACATTTGGTTGGCATCGTGCTGGACCAGACCGGGGCGTCCGTTCCAGGCAGCCTCATCTCTGTCGAGAACAAATCCACAGGAGTGGTCTGGACCCAGGAGACCGACACCCTCGGCACTTACCGATTCAACAACCTCCCTGTCGGGCAGTACACGCTGTCCGCCCGGTCCGAGGGGTTCTCCCCTAGGGTCTTGTCCGGCATCTCGATAGCCCTTAACCGCTCCACAACAGCCAATATCACCCTCGAACTGGGCCGGGTCGAGACGGAAGTGGAGGTGACAGCCGCAACAGCGCAGATCGATACCACCTCGTCTGCGATTGGGGGCTCATTCAATTCCCGCCAAGCCCTCTACAGCCCCAGTTCCGACATTGCCATGGGCGTGCTGAACCTCTCGCTGCAGGGTGCTGGCGTCGCCTCGAGCGGGGGCACGGGCCTGGGGCAGGGCCCATCCATAGGAGGCCAGAGGCCGCGCAATAACAACTTCATGGTCGAAGGTGTCGACAACAACGACAAAGGAGTGACCGGACGGGTGGTCGACGTGCCGAACGAGGCCGTCGCCGAGTTCTCGCTGCTGCAGAACCAGTACGGAGCGGAGTTCGGGCGCTCTACTGGCGGCCAGTTCAACACGGTCGTGAAGAGCGGCACGAATGAGATTCATGGATCGCTTTACGAGTACTTTGCCAACCGCCAACTGAATGCGATTGACGAGTCGAACAAGCGAAGAGGCATCGACAAGAACCCGCGGCTGGACGACAACCGCTTCGGAGGTACGGTCGGCGGTCCCGTCATCCGCAACCGCCTTTTCTACTTCGGCAACCTGGAGTTGAACCCGGTTGGGGCGGCGTCTGCCCCAGGCCGCCCATTCTCCTCCCCAACGGCCGAGGGCTTCGCTGCACTGGACCGAATAACCGGTCTCTCCGGTACGAACCTGGAAATCCTGAAGCGCTACGTGCCGCCAGCTTCGAGGGCCAGCCGGACAACGACTGTCCTGGGCAGGGAGATTCCGATCGGCGTTCTCCCGATCAACGTGCCCACGTACCAGAACAACAGCTCCGCGCTCGCAAGCGCCGACTTCAATCGCCAGCGTGGGGATCAATTCCGTTTCCGCTACATCCGCAACGCGTCCGTCGCCGTGGATCCAGGCAGCGCCCCCGACCTGCCCGCGTTCACGAGCGAGAGCGAAGACAGCAGGCAACTCGTAACGCTTTCGTACTTCAGGAGCCTAACGTCCGGTTGGTTCAACGAGACCCGGCTTGCCTACACACGCTCTGCCAACTACCTGCCGGCTGGTGACTTCGACTTTCCGGGTCTGGACTCGTTCCCGAACATCACGATCGAGCAGGACCTGGACATCCAGATCGGCCCGTACCCGGTCGCTCCCCAGAGCGGGGTGCAGAACACCTACCAGATCGTGAGCAACCTGACATGGCTCCGGGGTCGGCACACCCTGAAGTTCGGCGCGGACGCCCGCCGGAACATCACGTCCGAGCTGTTCGTCCAGAGGCAGCGCGGCGACTACAACTACTCCACGCTGGAACGCTACCTTCTCGACCTGAGTCCCGATGTCCAGGCCGAACGAAACACCGGCGGGGGCGTGTACCACGGGAACAACACCGAGTTCTACTCCTATCTGAGCAGCGAAACCAGGATTCAGCGGAACACGACCCTGACTCTCGGCCTCCGCCATGAGTACAAGGGAGTACCGTACGGCGACACCCTGCAACGCCTGAACTCGATCTCCAGCGTCCCGGGCGTGCTGACGTTTGGAGTGCCGAAGGCGCAGAGGGCCAATTTCGCCCCCCGAATCGGCCTCGCTCACTCCCCGGGGGCCCATGCCAGGACGGTGATTCGTGCTGGCTTCGGAGTCGCGTACGATGCCTATTTCACGAACCTCGGCCAGCTCCAGAAGCCGCCTCAGCTCGAGAACACCTTCCGGGGCGACCCGACCGTCGACACCCCGAATTACCTCGCCAGTGGCGGCATACGCCCCGACCAGCGTCCCGAAGAACTCGACCAGGATGCGGCGCGGTCTCTAACATCAACGTTCATTCCCGACCAGCACTTGCCGTATTCGCTCCAGTGGAATTTTGGAGTCGAGCGCGTTGTCGCCGGCGATTACACCCTATCGGCGCGCTATCTCGGAACGCGGGGAGTGCGGCTCTTCACACAGACGATCCTTCCGCTCCGCGCGAGGGCTACTCGAGAAGTCTCCCTGCCCACGTTCTATCATCGTCCGGCGCAATCCGAATTGGATGCCCTGACACTGACACTCGCAGACGTCGACTCCCGGCCGATCTCCCTTCCTGAGTTCGCCGAGGCGGGATTCAGCCCGTTCATTTTCGCGTTTCCCAACCGCGGCAACTCGGTTTATCACGGCTTGGCGACGGAAGCGAGACGACGGTTCTCCAACGGCCTCCAGTTCATCGCGGCGTACACCTGGAGCAAGAACATCGACGACAGCACCGCTGACCTCTTTTCGACGCTGCTCTCGCCGCGCCGCCCGCAGGACTTCCAGGACATGCGTGCGGAGCGCGGTCGCTCGTTCCTCGACCGAACGCACCGCTTTACAATCGCGTGGGTGTACGAGGTTCCCTGGTTCCGGAACTCGGGACAGTGGCTGCCCAAGAACCTCCTGGGGAACTGGGTGCTGTCGGGAATGTACACAGCGGAGTCTCCTCAGTACGCCACGGTGCAGAGTGGGCTGGATTCCAACCGAAACCTTGATGGCGCCACGGACCGGGTCGTGATCAACCCGGACGGAGTCGACCGAACGGGGAGTGACGTGACTCCTTTGGCCAACAGCGGCGGAGAGGTCGTCGGGTACCTGGCCGACAACCCGAACGCTCGCTACGTGAAGGCCGGCGCGGGAGTGCACCCGAACGGCGGCCGGAATACGCTGCCGTTGCGCGGAATCAACAACTTCGACGTCAGTGTCAGCAAGCGGATTTCGATCGGTGAGACCCGGGCCGTCGAGTTTCGGGCCGCCTTCTACAACGCCCTCAACCACCCGCAGTTCACCCCTGGCTCCCTCAGCAGCGTTCGCGCAGTGCCGTCCAACATCACCCGGAACAACCTGATCCCGGGGCACCCGCTGTTCAACCGGCCCGACCAAGTCTACGACAGTCACGCCCGCCAGATCCGACTGGTATTGCGCCTTACGTTCTGAGGCGCAGCCCGGGGCCGCTGTCGAGCCGGGAAGTGACGCACCAGCCGGTGCCCTGTCCGGATGACCCTGCGGGGAATTGCCTCACTCGTACCGCAGGATTTCTGCGGGGGCTATGCGGGCGGCGCCGGTCGAGGGGTAAATGGTGATGATGTAGCTGATGGCCAGCGCGGCGATCGCGACAAACACCCCGTCCCAAGGGCGGGGGGCAAACGGCACGTACTCGAATCCGTAGACCTCGGCATTCAGCTGGAGCAGTTGGTAGCGGTCGCACGCCCAGCAAATCACATGGCCGAGCACCAGTCCGATCCCAGTGCCCAAGGCGCCGATGATGATGCCTTGCCACATGAAGATCCTTCGAATTTGCCGCTTTTCGCTTCCCATGGATTTCAGGATGGCGATTTCCTTGGTTTTCTGGACCACCATCATGACCAGCGAAATCAGGATGTTGACGGCAGCGAGCAGCATCATCATGCCGATGATGAGCGTCGTCACCAATTTCTCGGTCTGGAGGGCGTTGAACAAGACGCGGTTGCGAGAAATCCACGTGCTCGCTGTGAACTCGCCACCAGCGACTTCCTCGATCGCGGCCGCCACCGTCTCGGCCGCGTCGAGGTCATCCAGGCGGAACTCCAAGGAGTTCACTACGTCGGCGAGCGAAAGGGCTCTCTGCGCGTCGCGGAGCAGACAGATGCTCCACAGGTTGTCGAGTTCGAAGTATCCGGTCTCGAAGATCCCAACGACCTGAAAACGCTTGAAGGCCGGAATGCGCCCCAAGGGCGTCATCTCCCCCTGGGGGTTTAGGACGGTGACTATCGTCGAGACCCGGGCTCCAATCCCGTCGGCTAGCCTCCGGCCCAGCAGGATGCCTGGGTACTCGCCATCGGAGCCCGTCAGATCATCAAATGAGCCATCCACGATCTTCGAGAGCAGTCGCGAGACGCGGAGTTCAGCATCAGGATCCACGCCCTTGATGAAGCACCCCTTCGCCCGCAAGGGCGTCGAGATCATCATCTCTCCGTACAGAGTCGGCGATACGGCCTCGACATGGTCCAACCCACTGAGCTTGTCGAGCAGGGGGCCATACTCCTCAATGCCGTACTCAGGGTTCTTTTCGACGAGATTGATGTGGGAACTGGCCCCGATAAGGTGGTCCCGCAGCCCGGCATGCAGTCCGTTATTGATTGCCATCGCTATGATCAGCGCGGCAACCCCTATCGCCACGCCCGCGACCGAGATCACAGTGACAATCGAAAGGAATCGGTCCCTTCGTTTCGCGCGCAGGTACCGCAAGGCGACATACAGTTCGAACCGCGCCCCGCGCCGCATCCCTTTTCCCATTGTCTCCCACCGCCCTGTGGTATCTTCGACGCCATGAACTTGGCCCGATGGGCCCTCTTCGCACTGGCATCGGCGGCGTCCGGTCTTGGTTCACCTAACATCGCCGTGATCCTGACGGATGACCTCGGGTACGGGGATGTTGGCGTTTACAATCCACAGTCCCGGATCCCCACCCCGAACTTCGACCGGATTGCGAGGGAGGGGATCCGATTCACTGATGCCCACACGCCTGACGGTGTGTGCACGCCGACCCGGTACGGCCTCCTCACCGGACGATACGCTTGGCGAACCCGCCTGAAGCGCGGAGTGCTGCGTTCGGCGGATCTGCCGTTACTGGAGCCGGAACGCATCACCCTCGCAGAAATGCTGAAAACCCGAGGATATCGGACCGCCATGGTTGGCAAGTGGCACCTCGGTCGGAAGTGGAGCTTGCTGAACGAGTCGGAAGACCAGTCATTCGAGAACATCGACTGGACGGCTCCTCAATTGGACGGACCGTTGCAGCACGGCTTCAGCTATTCCTTCGGCATCGCGGAACCGGCATGGACATTCGTGGAGAATGGCTCTGTTCTTGCACGACCGAACGTGCGGTTCGACCTCACCCATCTGCCCGTTTACCTGATCGGCCCCAACAACAACACCGGGAGCAAGTCGGGAGGATTCGAATTCGAACGCATGCTCCCGCGATTCACCGAGGAGGCTGTGGGTTTCATTGCAAGGTCGACGAGGGAAGGGAAGCCCTGGTTCCTGTACTTTGCGCCGCTGGCACCGCACCGCCCGGTCGTCCCCAATCAGGACTTTCATGGTCAGAGCGCCGCCGGTCTCTACGGGGATTTCGTGACGGAAGTTGATTGGGCCGTCGGGGAAATCCTCGCGGCAATCGAGCGGTCGGGAGCAGACAGAGACACTGTCTTGATCGTGACCAGCGACAATGGCCCGGAGAACGATGCCTATACCCGCCTCCTAGAGTACGGTCATGCAAGCATGGGATCCCTCAGAGGGGTCAAGAGGGACCTCTGGGAGGGAGGCCACCGCGTGCCTTTCGTGGCCCGCTGGCCCGGCAGGATTCCGGCAGGTGCGGTTCAGGACGAGGTGCTGTGCCTCACGGACCTGATGGCAACGGTTGCCGCGATCATCAATTACGAGCTTCCCGGCGATGTCGCGGAGGACAGCTACGACCTGAGCCGAGCGCTGTTCGGGGAATCCTCCGACTCCCCAGTCCGGGAGGCCACCGTCCATCACGGCAGCCGGGGCGGGTTCGGAATCCGCCAAGGGGACTGGGTCCTGATCGACCATCCGACTGGTGACAACAATGCCGGCGGCGGAGCGGAGGAGCCCGACTGGTTCCGTCGGCAACGGTCGGTAATTCCCCATCAACAGCCGGTCGAGTTGTACAACCTGAGGCAAGATCCGCAGCAGACCGCCAACTTGGCGGACGGTGCCGAGGAGCGGGTCCGCAGCATGCGGGCCCTGCTCGAACGCTACAAGCGAGCGGGTCGCAGCGCCGCCGAGCGATGACTCGAAGTTCCGCTCTCCGGCCTCCTCAGGCGACCGTTGCTTCGGTGATCCGAAGCCCGAGGCGAAACTCCCTGTGAATCGCGGAAACGGCAGTTCGCAAGTCTTTCTGATTGACAACAATCGCGATAGTAAGCTCACTGGATCCTTGAGCGATAGCGATGATGTTGACGTTCTCCTTTGAGATAGAAGTGAATAGACGCCCGGCGAGGCCGGGTGTCCCGCGCATTCCCTCGCCCACGGCAGCAAGCAGGCCTACACTCCGGTCGACGCCGATCGGACGCAGGTAGCCGTGGGCAAGTTCCAAGGCGAGTTCCTCCCGCAGGCTTTCTAGGACCGAATCGACTTCGATTTCGTGGACCAGCATGCAGAAGTTCTGGCGGAAGCTGGAGCGTGTGAGCAGCAGGACTTCCACCTTGGCCCGTGCAGAGGCTTCCAGAGCCCGCGCCATCAACTGTGCACCTGAGAGGGATGCGTGAGCCGCTTCGATTGAGATCAGGACCACGTCTGACAGGGAAGTCACTGCGTGTACGCCGGCCCGTCTCGATATGCTGCTGGAAATGCGCGTACCGGACCGGTCGGGCTTGAAACTGTTCCGAATGCGCACGGGTATTCCCATGCCGGCAAGCGGGGACAGGGTCCGCGAGTGCAACACCTTGGCCCCGTTGTAGGCAAGTTCGGCGGCTTCGTTGAAAGTGACTTCCGCCAGGAGTCGGGCATCTGGCGCCACGGACGGATCGCAACTGAGGATTCCGTCAACATCGGTCCAGATCCACAATTCGCCAGCCCGGAGGGCGGCGGTGATTATGGAGGCGGAGAAATCCGATCCCCCTCGACCTAGGGTGGTGGGAATGCCGCCTCGCGTCGAACCGTTGAATCCCGTGATCACCGGCACGATCCGCTGATCAAGCAAGGGCCGCAAGACCGTCTCGGCCTTGTCCCTCGTCTCGTCCGGGTGGGGGCTGGCCCCGCCGAACACTGCATCGGTCACGATGAGTTCCTCGCCAGAGACAGCCTGGGAGGGCGTTCCCGATTCGGACAGCACCTCGCTTAAGAGAAGAGCTGCTAGGCGTTCGCCAGCGGGGGCAGCCTCGTCTACCGAACGCTGAGGGCGCTCACGCAGCAGCAGCATGCCCTTCGCTATACGTCCGAAATCCCCGAGAACCACATCAATCTTCTGGCGCACCGAGGCCTGGCGCGTCTCGGGCAACAAATCGGCACATGCGTTGAAATGACTCTCCCGGACCCTCCCGGTGATCTCGTCGACGGCGTCGGAGTCGCCTTGGGCAGCCGCATCCAAGGCCGCGAGCAGCTGATTCGTGACCTGCGACATCGCAGAGACCACGACAGCCACCCTGCGTCGGGTCACTTCCTCCGAGACCAGTCCCGCCGCTCGCCGGATTGCTTCTGGAGAGCCCACACTGGTGCCGCCGAACTTCATAACGAGAACCGAATCGGTCATGACTGGAATCCAAATCGCGGGGAATTCGGCGGAGATTCTCTTGGCCGTGAGGCCGGCGGGCGAAGGCTCGGACGGCTAAGCCCTTAGCGGACAGTCTCCTGCGGCTCTTGGGTCAGGTGCACGCCGAGCTTCTTGAGCTCGTCCTCGTAGTAGTTGCGGTGCAGGACCTGCCACTCTTCGCTGCCTTCCGGAATGTCACGCTTTTGCGACGAGATCTTGAGCTTCGCAAAGCGGTCACTCCTCTCTTCCAGCATGAGGATGTCAGTCACGTGCCGCTGAATGTCGAGGCGTGTCTCGTTCCAGCCCTTGTTCAAGCGGGTTCCGGCAATGCGGGGCAACTGCGCGGCCATCTTGTGCGAGATTTCCAGCACCTTGTCGCGCGACAACTTCATGGTTCGCTGACCGCGACCGTCGGCAGCCGCCGACACCACCTTCCTCTCCGCCAGGATCTTCCGCTTCACCCTGCTGAACATCTCGTGATACGAGATGTCCTGGTGACGCATGTACTCGCTGTACTGCGAGAGGAGCGCCCTGGCCTCCGCATTGATTTCGTCCTCTAGGCTCAGTTCGTCGAGGACGATTGACTCGAAGTCCTTCGAGACTAGTTCAGGGTGCTTGATCACACAACTCCCCGCTCCGAGGCGCTTTGTGACCTCCTTGGCCAAGTATTCGACGAACGGTGGCGGGATCAGCATCCCTCGTCCTCCTAGTGTAGCGACCCGCCTGACGAGTGTCTATTCTCTCGATCCGTTCCCATGCCCCGCACTCAATTGCCTCCTGGATGGTTCGTTACATTCGAGAGATGGCTAAGATCACGGCCCTGACAGATGACCTGTGTCGGTACATGCTGGGGAATCGGACGCAGGAAGAGAAAATCCTCGCGCAACTCCGTCTGGAGACCGAGCGGAAGCTCGGCAGCCAAGCCGGCATGATGGTGTCTGAAGAGCAGGGAATACTGCTTCGGATGCTCGTTGCCGGCCTCGCGCCGAAGCTTGTGATCGAGATTGGTACGTTCACCGGATACAGCGCGATTTGCATGGCATCTGCACTGCCCCCCGACTCACGGCTCATCTGCTGCGACATTAGCCAGGAATGGACGCAGATCGGCGCCGCGTACTGGCAGCGATGTGGACTGGCGGAGCGCATCGATCTGAGGATCGCTCCCGCACTGGAAACAATCGAAGCCCTGCCGAACGACCTGGCTATTGATTTCGCGTTCGTTGATGCCGACAAGCTGAACTACGTGGCCTACTATGAAGCGCTGCTGCCCCGAGTCCGTCGCGATGGCCTGATTGCCGCGGATAACGTGATGTGGCACAACTGGAGCATGGATGCAGCCAACCAGGACCCGGAGACCGTCGGTATCAGGGAATTCAACGACCACATCTTGAAGGACAAGAGGGTCGAGAGCGTAATGCTGCACGTCGGAGACGGCCTGACCCTGATCCGGAAACTCTGAGTCGAGCAGCGGCGGGAGCGAACTGGCGGCCTGCAACTGCTAGCCGCACTGTCCGGGTGGAATTCGTCGGTCGGTGCGGGCTTCGTCGAAAGATTCGCGATCCCAGTAGACTTGCTGGTCCTGCCGAATCGGATCCGACCGATTCGGCGACCCGTCCTTACCCGATCTCCAGCAGACTGTCGCGAACCCGGTCTTCCGGGACACGAATTCCAAGCCCTGGTGTCTCAGGAACGGTTACGGTGACGCCTTCCATGCGGATTTCGTCCGCCAGGAGGTCCCCAAGGAACTGTGGGCCGTTCAACTCCGGGGGGAGCAGCAAGTCGAGTGTGGAATACAGGTGCACGGATGCCATGAGACTAACGCCAGCGTCGGTCAATCCGCTGCCCAGCAATCCCATGCCATGCGCTTCGGATACAACGGCGCTCTTGGCACAGTTCGTCACGCCCCCGCTCTTCGCCACCTTGAGCACGACCAAATCCGCGGCCCTCATTTCCGCAGCCCGCGCCACGTCGAAAGAAGAGAAGCAGCCTTCGTCGATCGCGACCGGGAACGGGCTCTTCTCGCGTGCCCGGCGTAGGCCCATCCAGTCCTCACTGCGCACGGGCTGCTCGAAACAGCGGACTGCGTCAAAGTCCCGCAGGGCCTCTAGGAAGCGTTCCAGCTGGATCGGCTGGTACGACTGGTTCGCGTCCAGCCAGATATCGATATCGGGACGAGCCATGCAAATGGCCTCCAGCCTCTGCACGTCTTCGTCAGCGTTTCCGGCGACCTTGACCTTGAAGCACCGGCAAGCGGGCCATCGGGTTACCTCTTCGGCCATCACGCTAGGCGTGTCGATGCTAACCGCGTAGCAAAGCTCGACTGTTTCGCGCACCTTGCCTCCGAGCAGCCGATGCAAGGGGACGCCGGCGACCTTCCCCGCAAGATCGAGGAACGCGATCTCGAGCGCGCTCTTGGCGAAGGGCGCTCCGTTGCTGACGGCAGGACGAATCGCCTCGTCCATTTCCTTCTTCAGCGCGTTCCACTCGAATGGCGTCTTGCCAATCGCCATCGGCGCGAGGTAGTGCCGCAGCGTGCCGACGACGGCCTCGATTGTCTCGTACGACCACGCAGGGATCGTGAGAGTCATCCCCCAGCCCACATGGCCATCTTCGGTCTCGGCTCGGACCATGACGTACCTACCGGGCTTCGACTCGCCACCCACGGTCCCGACACCAATCCGGAACTGACTGCGGAATGGAATTCCCACGGGGAGTACCTCCACGTTGCGGATGCGCGTGCCTGGTTTGGGTGTGTGAGGGAAGGCCAGCGGGGCAACGCCCAGGGACGCGGCTCCGCCCACGATGGACCGGGTGAACTGACGACGATTGGCAGTCATGATTGCAGTGATTGGCGAGCACCGAAAAAGGCGCCGCTTAGTAGCAGATTCTACAAGGTACTGAATCCTCGGCAGAACCCTTGCGCTCCCGCAGTCCGAAATCACTCCACCGCAAACGCCGAATCAAGCCTCGCTGCGAATGACCTGGACGGATGGGGGAGGCTGGGTTCGAGGCGGACCGAAAGTTCAATCGCCCGACCACGCCGCCGGTACAGAATAAACGCGAGGCTCCAAGCTCCTAGTGAAACGGGGAAGCAAGCCCTTGTGTATCAGAAATCGCTTCGGGAAACTGGCGTCCATCCGTCTTCCGTGATACGAACATGCCGAACTTGGCCGGACTCGCCCAGGACACCTTGGTCTTCACCGTCAATCACGAGAGCTGCGCCTCCTGCGTTTCCGAGCGACGCATACGCCACGGAGTCGGCCAGGAACGCCATACGTTCTCCGGGTTGGAGGGTGGCTTCCCTTTCCGTAGCTCCTTCCACCACGGCACGGACCCATACGACTTCGCTGGCTCGGATTTCTATGGCGAACGATCCGGCCCGTGTGTTCTCGAAGATCCCTGCGGGGCGCTGGTCGTCGGCTGGCGCCGGCTCAGCGATTCCAAGCCCGCTGCCGTTGGCGACAGGTTGAATCGCGTCTTCCTCCTGCGTCAGGGCGGTCGCCGGTTGCTCCGGCTGTTGGCTATCCGTGTCCCCGCCTCTCGATAAACGGTAGCTCTCGGTGGCCATAATCAATCCGCCGATGATGAGAACCACTGGCACGAGCACCTTCGCGAACGAACCAGCGTTCGTCCGCAGCAAATGCCGGCTGCGTGACCAGACGCCTTTCCAGATGGAAGCGGATAAATGGCTATTGACAGGGACTGGGTCGTCAGGTACGGAGAGTTCGGTTGCACCGAGCTCCGAGAGGGCCGCCTTCGCCAAGTCTCGACCATCCAAGCCCACTGCCTCAGCGAATTGATTGACGAAGCTGGCGACAAAGAACCGACCGGGTAGCTTCCCGTATTGCCCACACTCCAAGTGATCCAGAAAATCGGGTCGGATCCGCGTCATTTCCGAAATCTCGTCAAGCGTGAGATTCTGGTCGAGTCTTGCGGCCCGGAGTTGTTCGCCGATAGTGGGCATCGGACCCTACAAGCTCAATATACAGGTGGCCGGAAAGATCCCGTGATCCGCCATTTGCCGTCTCAATCCGACCGGGCTCTGCTGGCCTTCCGCGTTTAGGAGCCTGAATGATCGCTTACTCTGTAGCGTTCTGATTGTGAAGTGGTTAGGAGAACAGGCTCGCCGGTACAGCTATTGCTGAAAGAGCTCGTAGACCATCCTGTGTCCACCGAGGTCATCGAATTGTCATGTCTCGTTCGCGAATGGTGCCGCGAGGTTCACCGAGACGCGCGGCTAGTCCACGAGAGTTCCGACTGCGGTTGTGGGCGGCAGACCAGTCGATTCAAGCTCCTGTGCATCGCCACGACATGCCGTTAGGAGCACGACGAGTCGGCGAGTTCGAACCGCTCGTGACGCGGATGAGGAAGTGATGACCTTGCATCGTCCGGAGCCACGCCTGAGCCACTTCGACCGGGTCGTTGGTCGGTGTCACGAAGGATCCGCGATCCAGAATCCAGTGCAGATGCGTTCGGGTCGGCGGTCGGGGATGGGGTTTCGGTACGCTAGGGCTCTCCTTGGCGAGCCGGGCGGGGCGTAGCGCCATCGGGCTCGCGCCGGCGACGATTGTGCATGACTAGCCCTGAAGCACCATTCCTGATGGCCGGACAGGGCGGTCGGTGTCCGGGCTGCTCGTCTGATTCCTCGTCGACGATTTTCGAATGCACCGACAGGTTTTTCGGGAAGGCCAAGGAGAGATTTCAGGTTCGCGAATGCAACGGTTGCGGACTGGTCCGCACGGACCCGTTCCCAAACGAAGCTTGGCTCGCCGAGTTCTCGCCCGCCAGGCAGTGGTGGGAATCCGTTCCGTCATTTCGCAACTCTTTCGTCGATGCCTTGAGGCGGTACTCCATGCGAGGGCAATTGGAGTTCGTCCGTGCCTCAGCCAGCAGGGAAATGCCGGTGCTGGATGTAAACGGCGGACTCGCTCTGCATCATGAGAGTCTGAGAGCTCAGGGCTACACAGTAGAGTCCCGCGATCTGGCCGATCTGCGGAAGTTGCGAAGCGGGGACCACTTGCGTAGCGCCAAAGACAACCCAGACCATTCCGTGTCCGTCCCGGGGTTGGGCCGGTACGGCACGGTGGTGGCGTTGCATGTCCTTGAGCATCTTCCCGACCCGGCTTTCGATGTTGCAGTCCTGAGGGACTTGGTGGCCAAGGGCGGAAGCTTGGTGTTTCTGGTTCCCAATGCTGGCTGCTGGCAGGCGCTGCTGCTCGCTGATCGCTGGAACGGCTTCGACGTACCGCGGCATCCGCTCTCGTATACCGAAAGCAACCTAGATTCGTTGTTAGAGGCGACTGGCCTCAAGATTGCGCGTCGCAAGAGAGTCTTGCTCCGAGATCAGGCGACCGGCCTCGCGACCAGCCTTGGCCCGTCAATGGACCCTGCGTTGAGGGAAGAGCGCAGTGTGAAGGAAGCGAACCACGTCGCCCTGCTGAAGAATGTGATTTACGGCGTGATCGTGGCCGCTGCGATACCTCTTGTCCTGCTTGAAGCCGCGAGCGGTGCCAGTTCCATCCTCTTGGTGGAGGCCCGGAGATCGTATGACGCACCGGCCATCGACTAGGGGGCCTGATGGTCACGCGCGACC
Organism: uncultured Bryobacterales bacterium; assembly: GCA_964461235.1. GTDB lineage: Bacteria > Acidobacteriota > Terriglobia > Bryobacterales > UBA6623 > VXMF01. The sequence continues at coordinate 75,256 of CAYWUV010000011.1, read as the reverse complement.
GAACTGCTCCATCAGGTGGTCGGTCGCAGTCGTCCTGTTCGCGTTGGCCGCTTGCGGCCGGCCAGTCGCTCCCGCGCAGCCGCCCAACGATTATTTGGTTGGCGGCCAACGTGCCATGGAATGGACGCGTCGATTTGTCGATCTAGGCCCGCGTCCCGCAGGCTCGAGTGCTTTGGCTGTCCAGCGCCGAATGATCCTGGATGGGTTGCGCGACTTGTCCTGTCGGCTAGAAGTGGACGAGTTTGTTGCGGCGACACCGGTTGGAGCGTTACCGATGTGCAATGTGATTGCAAGGTTCGGCCCGCCCGATGCCGATCAGGTCGTGATTGTCTCGGGCCATTACGATACTTTGCGCAAGGACGGGTTCGTAGGGGCGAATGACGGTGGGTCGTCGGCAGGCACCCTGATGGCGCTTGCGGAGCGGCTCGAAGCTGTTGGCCGGGGAGCGGTGTGGGTGGTGTTCTTCGACGGGGAAGAGAGCACCACGGTCTGGAGGGATTCGGACCACACCTATGGCAGCCGCAGGCTGGCGCAGGCGTGGGCTGCTGACGGAACCGTGGAGAGGATCCGCGCTCTGATCAATGTCGACATGATCGGCGATCGTGACTTGGAACTGCTTTATGAAGGAAACTCGGATCCGGCGCTTCGTGAATTGGTGTGGACTGTCGCTGAGGAACTCGGGTACGGAGACGTGGTCGGTCGCAATCTCAGCTACGTCGACGACGACCACATTCCGTTCCTGAGAGTCGGCGTCCGCAGCGTCAATCTGATCGATTTCGACTACGGTCCCCGAAACTCGTATTGGCACACGCTAAAAGATACGCTCGACAAATTGGACAGTCGAAGTTTCGCGACGATTCTGCACGTGCTCGAGGCGACCATCCTTAGGCTTCGCGAAGACTGATTCCGCTGTTCAGCCTTCGTACCGCGCCCAGTGCTCGGGATTCATTTCGTAGCCGATACCAGGCTTGTCCGGCACCGTCAGGTACCCGTTCCGTGCGTCCTCTGCAGGAATGACCGTTTCGCTCCGCCAAGGCACCTCCCCGTAGGCGAATTCCAGGATGTCGAAGTTTGGCATCGTTGCGCACACATGGGCGGCCGCCATGTTCCCGACCGGACTGGCGGGGCCGTGGGGCGAACAAGTTAGCCCGGCCCCCTCCGCCATTGCCGCGATCTTCTTGAGTTCGTACATTCCCCCACAGAACTTCACGTCCGGCATGACGGTGTCAACGGCACCGGATCGAATATACGGGTAGAACTCGTCGACGCTCCAAAGCGACTCACCACCCGCCGTCTGCACGTCGATAGCTTCGTTGAAGCGGGCTAGGTCCGCGGGCTCCCGGCACATCTCCTCCATCCAGTACAAGTTGAACCGCTCCAGCATTTGACCGACCTCGATCGCCTGCGTGGCGTTGAAGCGGCTGTGGCCGTCAATCAGCAGGTCCCGGCCGGAGCCGATCGCCTCCCTGACAGCCCGCACGAAGCCGATCCCTCGACGGACGCCTTCCCGGTACTTCGCCGGATCGGTCTCGTTCCTCGCCATGTGGTCGAACGGTGCCAGCTTGAAGGCACCGAAGCCCGCTTCGATGCCGCGACGCGCATTCGCCGCGAAGCCTTCCTCCGTTCGGTCCTCGCCCCGGGTAGCTCGGTTGATGTTGGCATAGTTCCGAATCGTGTCACGCAGCTTGCCGCCGAAAAGCTCGTAGCAGGGAAGACCGAGCGCTTTCCCTTGCAAGTCCCACATGCTCTGCTCGATTCCGGAGCACGTAGCAACGGTATGGCGCTTATCCCGCGGTTCCGCTTTCGCCACGAGAGCCATCGCGGTTTCGCGCAGGCGCTCGATCTCGAAAGGAGTGCGATCCCGGATCACTTCGAAGAGTTCCCGCGCAACCGCCATCGCCTTGACGGGAACGCGCTCGTTCGCCGAACAGTCTCCCAATCCAGTCAGGCCTCCGGCTGTTGTCAGTTCGCACAAAATCCAAGCGCGTGGTCCCACGGTGGAGGCATAAAGACTGAGACGCTCGATCGTGAGATTCTCTGCGGACTGTGCCGACAAAGTCGACGAAATCATGCCAAAAGGAACAGTTCGTAGCCACTGTCGACGTGTCATGATTGTCATAGTCTACGTGAAGTATCGCCTCTGTAGATACGGGTCGGAGATGGTGAGAGCTAGGTTTCTTCCGATCGCGCTCCTATTCGCGGCCGCGACAACGGCTGTTGCACAGCTGGCGGGTCCGGCCGCAACCGAAGGAAGCGCGTCGACCAGCGCCGAGCAGCCCCAGACCAGTACTCAACTCGAAGCAGCTGTCGCGTCGAGCAGAGGACGCGAAGGAGAGCGCACCCGTCTCAACCTGCTGGGAGAGGTGGACACCGAGTCGGGCGAAGCCCAGCGCAACGAGAACGTCCGACTCACCTTGATCGACAACAACGTTCTCAAGGAACTTCTTCGCCGAATGGGCGCAACCGCCACCATAATCAACAGCTTCCGCGCCGAGCGGTCGTACTTCGGTTTGGAGTACGGCGGGTCGCCGAAACCCAGCCTCCATCTGCCGTCCGCGAGTCGTAACGCCGTGCATGGGGAGCTCTCCTGGAGCCACCAGAACAGCGCCCTCGCCTCGCGGTCGTTCTTCCAGGTCGGTGATGTCCGTCCGGCTCGCACGAACGACTACGGCTTCAGGTTCGGTGCTCCGCTATGGGGCGGTTCGGCCCTGACCGTCCAGATGAGCCAGCGGCAGCTGCTGGGCCAAGTCAACGGTAACGTGTTGGTCCCGGCCGCGGACGAGCGCGTCCCGACCGCAGCGGATCCGGCCAAACGGGCGCTCGTGGAGCGGGTGATCGGCGCCTACCCGGCGGAACTGCCCAATCGCACGGACATCAACGAGCGTGCGTTGAATACGAACGCGCCCCAGAAGATCCGCAATGAACGGGCCGGCGCTACGCTCGACCAAGTACAGGCTGACGGTAGGTTGTCCTTGCGGTACAACGCGACGTTGCAGCATGTCGAGGCTTTCCAGCTTGTCGGAGGCCAGAATCCAGATACGACGACCAAGAACCACAGCGCTCGCCTGACCTGGAACCGTTCCTGGAGCCCTTACACAACCACCGATGTGAGCGCAGGGTACGAGCGCACCGGATCGCTCCTGGTGCCAGAAGAGACCTCTCTGGGAGTGTTCTACCTATTCAGCCGGATTCTGCAATCGATCGGCCCGAGCAGCAGCATACCCATCGATCGAGCGCAGAATCTTTATCGGTTTGGTGCGCGCGCCACGAGAATCCAAGGGAGCCACGAACTCTCGATGGGTGTAGAGTCCCTTCGCAAGCAAGTGAACGGATTCGAGAGCAACAATCACAGGGGAACGTTCAGTTTCCGTGCGGACTTCGGACGGGGTGCCCTCGACAATTTGCTGGCCGGCACGCCGAGCCAGTACCGTTTCGCTGTCGGCAACGCGCACCGCGGCTTTCGCAACCGTTCATTCCTCGCGTACCTGCGAGACAGATGGAAGGTATCGTCAGCGCTGACAGTCGATCTGGGACTGCGGTACGAGCCGGTGGGGCGGCCTAGCGAGGTCAACGGACTGAGTCAGATTCCATATGACAACGACATGAACAATTTCGCGCCGGTCGTGGGTTTCGCCTACAGTCCGCGGGGAAGGTGGGGCGTCTTGCGAGGCGCCTACGGCCTGCATTACGGCGAGATCTTCAATGCCACGTTCATGCAGTCGCGGTTCAACACGCCGGGCGTGTTGTCCCTAATTGTCAACGCGCCGGACCTGCTCGACCCGTTGCGAGAGCTATCTCCGGCCGACTTGGATCTGACCGCGCGGAGCGCCCGTTTCAGCCTCGACCCGGAACTCTCCACGCCGTACTCGCACCAGTACAATTTCTCTTGGACGTTCGAACCGCGCACTGATTGGACAGTCGAGCTCGCCTATGTTGGCAGCCGCTCCCACCGTCTGCTCAACCAGCGGTACACGAATCGAGCGCAGCCGGTCGAGGGCATCGCCCAGACCACGCGCACGATCAATCTGCGCAGGGCCGACCCTCGATACTTCGACGTCTTGCGCGTCGTGAACGGGTCGATCGGGTACTTCGACGCGGCGAAGGCGACGTTCCGGGTACCCAACTGGGCCGGGCTCAATCTCGAGGCGTCGTACTGGCTCAGCAAGGCGATCGACCTAGCCTCCGATTACACCAACACGGCGATGGGACGAGACGGCCGGAACGCACGTAGTCCGAGTGAATTTGATGTCTGGAACTACATGAAAGGCCTGAGTGATTTCGACCAGCCTCACGCAGTAATCGCGAGCGTGACCTACGCCATACCGGGACGCCGAGCTCTGCCGAGGCCGCTCCGTTCGGTACTGGGCGGCTGGCAGGGAAGCTCGGTCATCCTCTGGAAGTCCGGGACTCCCTTCGGCATCCGTTCCGGCTCGGATTCGCCCGGGGTCGGCAACGTGGACGGTGCCGGGAGCGACCGGCCTAACGTGGCTGACATGTCCGTTCTCGGACGCGTGATCAATCACCCGGACACAGCGCGGGCATTGCTGCCTCGGAGCGCATTCGAGTTCATTCGTCCGAACGCCCCGGCCGGGAATCTCGGTCGCAACACGTTTCGGAAGGACGGTGTCTGGAATGTCAACTTGGCACTCTCGCGCCGGTTGCGGCTGACCGGCAAGAGGTTCGTGCTGGTTCGTGCCGAGTCCCTGAACCTGCTCAACCATCCCCAGTTTGCCGAGCCGGACGTCAATCTGGCGTCCCGGACCTTCGCCGCGATTACCAACACCCTGAATGACGGCCGCACGTTTCGATTCACGATGCAGGTGACCTTCTGATCGCCGGAGACACCGTGTCCGAGGGTGAAGCCTCACGGCATACCAGGGAACACGCGCCTCGCGACAGCTTGGGCCCCGAACTGAATGCCGCGAGCCGCGGCCCCCAGGCCCCAGCGGAATAGCCGTTGCCTTTCGGTCGCTCTGCATGCCAAGGCGGGGAAGTCCCCTGACCCCGCTGGCGTGACGGACGGCTCTCTGTTCGACGGGCTAAAAGCCTTCCACCGTGATGCGATACGCGGCCGACCAGGACGTCGCAGGGGCAACGACTGGCAGAGCGCGATAGCGCCCACGGTGTGCCATGTTGAAGGCGTTCGTGATGCCCGACATGGGCTCGAAGCAGATGAACTCCTGACCGTCCCCGTCAGGTGCGTAGACGACCGCAACGGGGTAATCCGGGCCGTAGGCAACAGTCAGTCGCTCGCTCTCGCCACGCACGTAGAACCGTGCCCATCCGTCGTCATCGCGGTTCAAGTCGCCGAAGACATGGTCGAGGAACTGGCCGCGGAGCCCCAGCTCGCCGTCTACCGGAAGGACTTCCTTGATTGCGGACTTTGTCCCGTCGGGCGTGAAGCGATCGTTGAGGTCCCAGACGGTGCGAGCCGCCAGTCCGACCCTCCAGGAGTCTCGCCGGCTGTCGTGGAGTTGGAAGTACGGGTGGAATCCTATCGACAGCGGCATTGTCTCGGCACCGCGGTTCTCGACGACGGTTCGAACCTCAAGTTCGTTTCCGGCCAAGCGATACGTCATCCGAATGGCGTGTGCGAAAGGGAACTGCGCCATCCATTCCGGGTGTCGGCTGAAGTCCAGCCGGCTCGTCACTTCGGCCGCGCCGGGTCTGGCGTGGATGCGCTCGACCTCCCAGTGGGATGCGAACACCAAGAGACCGTGTATGGGCTGCCCGTCCTGATCCTCCAGGTAATTCTGCAGGCCGCGGTTCAGTTGGTAGCGGATACCGCCGGCGTAGAAGGCATGTTCGTCGAGCCGATTGGCCCATGGGTGCAGGAACGGGTTGCCGCAAAGCTCGGGGCGCCCCGCGAACTCGCCGAGTGACGAATACGGGAACCAAAAGGCGTTCTTGCCGTTCACCACGAACTCGAACGCGTTGTTGCCGATGCTCGGAGCGACGGAAACGCTCACCCCGGAAGGCCCGAGCAACCGGACGACGTCGACCCCGTCGACCACGGATCGCTCGACCGCGTGCGATTCGCCAGCTTGCTTTCGCATGGATGGTTGACCAGAATACCGCAGCGGACTCGTGCCGGTACCGATCCCGGCGCGATCATCACTCGCCCGGGAGCTCGCGCAGGTCCGTGTCGCCTTGACAGCACATGCAGCGGCCCGGTTCGTGAGTGGTGATGTGACAGATTTCGCAATAGTACGTAACCCTGTGGAGCTCGCCGTCTTTCACCGTGAAGATCTTCTCCACGGAAAGACGGCCGTCGTCCGTCCGATCCCCGCGGATCTCCCAGGTCCGGTCGGCCAACTGCGGATCCCTGAGAGTCCGGTCCAGTCCTTCGTCGGTCACGAGTTCCAGGAGAGCGCCGTCGGCGGTCGCCAGACGCAGCGGCGCGTTCGCGGCAGGCGGTTCGAGCTGGCCGCGCACGGTCTCGGCCGCGAGGGGGGGCGCAATCGCGCAGACGAGCGCTGCAGCTACCTGAATCCTCCGTAATATAATTTCTGATAACATATATTATGTTAACTAATCTGCCTGAGGGCCCATGTTCCCTTTCAAGTCAACTTTACCGCACGCTCGCTTTCGGTGCCGGCGGCTTCCCGGGCGATGAACGCTAAGCAGAGCCTACCAGTCCGTTACGGAACCGTCGAAGGCGTCGTACGGCTGCGGGTTGAGCCAGTCGTGATCGATCTTGTCGGCGATGGCCTCATCGTCGATCTCGATGCCGAGGCCGGGCTTGGTCGGCAGTTCAACGTAGCCGTTCGAGAACTGCAGCGGCTCCTTGAGGTATCCGTCCCCAAGTGACCGGAACTCCTGGCACATGAAGTTCGGGATGGTCGCATCCAAGTGCACGCAGACCGCAGTTGCGATGGGGCCGAGCGGGTTGTGGGGTGCGAGTGCGGCGTAATACGACTCGGCCATGCCGGCGATCAATCGAGCCTCCATGATCCCTCCGCAGTGCGACAGGTCCGGCTGCAGGATCGAGGCAGCGCCCTTCTCGAGGACCTCCCGGAAGCCCCACTTTGTGAAGACGCGTTCACCCGTTGCGATCGGAAGATGGGTCCCATGCGCGATCTCGGCCATGATGTCGTGATTCTGGCAGTTGATCGGCTCTTCGATGAACATCGGCTGGTAAGGCTCAAGCGCCTTGATCAGCAGTTTCGCGGTCTGCGGGCTGATCGCCCCGTGGAAGTCGATCCCGATGTCGACCTCGTCACCGCCCGCCTCGCGAAGCGCTCTGAAGTGCTCGGCAGCCTTTTCGACGAACGCTTTGTTCTCGACGATGCGTGCCGGCCGCTCCTTGAAGGGCCCCACCTTGAATGCGGTGAATCCCTGGGCCATGTCATCCCGAATCGAGTCCGGAGAAGTACCGCCCTTGTAGAGGCGGACGCGGTCACGAGTCGGGCCGCCCAGCAACGCATAGACGGGCACTCCGAAGGCCTGCCCCGTGATGTCCCACATCGCCTGCTCCACTCCGCTCAGCGCACTCGTCAGAACCGGCCCCCCTCGGTAGAAGGCGTGACGGTAGATTGCCTGCCAATGATGCTGCACGCGCCGGGGGTCCTGGCCGATAAGGTACGGTTCCATCTCCCGGACAGCCTCGGCGCAGGTCTTGGCCCTGCCCTCGACGATCGGCTCCCCGAGCCCGATCAAGCCGGCGTCGGTGTGCATCTTGAGAAAGAGCCAGCGCGGCTTCACCAGGAACGTCTCAAGCTTCGTGATCTTCAGGCTGTCCTTGAGGGGAACGGTAGCTGCCGAGGCAGTCTGCGCAAGCGCTGCGGATGCAGCGAAGCCGGCAGCGGCACCTTGCAGGATGGAACGGCGTTTGACGTCTTCGGGCATGAACGCCATCTACTTTACAACAGCAGGGCGGCTGTATACTATTGAAAGCGCTATGCCCACCTGTCGCGGGATCCTCGGGAATTAACGCCCAGAGTTTCGTATCACCCATCCCGCGCCCACCTATCGGATTCGCGGGCTTCCGCTTGGTAGTACCTTCATGCAGCACGCCACGATCATCGGACATCGAGGAGCCCACGGGCATCCGGAGAATACGATCCCGAGCTTTGAACTGGCCCTCGAACTGGGGGCCGACGGCGTGGAATTGGATGTCCGACGCTCCGGCGATGGCCAACTGATTGTTGTCCACGGCTCGGTGGCGGGAGGCCTGGCCGTCAAGTCCAACCCGTACGAGCGCTACCGCAGCTTGCCGGATGGCTACGAGATTCCGCTCTTTGAGGATGTGCTCAAGACACTGGCGGGCCGCACGTTTCTGGACATCGAGTTGAAGGAGCCTGGCTTCGAGGAGGCTGCTGTGTCGCTGATCAAGCAATACGCGGACCCTCGGAACGTCATGGTCAGTGGATTCCACATCCAGATGCTCAACAAGGTCTACGAACTGCTTCCAGACCTGCGCTTGGGCTTCATTTACAACCGCACGCAGGATGAGGAGTTGCGGCACAACAGCCCCATCGATTTCGTCATTCCGCAGTTCCGGCTAGCGTCGCGAGAACTAATCGCGGAAGTCCACGACGAAGATCTCCACGTCTTCGCCTGGACAGTGAACGACGAAGCTGAAATGCGCCGACTGCTCTCCCTCGGAGTGGATGGAATCATCACTGACAAACCCGGCCTGCTAGCCAAGATCCTGGATCGCTAGCGGCGCGAGCGCGGCACCGCTGCGGCGTAGCACGAATACGGAGCCAGCCAAACTCCCGAGCATCAGGCTGAGCCGGGCCGAAAGTGCGGCCTCGCCGTTAGAGCCCGGGTGTCTTCGGGCGCGTACGATGGATCTGGGCACTTCCGGACAGGCAAGGATGGCGAAGCAAACTGGCACCCGTGAGCAACTGCTGCTGGCAGGCAGGGAGTTCCTCTTCCCTGCCGTCTTTCACTATTTCGACGAGCCGCTCGTAGTCGAGCGTGCCAAGAACCAGTACGTTTGGGACGCGGATGGGACCCAGTACCTCGACTTCTTCGGCGGGATCGTGACGATCAGCGTGGGCCACCAGAACGAAGCGGTCAACGGCGCCGTCCACGAGCAGATCGACAAGTTGCAGCATGTTTCGACGCTCTTCCCTACCCGACCTCAGATTGAACTGGCGGCGCGGATTGACGAGATTTCGCCCGGGGGGTTCCGGACCAAGTCGTTCTTCACGAACAGTGGCTCAGAGGCGAACGAGACTGCGATCCAACTGGCTAGGTGCTATACGGGAAACTCCGAGATCGTCGCGCTCCGGCACGGTTACCATGGCCGCACTCTGGCTGGCCGGGCCTCCACCGGTCAAAGCACTTGGCGGGGGCCGTCTGCGGGTGCGGCAGGTTTCGTCCATGCGCATAATGCGTACTGCTACCGCTGTCCCTTCGGGAAGACGTACCCTTCGTGCGATGTGGCATGCGCTCGGGACCTCAGCGACCTGATCCGGACCTCTACCTCCGGATCCGTCGCTGGAATCCTGGCCGAGCCGATCCAGGGCATCGGCGGCTTCATCACCCCGCCCAAGGAGTACTTCGGTATCGTTGCCGAGATCGTCCGCAAGCATGGGGGCATCTTCATCAGCGACGAGGTGCAAACCGGTTGTGGACGAACGGGAAAGTGGTTTGGCATCGAGCACTACGACGTCACGCCGGACGTGGTCACAATGGCCAAGGGGCTCGGGAACGGCCTTCCGATCGGAGCGACGGCGGCCCGTGCGGAGGTGGCCGACTCCCTCCGATATCTCACCCTGTCGACGTTCGGTGGAAATCCCGTTACAGCTACGGCTGCAAAGGCCGTTCTCGACTACGTTGAGAGCGAGCAACTCCTTGGCAATGTTATCGATATGGGAAACTACCTTGAAGGTCACCTCAAGGAGCTCCAGGAAGAGTTCCCCCTTATCGGAGAGGTGAGAGGCATGGGCCTGATGCAAGGGATCGAACTCGTCACCGACAGGGATACCAAGGAGCCGGCACCGCGTCAGGCCTCCCGTCTGATGGCCGGCGCGCGTAAGCAGGGGCTCTTGGTCGGCAAGGGAGGGCTGTATGGGAACGTCATTCGTGTCAGCCCGCCGCTGAACATCGGGCGCTCAGACATCTCGGCGTTCGCCTCGATGCTGCGCGCGGCACTACTAGAGGCGTCCGGCGACTGTGAGAGCGCGGACTGAGCTTCAGGGAATGTATGGGCCGCTATTGGCCGCGGGGCTCCTCGACCACGTGGTCGGCCAGCATCTCATCGATCCGTTCCGGCGCGTAGTCGAGCGAGTCGAGAAGTTCCCGCGTGTGCTCTCCCCGAGCCGGAGCATCTCCTGCGATGTACCCAGGGGCGTCGCTCAGTTTCGGGAACACTCCGAGTTGCTCGTAGACGGAGTCACCCTTGCCACGCACGGGGGTGAACATTCCACGTTCGGTCACCCATTCGTCCTGCAGGGCGCGTGAGATCTCCCGGACTTCAGTGACGCAGACGTCGCTGTGACCGAAGATCTCCATCCATTCGGACGCTTCCTTCTTCTGGAAAGTCCTCGTCAGCTCTGCCATGAGGATTTGCTGCGCATCGCCTTCTACGTATTGGTCTTCGATGAGGTCCGGTCGTTCAAGGGCCTCGCAGAGTTCCTTCCAGAATTTCGGCTCCAACGCAGCCACCGCCATGTATCTCCCGTTCCGAACCGGGTAGATGTTGTAGCAAGCGTAGCGGCCGAAAAGCCGTTCATGACCTCTCTTCGGACGCCTTTTCGTAGCCGTGTAGTTGGCCACTTGCACCGGCATGAGTCCGAGGACTGAATCGAACATCGAAATGTCGACCAATTGCCCCCTCCCGGTCTTGGCCCTGTGCTGGAGAGCCAGCAGGATGCCAATCACCGTCGGAAGAGCACCGGCTGCAACGTCGGCGATCTGGATTCCCGGCACCGCCGGCATTCCGTTCGATTCTCCGAGCAGATCGAGCATCCCTGCGAGCGCGATGTAGTTCAAGTCGTGACCGGCCTTGTCAGCAAGTGGCCCTGATTGCCCGTACCCGGTCAATGCGGCATATACCAGTCCCGGGTGCGACTGGCTCAGTTCGGTGTACCCCAGCCCGAGGCGTTCCAGAACTCCCGGCCGAAAACCATCGAGGACCACGTCAGAAGTCTTGGCCAGCGCAATGAACGCTTCCTTCCCGTCTGGATGCCGGAGATTGACCGCGAGGCTCTTCTTGCCACGATTGATCGTGAGGAACACGGCGTTCATCCCTTGAGCTTGGGGAAGGTACTCACGCATGTAGTCCCCTTCCCCGGGCTTCTCAATCTTGATGACCTCTGCGCCGAAGCTCGACAGAATATGGCTGGCGTAGGGTCCAGGCAGCAGGCGGCTCAAGTCAAGCACGCGGATTCCATCGAGGGGACGAATCCCTGTCTCGGCCGGCTTCCGTTCAACCGTGGCGAGCTTTTCTTGGGTCGTCGCCTTCTTGGCCGCCTTCTTGGCGGCTCTCTTGATCTCTGGTCCCGGCAGGACAGATCGCTTGGCTGTCCGACCCTTCGATCCGGAACTCGCATGACTTGTCTCGGAAACGCCTGCCGCCGGTTGATCGGACGTGGGTTTCTGGGCCACGCTTGCTGCCTCTCCCTTACTCGCACGGGACTTCTTGGGGCGCGGGGAGCGCTTCTTCCCATCCGTCCCTTCTGATTTTGCTGATCCGGATGCTTGGGCGGAACCGCGCTGGTCACCACTCGCTGGGTTCGCTTGGCCACTCGTGGGCGTCGCGGACTGTTGCGGGTTGCCTTCAGGTCGTTCGTTGTCTTGCCTATCGTTGCCGTTTTCGTCGTTCATGGCGATTCCCGGGTCGCGACAGTGCCCGGTAGAGTCTAGGGATTCGTCTGGCCGGGGTCGCGGCTCGACGCACGAACCAACTGTACTGGCAACTTCCCGTGGGGCGGGATCCGACGGTCCCGCTTGCTGGAAGGCAACTGGCTACAGGCCTTCGGGCGCTTTCGACACGTCCCGAGCCAAGATGTAAACATCTAGTATACCAGACTTTGTCTCCGTTTTGGGGCCGTCGTCGCGACCGTCGTCGCGACGAAGCCCTGATGACAACGGGGCTCGCAGAATGATCGAATTCGCCGGGCAGAATCCCGCTGCTACAGGAGGTGCGTTCGTCATCGGGCCGTCATTCCCTACGGGGGTGAAGGGATGCTCGGTGCTACTATTGCTGCGTGAAATCCTCCCTGGTTCCTCTCATCGGGAGCGGCATCCTGTGCGCCGCCGCCTGTCCCTCGGAGCCGGCCGAGTTTCGTACGCACGTCGTCGAGGGCAACGTCCCAGGCGGATACGCGGTCATGGTGACCGACATGAACAAGGACGGTCGCCCGGATATTCTCGGGCTGACTTCGCGTGTCAAGGAGCTGCCTTGGTACGAGAACCCCTCTTGGGAACGCCACGTCCTGGTTCGGGACATCAGCGGGCTGGTCAACATGGCCGCCCATGATCTTGACGGTGACGGCATCCCTGAGATTTCGATTGAGAACGAATTCAGCATGGTTGCTGCGAACAGTCGGGGCCTGGTCTGGCTCCTGCGCCACCAAGGGGACCCGCGAAGGCCTTGGCAGTCTATATTTGTGGACGAGCTGACAACCTCGCACCACGTAGCTTGGGCCGACATTGACGGGGACGGCACGAAAGAGCTGATCAACGCACCGCTGATCGGTGCCGACGCGCTGGCACCGAAGTATGAGGACAATGTGCCTCTGGTCTACTACCACGTGCCGTCAGAGCTCGAGGACGAGTGGGAGCGCCTACTGATCGATGACCAGCTGAGAGGGGTATTGCATCGTGTTCGCGTCGTTCAGTGGGACGACGACAATCGAGAGGAGTTGCTGACGGCGGGATTCAACGGCATTACGCTCCACGATCCCGTCGGCGAGGGAGATCAGGTTCGCTGGAACAACACCCGTCTTTCGAGGGGCCACAAGGAAGAGCCCAAGACTGCGGGTGCAAGCGATGTGGCAGTCGGGAGCGTCGGAGGAACGCGCTTCATCGCGTCCGTCGAACCGTGGCATGGCAACCAGGTCGTGGTCTATACGGAAGATCCCGCGGACGTCTGGAAGCGCCGCATCATCTACGATCAGCTCATCGAAGGCCACGAGGTATGCGTCGGTGATTTCAACGGTGACGGGAGAGACGACATTGTCGCTGGAGACCGGGCGCGAGGCGAAGTTGCCGGGTCCCATGTCTTCTACGCCCAGGACGATGGCGGCATGCAATGGCATCACCAAGACCTCGATCCCCTCGGAATGTCGGCTTCAGGTTGCGCAGTTGCGGACATCAATGGCGACGGCCGGTTGGACATCGTGCAAATCGGCGGCGCCACTAAGAACATCAAGTGGTACGAGAATCTCGGCCATTGACGCGGTCTCGGGGTTTCGTGGATGCAGGCCGCGCCAGTCCGATTGCCATCGCGCCCGGCCGAGGACCGGATTGACACGGGCCCTCGAATCCGGGCCGATGCCGGAGGCCCAGACGGCCGACCTCGTGAGCGGTTCGTGTCGAATGCGGAGATTCTGCACCGGGGGCACCGACCGACAGGCGGCAAGTAAGGTTCCCTGTTTCGTTGCTCCCCTAGAGCGTTTCAGCAGGATGGCCTTGAGCAGCACGATCGTGCGGTCGTCATGGAGCTTCGGCGCGACCATGCCGCTCTCAGGCCACCCTGTGCCGATGCCGTCAATGAACTCCGACGACAGCGTTCGATAGACGAAAAACTGGTGATGGTCGCCACGTGCGAGAACGTGACACTGATACCAATCGCGCTTTTGGATGTCATCGAGTCTGACGGCGTTCTGTATCCGCTCCCGCCGGGCTATGCCGGTTTCGCCAATCACAAGGTGCGTTGCGCGCCCGCGAGGGTGCTTCTCGCGCGCTGAGAAACGCTAACCCCACGCACCCAGGATGTTCGGACCGATTCCGACGTGACCGAGGTCGGCGTGGTAGCCCTCGAATGGACGCTTGCCCGTTGTGTCCGACCCTTGCCCTTACTCCGACTCCGGTATTCCTCTCGGCCAGCATCCTGTAGCTGAACTTGAGCTCGAAATCACCCAAGTCCTCATCACCGGAATAGACCAGGTAAGACAGTCGCCTCTCAAGCCCCGTCTCTGGATTGATCCGTCCACCACTGACCAAGCCGCTTGCAGTCCCTGCTGGGGAATCGCACGCCAGTCTGCTAGGGGCGTGCCGTCAAAGATAGGAGCGAAAACGTCGCTATTCTCGGTCCGGCCGCAGAAGGCAAGCAACCGCAGGCTCAAAGCCGATGCAACGACTACCGGACACCGCCTTCCGGGACAAGCGTTCATGATTCCTCCGCTCGAGTTGGCAGTTCCTCATCCTTTGCGTGCGGTGCCGGGCCCTCTCGTTTGCAACCGGATGGCCTACCGGCTGGCGTGTGGTTGCTCGGAGCGGTCCCGCCGCCCCCGACTACGCAGCTCGTTGTCCGGCGCGGCGATTGCGGTGCGCTTCGTCACCTTCCGGCTGTTCGTCGGGTGGCGGGTGTGGCGTGGTCGTGCCCCGACGTGTGACGGCTGTCCCCTGCGTCGCACGTGGCTGGCGATTCCCTTCAGGATCCGCACGGAACAGGAGCGCTGCAACACGGCATCGGATTCCCGGACATTCGGCACGAAAGCACTCACTGGCTGACGATCCAGCCGCTATGCTTAGACCTGAGCCATCATTTTCTCAATTGATCGCAACCTACTGAGTCGGCGGCACGTCCAATAGGTCTCTATGGCGACGTCAACAAGTGCCGTCTCGGGAAACAGCTATTCGATGGCTGACCTCGGCCCGATCACTGCGGATCGCCACGTGTCTTTGGGCAACGCCTCAGAAGCCGAGCTTGTTCGTCGCGCCGTAGGGGGCGAAGAACGGGCGTTTGAGGAAATCTGCGAGCGGCACCGGAACATGGTCTTCGGCGTTGTGCGCCGAATGGTGCGAAGGCAGATTGACGCGGAGGACTTGGCTCAGCGCGTGTTCGTCAAGGTGTACTTCTCCCTGCAGAAGTTCAATGGCAAGTCCCAGCTCTCGACGTGGATCTACAGGATCGCCTTGAATGAGACGTTTGACTACCTGCGGAAGCTGAAGAACCGGCGGGTCCTGTACGAAGGCGATCTCGGCGAAGACGCCGACAGCGTCATCTCAGACTCTGCGATTGCTGCCGATCGGGCGCCAAGGATCGACGACTTGGCAGCGAAGCGCGATTACCTGCTCAAGCTGCTGGACCACCTGTCCGAGCAGGATCGCACGCTGATGTTCCGCAAGGAGGTCGAGGGGCTGACCATCGAGGAGCTTGCCCGGGAAACCGGGATGAACGAGAACACCATCAAGGTGAGGCTGTACAGGGCGCGAGCGAAGCTCAACAAGGAAGCAGCAAAGCTCGAACGGCGCGAATCGCCGGGTACGCTATAACATTGTCAGCCTGAGGGTGAGCGAGGAGCGGAACGATGACGAGGTTCTTGAAGGACAACCTGGAAGACTACCTCCAGGACCGGCTGAGCGAACGGGACCGTATCGAATTCGAATCGCAGATGGCGAAGAATCCAGTCGATCGCGACGCAATCCAGCAGATGCAGCGCATCTCAGCATCATTCCGTGCATTCGACCTGCCGGAAGATGCCCGCATTGGCCCTCGGGTTGGCTTTTTTGCCGGCGTGATTGGAAAGGTCGAAGAGCAGCGTCAACCTCCGTTCTGGAACTTCTTGTTGGAGCCGCTAGTAATGAGGCGGGTGGCCTACGCATCATGCGCTTGGCTGATTTTGCTGGCCTCGGCGAACCTCTACCGGTCGTCAGCGCAGACTCCGACCCCTTACCAACCGTCGAGCCTGATCTCGAACTACTTCCCGACACCGGCCCAGTCCTCGTCAATGACGTACGCGCAGATGATTCTCTGTAGCTCGCCCGAAAGCGAGGCCTACTGCAACGTGCGGCTCGGGGCCGATCTCGACACGAACCGTAGCCTGATGCTCGCTGCGGTCATGGTCTCTGGGAGCCCCGGCCGATAGTGAAGCAGTTTTCGGTATCGTCGGTTGGGAAAGCGCTGGGGATCCTAGCGCTCGTGTTCTTCAGCGGGTTTGCCACAGGGTTGCTGAGCTCGAACCTGCTGCCATACCTGTCGCCAAGGCCGTCCGAGAACCTCCTCATCGAGGCGACCTTGGCGGAACTGTCGGGGCAACTCGGGCTGAACCCGAGTCAACTGGAACAGATCCGGGTGATCCTCGATGACGTGATCATGGAGGAGGCGGAACTGCTTAGCGAACTCGAATGGAATCAGATCGAGGCACGCCAGCGCATTTCCAACTACCTCACGGCCGAGCAGAACGAGATCTTCAACAGGATCATCGAGGCCAGCCTCGAACGCAGATGATCGTCCGAAGGGCCGCAGAGCGGGCAGTGTTCCCGGACTCCCGCATGGGCAAGGTGACGCTGTGCCACGGCGACCGCGTGTTTGCGGGTCTCAACTGCTTTCTTCCGGGCCAGCGCCACGAACTCCACTCGCATCCCGGCCAGGACAAGCTGTACTTAGTTCTCGAGGGGACGGGCGACGTCACTGTCGGAGATCGCACCGAGCAAGTGCAACCGGGCGATCTCGTGATGGCGGAATCGGGCCAGCCCCACGGAATCGCAAATGCCGGCCCAGGCCGTTTGGTGGTACTGACCGTGATGGCCCCTCCTCCGAAGGCCAAGCCCGCCACAGAGAGCCCGGTCTAACTGCGTTCTGGGTTCCGGACTCAGGCGCTGGGCTTGTGGCCGTCGCCCGACAACATCACGCCGTCGCTCCCCATGCCCTGGATCTCGGAGAAGTGTATCTTGCGCTGCTCGTCCATGGCGAGGTTCGCCAGTATCACAGCGACCGAGTCCTGCAGGCCCACTTCAATGTCGGCTCGCGGCCGATTGCCGCTAGACACATCCGTAAGGAAGCTGGACAGTTCGGCGTACTCGGGATCGACCGTTTCGGTTGGCCGCAGGATTCCCTTGTTGTACGCCCAGGTCCGTGCGAAGAACAACTCCTTCTCGATGAAGCCGACTTCGTTCGGGTTCACTGCCTCAGGGTCGATTGGGAATCCGTCACCCTGCTCGGCTGTGTCAGCGCCCACAGTTGCGCCGGCTACCCAGTTCTCCTCGACTTCCTTCTGCTTGGCTTGGTCTTCCATCTTGACCTTCATGACATCCCGGTAGTACATGCCATCGCCGTACGGGATCAGCGTCAACTCGATAGCACCGTCGGTGCCGAGGATGGTCTCCCGGCATCCGTCACCCGGTACTCTTCGGCCGGCAATATGACGGTTTGTCATCACCGAGCTGTACTGGAGTTTCTGTCCGCCCGGATACTCGAAGATCAACTGAATGTTGTCATAGATGTCGCGCCCGTCCTTCCAGTAGTCTAGGCCTCCCACCCCCATCACTGACGTCGGATGCTGATCCAGCAGCCAGTCGGCGACGTCCACCTGGTGGGACATCAGTTCGGCGCAGAGCCCTCCCGAATACTGGCGATATAGCCGCCAATTGAACTGGTCCTCATACTCCTTGGAGGCCTTGCGGCGCCAGTTGGTGTTGCGATGCCACTGTGCTTGGATGTGGGTGATTTCACCGATCGCCCCGCCATCGACCATCTCCTTCGCGCGCTGGTACAGGAGGCTGTACCGGCGCTGCAAGCCGACCTGGATCGTCAGTTCCGGATGATCCTCGTGCAGTTTCCGCAGGGCGTGCACTTCCTCGGGCTTGAATACGAGCGACTTCTCGCAAAATACGTGCTTGCCCGCCTCCAACGCGGCCTTCATGACGGGGAAGTGGAGAAAAAGCGGCACCGTGATGAATACCGCCTCGATGTCATCCGCGGCCAGCAGGTCATGGTAATCCCGGTAGCCCCGCGGCTCGTTGTTGAAGACTTCCAGGGCCCTGGTAAGGTTCTTTTCGTAGATGTCGCACAGTGCCACGCACTTCCCGTGGTTCATGTGGACCAAGTGCCTTTCGAGCAACCTCCGGCCGCGGCTGCCCGGCCCGATCATGGCGTAGTTGACCACCCGATCACTCGCCTTGGCCTTCCGTACGAAGGGTCCTTGTGCCACGGCGGTTGCGGCCACCCCGATGGCGGCTGCCTTCTTGGCAAAGTCGCGACGGTCAATCTCTTGAGTGTCTTGTCTTGGGGTGTCAGTTTCCGCCATAAATGCTCTCCAGGGTGATTGAATCCCTGTACCAAAGTGTAATCTCTCGCCTTGGGAACCGCAACAGCGACCCTCAGCCGCTGCTCGAGCCTCGACTGGACGGTCTGGTCGTCCGGAAAGCTCCGTCGGTCTTTTCTCCGGACGAGGCGTCGCAGAAGGCCGAACTCGCCGATTGACGAGACCGGCCTCCGGCCGTTTCACAGGCTCTGAAATAGGCTTCGATTTGACGATCCATGACCGTTCCCTGCCCCCCTTGCTCGCCTCGCCCGACCTCTCCGACGGACACAGGGCCGTGAGCCTTCTCGAGGGTCCATTTCACCTTGCCGGAGGCTTGCAGGCAGAACCGAACGGCATCGGGACCCTTGGTCGGTACCCGCTGACAGCGCTCGCGGGCGTAGCCCATGTTGCACCCCATCACGAGCAGGTCGCCCTGTGGGGCGTAGGGCTCTCCGGGCACGGCCCGGCAGAAACCGCCGTAGGGCCTTCCCAGAGGGGGTCTGAATCTGCCCGGCCACACAGGCCAAGGCAACGGGTCTGACGGGTCGAACCACGGGCAGGCCATATCGAAATACCATTGAGCCCTCTCCTGCGACGCACAGTCAATGCTGGTCATCGAGAAGCCAGGTCGATGGCAGCGCGGATCGCCCCAGGGTTTCTGGTCAAGCGGCTGGCGCGTGGCTTCGATCGATATCCTCCAAGACGACTGGCCGGGTTATCCCCACCGGACGCCATGGCCTGCCGCGGTGCTGAGCGGCACCTACCGGCGCAGGACGGCGCGCTCATCAGGGGCTGAAACGAATCACCGTCGCACCTCGATCGAAGCACTGCCGAGGGGAGTCCTGGCCAAAACACTGCGCAGACCCCGCAAGCCACAGGGGAAACGATGGATTTCGCTGGTTCCGGGGCCGCTTCGCGCTCGGCATTCGCGTTGTATCCTATTCGTTCCGGCATGGATAGACTTGCGGCGCTGCATGCTTTGCTTGAAGCGGATCCGACGAACCAATTCGCGCGCTACGGCTTGGCGCAAGAGTTCGTGAAGGCCGGAAACGACCTGAAGGCCCTTGCCGAGTTTCGCCGGATTCTCAGCGAGAACGAGGACTATCAGGCCGCCTACTACCATGCCGGTAAGGTCCTCGCCCGGCTGGGCCGGTTCGACGAGGCCATCGACACGTACCGGCGCGGCATCGAGGCTTCGTTCCGCACTGGGGACCTGCACGCGCGCAGCGAGTTGGAGGCTGCGCTCGACGAGGTGGCAAGCTGAGTGTCCCATTGGGGCGTTCGGCTTTGCGCAGTGCCGGGCCGCGCGAGCCGACGCGGCTGCCCCGGTGCTGAAAGGTGCGGTGTTGCCCGGAAGACGCAAGGAGCAATCCGGCTCGCTGTGGCGACGATGCTGCTATGCATCCCTGCCGTTCGCGGGTCAGATCTTGCCGAATTGGCTGGCATCGACGGAGCCTCCGGCGATGAGGTCCGGGTCATTTCGTTCATACGGGAGTCGGTCGGAGGCGTTCAGCGCATCGGCGCCAATGGATCCTTGGTGGCGACGTTCGGGGAGGGGGCGCCGCGGACCCTGCTGATTGCGGGAGTGGACGAACCTGGCTTCGCAGTCTCGGGTATCCATGAGAAGGGTTACCTGTCTCTGCACGCGCTCGCGGGCCCCAAAGCGGGAACGGACCTCGGGGGCTATTTCCGAGGACAGCACGTGCGCGTGTCCACGCGGGCAGGTGCCGTCCTGCCGGGCGTGGTAGCAGTTCCGTCTGTCCATTTCCGGTCGGCGACCGGATGGGGAGCACGGAACACCACCCGCAATGTGCTGGTTGACGTCGGGGCTTCAACTCGCGAAGAAGCGGTATCGGCCGGAATCTCGATCGTGGACCGCGTCACTTTGGATAAGCGGGTGGCCTTTCTGTCGGACCAGTGGCTGGCATCTCCGTGGATTTCGAGTCGTTCCGGTGCCGCGATCCTGATGGCGCTGGCCGGACGCCTCCAGGAAGATCGGGTCGAGGGGACCGTTATCCTTGCATTCGTCGCCCAGCAGTATCCGCACAATGCAGGACTCGCAAGGGTGTTGGGCTCCGTGGAAGCGGATCGGGTCCTCCTGCTCGCTCCCAACGGAAGCCCTCGGTCCGTAGTCGCGCCTGCGGCCGGAACGGATCCCGACGACTCACGGGGCTACGTCGAGATGGCTAAGGACGTCGGCCTTCGACTTGAACGAAAGCCCTCTTACTCATTGCAGTTCGGGCCTTTCGGAGACGCCAGCCCGTGGAAGCGCGGGCAGTCTGTCACCGTGTTCATACCGGCAGTTCGCAACGGCGGGACCCCGTCAGAAACGGTCAGCACCGAAGAACTCGACCTCATGGCATCGCTGCTGGCGCTCGCGGTCGGTCTCCCGGTCGAGAGCACTCCGGCCGGTCCGACCCGGGCCGAAAACGGGACCGGAAGCGGCCTCGAGTCAGCAAGGGGCGGCAGCCCGACATTCGAGGAAACGATTTCCGCCTTGCTGCAGGAGCCGGGAGTGAGCGGCGATGAGGGCAGGGTCAGGAGGCTGATCGAGAAGCTCGTGTCTCCAGTGTCGGCCGGTGGGACCCGTGTGGACTCGAAGGGCAATCTGATCGTAAGGCTGGGGGCCGCGAGCGAACCCTCGGCAGCGTTCATCGCTCACATGGACGAGATCGGTTACGAAGTCCAGAGCGTCCTTGCCGACGGATCGGTGTCTGTGTCCTCGCGGGGCGGCTCGTTGCCGGAAGCGTTCGCCTGGCAACCGGTATCGGTTCATGCTGCGTCGGCAACGCTTCCCGCCGTAACGAGAAGCGGCGGGCTGCTCGGTTTCGGTGGGGTTTCGCGCGAGCAGCTCCGCGCCAGCGGCGTCCGGGAAGGGGACTCGGCGACAGTTACTAAGCGGTACAGCAAGCTGCTCGGTGATCGTATCAGCGGCCGGTCGCTCGACGACCGCCTCGGCTGCGCTGTGCTGCTCGAAGCGATTCGGCGGCTATCCCGCAAGGGACGCAGAGCGCGCGGCGCGGTCGACTTCGTCTTCAGCGTGGAAGAAGAGACGGGCTTGCTGGGGGCTCGCCACTACATGCGGACCGCCCGCCCTTCGCGCGTCTACCCCATCGATACGTTCGTGACTTCAGACACCCCGTTCGGACCTGACCACTTGGCTCCCGCCCTGTTGGGAGCAGGTGCGGTCTTGCGGGCCATTGATCAGAGTGGAATGACTCTCTTGTCGGAGGTGGAGCGGGTCCTCGCGCTGGCAAAGCGGGCCAAGATTCCCGTGCAGGTCGGAGTCACAGCGGGTGGCAATGACGGTTCTGTCTTCAAGTACCTGGAAACCGTGAACATCCCTATCGGATTCCCTTTACGCTATGCCCACAGCCCGGTCGAGACCGCCGATTTGCGGGATGCCAAGGCCGTCTCCGACTTGGTCGAGGCACTGGCTCTGGAGGAACTCGGACTTCGCAGGTAGGCGCTATTTGAACAAGGACGGATCGATCCCAGGGATCAAGCGCATCGCATTCTTCCAGTAGATGTGCTCGAGCGTGTCATCCGGCAGCCCGAGACCGTATAGGTTCCAGTGGGCGTGGTATCGGCGGTAGTACGGGAAGTACTCGTCCCTGGTTTCGAGCACCCGCCAATAGTACGGATATTCGCTCGGTGCATAGGAGTCCTTCCCGAACAGGACGCGGTCCTTGTATCGATTCAGGAACTCCGGGCCGCTGAACGGAACGCGGCCGAGTTCGTACAGTACCGCCGCGATGTCCACATGGACGTTGGGGTGCTCGTCGAGGAGCTTCCCGAGCCGGCGAAGATCGTTCCCATGCCAACCCATGTGGGCAAGGATGAAGTTCACATCAGGGTGCCGGCGCAGGAGCCGGTCTCGCTCCGCCATCAGGTCCTCGAAGCTCGGCGGAGCCGAACGTTTTCGCCGGGGCCGTAGCTTCAGCTCAAGCCAGCGTTCGTTATTGGCGTCGTGCGGAGCCCAGAACTCGGCCGGGTCGGCAACATGGATGAGCACAGGGATTTCCAAGCGGGCGCAGGCTTGGAACAACGGGTCTAGCGCGCGGTCATCGACCGGGACTCTCCGGCCAGCCTGATCGCGAACGCTCATTCCTAGGCTCTTGAAGATCTTGAGGCCCTGGGCACCTGCAGCCACGTCCCGCTCCAACTGGCGGGCGGCCCGTTGAGGCCATTCCGCAGTGCCGATGCCAGCAAAGTTCGGGTTCGCAAAGACCGCGAACCTGCCGGGCTTCCCGTGTCGAAAGTTCTCGACTGTCTCTCGAAGCCGCTGCCCGTACCCACCGCTCAGGTTCACCAGCACGGCCACGTTGAGTGCGTCCATTTCTCGGACGATGGCGCTCAATCTCGCCGTTTCTGTCGAGCTGCGGTGGTGG
The DNA here is from genome assembly GCA_964461235.1 of uncultured Bryobacterales bacterium. Lineage (GTDB taxonomy): Bacteria > Acidobacteriota > Terriglobia > Bryobacterales > UBA6623 > VXMF01. The sequence continues at coordinate 52,716 of CAYWUV010000011.1, read as the reverse complement.
CTATGGACATCGATGACCGGAAACTTCGCGCGGGGAACCGGGTGCCCATCCACCACGAGGGTTGATCGGGGTTCCCAATCCTCGACGTTCAAGTCTTGTGCGGCTGTACAAGCCGCAAGCAAGGCGAAACAGGCTGGTGCAAGCGGGCGCATCCGAACATGCATCCGCACAGCCGTCACCCGCACAGGCTGGCTAGACAAGCAGCCCTGTTTTGGAGGATAGCCCTGCGACTCCGGACCAAGACCGAAGGGTTACCGGAGGTTTGCGGGCTTACTGGCAGAACCGGGCCCTCACTCACCCGGAAGGAAGCTGTCTGCGACCGCAAGGCCGGCCGGGAATTCCTCCTGGGCTTCGGGTGTTTCCCCGAAACCGACCGGGACGGGCGGCCAAGGCTCGTTCTCTCCGACAATCTCCACCTCGACGTTGCCGGACCGCACCTCTTCCATTGCGATCTTGGTAGGCTTGCGGGACGTCGTGGTGATCGTCGGCCGGGCGCCGCTCTGGAGCTGTCTCGCTCGCCGCGCCGCAGCCAGGATGAATCGGTAGACCCCTTTCTCCTTGTCCGTCGGAATCGTCCAGACTTGATCCTCTGGCTTTTCGTAATCGGCAAATAGATCTTGATCCGTGTCGCTCATTCGGCTCCCTTCGCTCCCTAGCCCTCGGTCACCCCAAAGCTCTCGAGGATCGGCCCAACGGAACGCTCCATCCGGGATTTCTTGCTCCGTTCCGCGATCACGATCGAGAGCAGCCTATCCACCGATTCCTGAATGCTCCTGTTCACGATCACGTAATCGTAGGAATCGAAATTCCCCACCTCGCGACCTGCCTCGCTGAGCCGCCGTTCGATAACGGGCTTGGCGTCAGAGGACCGCTCTGTCAGCCGCTGCCTGAGAACCTCTTTCGAAGGTGGCAGGATGAAGATCTTGACTGCGCTCGGGAGTAGCTTCATTAATGATGCCGCACCCTGCACGTCGATGTCTAGTACCACGTCTCGGCCACAGTCTCTCGCGTTCTCTAGCGCGGACCGCGGGGTGCCGTAGTAGTTGCCGAACACCTCTGCCGACTCCAGCAATTCTCCGCGACTCCGCATGTCCCGGAACTGGTCGACGCTAACGAAGCGATATGCTCTGCCGTCGACCTCAGTGTGACGGCGAGGCCTGGTTGTAACTGAAACCCCAAACTCGAGTTGGCCGTCGCGGGCTACAACTTGTTCCACAAGTGTCGACTTGCCCGTCCCAGATGGAGCCGACACCACGAACACAATCGACATCGCGCTATTGGGACAGGTCGCTGGGGATTCGCAGCGTCGACGAAGGGCTGCGACCGGTAATCCAGTGTACTTGACCACCTAAGATCGGCTGCCCGGCTCGCAGTTCACGGGGGTTGCTGCGGGCCGGGGTCGAACAGTCAGGGATCTGACTGCGGCGTTGGCCCCGAAGCGCGGCCCCCAGGGCCGCTCTGGCTACGAGACCGTGGAATCGGTCCCAGTGCTCTCTGATGCCATTTGCGTCTCGGCCCTGGCTTTCCCCGGATCGGAATCCAGATGAGCCCGCCCCGAAGTTGAAGGACCCATGATCGAAGGCGCTCGCGAAGGACTCCTCGGATGGTGGAGTGATTTGAAAGGGCCAACCCGAGGACGTTATTCGAGATTCATGGCCTGCTCTCGGATCTTCTCAACCGAGCGTCGGATCCGCAGCCCCGCTTCTGTTATTCCCAGTGCGTTCGCCCCGAGCGACTGGGTCTTACTCAGCAACGTGTTGGCCTCGCGGTTCATCTCCTGGGCCAGGAAATCGATCCGCTTGCCGATCTCGGGCGGATTCTCGAGGCACTCCCGAAGTCCGTCGACATGCGCTCGCAGCCTCAGGAGCTCCTCCGTGACGTCACTCCGAGTCGCCTGATGTGCAGCCTCCTGTGCGATACGGTCGCGGTCCACGCCGACATCGGACAGTAGCTCTTGGAGGCGGCACCCAAACTCCTCGCGCCACACTTCGACGACCCGGTCCACAGCTTGAGCTACATCATTCACCTCGGCTTCTATCGCATCCGCATGCCTCGAAATGTCCGACACCATTGGCTGCGCGTCCGCGACACGCGCCCGGTCGAACGCTGGTAGTGCCTCATCGAGACACGCTGCCACCAAGGCGGTCAACTGATCGTCTGGAATCTTGGATTTCAGGGGTTCGAAGGTCCCCGGCAGGCCGATGACCACGTTCGGGTCCGGGCGCGCATCCGTGCCGCAAAGTTCGGCGATCTGCCGGAACGCCTCGAGCCGGGCTTCGACTGCAGCTCGATTGACACTGGCCGTCGAGGAACCGTCAGCTCTTACTTCGAGGTTGATTTGAACGCTGCCCCTGCGAACTTGCTGGCGCACCTTGCGACGGATCCCCGCTTCAAGTCGTGCCGCCTGGGCTGGGACTCGGAGCTTCAAGTCCAACGAGCGATGATTCACGCTGCGGATGGTGACGGTGACCGAACTCTGGCCCGACTCGACGCTCGCCTCGGCAAACCCCGTCATCGACTTGGCTAGGTTCATCGGGCTCCCACCGACTGCAGCTCGACGAGTCGACTGTAACGGTCACTCGTTCGGAGGAGCGTTTCGTGCGTGCCCAGAGCGGCGATCCGTCCCTCATCAATCACGAGGATCAGGTCCGCGCTTCGGATCGTCGAGAACCGGTGGGCGCTGACGATCACCGTTCGCCCGTGTATCAGGTTCGAGAGCGCTCGCTGGACGAGGATTTCGGCTTCGCTGTCTAAGTGTGAAGTTGCCTCGTCGAGCAGCAGGATCGGGGCATCCTTCAGAAGCGCTCTTGCGATTGCGATTCTTTGGCGCTGTCCGCCGCTGAGGCGATGCCCCTGCTCGCCCAGCCGCGTTTCGAATTTATGGGGAAGGGTCTCGATGAACTCTGCCGCGTAGGCCGAGCCGGCAGCGGCGCGAACCAACTGCGGGTCGATTCCGGGACGGCCGTAAGCGATGTTATTGAAGACCGTGTCGTCGAACAGGATCGTTTCCTGGGTCACGATGGCAATCTGTCGGCGCAAGGACTCGACGGTCACATGTCTGAGGTCCTGACCGTCGATGCGGATCGCTCCCTCCGTGGGATCGAAGAATCGCGGAAGCAGGTTCATGAGCGTCGTCTTCCCTGCTCCGCTGAGTCCCACTAGCGCGACCACCTCCTTCGCTGACACCTTCAAGTTGATCGTGTCCAGCGCAGGCTTGCCGGTTGCTCCCGGGTAGCGGAACGTGACAGCCTCGAATTTGATCGAGTCGCGAAAAGGCGGCATCTCGACCGCGCCCTCGGCATCCTTGATATCGTGCGGGTGGTCCATATACTCGAACGCCCGCTGGACCGCTCCCAGTGCCTGCTGAAAGATGTTGTAGATGCCGATGAGGCGCTTGACTGGTTGCAGGAGCATCACGAGAGCGACAACGAAGCTCACGATCTGTCCTGTTGTCATCTCCCCCGCAAGAATGCGGCCGCGGACATAGATGAGGAGGCACAGGATCATGCCCGCGCCGAGGGTTTCGATGATGGGTGACACCGTCGCCTGTTGCTTGACCATACGCATGCTCTCGCCGAACAGGCTCTCGGCACCGGTGCGGAAGCGGCGGACTTCGAAAGCCTCCATCGCAAAGGCCTTGACGATCCGGTTGCCAGAGATGGTCTCCTGCATAATCTTGACCAGCCGTGCGAGGTACTTCTGGGCCTTCGTCGAAGTGGCTCTTAGTCTCCTGCCGATCCTCGATGCGGGGAAAAGCACGAGCGGTAGGACGATCACGCACGCGACCGTCAGGAGCACGTCACGCTGGAGCAGCACGAAAAGAAGCGCGACGACAGTGAACGACTGCCTCATCAGATCCGCCAGGAAGTGGGAACAGGCGGATTGGATCTTCTCGATATCACTGACCAGCGACGAAATCAGCTCACCAGTGTGCTTGGTTTGGAAGAACGCCGGAGACTGGTTCAGAACGATCCGATACATTTCATTTCGGATATCGCGCACGGCTGCGAACCCGGCGAAGTTGACTAGGTAGCTGGCAGTAAAGTCGGATAGGCCTTTCAGGACCGAAACGACGAGAAACAGACTGCAGAACGGACCGAAAGCTTCGCCCGGAGACACGGGGATCAAGTCGTCGAGCGCGATGGTGATGTCGGAGAACGGTATTCTGGCCAGCTCGATCGGGGCGGTACTTGGATTCGCGCTCAGGAAGCGATCCAGCAGAGGTTCCAGCAGTAGGGCAAAGATCCCGTAACTCGCGCCGACCACGGCCATCAAGCCGACGGCAATGACTATGCGGAGCGAATAAGGGCGGACATAGCTGAAGAGCCTAGCCAGGTCGCCCACCGGTTCATGATGCCACAGCAATCCGCTCGGCTGGCTACTCCCGAATGGGGAACGGAGGATGGACGGAGGCCCCGATTCGGCACACCGGGTCTTGTGTCTCGCAGCAAGGATTTCGCTTCAGTTCCAAGAGCGATAGCCGATTGAGGGAACTGGTTCGTTGGCCAGTTGTCGTGGAGGAACCCTTGCGGGGCCAAGCAGTTGCAGCCTGCGGATGCGCGACACGCTGGTTCGGCGGACAACGCTGCCCGCTGTGAACCCTGGAGCCGCAGGAGCTACCGTTGCGGCACCGCCCGCCGGACGGCGTCGAGACCCGCCGCCAGAGCGGTTCCATAGACCGTGATGTCCGCCCCGTACGAGATCATGTCGAATCCGACCTCCATCCATTCCGCGGCCTGGCGGGGGTCTCCGGGCTGGATGCCCGCGAGTTGGCCGCGACCTCGGGCCATCGTGACGACTTGCTTGAGTGCAGCTAGAAAGTCCGGATGGTGGAGTTGGCCGACAATACCCATGGACTGCGTCAGGTCCATGTGGCCGACCCACAAGCAGTCCACGCCCGGAACGGACGCGATGTCGTCTAGGTTGCGCAACGCGGTCGAACTCTCGATCTGGCAGATCAGGAAGTTGTCGCGATTGGCATCCGCCATGTAGCCCACGGGGTCGGGGCGGACAAAGTCGTTGTGCGAGGCCCCGAGGCCGAGGCCTCGGTTGCCGTTCGGGGCGTAGCGCATCGCGTCGTTGAGCAGCGTCGCCTGCTCGGCGTCGCGGACGTTCGGTGCCATGATCCCGTGGGCGCCCGCATCCATCACCCTGGCGACGAAATGGTACTCGGAAGCCGGAATGCGAACGATCGGACTTGCGGCGGTTGCCTTGAATCGCGAGATGATGCCAGCGACCTGGGAAATGTCCAACGGACCGTGCTCCATGTCAATGAGCACGAAGTCCAACCCAGCCAAGTCGCAGAGCTTTGCAATGCCTGGCGTGTCGAACTCCATCACCATGTGCCCGAAGGGGATGCGGCCCTCGGCAACCGCCTGGCGTATTCGGTTCGGCTTCATGATGCACTCCAACGGGCGAGCTTCTCTCGAACCCCTTTCCTCTCCGCGGCCTCGGGGTTCGCGAGGCATGGCGGCACGCGGCCGCTTGCCACCATCAGCAGATTCTGGCAGGCATCGCGGCTGTTGCCGGCCAGCCCCTCTTGGGTCCAGGCCATGCTGTGCGGCGAAACAATGACGTTCTCCATCGCGAGGAGTGCGTTGTCCGGGTCGGGGGGTTCCTGCTCGAACACGTCGATTCCCGCACCTGCGATGCGCCCCTCTTTCAGGACATCGATCAATGCGGCTTCCTGGACAATCGGACCTCGCGCGGTGTTGACGAAATAGGCGGTTGGCTTCATCAGCGCGAATTCGCTAGGCCCGATGATGCCCTGGGTGGCCGAGTTGAGGTAGGCATTCACCGTGACGAAGTCGCCCTCTGTCATGACGGTCTCCAACGAGACCAGCTCGACCCCCACGGCTCTTGCCTGGTCCTGCGGGCAGAACGGGTCATAGGCAATCAGGCGGCCAAACCCGAGTCCGAGGGCGATCCTGAACATCTCCCTGCCGATTCGACCGCAACCGATCGATGACAGGGTCTTCCCCTTGACATCTGTCCCGAGGATCGGCAGGTCAGTCCGCCACATTCCCGACCTGGTCCGCCTGTCCATGTCAGGCAGCCTCTTCGCCAGAGCAAGGATCAGCGCGATCTGCGCTTCCGCGACCGAGCGCGTGATCGCCTCGGGAGTGAGTGCCACTAGGACATCCGCACTGCTGGCAGCGGCAATGTCGATAGCGTCGAATCCGACGCCCCACCGGGCAATGCACGTCAGCCGGCGTACGCCCGCGAAGGTTGCTGCATCGAACCCGGCTCCAAGGATGATCACGCCGTCGTAGCGGTCAGCAACCTCAGCTCGCACGACTCCCTCGACAGGGGGCTCCATGAGTTCCCAGGCGAAGCGGTCTCGATCGTCGAACCGCTCCCGCACAAAGCTCGCGAGGAGAGTCTCGAACGACCCAGCCCAGCCCGGATCGATGCCGATGCGGAATTGCTCTTTCATGGACTGTTCGAACAATTGTACTCATCGCCTTCGCCAAGCCTCCGATTGTAGGGCTCCCAGCTCGGGATTTCGGGGGACGGCGCTCGCCGGCTCTGTCCAGGCTTGGTGCGGGCACCCTTCGTTGTGGTAGAGTTTGCGCGTGCCAATGCTTCGGTTGCTAGGGTTGCTGTGTCTGGTTGCGCCGTTATCCGCACAGGTTGACGGATTCGGGAGGGAAGATCTCGTAAAGTACACGAGGGGCAGTCCTTTCGGCCGCTTTGAGGACGGTCGTCCGCTCGTTCCCCAACGGTTCATCGAGGCGCTCAGCCAAGCGAGTTCCGAAATGCTCTGGGGGCCGCTTCGCAGGGCGGGATTCGAGCACCAATGGTCCGGTGGCTGGAAGATCGTTCACCCCGAGAAAAAGCTCATCGGTCGTGCCGTGACGGCGGTGTTCATGCCCGTTCGCCCCGATGTCGACGAGATCATCGAAGAGGATGCCGCACTCCGCAAGCTCGGACGCAATGACAACCAGAGGGTCATCGACATCCTGCAGCCTGGGGATGTGCTTGTGGTGGACCTGTTCGGAAAGATCGAGGGAGGCACTTTCGCGGGTGACAACCTCGCAACCGCCATTCACGCGGCGACGGGCAATGGGTTCGTGATCGATGGTGCGATCCGAGACTTGGACGGAATCTACCCGATCAACATCCCGATTTACGTCCGGGGCTTTCACGTTTCTGCCATCTCCGACGTGATGCTGATGGGAATCAACGTTCCCGTCCGGATCGGTAACACGACGGTCATGCCGGGAGACCTGGTTGTTGGCGACCGGGAGGGCCTAACGTTCGTTCCCCCACGCGTGGTGGAGGAGGCGGCGAAGCAGGCCAAGATCACCGAGCTGCATGACGTCTGGACCAAGGGCAAGCTCGCAACCGGGCAGTACACGGCAAGTGAACTCTATCCGAGTCCTCGGGATGAGGCACTCCAGAATGAATACGAGGACTGGCTAGCGGCCAGGATGCGCGAGCTTGGACTCGAATAGCCCGCCGGCGGGATGCCAAGGCACGGTCGGTCCCGCGGCAACCCGGCCAAGCAGTACTCCTGAATCCTCAAGATTTTCTGATTGAAACCGCGATATGGATCAATCCATACCAATCCGAGAGTTCACACTCCGAGCGCTTGTCATTGGTCTGCTGATCGGAACGGTGCTGACCGCTGCCAACACGTACCTAGGCCTGTACGCCGGTATGACGGTTTCCGGGAGCATCCCGGCAGCGATCGTTTCGATGGGCATCTTGCGCGGGATGCTCAAGCGCGGCACGATCCACGAGAACAATATTGTCCAGACGATCGCGTCGTCGGGAGAAGCCGTGGCGGCCGGCATCATCTTCACGGTCCCGGCGATGCTCATCGCCGGAGCGTGGACCGAGTTTCCCTTCTGGAAGGTCTCGTTGATTGGCTTTCTCGGGGGCTCGCTCGGTGTTCTTTTCATGATCCCTCTGAGGCGAGTCCTGATCGTCGAGGACAAGGAGTTGGTGTACCCGGAGGGCGTGGCTTGTGCCAGGGTGCTCGAAGCCGGCGAGGCCGGCGGCAGCTCCATGCGCAAGATCTTGGCGGCCCTCGGCGGCGGTCTGGTCTTCAAGTCACTGATCGACGTCGTCTCGGTCTTCCGGGGAACTGCCGAATACGCCTGGCGCTTGGGAGGTGTCGTTCTCTATATGGGAACGGACGTCTCGGTCGCATTGCTGGGAGTGGGAGTGATCGTCGGAATCGAGATAGGAGTCGCCGTTTTGGCCGGCGGCGCCATCGCGTGGCTCGTAGCAATCCCGGTCTATCTCCTCCAGAACCCAATGCCGGGTGAATCCGCGATGGACGCGGCGTGGAGCGCCTGGAGTGAGCAGATCCGCTACATGGGCGTGGGGGCGATGATTGTCGGCGGCTTGTCCTCGATGTGGACGATACGCCGTGGCATAGCGACGGCGATCAGGCAACTGGTCAGCGGGATCGGCCAGACCCGGGCGCACCTATCCCGCACCGAAACCGACATGCCGAAGCCGGCGATCGCCGCCATTCTGTGTGTCGTTGCTCTCGGCACTTTCGTGCTTTATCACACCGTCACCGGTTCCCTCTCGGTAGCGGTTACCGCTGGCGTCGTGATGCTCGTGGCCTCCCTGTTCTTCGTGGCGGTCTCCAGCTACATCTGCGGCCTCGTCGGGTCATCCAACAACCCCATTTCCGGGATGACGATCTGTGCCCTGATGTTCGCCTCGGCGATCCTCCTACTGCTGGGCATGTCCGGAATGGTGGGAACTCTGGGTGCTTTGGGAGTTGCAAGTATCGTTTGCTGCGCGGCGGCGACGGGGGGCGACACATCCCAGGACCTCAAGACGGGGTATCTGGTCGGAGCAACCCCAGTCAAGCAGCAGGTGGCTCAGTTCGCAGGCATCGTCATTCCCATCTTCACGATCGCGCCCGTCCTCACTCTCCTGCACAACGCCTACGGGATCGGAACTGACGCCGAAGGCGCATTACGCGCTCCGCAGGCCACTCTGTTCGCCTCGATCGCGAAGGCTTTGTTCGGGGATTCCGATCTTCCTTGGAACATGGTGTGGATCGGCGGGTTCATCGCGATCGGCCTCGTGGTGCTCGACGGCTTCCTGAAGCGGGCCGGCAGTCGATTCCGGGCGCACGTCATGCCAGTCGCGGTGGGGATATACCTGCCGATCGCGGTAATGGTTCCGATCTTCCTGGGGGGCCTCATCTCCCAGCGCCTGAGCAATCGTTCCGAAGCCGCCAAGCGGAACGGGGTCCTGCTTGCGTCCGGCCTGATCGCCGGGGAGGCGATCGCGGGTATCCTGATCGCGATCCCGAAAACGGCCTTGCCGAAGAGCGCGATCCCGTTCTTCGAGGCGGATAGCCTGCTGCTCTCTCTCGGCGGGTTGGCGGCAGCCATGGTCCTGATCCACCGGTTCGCCTCCAAGGACACTGGGTCCGCCTGAATGGGAATACCAGGCCAGGTCACGCAAGCCTCAAGCAGAGCCGGACGTTTGCTTGCGGAACTCGCTGGAACGTCGGTCATGTCCGGGCTTTTCCACAGACAGAACCCCGGTTTTCCACACCAGTTGTGGAAAACCGGGGTATTCGGACGAGGGCCGCCGAGCCAACCCGCCTTCCCGCAAGGAATGCCCCGCGCCGGAAGTCGGGCTCAAGCGTTGATCTCGGCGCGGTACTCCCTACGCTTCGAACGCAGCGCCAAGTACTCCCGGGCCTCCTTGGCGAGCCGGTGGCGTTCCTTCGAATCGAAGATCGCCTTCCGGACGATCCTCCAGGCGGCTCTGGGCCGGAAATAATACTCATCGTAGAAGCGTTCCACCCACTGCAGGATCTCCTTCTGGTCAAGGTCCGGATAGCGCAGGTTTGGAAGTTGGTGTCCCGCCTCGTCGGTCATGGAACCGGAGGTCAGCCAGCCATTGGAGTGCGCGTCCTCGTAGAAGGCAGTGCCTGGATACGGGTGGGCCACGGAAACCTGGATCGTTTCGGTGTCAAGGCGCTTTGCGAACTCGAGTGACCGCCGGATGGTCTCCCGGGTCTCGCCCGGAAGACCAACGATGAAGTCACCGTGGATCGTGAGGCCGGCCTTGTGGGCGTCCCGGGTGAATTGCAGCGCTCTTTCCACCGTGGCACCCTTCTTGATGTTCTTGAGGATCTGCGGGTCGCCCGATTCGTATCCCACGATCAGAAGCCTGCAACCGGCATCGCGCATGGCCTTCAGGGTCTCGTAATCGACGTTGACCCTCGACGTGCACGACCAGGAGAACTTCAGCGGCTTGAGCTTGGCGCAAAGGTCCAGGACACGGTCCTTGCGGATGTTGAACGTGTCGTCGTCAAAGAAGATCTCGGCCAGGCCGGGGAAGTTCTCGAGTGTCCATCGCACTTCACGAGCCACATCCTCCGCTGACCGGGTACGCCACCGATGGCCGGAAATCGTCTGGGGCCAAAGGCAGAATGTGCACAGAGCGGGACAGCCTCGCGCGGTATAGAAGGACACGTACGGATGTCGGAGAAAGGGTACGTTGTACCTCTCGATCTCCAGGCATCGCTTGTAGACCGGCGTGACCCACGGAAGGCTGTCCAAGTTCTCGATCGGGAGCCCGTCGGGGTTGTGGGCAATTTCTCCGTCAGGTCCCCGGAAGCTCGCACCGTCCAGGTCCTGAGCCGGCGTGCCATTTGCGAACTGGACCACCTGGTAGTCGAACTCCTTGCGGACCACGAAATCGATCGCAGGGCATGCCTGGAGGCTCTCGGCGGGCCGCGCGCCGACGTGAGGGCCCACGAAGCAGATCTCGAGGCCGGGATTGACGGCCTTCATGGACGCTGCCAAGGAGCAGTCATTCGAGAATCCGGGAGTAGAGGTGAACAGCACCAGGAACTCGAAGTCTCCCGCCATGGCGGTCACCGCGTCCGGCGTGATCTTGTGCGGAGGGGCGTCCACAACCCTGCTGTCCGGCAACATGCCCGCGGGATAGCAGAGCCAGACCGGGTACCAGTAGGACTCGATCTCACGGGTTGCGGGCCACCGTGAACTCGCCCCCCCATCAAAGTTCTCGTACGACGGCGGATTCAGTAAGAGCGTTCGTTTCGGCATGCTGGGTTGGGCCCCGGTGCGACGACGACCGGCAATACCCCCGGCGAGTGCATTTCACTGTAGCGGATGGCGGCTAGGCCTTCGGATGAGAGGCGTCGTATGCCTTCATGAGCTGCTCCATGGAGAGCTGCGTATACCTCTGCGTGGTCGAGAGGCTTGCGTGGCCGAGCAGTTCCTGGATCGCCCGGAGATCCGCGCCTTCGGACAGCAGGTGGGTGGCAAAAGCATGCCGCAGGGAATGGGGATGCAGTGACGGATCTCCTTTCAAGTCCTCAGCGTATTTCTTGAGGATCAAGGCCACGCTTCGTGCGGTGAGCCGTCGCAGTGAACCGCCCCATCGATGAACGAACAAGGCCCCCTCATCCGGGGGCGGCTGCAGCTTGGCCCTGGCTTCCAGATATCGGTCCAGCGCCTCCGCTGCCCGTTGCCCGAAAGGCACTTGGCGCTCCTTGCGGCCCTTGCCGCGAACTCGAATCCACCGTTCCCGCAGATCAAGGTCACTGACATTCAAGCCGACCAGCTCGCTAACCCGAAGCCCCGCCCCGTATAACAGTTCGAAGATCACACGGTCGCGCAGCACGGATTGTGGGTTTCGGTCGCGCTTGGCGTCGAATCGCACCTGGTCGATCAAACGGTTGGCGTCCTCAGCGTTCATGACAGGCGGCAGCTTCTTGGGAATTTTCGGCGTCGCCACATTCCGAGCCGGGTTGCTCGCCAGCCCCTCGACTCGAACCAAGTAGTCAAGGAACTCTCGTAATGCCGAGAGCCGGCGGGCCAGAGTTGGTTGCGCCAGGCCGCGCCGTCTGCCTTCGGCCATGAACTCCCGAATCGTCAGACGAGAGATCTCGTCGACACTCGAAACGGAACTTCCGTGGTCTGCCAGGTGCTCCGCGAACAGTGCAAGGTCGCTCGCATAGTTCCGGATGGTGTTCGGGGAGGCGTTCCGCAGCCGGAGCGATGCCACGAATCGTTCGGCGGCGGCAGCCACGCTCGTGTCAGGCTGCGATCCGTCCGGCATCCAGGAATTCCTCCAGCGCAGCGAGTCCGAGCTCGCATTGCTTCATGCGACGCTCCTTCTTGCGTCGCCCGTACTCCTTCCTCATCTCCGCGGACGCGGCGGGCAGGAGGTCGAAGGTGATGTTGGCGGGCTGGTAGTCGTCCGGGCTCGCGTTGGCGATGTAGTGACACAGGGATCCGTGCGCGGTTTCGCGCGGCCATGTCAGAGGCGGCTGCGAACGTGCAATCCGGACCGCATTCCAGCCTGCGACAAGACCGGTCGCGATGGACTCCACGTAGCCTTCCACGCCGGAAATCTGCCCCGCAAACAGGACGTTCCTGTGCTCCTGCCACTGCAGGGTTGGCAGCAGCAGGGCTGGCGCATTGATGTAGGTGTTCCGGTGGATCTGACCGTAGCGCAGGAACTCTGCCCGCTCCAGGCCCGGAATCATGCGGAGCAGGCGCTTCTGCTCGCGGTACTTGAGGTGATTCTGGAACCCAACGATGTTGTAGGATCCAGCCCGTGCATCCTCTTGGCGGAGCTGGACGACCGCGAAGGCACCTGCCCCTGTTCGGGGATCCCGCAGCCCGACTGGCTTCATGGGACCGAAGCGGAGGGTGTCCCGACCCCGCTTGGCAAGCTCTTCAATCGGAAGGCAGCCCTCGAAGTAGTTCGGGTTGTCGAACTCCTGCGACTCGTGCTGTTCGGCCTCGAGCAGGGCCGCGAGGAAGCGCTCGTACTGATCGCGGGACATCGGGCAATTGATGTAGTCGTCCGTTCCGTCCAGCGAGTTGCCGTACCGTGACGCCCGGAATGCAACGGACATGTCAATGCTCTCCGCGTCGACGATCGGGCTGATCGCGTCGTGAAAGAACAGCCGCTCGCTGCCTGTTCTGCGAGCGATCGAGCCAGCGAGCGCGTCGCTGGTCAGCGGTCCGCTCGCCACGATCCAGACGTCCCCCGAATCCACCGGCACGTCGGTCACTTCGCCTCGTTCGATCCGAACCAGCGGTTCGGCAGCGAGCGCGTCCGCAATGCCTTGCGAGAACAACCTGCGGTCGACGGTGAGGGCGGTCCCGCCGGGGATCCGCGCGGTCGAGGCAGCCTGCATCGACACGGCCCCCATCCTCCGCAGCTCCTCCTTGAGCAGCCACGGGGCGCTCCCAGGAGTCTCAGTCTTCAGGGAGTTGCTACAGACCAACTCACCGGGATCGTCAGTCTGGTGGGCCGGCGTTCGCCGGGCGGGACGCATCTCGTGCAGTACTACCGCCATGCCGCCCCGCGCGGCTTGCAGCGCCGCTTCAGGGCCGGCCAGCCCTGCTCCGATCACATGGACCGCCTTGGGCATACCACCATCACCGCCCGGCTACCGGAGGCCGGCAGCTCACGGCTAGCGGCTCTGCGCTCCTCGGAAGAACGCCGGAGCCGAGGGCTTAGAACATTCTATCTGACGATGGTTCCGAATTCGAGGAGCGCGGGAGCCGATATCGGGCGCAGTTCCGCGCCCGGTGTCGTTCGGCAAGAATCCAAGGGGTGGGACCAAGAGTCCCCGGAGAGCCCTTTCTCAAGCCTTTCTCCGGAGGTTGATGCGTTACTCGAAAGGAATGCAACGCGGGCGTCTCAGGAGTCTAGCGAAGCTTCCTCTCAGGCCAACGAGGGCAGCCGTTGGGCCATGAGACGCTACGCAACGATCCGCATCAGGCCAAGCCAGCCAGGCCGCTCGGACCAGCGCCTGCCGGGCTTGGATGAGGACTCGAGGGCATCAGTCGGCGCTCCACTGCGTGCCAGTGCCCGGCTTGGACGCTGTGTGGCCGGTTGGCTCTGCAACGCACTGAAGGGCTCGTCCCTGGGAATCTAGTCCGAGGGGCCGGCACGGCTCTCGAGGTTCCGGATTTGCTGCTCCAATACCCTCGCTCTGGCCTCGGCCGCGAGGGCCCGGTCCCGCTCGGCGGCCGCTCTGGCCCGGGCTGCGAGGATTCGCTCCTCGGCGCCCCGCCGCCTTTCCGGTTCCCTCGGTTCACCGTCACACTCCTCGCCCGTTCGCGGGTCGGCGAACACCAGCAGCGTTGCTCCGTCCCCCTTGCGGCTGCGCAGATCCAGCCCCAGCACCCGGCTGCGCAGGTACCGGCCACGGCCCGGGCGCTCGACCGGCTCCACAGGCTCGCACCCCCCGCCGGTCGCCGCATAGCCTTCAAGGGCCGTCTCCATCTGCGTTCCTGTCGGGTCCAGCCGCCAGTACTCGCGGACCCCGATCCGGGCGTACTCGGCCGCCATGTGGCGGGCGTCGTGTTCCGCCGTCGACGGCGACGCCACCTCCAGCACGAAGTCCGGCGCCTTGCCCTCGTCCCAAACCTTGTACGAATAGCGGTTCCACCCGCGCCCCACGCCGAACGCCAGCTGCACGTCCGGCCTAAGCCAGGCCGTGTTGTCGCCGCGCTCGTAGTACACCACCAGTTCCATGGCCACCATCACGTCCTCGCGAGCCCGGAAAAGGTAGTTCAATGCGCCCGCGGCCAGCGCGACCGCGTGCCCATGCCAGACGCTCGGTGCGGTCCATGGCCTGTCGGGGTACTCGACGGCGTCGGATTCCCACGCCGCCGCCTCGGTGGCCGAGGGGGCTACAGTGGCCGGTGCCGTCGGTGGGTTGGTCTTGAGCGACATAGCGGATCCCAATGCGCGCCAGCGCCTCTCCTTGGTGATTATAGGGCTGCAGTTCCCGGAGCCGCGACCGCCGGCGAACCGGCGTGACTCCCGGAATGGCTCCCCAAGCTGACGGAGGGCAGTGCCTCGGTCCTGAGACTTGACCTACTTGACGACGTGGTGCCGAGAAGGCGTCTAGGAGGCTTTGCTGGCTTCGTTTTCCTGGGTGGACGCCTCGGGCTGGTCGTCGCCTTTCAACGACGACTTGAACTGCCGGATTCCATCGCCGAGCCCCTTGCCGAGCTCGGGAATCTTCTTGCCACCGAAGATCACAAGAGCGATCACGAGGATGATGACCAACTCTTGCATGCCGATCGGTCCGAAAATCAGGACCGCGAACGATTCGAGAAGTGCCATATCTCTGTTCCTACATTCTAGTACCCGCCACTGGCTCCGTCAATAACGGACGGGATCGCGGGTGTGTGACACGCTTCGGATCCCGGCATTAACGCGGACTGATTGCCTTTGCTGGAAACCGATCACGCATTACAAGGCAAGCCGATTGCTGCATCCTGCTCTGGAAGTGCATAGAGCTCTAGGTGCGGGGGCCTCGTGTCTGCTCGCCTGCCTGCCACCGAGTCCCCGGCCGTCCGCTGCCAGCAACCCCTCCCGCAGATCGCCGCTCCCGGTGACATGGGTCCCGGCTCCCTCGTGGAAATTTTTCCGCAAGGACAACAAGCCCAACTGCCGCTGCTCCGCCCCGGCCCATCCCGGTCACGGCCCCGCTGGATCCTCACCCACAGCGTCGATGGCAAGTCCCGCCCTCGCGCCATCCCTCTGGACCAGTTCACACCCACCGGCGACCAAATCGCCGGGTGCCAGCGCCTACGCCACCTCGTCGCCGAGCTGAACGAGGTCAGCAGTCGGGTTTGCCAAGCGCAACTGGAAGCCGATCACCCCGCCAAGGACACGGAACCTGCTCGGTTACGAATACCCTGCGCGCAGGACTTCGTCGACGCGGTCGAAGCCCAGCTCGAGCGCTTCGTGGACCCCGGTGTGTCTGAGGGGCTTGGAGGACTACCCTCGGGGATCATCTGGAATTCGAGCCTCGGTTCGCCCCGGAGGAAGCGTGCCGGGAGTATTTGGCGTAGCTGCGCTGGCCGGGAGGCTCTCGTTGTCTGCAGTGCGACCAAGGTAAGGGATGGCCCGTGCGGGCTGGGTCCTTGCTGGAACGCGTGGCGTGCGGCCGGCAGACTCCGAGCACGTCCAGCACGACCTTTCATCGCTCTAGGTTTGCGATGGGTGCTGGGCCTAGGAAGTTGCCGGATGGCCTGGACCTCGCTGCACAAGCTGCATCAGACCATGGCGCGACTGGGTCGGGACCGGCTCAGCGGTCGCCTTGAAGTCGACGAAACCCATGGCGGGGGTGAGGAAGAGGGAGTGCGCGGCTGGCAAACTGTGGCCGAGGCGCTGGTAGCGATCGCGGTCGAAGTACGGGAGGACGGAACCGGGATCAGGCGATTCCGCATGAGCGTGATTGCGGATGTTTCGGCGCGGAACCTGCTGGGTTTCGCGCGGGAGATAGGCGAGCTGGGCATCACGGTGCAGACGGACGGATGGACGAGCTACTCCGGGTTGGAGGCCTAGGAATACCCGCATGCGGGGACCGTGTTGCGGGACCCCAAGTTGGCGAGGCAGCTGCCGTCGCATGTGCATCGGGCTACCGCGTTGTTCAAGCGCTGGTGGTAGGGTTGCACCAAAGGGCGAACAGCACTCGTCACCTCGACCACTACCTGGACGAGGTCAGCTTCCGTTTCAACCGCAGAGAATCCCGCAGCTGAGGAGAATCGTTTTACCGGCGGGTCCAGCAGTCACCGGCCGTCGATCCGGCACCATGCCGGTCGATCGTGGGAGGACGCTTAGGTGTCAGTTCGGATCTCGACCAGATCAGCCAACCAACCGGAAATCGCTTGCCCGCTGACCACAACATATAGTGTCGACCTGAGTTAAGTGCATACCCCCCTTAGCCGTGAAACACGTTCGAGCATTCCGGGATCGCCGCTGTCAACACAGCGCTCAGCGGCTGAAGTCCCATGTGCGTTCCCGCGTTCCGACGACGTAGTATTTCGGCTCGAGTGGGCCTGCAAACACCCTTGCGATCTGTGGAATGCACTCCTGGAGGTCCCGCAGGGCCGTGCTCCCGACCTCCAGCAACAGGACCGGCATGGAAGGTGGTGGCTGCTGTATCTCATGCTTCTGCCTGCCGCAACTAGAACATCGAAGCCATCTGCTGTGGCAGTACGCAGCAGATCGCCGTTGGACATCCCCGACCACCCCATTCATTGCGTTGAGTAGACATCGAACCCGGTGGGGAACGAGTGCGCCAGCCTGTAGTCCCAGTCCTCGTCGAACAACACCTTCATCCGCGCTCTCCCGCCAGGACGCGGCTGTCGAGGCGCAGCGCGGAGACGGCTTGCTCGCGGCGGACGGCCGGAATCGCCTGCAACGAGTCCTCTAGGGACTGCCCGTCCGCAAGATAGTCGAGCAGCGTGGCGACCGGCACGCGCGTCCCCTTGAACCGCACGCGCCCCCAGCGCGTGTCCTCGGTCCGGACCAGCGGCGCAGCGAACACGCCTTCCTTCGGCAGGTCT
Source organism: uncultured Bryobacterales bacterium (assembly GCA_964461235.1). Lineage (GTDB taxonomy): Bacteria > Acidobacteriota > Terriglobia > Bryobacterales > UBA6623 > VXMF01. The sequence goes on along the minus strand of CAYWUV010000011.1, from coordinate 35,368 downwards.
TGCCATTCCTGTGGCGGCCCGCTTCCGACTTCCCTGGCAGCGCTCATCGGTTCTCTCCTCCTCCGCGGCGCCCCCCGCAACAGCTTGCAGCCGGCGGCCCGAGGAGCCCGGACGACGTTCCGTAGCAACTCCCCTCCCTGTCCGACAGTATCCGTCAGAATTCTTGTTCCAGGAACTCCATTAAGCCCGACAAGAAACCCTGCAAGGGAATGGGCGTCGAGGGGTTGGCAGTTCGGATAGGATTCGGAATCTCTGTTTCATCGTCGCTCACGAACCCCCACAGTTGCGGTCGATTGAGCACGTCGCTCTTGCTGAGAAGCCTCTCGCCGGTACCCAGCCGGGCACCTGCGGATTCATGGACACATCCACGCGAGAGGAGAGCTTCCCCGTCTGCAACGAACACAAGATCGATACGGACCGGCTACGTCGGGCGCTGCATGGACAGTGCTGAGGCCTTGAATTTGGACATGACCGGCGGATCTTCCACCCTCCACCCGTCCGGGGCGAGCGTGTGCTACCGGTCCACCGGTCTGAGCCATTCCCGGTATCAGGCCGAAAGCGAGCGTGTGTCTCAAGCGCCTAGGGCCGAAGTGCGGGAGCCCCGCAGGCCCTTCTCGCCAGTACAATCAGTCCGCTCTTATGCCGGACTCAACATCGTGTCGCACACGCCGGGATCGCACTGACCCGCTTCAGGCCCAGTGCAAGCCGCTCTGGAGGGCGGGTCAACGGCGATACGGCGATTGCAATCCTCCCCCGTCAATTCACCCACGGGCCCTTGTCCTTGCCGCGATTGCGCATGTAGACGTCAAACTTCCTTCTGGCGCGTCGCATCCTCCATTCACGGAGGCGGCGCTCAAACTCCAGGGCTGGAAGCTGCGGAAGGCGGGAACGCCTCCTGACGTAGTAGTAGCCTAGCGCCATGCCGCCCAAGTGGATCATGAACGCCGTGCCAGAGGGGTTGCCTCCGTGCGACAGATCCTGGATGGCCCCCAGCAGGTTGATGGCGGCGTATGCAACTGCTAGGACCCACGCAGGCACGGGCAGGATGAACGAGATCAGAATGGGGGTATTGGGATACGTCACGGCAAATGCCGTGACAATGGCCAGGACGGCGCCCGATGCACCCACCGTAGGCACACCCGAAGTGCCGGTGAGCAATCGAACGGCCACATCGATCAGCGCAGCGCCCGCCCCGCAGACGAAGTAGAACCGCAGGAAACGATTCCCTCCCCAGTCTCGGGCGAGTGTGCCACCGAACATCCAGAGGGCGAATAGGTTGAGCCCTACGTGCCAGAGTCCCTGCGGGTCGTGCAGGAACATGTAGCTAACCGGTTGCCACAGCGCCCCGCGGACGAAATAGTCAGGCGTGAGGCTGAGCCATCGGAAGAGAAACACGAGCGGCCCGAGGCTCGTCGCGAAACCCACGGCGAACACGAACCATGCGATGAAGTTCGCCCAGAGGAGTTTCTTGAGGAAGCGCGGCGTGCTGGGCAGCATGCCGAAACCGGACGACATGCCGGGCTGCCGGTACATGTACCGCATCTGTCCTCTTGAGTCTAGCCGACGGCTCGCCGCTGGGTACCCGTGGACTAGAAGGACCCTAGGCGGCGGTCAGTGCTCCCTGTTCGCCACCGTCCAAGCGATGTCAGCGGTCGATTTGACTTCCCTCCCCAGTTCCAGGGCGGTGGCGGAACTGGCGTTACCATCGAGTCCGCGCTTGTAGACTCCTTGGCCGATGGCAGCGGAACGGAACATGGCAAACGCCAGGTAGAAGTTCCAGTTCTGCATCGCATCCCGTCCGCTAAGGTCGCAATATCCTTTAAGTTGGACGTCGCACGAGGGAATTCCCGAAGCGGCCGGATCATTCTCCAGCAGGGTGTGACTGCGACGGCTGGGCAGATAGTATGTCATCAAGTTGTAGGCCACGTCGGCGAGCGGGTGCCCAAGCGTCGAAAGCTCCCAATCCAGGACTGCCACGATTCGGGGCTCGGTCGGGTGGAGAATCATGTTGCCCAAGCGGTAGTCGCCGTGGACGATGCGAGCCTCGCCGTTTGGCGGTATGTTTCGCGGAAGCCAGTCGACCAGTCGGTCCATGGATGGAATCGACTGCGTCTCGGATGCTCGGTATTGGCGGGACCACCGGCTGATCTGACGCTCGTAGTAGTTTCCGGCCTTGCCGAAACCGGCTAGGCCCAGCTCCTCCGGGCAGAGGGCGTGCAACGCCGCGAGCACGTCGTTCATATGGGCGTACACCGCACTCCGATCGTCCGGAGCCAGCCCAGGGAGCGTGGGGTCGTGGTACACGCGTCCCGGAACGTGCTGCATCACGATGAACGGGGTGCCGATGATCGCCGAATCCTCGCATAGCAGCAGCATCGAGCAGACTGGCACATCGCTGCTGCCTAACGCCCGCATCACCCTGAACTCCCGTTCGACAGCGTGGGCGGACGGCAGGAGCCGCCCGGGGGGCTTTTTGCGCAGGACAAACTTGCGGGCACCGCACTCGATTAGGAATGTTGGATTCGATTGGCCCCCTTCGAATTGAAGGATCGACCACGGCGCCTCAAAACCCGGAAGGTGCCGTTCGAGGTAGGTCTCCAGCGCGCGCTCGTCGAATCGGTGCGCCTTCCGAACAGGGATCGTGATCGGTTGCGATTCCATGCGTGCCGGGTGCAGCGATTGTAGCGAAGGCGATCTGACGGGGATCTCATTCTCCGCTGTGCGCCGGGAAGAGACAGCAGCGGTATCGATTCGCACGCTCGCCCTGCCGGCGCTCGCACCGCCCGGCCGAACAGCGCGGTTTCGGCGTATGGTGCGCCCGATAGGCACCGGACCGCCAGTCTGCGAGACGAAACGACCCCGCACCCGGGAGCCCTCACTGATTGCGACCGGCTACGGGCCGGTGTCGGAGAGGCTTGGACACTTCGCCGTGATATCGTTTGGGATTCGTCCGAGAGGAGGCTCGCAGCTCATGAGTTTCAGTCTGAAGGGCAGGGTCGCCTTCGTAACCGGCGGCGGCCGGGGCATCGGCAAGGAGATTGCAAGACGCTTCGCCGAAGCCGGGGCGGATGTCGTGATTGCCAGCCGGAAGCTTGAGAACCTGCAGGCAGCCGCGGAGGAATTCGGGTCTCTGGCCGGCCGGGTGTTGCCGGTCCGCTGCCACATCGGAAAGCCCGAAGAGATCAAGGCCGCGGTAGCCGAGGCCGAGCGAGAGTTCGGGACCATCGACATCGTAGTCAACAATGGAGCGACCAATATTCAGCAGGGCCCTTCCCTGGACATCACGGACGACGCTGTCATGAAGATGGTCGAGATCAACGTGCTTTCGGCAGTTCGCATCCTGCGCCTGACTGTGCCGAAAATGATCGAGAAGGGAGGCGGGTCCATCATCAACATTTCGTCGATCGCAGGACTACGACCGCAGCGAGAGGGTCTGCTGTACAGCTTCACGAAAGCCGGTTTGATCATGATGACGAGGACCTGGGCAGACGAGTGGGGCCGGCACGGTGTCAGGGTCAACGCCATCGCCCCGGGTCTGGTTCGCACCGACTTCAGCTCGTACTTCTGGCAGGCCCTCGACGAGGATGCGCAGTACCCGGCGGATCAACCAATCCACCGTCTGGGCGAGACCAGCGACCTCGACGGAATCGCCCTTTATCTCGCTTCAGACGAGTCCAGTTGGGTCACCGGCCAAGTGATGGTCGTCGACGGCGGCGCGACGGCACGATAGGCCCAAGCGACCTGCCGGACGGCACGGTCGCAGTGCTTCAGGGGATCGGCGACTCGGCGATCAGCCGTCGGTAGACCGACCGGGCGTGGTCGTATGCCTCTCGGGCAGCAGCCCGCTCGGAACTGCGGATTCGGGGGGCCTTCTGCGACCAGCACTGGTCGACCGCCGCGAGAGCCCATTCGGCGCTCCTGCGGGACGCGCGAACCGGGTTCCCGTCAACCGTCACGAATATCGGGTTCGTATGGGAGGACATCGGGATCCTGAGGGCAATCCAGGAGCTTCGCTCAACGCTGGCCGAAAACTCGACTTCCTGGATCCGCCCGTCGGCGTGGATCTCGACAACATCCTGGACGCGACCGTTCACCACCAGCTCCACCGGCACGCTTCGGGTTCCCGGAATGCGGGCCCGTTCCACATCCCAGTACGGCTTCTCGTCAGACCTCAAGTGGGCGAACCGGGGGTCTGGGTGCTGAGGCAGCATTGCAGCGGCCTTGACTCGCACCAAGACCTCCCCGGCTGCGTCCAGTTCCAGCTGCGGTTCCCCCGACCCCAGCTCAACACCCCCGGCCGCGAAGTCCATCAGGTGGCTCTTGCCGTCGCTGACGTAGGTAGCCCCCCGGCGGACGCCTTCGACCCAACCGCTGTAGGTCAGATTGTCGAGCTTGACATAGCTACGGCCGAGACCGACGCGTTCCTGGTAAATGCACGGGAAGTCCGTCTCTCCCGAGATTCGAGTCTGGAATCCGACGTTCAGCGCGTGGTACCAGATGTTCATCTCCCAAAAATACGGTGTGTCGACGGCCGACAGGAAATCGACGACTCCCGGATGCGTGACGTCGACGATGTATTCGTTCGCACCGATGCCGTCGAAACCGGGCATCTCGTACGTCGGAAGTTCTTCAGAACTCACCTGAAGGCCCCATCCCGAATGGGAGAAGCCGGTCACCGCTCCTTGGGACTTGGCCCACTGGAGCACAGGGAGATCCCATGATGGCCATTCTTCAATGCGCGACGTGCCCGGATAGTCGTCTTCCTTCAGGCCGAGCAGCACGAGGTGCCCAGCATGGCTAGATGGAAAGCCCGAGACCTCGACGTCGTAGTGCATGACCCTCTTCTCCTTGGACAGAGGATGGTCGAAGCTCGAGAAAAACTGCTTCTGGTAGTACCAGGACGGGCCCCATGTCAGCACGGCACCGATGTTCAAGTTCTCACCCAAGATTTGTCGCAGCATCGCAAGAGGCCCGACCCCTTCGGTCGGGTTCTTGTAGTGCGCGCACCCGGACGCGTGCACGTGGTGATCGCCGGACCACCACCCGTATTTGGCCGGATCAATCCACCGCTGCAGCTGCACCTCCAGCTCACTCGGTTCCGATGACGTTACCGGAAACTCCTTCGTTCGAGTGCGGAACTCCGGGCCTCCCCCATACTCCACCGTGTAGTATCCGTCCGGCAGCCGGATATCCTCCCCATCAAAGCGGTAGACGTGCTGCTGGAACGGGAAATCAGGCTCGAGGCGCTTGGACGGATTCGGGTAGACCCGGCCCTGGCGGTCCTTGAACAGGAAAGCCCCCACTCCGGACTCACCGTTCTCGTCCAGCACGCGCAGAGGTATTGATCGAGTCGGAGCGATGTCGAAGAGGATGAGGATGTCGTTGCGGAACCCGATGTCCTGTGTCCCCTGCCCTACATCCATTGCGATCTTGGCCGAACGCTGACCCCTGTCCCGACTGTATACCTGCAGGATTTCGTATTCGACCGGAAGTCCGCTCAAGCGCTCGGACATCGGCGGGTCCCGATAAATCGAGAACTCGGCCCACCGCTCCCTCACTTCGTTCGAGCCGAGTTCCATCGCCGGCTCGGCCTCGCCCCTGGAGCGGAGCGACGTCGGACCGCTGTTCGGGCTCAGGACCCGCAGCGGAGCCGTGACGCCAGCCTGATTCAGCACCTTTACCAGAAACAGACGCGTGCCCTGCTCCACCAGGGCCGGCCGCGCCGCTCCCTGCCTGACCTTAACCCTGCTTTCGGGGTTGATCTCGACTTCGACCAAGACGAGTTCGTCGAGCACAGTCTGGATTTGCCGTACCGCAGCGCGCTCGTCTTCGACGCCAATCGCTTGATTGATGACCCGGGACGATTCGGCGGGCAACGGCTGTCCGAGATACAGCAGCGCCTGCTCAAGTCTCCTCGTCTGCTGCGCCAATGGCTGCAGCGCGACTTCGGTTTGCGCGCGAACCCAGTTCGGCGCCCCGAATGCCAGAGCAAGAAAGATGATCAGTGCGGATTTCATTGCAGGCTCGCCTCCGTGTCGCGGCTCTAGCATATGCCAACTGGAGTGCATGGCTAGCTCGGCACCGGTTGCGTTCGAGGCGGGAGTGCCCTGAATCCGATGCAGCGACATGTCCTTCGGCGGAGTGGTCGATCGGTACCCGTACCCGGACGGTGAGGGCCACAGCGTGGCTCGGGACGGGCCCAGGACCAAGGGCCCCAGGTGGTCGGCCATTCGAACGCGGAGGTGGCGGGAGCGAGGAAGTGATGGAATGTGTCCATCAGCCATGCGACAGGTCCACAGAGGCGACGAATTGGACCAGCGATTGCAGGCCATGCACGCTGCCAGGGGCCCAATCGAATAGGGCACATACCCCCCTCGCCCCGACGGCGGTCCGGAATTGCGAAAGCGGGTCGACCATGCCAGAATTGGAGCTATGCGATGACAGGCGGCCGGAGCCGCCAATAGCGTAGTGGCCGCTACGGGTCCGCGCTGCCGACGGTGGGCGCGGGTAGCGGCGAGCATCCTCGTCAGCGAGCAGCCATGGGCAATCACCTCTTTCTCATCGGGAAGAATCTGCGGCGCAACGCTCGACGTACCGTGCTGACAGTCTTCAGCTCGGCTATCTCGGTGTTCCTGATCGGAGCGCTTCTCTCGGTCTACGGGATGCTGTATGACCGCGACGTTGCGGAGGAGTCCGCACTCCGGCTAATTACCCGGCACAGGGTTTCCTTGGGGCAAGCCATGCCGTACTACTACGGCGAACGGATCAGGGCGGTCAACGGAATCGAGTCGGTAACTCCGATGAACTGGTTCGGAGGCACTTATATTGACCAGCGCCCCGAGAACATGTTCGCTCGCTTCGCCGTGGATCCGGAAGAGGTCTTCAACATCTACAGCGAGTTCGTGCTGCCTCCTGAACAACTGGAGGCATTCAAGCGGGACCGTCAGGGCCTCGCTGTAGGGCGGTCAGTCGCCGACCGCATAGGCCTGACGATCGGCCAGAGAATCACGATCAAGGGTGATATCTATCCGTTCGATCCTGAACTCACGGTTCGCGCAATCTTCGCGGGCCAGGATGACGAGCAGGCGTTTTTCCACTTCAAGTACCTGGAGGAAGCTCTTGGCCCTGAATTCGGTTCGCAAGTGGGTGCCTTTGCGATCCGGCTTCGCTCGGCGGACGATGCCACGCCGGTCTCGCAGGCCATCGACGCGATGTTCCGCAATGCACCCGAGCCAACCAAGACCGAGACGGAATCCGCTTTCCAACTCTCGTTCGTTTCGCAGCTGGGCAACGTCAAGCTGTTTCTGCTGTCAATCGCGGGAGCTATCGTGTTTACGATGCTGATGGTATCCGCCAACACCGTCGCAATGTCGGTGCGCGAACGGACCCGCGAGATCGGAGTGCTCAAGACGCTCGGATTCCAGGCACGATCAGTGCTTATGCTGGTGCTCGGCGAAGCCGTCGCGATCGCACTAATGGGTGGATTGGTGGGAGTTGCGGTGACCTGGGGCGTTACGTCCTTGATGGCAGACGCCAGCATTCAGTTCTTTTCGGGATTCGCTCTGCCAGCGTGGGGCGTACCGGTCTGCTTCGCGATGGCACTGATTGTCGGCTTGGGTAGTTCGGCGGTTCCGGCCTTAGTGGCTGCCCGCACGAGAATCGTCGACGCTTTGCGCCACACCGGCTAAGTGAGGCGACCGCACCGATGGCGATCCCGATTTCTTACAACATCCGGAACTTGCGAGTCCGGAGAACTACAACGATCATGACCGCGCTAGGCGTTGCCCTGACCGTGGCGGTTCTCCTAGGGATCGGGGCGCTGGTCGAAGGCCTACGGAGTGCCTTGGAGTCGGGAGGAAATCCCCTCCACCTGATTGTCATGCGGCAGGGATCCACGGCGGAACTGAACAGCATCGTCGACAAGGAGAGCTTCGACGTCCTGAGAGTCAGCGACAGGATCGCCAAGCTGGACGGGGAGCCGATGGTCTCCCACGAAGTGGTTTCGATCGTCAATCTCGCGCATCGCGACGACCCCGAGTCCGTGTCCAACATCAATGTCCGTGGCCTGCCGCAAATCGGCATCAGGATGCGCGAGGATGTCGAACTCGTGGAAGGGCGTTGGTTCGAGCCCGGCAAGCGAGAAATGGCTGTCGGACGCGGCGTTCACAGCGCGAGAGCAGGCACGTCCGTTGGCGATCGGATCTACTTCGGACGTGACGAGTGGACGGTTGTGGGCGTGTTTTCCGGCGGGCGATCACCGTTCAACAGCGAGATCTGGGTGGACCCGAACCTAGCCGGGACGGACCTAGGCAGGGGAAGCTCGCGCAGCAGCGTCTTGGTTCGGGCTACCGACGCCGAGGCTGCCCAGGCATTGCAAAATCTCGTTGCCGACGACCAGCGGCTCAAGCTGGAAGCCGAGCGCGAGAACGAATACTATGCCAAGCAGATGTCGTCGGCCCAACCGGTCCAGTACCTGGGGACATTCGTGGCTATCATCATGGCTGTCGGCAGTTGCTTCGCAGCGATGAACACGATGTTTGCAGCCGTCGCAAACCGCGCGAGAGAGATCGGCGTTCTCCGTCTGCTGGGCTTTTCGCGGTTCAGCGTTCTGAGCAGCTTCATGCTGGAATCGTTACTGCTGTCGCTGCTGGGCGGGCTGCTGGGTTGCGTATTGGTCCTCCCGCTGAACGGCTTGGAAGGCCGCATCGGGAACTTCGTAACCTTCTCGGAAACGACCTTTGCATTCGCCGTCACACCGACCTATATCGTGATCGGGCTGGGGTTCGCTCTCGTAATGGGAGTCGTGGGCGGGTTCATACCCGCAAGGCTGGCGGCTCGCAAGGATGTACTGCAGTCGCTCGGCGACGGCTGAGAAACTTGAATGCCCGAATCCCCTGCCCTCAAGAGCGGGCTCGACGACCTGAAAATCGATCGTGCCCAGCGTCCGACGCCGCGCGGACGGCGGTTTTCGAAGGCGTGGATCGTCATCGGCATCGCACTTCTGGTCGCTCTCGGCGGCTGGACAATGGGATCGCGGTTTCTGGGCGCAACCCAGATCTCGGTTCATCGCGTCGCCGTCCCCCGCGCGGGATCTGCTGGGCCGGCAATCGTATTGCAGGCTGCAGGATACGTCGTGCCACACTACCGGATCGAAGTCGCCTCGAAGGTCGTCGGCCGGGTCAAGTGGATGGGGGTCGAGAAAGGGGACTTCGTCAGCGGAGGCCAGCCAATCGTACGGCTCGAGGATGAGGAGTTTCAGGCCCGCCTCGTCGAGTCAATTGGCACCCTGCAATCGTGGAAGGCGCGCCTCGCCGAACTCGAAGCCGGATCGCGGCCCGAGGAAATCGATCGGGCCCGAGCGAACCTGGAGGAGGCAAAGGCACAGCTGGCGCAGGCGCAGATCGACCACGACCGGGCGAAGGAGCTCAAGGACGGAGGGGTGATCTCGATCTCGGAATTCGACCAAGCCCGGTACAACTTGGAGGCCCTGGTCAATCGAGTTGATTCATTGGGCAAGACTTTGGAACTGCTTGAGATCGGCCCGAGGCAAGAGGAGATTGATTCGGCCAAAGCGGAGGTCAAGAGGGCCGAGGGCATGGTCGCGTACAACCGCACTCTCGTGGACGCGACCGTGATCCGGGCTCCTGTCACCGGGACGGTGCTGGAGCGAAACGTGGAGGTCGGTGAGTTGGTCACCACTGGCTTCGTGGGCGATCGCGGTGCGAAGGGATACGTCATTGCGATGGCGGATCTGGGCGACATCCAAGTCGAGCTCGACATCAGCCAGAACGATTTCGCGCGAACGTTCATGAATCAGAAGGCAATTGTCTCGACGGACGCCTACAGGGACCGCGAGTACGCGGGCCAGGTTGTCGAGATTTCCCCGGAAGCCGACCGCCAGAAGGCAACCGTGCAAGTCAAGGTGCAAATCCTCGAGCCTGATGAACTGATCAGGCCGGAGATGAACGCGAACGTCTCGTTCCTGGCTGCCTCCGAAGAGCAGGCGGGCACGGTCACAGGGGGGGGCCCCGCACGCGTGCTGATACCGTCTAGCGCTCTTGTTGGCGGGAACAGCGTGTTTGTAGTGGTGCAGGATTCGGCCGTTCAGCGATCGGTCAGGGTTGTGCGAACCACGTCGGAAGGAGTTGAGGTCGAGGACGGCCTTTCCGGTGGCGAAGAAATCATCCTCTCTCCTCCCGAAGATCTCGAGGATGGCGACAGGGTCCAGAAGAGGGAATCATGAACGGCGCAGCAGTCTCGCTTTCGAACGTCCACAAGGAATACAGGCGGTCGGATTTCCGGATTGTCGCGCTCGACACGCTGACACTGGAGATTCCACGGGGCGAGTTCTTCTGCCTTATGGGGCCGTCCGGGTCGGGCAAGTCCACCTTGCTGCACTTGATCGCGGGCATCGACCGGCCCACGCGCGGAGAGATCAAGGTTCTCGACGCCGAGATCGGCAACATGAACGAGCGCGAACTCGCGCAATGGCGCAGCGACAACATCGGCTACGTCTTCCAGACGTTCAATCTGATCCCTGTCCTGACGGCATTGGAGAACGTGGAACTGCCCCTGCTGCTCACTCGGATGAGCAAGAGCGAGCGCCTCCGGCGCGCTCGGACGGCGCTCGAAATCGTAGGTCTCGGAGACAGGCTAGAACACCGCCCGAAGCAGCTCTCCGGTGGCCAGGAGCAGCGCGTTGCGATTGCTCGTGCGCTGGTGACCGACCCTGCGATCGTGCTTGCCGACGAGCCTACCGGCGAACTGGACGCGGCTTCGGCAGCCGAGGTTCTATCAATCCTCTCGATTCTGAACAAGGATCACGGCAAGACAGTCATCATGGTGACTCATGATCCGCGAGCGCAGAAGTATGCGCGCACCAGCAAATACCTCGACAAGGGCAAGATGACGCCGATGCCTGCCGAAACCCTGACCTCCTGACAGCGCGGAACTGCCGGAGCCCAACCCCCAAAGCCCCGTTGGCTCGTTGTCAGCGAGGGCCCGTTCTCGATCGCGGGCAACGTCGACTGAGAGGCCCGGAGTGCGCAGTCGACCTGTCGTAAGCTTGCAGTTCGTGCCTGTCCGCTACCGGTCTCTGGGATTTCTCTTTGTCCTCATGATGATCACCTATCTGGACAGGGTCTGCTTCAGCACCACGGCCGGGGCGATGTCAGAGGAACTCGGACTGTCGCTCGAGCAGATCGGCTTGGCTGGCTCATGCTTCGTTTTGGGTTACGTGCTGTTCGAGATTCCAGGCGGCTGGCTGGCCGACCGGTTCGGTGCGCGAAGGATGCTGACTCGAATCGTCATCTGGTGGTCGGGATTCACTGCCCTGACCGGAATTGCCTGGAATCTGGGGGCGCTGATCGCGATCCGTTTTCTCTTCGGCTGCGGAGAGGCGGGCGCGTTCCCCGGGGCGACGTCAGCAATCGCCCGGTGGTTTCCCCGTAACGAGCTGGCCAGAGCTCAGTCGATCGTTATGTTCGGAAGTCGGATCGGCTTCGCGATGACCTCCTGGATCGTGATTTCCCTGATGACGAGCTACGGATGGCGCGCTGTCTACTGGATCTTCGCGGTCCTTGGCCTCGTCTGGGCGGTCGGGTGGCAGTCCTGGTTCCGAGACACGCCGGAGCAACATGGCTCGGTCGGTCCCAGCGAACTTGCGCTCATCCAGACACAGCGCGCGGCGACAGGCGAAAGGACTAGGATCTCATTCGGAGCCTTGCTGGCGAGTCGCAATGTCTGGGCGCTCTGCGGGATGTACTCCGGCTACACGTGGGGGCTCTACTTCTACATCCAGTGGCTGCCAACATACTTGGCTCAGGCCCGCGGACTCGACCTGCCTGAGATCGGTCCAATGGCTGCGGCGGTCCTCCTGTCCGGAGCTCTTGCCAACCTCATGGGCGGGTGGTTCAGTGACAAGCTGGCGCCAAGGCTTGGAATCCGAACGGCCCGCCGTCTGCCGGCCGTTGCAGGGCTGCTTGCTGCGGGAGCGTTCCTGGCCTTGGCGGGGACGCTGGACAACAACACCCTCGCACTGGTTTGTCTTGGACTCAGTTTTGGCTGCGCGGAGCTCATCCTCGCTGTCACCTGGGCGACCTGTCTTGACATCGGGGGATCGGCTGCCGGGGTGGTGTCCGGGACGATGAACTCGCTCGGCCAGATTGGGGGTGCCCTCGCGCCCTGGTTGATCGGCGTGATGGTGGATCGGACGGGCAGCTGGGAACTTCCGCTCCTCGTGTCCGCTGCGTACTATGGGGTCAGCGCTCTCCTGTGGCTTGCGATCGAGCCCGAGCGACGCCTGATGCTGTCGAATGTCGAAACCCCGGTTTGAAGACGCCCCGTACCGGACACCCCCCGATGAGACGGACGTGAATCTACGTGCCTATCTCGATGCGATGGACGAGGAGAAGATAGCCCGCGTCAACCTGGAGTGGGATGACGAGCAGTTGCGGGCTTGGGACGGTAACTTTCGCAACGACGGACTGCTCATGCTGGTCTGTTGCGACCGAGAGGTCGACATGGCGGAGTTTCGGGAGGTCCTTGCCGAGTTCTTGAGGTTTCGCAAGACACGCGGTCCTTCCGCCACGGACGTTGCCGAGCATCGTCCAGTGACCGCCACGGAGTAGACTGAAGGCAGGCCGTAAAGGCCGTCAGAGGGGTCTGGGACCCAGCCTCCGCGATGAACTGTTTCCGACCTCTCTTCCCGGCGATCCTTGCTCCCGTCGCCGTGGTACTGGCCGCGTACGTTCCGGCGTCGCACGGACAAATCTACGATCCCGTCCAGTGGCAGCTCGAGTTTGAAACCGACCAAGCCCCGCCGGGTAGCACGGTGCTCGGGCGCTTGACAGCTAGCATCGACGACACTTGGCACATCTATTCGTCCACCACTCCGGAAGGCATACCCCTCGATATCTCCTTGGCGGAGTCGGATGCAATCGCTGGGTGGCGGACTTACCAGCCCGACCCCGAGGTAGTATTCGATCCCAACTTCCAGGCCGACGTTGAGTGGTACTCTCACGACCCGGTTTTTCTGATCGAGGTGGATCTTTCGCCGCAGGCTAAGAGACGCATCGACGTGGAGGCAAGGGTCCGGTACGGAGCCTGCGACCCGCGTCAGTGCCTTCCCCCGAAGCGAAAGAGTGCCAGCGCCTCGCTGACAATCACGCCAACTGGTGTCGCCGAGGCCATCGAGATTCCGGAGGGCTACCAGACCGCTGTGCGGAACGACCCGGGTGGTTCCTCCGGCGGCCAGTCTCCGCGCACGTCGAGCTTGTCCCAATCCCCGACGGAATTCGGCTCAGGTGACGCGGGGCTCTTCACCTTTTCTGTCATCGCGCTTGGTTTTGGATTTGCCGCGATCCTGACCCCGTGCGTCTTCCCGATGATCCCGATCTACCTTGGGAGCTTCATGGGGGGAGGCCAGCGACCCTGGGGGTCCGTGGTCAGGCAGGCGGCGACGTTCTGCATGGGCGTCGTCGTTCTGTTCACGGCGATGGGAGGAACGCTCAGTGCCGTGCTTGGGCCATTCGGCCTGAGCCAGATAGGGGCCAACGTGTGGGTCAACCTCATGATTTTCGTGGTGATGTCTGCCTTTGCGCTCAGCATGCTGGGAGCTTTCGAACTCACCGTGCCAAGCAACTGGACGACCGGAGCGAGCTCCAAGTCAGAAGGCACCGGCGTCGCGGCGACCCTGATGCTAAGCCTGGTCTTCACCCTTGCCTCGTTTGCCTGCACAGGACCCTTCATTGGAGCCCTGCTTGCCGGCTCCGTCTCGCAAGGAGGGGCGGCATTCCCCGTCATCGGAATGGGGATGTTCTCGATCGGGCTCTCCGCTCCGTTCTTCGTGCTCTCGCTGTTCCCGGCCCTCATGAACCGGCTTCCGCGTAGCGGGGCGTGGCTCGCGGTATCGAAGCGCGCGGCCGGCATCGTGATCCTAGCCATCGCTCTGAAGTACCTGAGCAATGCGGACCAGGTGTTCGGCTGGAACATCCTTACCAGGGAGTATTTCCTTGGCATCTGGATGGCGCTGGGCGTGGGAGGGGCGCTCTACCTCTGGGGAGTCCTCCGCCTGGATGATGATGGCCCGTCTAGCAAGGTAGGACTGATTCGATCGGCGACGGGAGTTGTCTTCCTTGCCTTTTCCGTCAGCCTCGCGCCGGGAATGCTTGGCGGAGGGCTGGGTGAACTCGAAGCCTTTGTCCCCGAGCCCTCGGGCAATGGACTGCTGACGGATCGAGGTGGCGAACTCTCATGGGCGAAGGACGATTACCAGGGCTCGGCGGCGAGAGCCGAGGCGGAAGGCAAGACGCTATTGGTCAGCTTTACCGGCTATTCCTGCTCGAACTGCAAGTGGATGAAGGCGAACATGTTCACCAAGCCGGAGATCAGGGAATTGGTCACGGGCATGGTGCTGGTCGAACTCTACACCGACGGATATGACGAGGCCAGCGAAAGGCACCAGGAGATGCAGGTGGAGAGATTCCGATCGTCGAGCATCCCGTTCTACGCGCTGATTCGTCCGGACGGGTCAGTCGCTTCCGTGTTCTCCGGCCAGACCAGGGACGTCGAGGAGTTCCGGGCGTTCCTGCGGAGCGCTTCCTGACCGGGGTGGCGGCGCACGGAGCACCGATGCGCTTCCGGCGCGGCAGTCGATGGGGCGGCTCGGGATTCCGGCCGGCCGCCGAGAACTGTCAGTCCATGAGAGTCCTGTGCGTCGTCGTGCTCGTGCTCGTGTCAGGTCTCAGGCCTTCCCCTGCCCAGGGCCTGGATTCCGCGCTGGAACAAGGCCGAAGCCTGTTCGACAGCTATTGCTCGGCGTGTCACCAGTACGACGACGGAGGCATGGGAGAGGCACCGCCGCTTGACGATTCCCCATGGGTCACGGGCCCTGCCGAGCGCCTGGTCCGGATCCTCCTTCACGGAGTGGAGGGCCCTATCGACATCGACGGGAAGATCTACGACCGAGAGATGCCTGGATTCGGCGGTTCGCTAACTGATAGCCAGATCGCAGCGCTGGCCACCTACACCAGGAGTCGATTCGGAGCCCGGAATCCGAGAGTCACCGCCCGCGAGGTGCAGCGCATCCGCGCGGAACACGCCGGCAGAAACACGTACTGGCAGGCTGGCGAACTTCTCGAGATTCGCTAATCGAGGTACTTGCGGCCGAGCCCGAACTCGTGTCCGATCCGGACCAGCTTCCCGTCGCGCATGTGGACCTCCACGAACTTCGACCCGCTGACAGGCTGGCCTGTCTCATCCCGGAGGGTCGCGACCAGTTCCTTGGTCTTGACGTCGAACACGTCCGGGGTGTGACTCCAGGCGTACTTTCCGTCCAAGCTGAACGCGACCCAGCCATGGCCGCCCTGGGAGAGCTCGACGTGCCCTTTTGGCGCGGGAGGCAGTTGCGTCGTGTCAAAGATGAACAGCTTCTGCCCTCTCTGGTCGCTGATCCATAGTTCGGTCTCGTCCGGGGTCAGCCCGGCGCCGTGGGTCCTGTGCGGGATCTTCTCCTCCCCGGCAAACACGCGGTGGATCGCCTTCCCGGCCTTGAGGTCCACGACGTCGAAGCCGACATGGTTGCCGAGACAGACGTAGGCATAGTTCTCGCGGCTGTCGATCGTATACGGAAAGATCCCGCGCTCTCCGACATCCTTCACTTGCATGATCATCTCGTCAGTCGCGGTGTCGAAGACCGTGAGAGTCGTCGTGGTCCCTAGGTAAACCTTGTCGCCCTTGAGGTTGACGATGCTGTTGTGCGCTTGGGGGCCGACTTGGATCCGTTTGATGAGCTCGCCGGTCTCGCCGTCCACGACCAGGAATCCGCTGTCCTCACCCTTGTACCACCAGCCGGTGGGTACGTAGATCTTCTTTCCGTCGAGCGTGACCGAGGAGCGGTCACAGCCGGCATCGAAGACGCTCTCCCAGACCTTCTCCTCGCTCTCTATGTCGAACCGTCCCAGGCGATGGTTGGTGGACGAGTAGTAGACACTGTGCTTCTCCAGATTCCCTGCGAAGCCGCGCAGTCCTTCCTCAAATACGGGCATGTCGATGCGGCGAACAAACTTGTGGCCGTCGTCGATGTCAAAGATCAGGATGCCGGGCTTTGACCGGCCCTCCTTCTGGGCGCCATCCGGCATGCTCAGGTAAAGATACCTCTTGACCTCGGCGGTGGCGCCGGCTTCGGTCTCACCGCCGACATCGGCAGAGTCAGTGCAAGCCAGCATCGAAGCGCCGACGAGGGCCGCAAGGAGAAATTCAAGACGTCGCATGCCAAGAATCTACCAGCGGAGACGGCGGCGGGTCAACAGGAATCGAGCAGACTATTGACACTGCGGGCGAAGGAACGCGGCGGGCATCAAGGGCTTGACGATCCGTGGATGCGCCCGAGGCCGGGCCAGTGCAGTCGGTTAGCGGTGAACGCGAAGGTTCAAGTCGCTCCACCTTCGGGATGGCTCTCGTCGGAGCGCGGCATGGGATTCCTCGCGAACACGTAGTCCTCCACGGGCCTGCCGCCCTTCAGGTGTTCGACGATGATCCGCTCCAGGACTTCACCACTGGCCGAGTGGTACCAGGTCCCATCTGGATAGACCACGGCGATCGGCCCCCTGTCGCAGACCCGAAGGCAGTTGACCTTGCTGCGGAACACGCATTCGTCGCCGCGAGCGATTCCAAGCTCATCAAGTCTGTCCTTCAGAGCCGTCCATGCCGGGATCGTGACTTCCCTCGGAGCACACTTCGGCTTGGTCTGGTCGGCGCAAAGCAGGATGTGGCGGGAGTACCTGCCAGTGGGGATGAACAACTTGCGCTGCATCAGCCCACTCCGATCAGCCCATGCATCGCCGTGGTCAAACGCGCTACTTCGGATGGCGCTTGGCTAGCGAGGTCGCGATTCTCGAACGGATCCTCCTCTATGTCGAAGAGGAGCGGGTCCCAGTTACCGTCAGCGGCCGGATACACCGGCAACCCGCTCCCGCCTTGCAGCCGCGCACCGGAGTATCCCCTGATGAGCTTCAGCCGCCCGTCCGTGATGCAGCGCCACGGATTGAGGCCGCTAAGGAGGAATTCGCGGTGGGAATCGCTGGACCCGTCGAGCACTGCCCGAAGAGAACGGCTGTCCATCGTATCCGGGACGTCGACGTCGGCGAAATCGAGAAACGTAGCGGCCAAGTCGATCAGGCTGACGAGGGCGGAAGTCGTGGCGCCCGTGCGGATACCGGGACCGGCAATGACCAAAGGGATCCCCACGGAACCTTGCCGGGGGAGGCGCTTCATCCACAGGTCGTGGTCGCCCAGCATCTCGCCGTGGTCGCTCGAAAAGACAACCAGCGTGTTCTCGAGTTCGCCTCTCTCCTCAACCGCCGTTAGAAGCCTTCCAAGCCATGTGTCGATGTTCTCGATCATCGCCGCGTAGTTGCGACGGATCTCGACGTGCTTCTGCGGCGTGAATTCGGTGCTCCGATTCGGCTGGGGGAAGTCGACATCACGGTACAGCCCGTCCATGCGGGTGGTGATGTCGACAGGCTCGTGCGGTCCGGCGAAATTCACAACAAGATGCCAAGGCTTGTCCTGTGGGGCGTCTCCCAGCAAGCGGAGCCCCTGTGCCGCGATCCAGTTGTCACAGTAGGACTCGTCTGGCAAGGGAGTCGGGAAGGTGGCCGCAAAGGTACCGATCTCCCGGCGCTTGACGAAATCGTCTCGGTGGGTGCCGACGCGCCCGGTGTCGTGCAGGTGAGCGGTGTACGGATCGCACGGTTCGTCCATGCCCCAGCGAATGGCATCCCACTTGCCAGCACTGTCGATCCCCGCGGAAAAACCCCACTCGGGGAGCAGGTATTGCCCCTCTACGCCCCAGGTCGGCTCCGGTTTGTGAAGGTCGAATTTCCCGCAGCCCATGACGTGGTAGCCAGCCTCGCGCAGCAGGGTGTAGTAGGTGGTTTGGCTTTGCGGATAATTGATGCTGTTGTCGGGGACACCGCAGCGGTCGTACTCCGTTCCCGCCGCTAGACATGCGCGGGAGGGCGCGCACAGGGGGGATGCGCAATAGCAGTTCTCGAAGTTCACGCCACGGGAAGCCAGAGCATCAAGATGAGGGGTTCGAACCGGGACCGCCGGGTTCATTCCAGTCCAGTCGTATCGATGCTGATCCGGAACGACGAACAAGATGTTCGGCGGCCGCCGTGGCTCGCGAGAACCTTCGCAGCCGGCCGCGACTGCGGCAACGGAACTGGCTAGGAATCGGCGACGCGACAGGTCTGGCATTGCTTTCGAGTGTAACCTTGCCGCCTGGCTGGAGGCTGCTTGGAAAGCAACCCGGTCAGCGGCTCGCTTGTTGGCCCATAGAATGGGGAGCATGCTGAACAGGCTGGCTCTGGCTCTCGTCCTCGCCCTGCTAACGGCAGGCCATGCCTCGGCCCAAAACAGGCCGAACGTGCTGTTCATAGCAGTCGACGACCTGAACGACTGGGTGGGCTGCTTGGGCGGGCACCCGCAGGCGAAGACTCCGAATATCGACGCGCTGGCGGCCGAGGGCGTGCTTTTCTCTAACGCCCACTGCGCGGCTCCGCTCTGCAATCCATCGCGGACCGCCGTGTTATTCGGGAAACGGCCCACGACCACGGGCGTCGTCGGCAACAACGACGACTGGCGGACTTTCGCATCACTGAAGGGATCGGAGTCTATCCCGCAGTTCTTCCGCCGCAACGGCTATTTCACCGCCGCAGCGGGCAAGATCTTTCACGCGAACCACGGCGGCTGGCGAGGAGCGCTCACTCGTGCAGAGGGGGCACCCTACGCGGGTAGGAGCGGATTCGGCCAGCCCGGCGCCTGGGACGAGCGCTTTCCGGCGAAGACCATCCAACTGCCCATGGCGCCCGTCCTGATCGACACCCATCGAAACGGGATCAACCACCACTGGGACTGGGGTCCGATCGACTTCAAGGCCGACGTCACGGAAGACGGGCAGATATCTAGATGGGCCGTCCGGCAACTACGTGCGGGGCACACCCAGCCGTTCTTCCTGGCAGTCGGCATCTACCGACCCCACGACCCGCAATATGCACCGAGCGAGTATTTCGACGAGCACCCCTTGGCTGGGGTTGAACTGCCGACCATCCTGCCCACGGACTTGGACGACATACCGGCGATCGCAAAACGCTACACCCGGTCAGCGAACAGCTACGAAGCGATGATCCGGAAACACAATGCGCTGCAGTCCGCCACACGCGGCTACCTCGCCTCGGTGACGTTCGCCGATGCGATGATCGGCCGGGTCCTTGACGCCCTAAGGGCCAGCCCACACGCACGGGACACGGTTGTGGTGCTGTTCTCGGACCACGGCTACCACATCGGGGAGAAGCAGAAGTACCACAAGAGCACGCTTTGGGAGGAATCCACCCGCGTACCCCTGATCGTCGTCGCGCCCGGCGTCACCGCCGCGGGAGGCGTCTCGGGCCGGCCTGTAAGCCTGATCGACCTCTATCCCACTCTGGCCGAACTGGCGGGCCTCAGGGCTCCGTCGGATCTCGATGGAGAGAGCCTTGTTCCGCTGCTGCGGTACCCGGACGCCGAGCGGACGACGCCCGCTGTGACTACTAGGCAGGGACAGCACCATGCCATCCGCACGGACCGTTGGCGATACATCCGGTACGGCGACGGGAGCGAGGAACTGTATGATCACCAGGAGGATCCGATGGAGTGGGATAACCTCGCGGGCGACAAGCGGCACGAAGCAACCAGGCGGCTCCTTGCGGAACGGCTCGAACGGATCATCGATTGACGACTGGGATCAATCAAATTCGTCCTCGGCTGCCTCCCGCGTACGGTATGGATCCTCCTGCTCGCGCTGCTTGCGGATCATGGCGGCCACTAGGGCCACTCCAAGGAGAATTCCAATGACGACGAGGATATCCTCGATGCCCCGCATCACAAGGAAAAAGCTCCCCAGGAACGAACAGAGGAGTAGCAGTGCCACGACGCGAACCACCAGTTGGCGGATCGTCGTGCGTGGCTCCCCGAAGGTGTAGGGTTCCTCCAGGCCCGGGTCGTCGTTCCAATCGTTCATTCCAGCCGGTTGCTCGCGACTAACGAGGCTCGCGAACGCTCACGCAGCCCTCCAACCGTTGCGGCCGGAATCAGTACTCGCTGCCGTCGTAGAGTTCAGCTACGAACGCCTCGTATCCGTTATACATGTACGTCGGGCGCACTTCGCCTGTCGGGATGATGCGCTCGTGGGCCTGGGACCACCGCGGGTGCGGCTTCTTGGGATTCACGTTCGAATACCAGCCGTATTCCGTGGGCACGGCCTTGTTCCAGAGCGTGGGAGGCCGCTTCTTGGTGAATTCGATCTCGACAATCGACTTGATGTTCTTCAGGCCGTACTTCCAAGGGATCACAGCGCGTATCGGAGCACCATTCTGCTTGGGCAACGGTTTGCCATAGATACCTGTCCCGAATAGGGCGAGTTCGCTCATCGCCTCGTCGATCGTCATTGCCTCCTGGTACGGCCAGTCGTAGTGAGGTTGCGAGATGATCCCCGGCATCTGCCTTGGACGGTACGCGGTCACCATGCGCATGTACTTCGCTTCCGGCTTCGGATCGACTTCCTTGATTAGGGCCGACATCTCGAATCCTGTCCAGGGAACGGCCATCGCCCACGCTTCCACGCAACGGAATCGGTACAGGCGCTCCTCGAGGGGAAACCTCCGGACCATGTCGTCTATGTCGTAAGTCCGCGGATTGTTGATCAGCCCCTTGACCTTCACCTTCCAGGGCTCGATGTTGAACTTGTCTACGCGGAACTGCACTTGCTGCTTGTCAAGAGTGAACTCGTAGAAGTTGTTGTATCCCGTGGCAACAGGCTCGGCGGTGAGAGGCCGGTCCAACGTATATTTCGTGTTCCTCTTGGCGGGGTAGGGCGAATCGCCTTCGGTCGCGCCCGGCAGCGAACGTCCGATCGCGTTCCCGAAGCCAGCGAAACCGAGTGAGCGTAGGATCCAGCGCCTGGAGTGGAACACGTGTTCCGGAGTCGCTTCGCTTTCGGGGATCTCCCAGTCGCGCGGAACCTTGACGAGCATCGCTTCCTCCGTGGGCGCAATCGCGGGCGTGAACACCTACACCCGGCCAACCTGCCTCACACTACCATAGAGCGTGGCATCGAGTGCTGCGAGGCGCGGCCTGATGTCGCCAAGGTCGGACAGCGAGCATCCAGGCTTGACTCAACATCGCAAAGAGTACACCCAGGCAAGGAGTCCAGACGAATCAAGCCTTCTTGAACCGGGCGCTTGCCGCGTTCTGTTCGTGACTCGAACCATGCATGCCCGTTGCCGCTCCTACTCACCCTCCCGCCTGCCCAGCCATTGACGAGCAGTGCTTGCCATTGAGTGGAAATCCCTCTTGTCCGAAGTCTGAAGGATCCGGCTGGCGGTAATGTAGGGGATCAATTATCGGAATTCCTCCGGAAGCTATGAACACTTTCGCCGTTGTCATCCTGGTCGCCCTCGTATGCGAGTACCTGCTTGGCGCGGTCTCGGGGCTGCTCAGCTCACGCTCGTTCGGCCCCTCCGTGCCGGCTGAGTTCGCCGGCGTCTTCAACGACGAGAAGTACGCCCGGGCGCGGAGCTACACCGTGACACGCACCCGGTTCGGCCTCGTCTGCGGAATGTTTGATCTCTCGGTGTTGCTCGCGTTCTGGTTCACCGGGGGATTCGCGTGGCTCGACATCATGGCCCGCAGTCTCGGCCAGGGCCCGGTGCTCACCGGTCTCGTTTACATCGGGGTCCTGATGCTGGCCAGGACCCTCGTCCAGCTCCCATTCCGGGCGTGGTCGACTTTCGTCATTGAGACCCGCTTCGGTTTCAACCGCACCACAATGGGCACGTTCATCGCCGACCTGCTGAAAGGCGCGGCCCTCACCATCCTTCTCGCTGGTCCGCTACTCGCTGTCATCCTCGCATTCTTCGAGGCAGCAGGACCGTCGGGTTGGGTCTGGTGCTGGATGGCGGTGACCGCCTTCATGCTCGGCGTGCAGTTCATCGGCCCGACGTGGATCATGCCCCTGTTCAACACTTTCACTCCGCTCCATGACGGCGAGCTGCACGGCGCAATTCTGAGATACGCCCGCTCAGCGGGCTTCCCGCTCAAGGGCATCTTTGTGGTCGACGGTTCGCGACGGTCGTCAAAGCCCAACGCCTTCTTCACCGGCTTCGGCAAGCACAAGCGCGTCGGACTTTTCGACACCCTCGTCGAACAGTACACAGTTGCCGAGCTAGTGGCCGTGGTGGCCCACGAGATCGGGCACTACAAGAAGCGGCACGTTTGGTTGCGAATGGCGCTGTCCATCGCCCACATCGCGGCGATGCTATGGATTCTGTCGCTCTTCCTCGGGCAGGAGGGCCTTTTTGCGGCGTTCTATCTCGCCAACTCGTCGGTCTACGCCGGGCTCGTGTTCTTCAGTCTCCTTTTTAGGCCTGTCGAGTTGGTCCTGTCTGTCGTCGTGCACGCCTTCTCAAGACGGCACGAGTTCGAGGCCGACCGATTCGCAGCAGAGACGACCGGCAGCGGCGCGCCTTTGGTCAGCGCCCTGAAAAAGCTGTCCGCCGACAATCTCAGCAATCTGACACCGCACCCGCTGGACGTCTTCCTGCACTATTCGCACCCACCGGTGCTCCGGCGGATCGGCACCTTACAGCGGCTGTCGGCGGGTTCAGCCTCACCGTCGGGATAGGGTCGCGAGAGTCATTGATTCGGAGAGTATCGGCGCACGGCCTTGGATCCGGCGGAACATGCCGGATGCCATTGCCGCGCTGCGCCGCAACTTGGCCGCGAACGACGCGTCGGAGAAGATGCGCTGGGGAGGCTCCCGGTCCGGGACGCGCCAGCGTGTTTCGCCCCTCTTGAGATCGGTGACGAGTGTGCTGCCGTGGCACAACGCGCGGCGGATTCCGGAAGCCGCGCGTGGACCGGCGAGTCAACGGATTGTGGGTTCCGGTAGAATCTGCTGGGGCTGAAGACACGGCCCACGGAGGAGAGTCATGCGATTCGCCAGCGTTGCCGCCCTTGCGGCAGCCGCGTCCACCGTTTTGGTTGCGGGTGCCGCTGCACCCGCCGCCGGCCAGTCGTGGACCCCGCCGTCGACCGACGAGCGCTGTCCCAGCCGGTGGGGAGCCGACGACGAGCGCGGCGCGGCCAACCACATGGGTCCCGAGACGGTGCTCAAGGCGGCGCGTCTGATCAAGACGGGACGGGTGATCGAGCTCGGACAGGTACTGCGAGGCTCGATGCCACTCGGTGCCCGCCATTTCGACCTCTATATGAAGCCGACCGGCCCCAGTGCCGGTTCGAACCAGCGCGGCTCGAACGAGGAGCTTGTTGTCACGGAGATGGGCCAGGTGGGCACACAGTTCGACGGCTTCACCCACCAGACAATCGGCAGCAGCCTGTACAACTGCGTTGATCAGAACCAGATCATGACGCGAGACGGGTTCACGCGGCTCGGCGTCGAGAACGTCGGCACGCTCATGACCCGGGGCGTGCTCATCGATGTCGCCGCCCATAAGGGGGTTGAAATGCTCCCCGACACGTACGAGATCACAGTCGACGACCTGCAGCAGACACTCAACCGGCAGGGAGTAACGCTGGCGTCGGGGGATGCGGTGCTGATTCACACCGGTTGGGGAGTGCTCTGGGACACCGACCCAGAGCGCTTCATGGCGAGCAACCCGGGAATCGGAGTACGGGCCGCGCAGTGGCTCGTGGAACGGGATCCCATGCTGCTGGGGGCCGACAACCAGCCGGTCGAGGTCTCGCCAAACCCGGACCCGCAAGTGTCGTTGCCTGTCCACCAGATCATGCTGGTGGTCAACGGCATCCATCTGGTCGAGCGGATGAAGCTGGACGAATTAGCCGCGGCCGGGGTCTACGAATTCGCCTTCGTCGTCCAGCCTCTCAAGATCCAGGGGGGCACGGGATCCACGGTCGCACCGGTCGCGATCTACTGATCTCAAGCACCCTCAAGCTCGCGTTGCCGATGCGATTGACGCGTGAGTACGGTGCAAGCACGGCAAGGGCGGCCCCGGGTCCGGGGCAACGATTTCGGTCAACGGACGCGCCTAGTCCGGTCGGCTGGCAGGAGGGCGGTCGCGAAATGGCTCTTGGCATCTTCCACTCCTTACGCCGTCGTCGGGTCGAAGCGGCAGGGTCCATCGTCAGGGTTCTGTTACGACTTGAGCTTCGAGAATTGCAGAAATGCTGGATAGCGAAGGCCCGGTTGCACTTGACTTCTTGTGGAGGGGGCCGGTTCCCTGCACAGCTGGTGGGCAGCTTTAAGGTGGACTCCGGTACTACTCTGAACAACCGATCCCGTGGACTGCACGTCAATCCCCTCATTCCTTGGCTGGGGCGGGTGCGGGTGGATGGACCGCTGGGAAGCCTCTGAGCCCTTCATGCAGCACGCGGGCCTGCAGGATGCTCTCGGGCAATGGCATCAGCCTATGGAGAGTAGGGTTAGCGAATTCGGCGAAGAGATGTACTCTATCGCTACTCGCGACTAGGCGCCTTGGCAGGTTCGCTCGCAGAAGTAGTCGTTTGCGCCTCCACAGGAAGTTCTTGCGCGAATGAGAGACCGATGATTCCGACTCGCCGTGTCAGGTGACAAACGCTCCAATCTGGACAGCGACCACAGTTGCCACAAAAGCAGCTGTTGGCCTCACTGATCCCCGATCGACTCGAAGACTATGGTGCTGGCTGCAGCGACAATGTTCCGGGCAAGATCGAGGGCTTGGGACGACTGATCCTCGGAATAGGCCGCGTCGGGAGTTCTGTCATCCAGTCCAGTCGGATAGCGCGTCGGGGCGTAGCACAAGTCAAGCTGGCGGGCGGCTGAGAGCAGCACTCCCTGGCCCGGAATGCCTAGGCGTTCGATGAGTTGCCGGATGCTGTGACCGAGAACGATTCGCCCCCCTCTGGCGTTGTGGATCGCCTTGATGGCCTTTTCAGCGGGTTGGTGGGCATTGAAGCATGCGTGCGCGTGAAAGCCGGCGTCGGCGGCGAGCCGGGCATAGTCTGGGTTCTTGCGTGCCGTCTCCAGCCATCGTTGCGAGGTGCGGTCTGATGCTCTCATTTCACGTCGCGTCCAACAGGGAAGATGGTTTTTCCCTCTGCTGCGATGGCTGCAGAGATTTCGAGACCTGCTTGAACCCCTCGTTCGAATTCTGAAGGAGTGAAGACTACGAGATCAAGGGAAACCGGAAGCGCATCGTAGAGATCGTCGAGGAGCCGGCCCCGTTCAGGTCTTGGGAGATCCGTGTCGATCACTACGACTAGATCGAAGTCTGACCACGCATCAGCGACGCCCCGAGCGTACGACCCGAAGGCGATAACCCTCTTCGCGCCCGCCGCACGCAAGGGCTCGGCCGCGAAGTGGGCAAGACTCACCAAGGACCACTTGGAGGGTTCGTTGAAGACCGCACCCCCCTGCATGGATTCATGTTCGCATGGTATTGCCGATCCGGGGATGGTTCGGCGGCCGCCGATGGTCCAGTGCTCAGGTCGCTGAACGCGGGGAGCGTCGAGGTCAAGCTCTTGGTCGATCGTGCAGTCCTACGAAAACTCCTCTTCGGCGCCGCCGCCGACTACCCCGTTAGGTATTCCAGCATCCCAATGCCTCTGCGTGGAAGAAGGGGAGTCCATCAGACCATGGTGCCCGCTGAACTGCTCAGTAGTCGACCTACATGGGACTGCGCCAAGCTGGCAATACATGATGATCATCGTTAACACCGCCCGGGACATCGCCCTCCCGTCGGCGTTCCGGGTCGCCCTGCATTATTGAGTTCGGCGGGGGAGTCGCGGAGACCCGCGCTACCCGAGATCAGAGGAACTACGGGAGATCGGCTTCGCCAGGGAGCAGAGTCTTGTCGATAGGCCTGACCGGGTGAAATCATGGGCCTGTCGGCCCCCGTTGCATGAGTGCGCGATCGTTCTACCGGACATGGTGTTTTGGCCCGGCGGAGTTCGCAGTTGATCAGTTGCGATTCGCGCACTTCGACTCAGCGATGTCAGATGCGAACAACTCCCGGTTCCACAGCGGATGCTCCCTATTCAACCGGAGCCGCGTCAGCATTCCGCCTGATTGCGCATCAGCCGACTGCATGTGCGGGCTCCGGTCCGCAGCCGGGGACAGTATACTGTTTCCGGCAGGTCCCTCGGCCTTGTCTGGGTGGGGCTGCACCGCACATGCAGAATTCGCCCGGTCGATACGAGAGGCGTGGGATGAGGCAGTCCGCGGCGCGATTAGCGGCTCTGGCCATGAGCTTGCCCCTTGGGCTGGCGGGGGCCGCAACAAGTGGATCGCCTGCGGCCCGGGCCAGGGGCATTCTGGAAACGCACTGTCTCGCCTGCCATGGGGAGGCCAGAATGTCCGACTTGGACCTCCGGACTTCCGAGACTGCCCTCCGGGGAGGCACTCGAGGGCCCGCCCTGGTGCCCGGTGATCCGGCGGCGAGCCTACTTGTGCAAGTGGTTGCCGGAGGCGGCGAACTCACGATGCCTCCAAGCGGCGACCGATTGCCTGAATCGGATGTCGAAACTCTGAGAGCGTGGATTGACAGCGGAGCCGAATGGGCTGATGGCAAACGACTCTCCAATCGGACTTCGTGGTGGTCGTTCACGAAGCCTGAGCGTCCGCCGGTTCCGAAGACCGCGGAGGGGAGCTGGGTGCGGAACCCAATTGACGCGTTCGTCCTCGCGAAGCTTCGTGACGCCGGCCTGCGACCGTCAGAACCTGCAAGCCGACGGACCCTCGCGCGCAGGGCGTACTTTGATCTCCACGGCCTGCCTCCCACCCCGGAAGAAATCGAGGAGTTCCTGCAGGACGATTCCCCTGGAGCCTTCGAGCGCCTGATCGACCGTCTGCTCGAATCTGAGCGCTACGGTGAGCGGTGGGGTCGGTACTGGCTGGACCTCGTCCGCTACGCGGACACCTCCGGATTCGAGACGGATCACTTCTACACGACTGCCTGGCGGTACAGGGACTACGTGATCGAGTCGTTCAACCACGACAAGCCCTACACCGAATTCGTTGGCGAGCAGATCGCCGCAGATGAGCTCTGGCCGACTGACATGGACCTGGAGGGGACCCTGAACCTTCCCCCTGAGAAGCGGGAAAACGTGAATCGCCGCATCGGCACGAGCCTCTTCACTCTTGGAGCGTTTCCGATCGAATACACCTACTACGGCGACCAGTATCGTGCCGAATGGCGTGCGGAAGCGATTGACACGCTCGGCTCGGCATTCCTAGGCCTGACCCTTGAGTGCGCCCGATGCCATGACCACAAGTCGGACCCGATCACCCAGCGTGACTACTATCGACTGACTGCCTTCTTTGCCGGCAGCGCCGAGATCGAGATTCCGCTTGTCAGCCTGTTCGACACCCAGAGCAGCACTCGAAGCTTTCCGCTGCTGGAGCAGGCTCGAATCCTGAAGCGCATGGCGAAGCGATCGGGCAAGAACACGAGCGCCGATGAGCGGCGGGCCATGCTCGAGCGTTTAGGAGAGGCATACCTCCGAGCGCCCGAACCCTATCCGTCAGCAAAGGTGCTCGGGTACGAGGGGCAGCTACCAGACACGTTTGTCCTAGCTCATGGAGACTTCCGGCGCAGGGGCGAGCGCGTGGACCCCGGTTTTCCCGCCGCGCTGCCCGATGGCCCAGCGCTGCAGGAACCGAAGGACGAGCGATTCGTGCCACGGCGCCGGGCAGTGCTTGCGCAATGGCTGACATCCCCGGAGCAGCCCCTCCTCGGCCGCGTCATGGTGAACCGGATCTGGCAACACCACTTCGGCCATGGAATTGTCCGCACGCCCAGCGACTTCGGACGGCACGGCGAGCGGCCGACCCATCCCGAGCTTCTCGACTGGCTGGCCGTCGAATTCGCCGAACGCGGCTGGAGCATCAAGGCGATGCACCGGCTCATCATGCTCTCGAGCACCTACCGTTCGTCGAGCGTTTCTTACTCCGAAGCGATCGAAGCGGATCCCGACAATCTCCTGGTCGGTCGAATGAACCGGAGGAGACTCGATGCGGATGCCATACGCGACTCGATCCTCGCTGTCTCCGGCAGCTTGAACCTGAAGATGGGAGGTGTGGGCGTGATTCTTCCTCTCACGCGCGAGGAGATCCTTGCGGCCCGGATGCCGCACCTTTGGCCCGCGAACCCCGATCCGGACGAGTACAATCGGCGTAGCGTCTACCTGCAGTCGAAGCGTTCGTTGACCGTGCCCATTCTGCAGATCTTCGACGCGCCCGACACCGCACGCAGTTGCTCCCGACGGGAGACGTCGACCGTGGCACCCCAGGCTCTCGCCATGATGAACAGCCGGTTCGTTCTGGACCAGTCGGACGCTTTTGCCGCCACACTCCGCCGGGAAACGGACGGTGCGCCAGCAAATCTGGTGGCCACAGCCTGGAGGACGGCGCTCGGGCGTGCGCCTACGCTCGAAGAGCACGAAACGGCACTCGCGTACCTGGATCGCAATTCCCTGCCCCAGCTCTGCCTGATGTTGCTGAACATGAACGAGTTCTTGTATGTGGATTGACGACTCAAGAAGATCCTTCCTGCGGTATTCGGGCCTGGGTCTTGGTTGGCTGGCTGCGATGGATCTGTTTGCCCAATCCGGGCCTCTCGCTGCTCGGCCGGCTCCGCAGCCGGCCACAGCGAAGAGAGTGATCCATTTGTTCATGCAGGGTGGTCCCAGCCACGTGGACACTTTCGATCCCAAGCCGCTACTCAACCGTCTCGACGGTCAGCGCCCCCCGGGGAGCTTTGGCAGCGAGGACTTTCAGAACGGCAAGTTCGACGACTTGACTCTGATGGGTTCGAAGCGGACCTTTCGCCGTCAGGGGCAGTCGGGACTGGAAGTATCCGATCTCTTCCCGTATGTTGCAAAGCATGCCGACGACATTGCGGTAATCCGGTCCAACTACCACGAGGGATTCACGCATTCCCAGGCGCAATTCCTTATCCACAACGGCTGGCCCCGGATCGGCAGGCCAAGCCTAGGCTCATGGATTCTGTACGGGCTGGGGACGGAGAATCAGAATCTGCCGGGCTTCGTGGTCCTGCTGCAGGGTGGCGTGCGCTCCGGTCCTGAAGTATACGGTGAGGGCTTTCTGCCTGCGGTCTATCAAGGTACGTCTTTCCGGCCGGGCCCGGATCCGATCCTGTATCTGCAGCCCCCAGCCAATCGTTCGGCGGAGCAGCAGCGGGACCTTCTAGATACACTGCGAACGTTGAATACAAAGCACTTGCGTGAACGGAACTTCGACAGCGAGCTCGTGGCCCGTCTCGAATCTTACGAGTTGGCCTTCCGAATGCAAATGGCGGCTCCCGAAGCCACCGACGTTTCGGCCGAGTCCGAGGCGACCAAGAAGCTCTACGGCTTGGACGATCCGGTCAGCGCCGACTTCGGCGGGCGCTGCCTGCTGGCGCGGAGGCTCGTCGAGCGCGGGGTCCGGTTCGTGCAGGTTTGGTCGGGAAACGGACAGAACGCCATCGATTGGGACGGGCACACCGAATGCGACCAGAACCACCTCGATCGGGCAGCCGAGACTGACAAGGCGGTCGCCGGCCTGCTGGCCGACCTGAAATCGCGCGGCATGTTGGACGACACGCTCGTGATCTGGGGTGGCGAGTTCGGTCGTTCGCCGACATCCGATGGCGGCACGGGGCGCAGCGAGGGCCGTGACCACAATCCGTACGGATTCACCCTTTGGATGGCCGGAGGGGGAGTCCGCGGAGGCAAGGTCATCGGTTCGACGGACGAACTGGGGCTTCGGGCGGCCGTGGATCCGGTGCACCTCAACGACCTGCATGCCTCGATCCTCGCGCTGCTGGGCCTAGACCACACGCAGCTCACGTACTACCACACGGGTCGCGATTTCCGCCTTACCGACGTGGGTGGCAGGACTGAACTGGCAGACCGGCTCCGCCGAGCTTGAATTGGCTCAATTGCCAGCTTCAGCGGGGAGGCTTCGAGAAGCAATACGAGAAGGACTCGCCATCAGAGCCGTCACTCCGCGCATTTTCCGGGGATCGGGATCGTTGACTCTGATCCTTTGAGGCCTGCACAGGTCACGGCGGACAGAAACTCAGATGTCGAGACTTGGCGACATCGCAGCCGCCGACAGGGCCGATCGAAGCGCCTTCGGTGAGCCGGACCAGCGTGCCCCGTCCCGTTTCCCGGAACGGCATTCGGTCCTCAGTCGCGGTATTGACGATGGTACCCGCGGGCCTTCAGACGAATCCTATAGAGGCTCTGGTCCACCGTCACATAGAGGACGTTGCTGTCATCGCCCAGACCGAACTCCACGTTGCTCGGAAGGCCGGAAGGCGTTGCGGGCGGTTCCTCCAGACCTTGGATTTCTTCTTGGGTCAACGGCGACTCTTCGGACTCCACTCCGGGCGATGTGGGCAAGAATGCGATCTCATAGCCTTCGGGGTCCAGCACGAGAACACCGGACCTGGATGGTTCTCTGGCCGTCAAGTAGAGATTCCCGTCCTCATCGACTGTCATGCCGTCGCAGCCGAACTTGGGCCCGAAGTCGTACATAAGACGCCGGGCTCCCGCCACTAGACCGTCCTCGCCGAGCGGAAAAGCGTAGATCCGCATCGGCCCCCGGTTTCCGGGCTCCACTCCGGGCATCCCGTCGCCGCCATTGTTGGTTTCGGCAACGTATAGCGTCCGTTCGTCGGGGCTGAGGGCGATGCCGTTGGGCTTGGTGACTTGAGTGGTGACCTCGACCGCCTCCCCGCCAGGCGCGACGCGGTACACCGCGCGGTGGTCGAGTTCCCGGGGCTCGTGTCCTGTGTAGCGCGGATCAGTGAAGTACAGGCGGCCTTCAGTGTCAATGCAGATGTCGTTGGGAGAGTTGAACCTCTTCCCTTGGTACCTGTCGACCACCGGTGTCCGCTCCTTGGTCTCGATATTCCATCGGGATATCCGCCGGCCCCCGTGGTCCGCGCCCTCCGCCGCGTACAGGGAGCCGTCCGGGCCGAAGATGAGCCCGTTGGACTTATGGCTGTTGTCGGCGAAGATCTCGACCGTGCCCGAACCCGGATCAAAACGGTGGATGCGCCCGTGATTCTCCCCGCGGAGAATGTCAGAGAAGTAGATCGAGCCGTCGGGGGCTACCGCCGGCCCTTCGGTAAGGCCCCCGGCCGCGGTCTCCGCGCGGGTGTAGAGGACTTCAAACCGTGCACGGGGATCGACGATGCTGTCCCCGGTCGGTTCCGGAAGAGTGTCGAGGACCTCAGCCGAAATGCCGGGCACCAGGACCAAGAACGACGCAGTCAGGATCCTCATGAGATCACCTCGCATAGAACCGGTAGACGGTCGCCGTCGAATAGGTGTCCCCGGGCCGCAGGACAGTCGATGGGAAGTCCGGGTGATTCGGGGAATCCGGGAAGTGCTGCGTTTCGAGGCAGAACCCACTGCGGTGCTGGTAGGGCACACCCCCCTTGCCGGCAAGCTGGCCGTCGAGAAAGTTTCCACTGTAGAACTGGACTCCGGGTTCCTCAGTCATCACGTCCATCGTGCGACCGGTTGCCGGGTCATGGACCGTAGCAGCGAGCGCCAGGCCCTCTGCCTCGCGATCCAAGACATAGTTGTGGTCGTATCCGGAACCGAAGGCAAGCTGTTCGTCGTCGTCATCGATCCTGGCGCCAATCGCCGTTGCGACGCGGAAATCCAGGGGCGTCTCGTCGAGTGGAGCGATTTCGCCCGTGGGTATCAGTGTTTCGTCAATCGGCGTATACCGACTAGCATTAATCACCATCTCGTGGTCAAGGACCGTACTCCCGCCACCGTCGCGGAGATTGAAATACGAGTGATTCGTAAGATTTACGATCGTCGGCTTGTCCGCGCGAGCGTCATACTCGATACGCAGCTCGGTGTCGTCTGTCCACGTGTAAGTGACCGTCGCATCGAGTGTTCCGGGGTATCCCTCTTCCCCGTCCGCGCTGGTATAGGTCAGTTGGACGCCATCGCCGGAGGGGAGTGGCCTCCCACTCCAGATCACCTTGTCGAATCCCTTGATGCCTCCGTGCAGCGAATTGGGTCCGTTGTTCACCGGAAGCTCGTACACAGTGCCGTCGATTTCGAACTGTCCACGGGCGATACGATTCGCGTAACGCCCTGTTATCGCGCCGAAGTACGGATTGTACTCGAGGTACGATTCCAGGTCGTCGAATCCAAGCACAACATCGCCGAGATTGCCGTCGCGATCGGGAACCTTCAAGCTGACGACGATGCCTCCGTACTCGATGACGCTCACCTCGGCTCCCGAACTGTTGGTCAGCGTGAACTGGGTAACGGCCTTCCCGTCCATGGATCCGAACTCGAGAGTCTCAAGCGCGCGCATGCTTGGAGTCACGGTCTCGGACGGCCCGCAGGACACGCCGAGCAAGGCGCCTGCAAGAAACGTGGCGGGAATACCCCGCAAGATTGTCGGTCGCATCAAAGCGCTCTCCTGATGACCAGTGTAGTTGGCGTCGGAGGGCTTGGTGTTTGCGGAGCGTGGGTCGGAAAAGGTGAGCTCGAAGGCGATTTTCGGACGGCATGCTTCCGAACTCACCCATATCACTTGTTCATGAGTGCGGCGCCAAGAACCGAGTGCAGCACTCTCGTGGCTCCGCAAGCTCGAAGTACAACTCGAAGCTTGGCTGCTCGCGTGCTACCGCTTCTTCACGCAGGCGCAATAGGCCTCCAATGATCGGCCTTCTCGCCCAGCGGGCAGTCCGATGCCTGGATTCGAATCCGGCAAAGCCCGATAGCTCCTTGCCGGATCATTGACCTCGTGCGGGTCACCCGCTATTGCGTACGTCTCCGCGGCACGTAGACACCGTCCTCGAAGCGTTCGAAAAGTTGCCATGTGGCCGGGTGCCGGATCGGTTCTGCCGAGGTATCCTCCTCGAGGTTCCTCTCGGCCACATAGGTGACGTGCCCCTGTTCGTGTACGAGAACGCGGTACCACGGCTGATTCTTGGGAGGCCGAGAGCGGGCGACCTGCTCGTACCATTCCTCGCTTCCGGCAAACGTCGGATCGACGTCGTAGACCACGCCGCGGTAGTCGAAGAGCACGTGGTGAACGAGTTGCCCGATCCCGAACCGCGCCTGTGAGCTCCCATCTCCCATTGGTTCAGGCCTCTGCTGTTGCGTTCTGTACCGCTCGGACCATGACGCCCTCCAACGCCCTGTTGAATGGCGCGGGATCGTTAATCTCCGCACCTTCGGCGAGCATCGCATAGCCGTATAGCAACTCGGCAAAGTCCCGAACGACGGGATCCGTCTTGTCCTTGTCGAAGCGCTCGCGCAAGCCCTTTACCAAGTCGTGCGAGCCATTGATTTCGAGAATGCGCTTCTGCTTCGGGGCACCCGGTCCAGCCATCCTCATCATCCTCTCCATCTGCGGGCTCATGTCGTGTTCGTCAACGGTCAGGCACGCGGGCGATTCTGTCAGGCGGCTTGACAGGCGCACACGCTTGACGTTCTCCTCCAAGTGCTTTCCGATGAGATCGAATAGGCCCTGATACTCCTGCTCCTGTTCCTTGCGGCCCCCCTCTCGATCGTCCTGGGATTGCTCCTTCTCCAAGTCGACGTCGCCGCGAGCCACTGATTTGAGTTTCTTGCCTTCGAATTCCGGCAGCTGATCCACGACGAATTCATCCACCTCATCCGTGAGGAAAAGCACCTCGTAGTCGTTCTTGCGGAACGCCTCGATCAGGGGAGAGTTCTCGACGAGAGCCCTTGATTCGCCGGTGATGTAGTAGATCGTGTCCTGACCGTCCTTCATCCGCGATACGTAGTCAGAAAGGCTCGAGAGCTTGTCGGGGTCATTGGAGGACTCGAACATGAGCAGGGGGACGATCCGGTCCTTTTGCTCGTGGTCGGTGCCGACTCCCTCCTTCAGAGAGCGCCCGAAGTGCTTCCAGAACGAAAGGAATCTCTCCTCGTCATCCTTCCGCAGTTCCGCCAGCTTGTCCAGGACCTTCCTGGCAAGGAACTTCTGGATTTGGGAAAGGTGCCGGTTCTCCTGGAGTGTCTGGCGCGAGATGTTGAGGGGCAGATCGGACGAGTCCACCACACCACGAACGAAACGCAGGAAGCGCGGCAGCACAGCGTCGCACTGCTCCATGATCATTACCCGCTTCGCGTATAGCTGCAGGCCGTATTCGAAACCCCAAGTGTCCAAGCCATACGGCGGCTCTGCCGGAACGAAGAGGACGGACTCATGCTCGGAAATCCCTTCCGCCTTGAACCGCATGTGCAGCATCGGGTCCTTCCAGTCGGATGCGATGTGCTTGTAGAACTCGTTGTACTCCTCGTCGGTGACCTCGGATTCCGGCCGTGTCCAGATCGGCTTCATGGAATTGAGGGTCTTGTCCTCGAAGGTCACTGTCGTCTTGCCGTCCGGCTTGACGATCCCTTTTTCGTCCGTCTCCCGCTTCTCGCGCCGCACCTTGTGTCGGATGGGATAGGAGATGAAGTTGGAGTAGCGCCGGACGACTCTGGCCAGAACCCACTCGCTGGCGTAATCCTCGATTCCCACTTCGGGGTCGACGGTCTTCAGGTGCAGAGTGACGGTAGTGCCTTGGCCGCGCCGGGAACCCTCTGTGATCGTGTACGTCCCGTCGGCGTTCGAAGACCAGAGTGTGGAATCCTCCTCCCCGGCTTTTCTGGTCTCCAGAACGACCGTGTCGGCAATCATGAACGCCGAGTAGAATCCGACACCGAAGCGACCGATCAGTTCCGGTGTCGAGGCCGATCCGCCAGCCTTGCCGAGTTGCTTCAGCATCTCCTGCGTTCCGGAGCGCGCGATGGACCCGATGTTGTCGATCACTTCTTGGCGCGACATCCCTACACCGTTGTCGAGGATGGCAAGAGTGCGCTTGTCGGAGTCGGTCTCGAGGCGGATCTCAAGTTCCTCGCCCTCGGGAAGGAGGTCGGGTGTGGTTAGAGCGCTGAAGCGAATCTTGTCGAGTGCGTCTGAGGCGTTCGAGATGAGTTCGCGGATCGCAATTTCCTTGTCGGTGTACAAGGAATGGATCATTAAGTCAAGCAGCTGCTTGGTTTCTGCTTCAAACTTTCGTGTTTCCGTTGAGGTCGACATGTTGCGTTTGAGTACGAATGGCCTTTCTGGCGGATGGAAATCAAGTGGGACCTGCGGCCCCTAACTCTCAATTTATGGGTCTCTGCGGACCAGCGTCAAGCATGCCTTGAAGTAACGGCGAAGCCGCTAACGGCCGCAGGATCGCTTCGATGCTTCCCAGCAATTCTAAATGCCGCCTGATTTGGGTTTTTGCCGCCGCAGATGCCGGAT
>CAYWUV010000010.1:0-89533 GCA_964461235.1 uncultured Bryobacterales bacterium | reverse complement strand
AACCCCGGTGAGACGCTAAGAGCCCACTTGCGCCTCGGAAATTTAGAACCGCTGTCGTGTCGGCCTCTGCCTTGTGGGCCGAACCCGAATTCTGCTATGTTCGAATCAGGCTGCGGTACGAGCCCAGCACGCCTCTAGGTTCCCGCAGCACACCCTGTCCGGATTCAGGACGAGCCGGTGCCGACCCGACCTCGCAATGCTGCTGTCGCGGCCGCATTGTCCTTGAGCGGATCGGTACTGGGGGGGTTGCTGATAGGGGCTCTGGTGGGGCATCGATGGGGCTGGAACCCGGAAGCGGCGGTCGTCGGACTCTTTTTGGGAATTCTGGCGGGTTTCTACAATCTAGCCGTCGCGATGTGGAAACAGGAATGATCTGGGAGATCGCAGCAGGCGTGGCTTGCGGACTGGCCACGGCAGCGGTTTCGGAGGCTGTGCTGCGGCTCGTACCGGCTGTCGTGGAGCGTAGCCTGTTCCGCGCCTTGGCGGCTGGTGCCGCATTGCGGGCTATGTGGGTGCTCGCCCTGATCGCCTGGGCTCTGACCGCCGGATCGGGCGACCCGCGTCTTTTCGTTCCCGCCCTGCTGCTGGGCTATCTGGCCGCGCAGGTGTTCGAGGGAGTCCGCTACACGAGGTACTTCGAGCGGTGCTAGGCGCCAACGCACCCTTCGCATTCCTGGCTGCGGCGGGCGAGGAAGAGAGTCTGCCCGATGTGATCATGCATCACATCGCGAACAGCGAGGTGCACCTTCCCCAGTGGCTGGATCCTTACCTCCACCCGGTGTTCGAAGCCTTGGGCATCAGCAAGGCCGTGTTGATGATGCTGATCGCGTCAGCGATCCTGATCGTGCTGGCGGGTGTCTTCCTGCGGCGTCCTCGAGCCGGGCAGGAAGCTCCGACCGGCATGGCGAACGCCCTGGAGGTGATGGTCGTGTTCGTCCGGGACGAGATCGCGATTGCCAACATGGGACAGAAGTGGGGCCGCCGGTTCACGCCTTTCCTTCTGACGCTCTTCTTCTTCATCCTGACCTGCAACCTGCTCGGCCTCGTGCCGGGAGGCTTCACGGCGACCAGCAATCTCAATGTCACCGGCGCACTCGCCGTGATCTCGTTCTTCACATTCATGATCAGCGGGATCGTCGCGCTCGGTCCCGTCGGCTTCGTCAAGCACATGGTTCCGGAGGGAACTCCGCTCGTCATCGCCCCGGTCGTCGTCGTTCTGGAAGTCATCTCGATGCTCGTGCGGCCGGTCGCCCTGATGATCCGTCTCGGCGCGAACATGACCGCCGGTCACATCGTGATCCTGATCATCCTGGGGTTCATCTTCATGTTCCAGGCCGTGGTGCTGGCCGCCGTGTCAGTGCCACTTGCCGCGGCAATCACGCTGCTGGAACTCATCGTGGCCTTCATCCAGGCCTACGTCTTCACACTGCTGACGGCTCTGTATGTCGGCATGCTCGTGGCCGAGGAACACTGAGAGCCGCCCAAGTCTTCGCATCCCTTACGGAGGAATCCAACCCATGAAAACCACCATCAACATCCTGTTCGTGCTGGCACTGCTCGTTGCGCTGCCGGCCGTCGCGTCCGCCCAGGTGCTCGACAAGGCGTCGGGAAGCGCCATCGGTGCCGGCATCATCGTGATCGGCGCCGGGCTCGGCATCGGCAGATTCACCGCTGCGGCCGTCGAGAGCATCGCTCGCCAGCCGCAGGCGGCGAAGGACATCCGGGCGGCATTCCAGCTGCCCCTGTTCCTGCTCGAGGGCGTCGCGGTGATCGGCCTCGGCGTGCTCTTCGTAGCGCTGCTGTTCTAGGCCCGACCGCGGGAGACAGCCATGGCCTCCGAAAACGGCAACGCCCTGCTTCAGTTCGAACCCGGTCTGATGATTTGGACCGTGGTGACGTTCCTGTTCACGTTCCTTGCGCTGCGCCTGATCGCGTGGAAGCCGATCCTGGGAGCGCTCGACGAGCGCGAGGGACGGATCCGCGAGTCCCTCGAGAAGGCCGAGCAGGCGCGCGCGGAAGCGGAGCGGGCCATCGAGGAGAACCGGGCCAGCATGGAAGCTTCCCTGCGACGCTCCCAGGAGCTGGTCGCCGAGGCAAGGCAGGAGGCCGACCGCGTGCGCACGCAGGCGCGCGAGGAGGCCCGCGAAGAGGCCCGCAAGATCATGGACGAGGGCCGGCGGCAACTCGAGGCGGAACGGCGCGTGGCTGTTGCCGAACTGCGCGAGGAGTCCGCTGGGCTCGCCATCCGCGCTGCCGAGCACTTGCTCAAGAAGAACCTGGGCGAAGCGGAAAACCGACGACTGGTCGAGGAGTTCCTGGAACAGTTGCCGAAGCCGCCGGTGCACTGATGCCGCTCTCCTGCGCCCGTTCCCGAATGGTGCGCAGACCGGCCTCCTCGATTCTGCTCGTGCCGGTGGCGCTCGCCGCCCTGTCGGCGACCGGCGGCGCCCAGTCGATTACGCACGGCCCCATTCTCGGCCGGATCTCGTCCGACGGGATCGGCATCTGGGCCCGCACTGCCCGGCCCGGACAGTTCCGTGTCCGCTACGGCCTCCGGCCGGAAAGCTTGGCGAGCATCTCGGAGGCCGTCCCCACCGGCTTGGATAGGGACAGCACCGGATGGGTCCATTTGAAGGGCCTGCAACCGGATACCCAGTACTTCTACCGGCTCAAGGGCGAAGGAGAGACGCCCCCGGTCGCGTCGTTCCGGACCCTGCCGAGCGAGCTGGCACTGGTCGACGAGCAGCACAACCCCCGCGGGCTGTTCAATTTCAGCTTCGAGTTTGCCTGCGGCAACAAGCAGATGGATGCGAACCAGCCGGCGTTCCGGACCATGCTTCGGGAACTGGATGACCGGATACATTTCGCCATCCAGAACGGCGACTGGCTGTACGAGGAAGAGCGCGACTTCCCGCCGGCCCGCTGGCTCGCGAACTCCGGTGCGGACCGGTTCCCCCGCATCGTCGACATCGCCCCGACCATCGTGGGCGCCTGGCGGAACTACAAGCTCTACCTCGAGCGAGGCGCCGACATGGCGGCTTGGCACAGGGAAGTGCCGAGCTTTTTCGTATTCGACGACCACGAGATCCTCGGCGACGTGAACGGGGCGGGGACGATCGGGCTGCGTAGCCGGCGGGCGGTGTTCCGAGACATCGGCGTGCAGAGCTGGTACGACTACCTGGGCTGGTCGAATCCGGTCCCCCACTCCCAGCCCATCCACTTCGGCGAGGCCCGCCTGAAGGCCGGCAGTCCGGTGCTGCGTGACGATGCGGGCGGATTGGCGGGACTGGACCTCGAACAGGCCGCGACGCTGACGGTCCACTGGAGCGAGCCGGACGCAGGCGTCAACATCAAGGAACTTGACGAGCGGGGAGGCGACCCGAACGCCGGTGTCTACGAGGTGGCAGGCATTCTCGACGACAACCGATTGCGCATGCGCCCGGCTCCGCGTACAGACAGTGTCTCGTCCTACTCGATCGGGCGCCTCAGCTACTGGAGCCGCTCCGTCGCCAACGCCGAGTTCTTCTTCCTGGACACGCGGAGTCACCGCCAGATTCATGACATCAGCGATCCCTTCAAGGAAGGGGTCTCCATGCTCGGGGACCGGCAGAAGCGCTGGCTACTGGAGGCGATGGGCCGAAGCGACGCCGACTTCCTGTTCGTCGTGTCGTCCGTCAACTTCATCATTCCGCACGTCGGACCCGGCATGGGCGGCCCGAACAAGGACGAGGCTTGGACCGCCGTCGCGGCGGAGCGCGAGGAACTGATCCAGTTCTGGGACAGCCTCGGCAAGCGCGTGTTCGTGCTGACCGGCGACCTGCACAACAGTTTTGCGATCCGGATCACCGACAGCGTTTGGGAATTCGCGTCGGGGCCGCACAGTTCGCGGAACCACCCGCTCGTTTCGGAAGCGGGACGTCCTCCGAATGGATCCTTCGAGTCGCGCGGCCGGACTGCCGAGATACGGTGGTCGACGTTCTTTCTGGACGACTCCTTGCCAGCGGGCAGGGCCCGGCCAGTTTATTGCGTGGTGCGGATCAATAATGTGTTCGAGAATCCGGCCAGCGACGGATCGCAGCGTCTTGTCGCCTACCCCCGTCCCCAGGCGGTGTTCCAGTACTATGACGGGCTGACCGGCGATCTGCTCTACGCCGAATCGATCCTGGCGGCAAGTGCCAACGACGGATGAAGAGGACTGCCGAACACGGATTCTGGCGCTCGCCCTTCACTGCCGAGTTGGTCGCGGGTGAGTCCGTTCGACTCTTCGAACCGTGCGTTCGCGGGGATTCCGTGTACTGGCTCGAGGGTCGGCCCGCCGAAGCGGGACGGACTGCCCTTGTCCGCAGGGACGCCTCCGACGGATCCATTCGAGACGTGCTGGACGAGACCTGGAATGTCGGGACGCGAGTCCACGAGTACGGCGGGGGAGCTTATGCGATTGAGGGCGAAACGACGTGCTTCTCCGAGAGGAGGGACGGCCGTCTCTTTGTTACGCGGGCGGGCGGATTCCCGAAGCCTCTCGTGCCAGAGAGCCCGAAGCGCTACGCCGACCTGGAAATCGACTTGCAACGCAATCGGCTCCTGGCGGTATGCGAAGACCATTCGGAAGCCGAGCAGGAAGCTTCGCAGTCGATCGTAGGGATCGACATGACGGGCGCGGTCAACCGTCCCGTAACGCTTCGCACCGGAGCCGACTTCTACTCGAATCCCCGGCTGAGTCCCGACGGGAGCCGCATTTGCTGGCTGGAATGGCTGCACCCGAACATGCCTTGGGACGGAACGGAGCTGTGGGTCGGATCCCTGGAGGAGGAAGGGAGGATCGTGGATGCGCGCAAGGTTGCCGGGGGGCAGCGCGAGTCGGTATTCCAGCCCCAGTGGTCGCCGGACGGCACGCTGCACTTCGTCTCGGACCGGACCGGGTACTGGAACCTGTACCGGGTCGCCGGCGAGTCCGGGACCGCGCTCCACCAAAGGAGGGCCGAGTTCGGGCTCCCGCAATGGGTGTTCGGAATGTCGACCTACGGAATCGCGGCGGACGGGACGATCTTGTGTACATATTGCGAGGACGGTGTCTGGAATCTCGCTATCGTCCGCTCCGGCGGTGCGATGGTGCCACTCGAGACCCCGTACACGCAGATTGACGGTATCGCCGTCGAAGGGGCCGTCGCCGTGTTTCGGGCGGCCTCCCCGAGCGAGCCGCCCGTGGTGGTTCGGGCCGACCTGTCCTCCGGCGAGCAGCAGGTCATCGGCCGGTCGACCGTCCTCTCGACCGAACTGAGCCGTTATCTCTCTACCCCGGAACCGGTTTCGATCCCGTCCGCGGGCGGGAGGACCGTGCATGCCTTCCACTACCCTCCCTGCAATCCGGATTTCGCCGCTCCTCCCGACGAGAAGCCTCCGATGCTCGTCCGTCTCCACGGAGGGCCAACGGCGGCCGCCAGCAACGCGCTGACGCTTTCGACCCAGTTCTGGACGAGCCGCGGATTCGCGGTGCTGGACTTGAACTACGCGGGGAGCACCGGATTCGGCCGCGATTACCGGGAACGGCTGAACGGCAACTGGGGGGTGGCGGATGTCGAGGATACCGTTGCCGCGGCCCGATACTGCGCCGCACGCGGTTTGGCGGATCCCGATCGTATCGCGGTCAAGGGAGGCAGTGCAGGCGGCTTTACGGTCCTGTGCTGCCTGGCGTTCAGCGAAGAGTTCGCGGCCGGGGTCTCGTACTACGGCATCAGCGAACTCAAGGGGCTGGCGGCTGAAACGCACAAGTTCGAGTCGCGGTACCACGAGACTCTCATCGGCCCGTGGCCCGAAGCGATTGCGACGTATGAGAAGAGATCGCCTCTCGGGTCCGCCGACAAGCTCACCGCGCCAACGATCTTCTTTCAGGGCTCCGAGGATGCGGTCGTACCCAAGGAACAGACTGAGGTCATGGTCGACGCGCTGCGCTCGCGGGGCGTGCCGGTATCCTATTTCCTTTTCGAGGGCGAGTCACACGGATTCCGGGTTGCGGCCAACCTGAGGCGTGCCCTGGAAGGCGAGCTGGCCTTCTACTGCACGGTCCTGCTCCGCAAGGGCATCCGGTACTAGTCCGCTACCTCGACTGGAACCGGGGATGCAGCGGGGTTCGGGTACACGGTACGAGTCGTTCCCGGGCAGCAGCACGGAGTTGTCCGGACCCGCCGGATCATCGTCAAGGGAAGACCGCGATTCCGCACTGCCGGGAAACGGCCAGCAGGGCT
Organism: uncultured Bryobacterales bacterium; assembly: GCA_964461235.1. Lineage (GTDB taxonomy): Bacteria > Acidobacteriota > Terriglobia > Bryobacterales > UBA6623 > VXMF01. The sequence continues at coordinate 83,291 of CAYWUV010000010.1, read as the reverse complement.
CGGTCCCGTGAGGCGATCGGCAGATTCCGGCGCATGGCTAGGTCGAGATAGTTGGCATCGTATACGGATAGCCCGTATTGCTCAGCCAGTGCGGTAGTCCCGCTGAAGACCCTTCGGGGGTCATGCTCATCAACGGCAAAGGGAAGGGCCGACAGTCCGTGCAAGGCTTCGCGTCGCTCGGCCGGGGTGATCAACTTGCGACGCTGTGCGGCTAGCAGCCCGTTGGAAACCTCAAGGAACCAAAGGGGCGGGACAACCGCGACTGAGCCCGACTCGACTGATGCAAGCAGGGTCTCCGATTGGGGAGTTGCTTGGCTGGGATAGACTCATGCGAACGCCATCGATGCGTCCAGCACGAACGCCGAAATCACCGGCGCCCCTCCTGGATGAGTGATTGCACTTCTGCGTCCTCCAGGCTTGGACCGGAACCTAGCCCCTCGGCAATTGAACTCCGAAGGCCGCGAAGTGCGGCGACAGCTCGGCGCACATCCCGCAGGTCTCGTCCGTCCTCAGGAATGATGCGTGCGATGGGTTTGTCGTATCTAGTAACGACAATCTCTTCGCCGTTTGCCACGCGCTGGAGCAGCGTGCCGAATCGAATCTTTGCCTCGAGCGCGGTCACTCTGGCGCTCATGCCGATTGCTCATTATTGACTAGTCAGTGAGTAGATTACCACGCCGTGCCGACGCGGGCTGATTCGCCTTCAGGCCCGACTGAGAGGTGGGCGCCGCCATTCGTCGAAGTGACCGTCCGGCCCGGAGCCCCTCCTCTTGTGACGAGATTCCGCTGCTCCGGAAGAATGCCACAGCCGCCCGGCCCAGATCGACCAGTCGAGCCCTACCGGTGCGCCTCCGAATCCTTCTCGGCGATCGCAGTGCCCTCCCCCTCCCGGAGAAGGACTTCTTGGTTGGTACTCACGTTCGAAAACGATTCCACCAAGCCGGCAGGCCAGCGGATTCTGATCTCGTCCACTTGGGTTGCCGGACCCAAGCCGAGATGCAGCCGGAAGTCGTTCTGCGACAGGAAACTGCCGCCGCTACGCACCTCCCGCACCTGCACGTTGTCGCCTGTCCTGACCGTGACTCGTGCACCGATTCCATTCCGGTTGGACTGGGACCCCTCCAGACGGATGAGCATCCAGTTCTTGGGAACGACCCGGTTGACGAGCAGGCTGGGGGTTGCGTCCAGGTTGTTGACGACGACTTCGACGGTGCCATCGTTATTCAGGTCTCCGAAAGCCGCCCCGCGTGCAGAGCTCCTCTGCGCCACGCCAGGTCCGGCGTGCTTGGAAATGTCGACAAAGGCTCCGTTGGCCAGATTCCAGTACACGTTCCTGGACTGCTGGAACTCGATTCCTGCCTCGGCTCCCTCCTCCATTCCGTAGACGTGGCCGTTGACCATGAAGATGTCCGGCCAAGTATCGTGATCAATATCGACAAACGCGACACCCCAGCCAACGAAGTTCGTGTGGACTCCAAGGCCTCCGAGGACGGCTACATCGCTGAAGAACCCACCCCCTTCGTTTCTGTAAAGGGAAGGAATGTCGTTGTCGAAGTTGGTCTTGACGATATCCAGAAGGCCATCACGGTCGTAGTCGCCCGCGTCAGCGCCCATCCCCCCCTGCTCCTGTCCGTGTTCATTGACGGCGGTGCCGGATTCGTACCCGATGTCCGTGAACGTGCCGTCCTGATTGTTCTGGAGCAGGACACTCGGAGTGGAATCACAGGCAATGTAGACATCCGTCCAGCCGTCGTCATTGAAGTCTCCGGTCAGGACGGCAAAGCCGTAGATGCCGGAAGCCTTGCTGAAACCGCTTGATTCCGAGACATCGGCGAAGCGACCGTCGCCCGTGTTCCGGAACAGCGACGCCGACTCGCTGGGAAGCCCTCGGGGCCCGCAAACGACCGGAGCTTCCTCGTAGCGGCATAGCTCGCTCTCGCCGGGCTTGGGGACTTTGGCCGGATCGAACCGGATGTAGTTGGCCACGGCCAGATCGAGCCACCCGTCCCGGTCGTAATCGAGGAAGGAGCAACCGCTTCCCCACCTGCGCTGTCCGGAGGGCAGCCCCGCCTCCTCGCTTGCCCGTTCGAATGTGCCCTGCCCGCTGTTTCGGTAGAGTACGTTGTCGCCCCAGTACGTGACGAACAGGTCGTTGTCGCCGTCGTTGTCGTAGTCGCCCACGCAGGTTCCCTGGCCCCACCCGGTGTGAACCAGACCCGCTTCCTGCGTCGTGTCCTTGAAGCGCAGATTCCCCAGGTTCCGGAAGAGTCGGCTCGTTGGAGGGGGCTGCGCTTCTTCCGACTCCCATCGGGTCTGGTTGACAAGGAAGACATCCTGATACCCGTCTTCGTCGTAGTCGAAGACCGCAACGCCGCTTCCCGTCACCTCGAGAATGTACTCCTTGCGCACGGGATCGCCGGCGACGTGCTGGAAGTCCAGTCCCGCATCCGACGCGACGTCCACGAAGTGCACGTCGGGAAGCGTGCGATCGAGATTCGCGAGCGGGGAACTCTCGCCGGCACGATTCACCAGGGCCATGCCCTGGCTGTGGGCATGGACCGCCAGGAGCCCTGAAGCGAGCAGGACTACAGCCGCGCCCTGGAACCAGCCGAACCGCTTGCCGGGTCCCGGCGGCGCGGCGCGAAGTTGGCCGAAACGCACGGCCTCGCGCCCCCCGCCGGGCGGAACCCTTCGTGTTCGACATCCTGCGGCTGGTGTCACTGCCAGTTACCTAGCTTCGGGCGGTCGCCTTCTCCCGCCGCTCGGCCGGGCGTCCAGATGGCTGCCTGCGTGGCTCCGTCATCGTTCTCCGGCTCGCTCGATCAGTTCGAGAAGCACGCCACCCGTTCCGGTCGGATGGACAAAGACGTACCGATACCCCTCGGCACCAATCTGGATCCGGTCCACCACAAGCTTGCGGCCCGACTTGCGCACGGTGTCGACAGCCGACTCGAGATCGTCAACCTCGAGTGCGAGATGGTGGACCCCCGGACCGCGCCGGTCGAGGAACCGTGCGATCACGGAGTCGTCGGAAGTCGGCTGCAACAGCTCGATGCGTCCTCCTCCGGCCGGCAGCATGGCCGCTTCCACCCTCTCTTGCTCGACCATGGTCCGGTGAGTGACCTCCAGCCCCAATGAGTCCCGGTAAAGTTCCAGCGCTTCGTCGATGGAACGCACCGCGATGCCGATGTGATCAATGTTCATGGCTTCCATTGCTGTCGCAGTCGCGCCAGCACCTCCTGCTCGTAGAGGTAGGGATTGAGATCTCCGGCCGCGACGGCGCCGGCCGCGCGGTCCAGTTCGGCGTCCCAATCGGGGCTGGACGCGAGAACGGTGCGGGCCTCGTCCCCGATCCTCGACAGCAACAGGCCCTTCCAGTAGGCGGCGTCCGTCCGTCCCATCGGAGCCGCCATCAGTTGATTGACGAGGACGTCGACGCCCTCGCAACGGCTGGCAACCGTTCGCATGACCGGAGGCTTGGGCCGCTCGGCCGGGATCAGCGACGTCATGGCGAGAATCTGGCGCTCGAGGTCGTCCGCGCCCGGAAGATCGGCCTTGTTGATCACGAACAGGTCGGCAATCTCCATGATTCCCGCCTTCGCGGCTTGGATGTCGTCTCCCATCGAGGGGACCAGGATGACGGCCACTGTGGCGGCCAGTTTCACTACGTCCACTTCGCTCTGCCCGACGCCTGCCGTTTCGATCATGATCACGTCGGCCCCGAAGGCCTCCAGCATGGTCAGCGCGTCGCCCGCCGCAGGAGCCAGGCCGCCTAGCAGGCCTCGCGAGGCCATGGACCGGACAAACACGCCCGGGTCACCATGATGTCTCTGCATCCTCACCCGGTCCCCGAGAATCGCTCCTCCGCTGAATGGACTGCTGGGATCCACGGCGAGGATAGCGACTGTCCTGCCTGTGTCGCGCATCTTCCTGGTGATGCAGTCGACCAGCGTGCTCTTGCCGGCTCCCGGAGCGCCTGTGACGCCGATTCGGACGGACCGCCGCTCGACGCTGTGCAGGGCCGCCAGCAGGGCGTCGGAATCGGATGCCCTGTTCTCTACAAGGCTCAGCGCTCGAGCCAGCGCTCGGGGGTCGCCCCCGCGGATTCGTTCCGCCAGTGGGTTCGTGGAGGTGTCCGGTGCCGGATTGTCGAGGCGCAAGACCGCTGGCCCCCCCCGCAGGCTTCGATCGGGGGTCATTCGGCCAGAACCCCCGATTGTAGTGCGCGGACGGGGATCGTTCCGTGACGCCGAGCTACATGTCCCTGCGACCTCACGTCCGTACGCACTGTGGACGGGCCAAGCGGTCCCTTGGGCGGGTGCTGGGCGGTAAACTGAGAACAGTTGTAGTGTTGAGCGGACCATCCAATCTCAGCGCGGTCGTCGCCGAGAAGCCCTCCGTAGCACGCGACATTTCCAGCGTCCTCGGGGCGACCGGTCGCAAGGATGGATATTTTTCAGGCGGAGGCATGGTCGTCACTTGGGCGATCGGCCATCTGGTCCAATTGGCCGAGCCCCATCAGATCAATCCGGCATGGAAGACCTGGTCGCGGTCCACGCTGCCGATGCTTCCCTCCGATTGGCCTCTCTTCGTCGACGAGGCACGTGCCAGCCAGTTCGAGATCGTCAAGCGGATCCTGACCAGCTCCCGCGTCAGCAAGGTCATCTGCGCCACTGATGCGGGGAGGGAGGGCGAGCTGATCTTCCGGCAGATCTACGAAGCCGCAGGGTGCGACAAGCCAGTCGAACGCCTATGGATCTCCTCCCTGACGCCAGACGCGATTCGCCGGGGCTTCGCCGAATTGCGACCGTCGGAGGAATTCGACAACCTTGCAGCCGCGGCCAAGGCTAGGAGCCGGGCCGACTGGCTGGTCGGAATGAATCTCACGCGCGCCTACACTCTGGGCCAAGACGAGCTCCGCTCGGTCGGCCGGGTCCAGACTCCGACCCTAGCCATGCTCGTGGAGCGCGAGCTAGCGATCCGCAATTTCGTCCCGGAGGATTACCTGGAAGTCCAGGCCGAATTCGATGCCGGGGAGGGTCGCTCCTACCGGGGCACGTATTTCAGGCTGGAGAAGGGAAAGCGCAACTCCCGTCTGCCGGCGGACGGTGCGGAGGCTTCGGCGATCCTGGCCCGAGCGGAGCAGGGCCGTGCGGATATCCAGTCGGCCAAGAAGGCCCGCAAGCGCATACCGCCGCCCTTGCTGTACGACCTCACGGAACTGCAGCGGCACGCAAACCGCGTGTACGGTTACAGCGCGAACAGGACCCTAGAGATCGCGCAGCAGTTGTACGAGAAGCACAAGGCCGTCACCTACCCCCGCACCGACAGCCGGCACTTGTCGAACGACGTCGCGGCGCAACTGCAGAGGATTGCTGCAACCGTGGCCAGCGAATACGACCGAGTCCTGATCGCAGAGGGCACGGGCACGGCCCCGCTCGGCAAGCGCTTCGTGGACGACGCGAGAGTGACCGACCACCACGCGATTATTCCCACCGGTCTGGCGCGAGGCGTTCCCGCCGGCTCTCCCGAGGCGAAAGTCCTGGATCTCGTGAACCGACGGCTCCTGCAGGCGTGGCACGGCGATCACAAGTACTCCCTGACGACCCTCATCACCCGGATCGCCTGCAAGGCGAACGCTGACCAGTACTTGTCCATCGGAACGGCTGTTGACGAGGAGGGCTGGAAGGTCCTGGACATCAAGACCAGCGGCAAGTCCAAGGATGACGGCCAACCCAAGCTCCCCGGCGGACTGGTCGAGGGCCAGCGTGTCAAGCTGCTGGCAGCGAAAGCCGTCAAGAAGCAGACCCGCCCGCCTCCGCGATTCACAGAAGCAACCCTACTGACCGCCATGGAGTCGGCCGGGAAGACACTCGACAGCAAGCAGCTTTCCGAGGCCATGAAGGAGAGAGGCATCGGGACTCCTGCAACCCGCGCGTCGATCATCGAGACGCTGCTGAAGCGAGACTACGCGGAGCGCGAGAAGAAGCAGCTCCGAGCCACGGACAAGGGCATACGCCTGCTCGAAATCGTCGACCCGCGCGTCCGCAGCCCGGCCATGACTGGGGAATGGGAAGCGAAGCTACGGGCTATCGAGCGCGGGAACGGCAGCTTCGAGGCATTCATGCACGGTATCGAGGAGTTCGTCACCGAAGTGGTCGGCGGCAATGGCGCGGAGGATTCCTCGAAGCTGGTCGTGCATCACGGGGGCACTGCCTCGCAGGCTGCGGGTTCGGGAGGCCGTTCCGACCCGCCATCGCCGGCTCGCCGACCTGCCTTCCCTCCGGGCCGCGAGCCCACTCCTGCCGCGGACCGGCCCCCGCACGTCGGGGGCGCTACTCAGCCGGCTTCGCCGCCCACGGCGAACGGTTCCGCGGCTACCTCGCCCGGTCAGTCGAATGTTTCCGGCGAGCGGGAACAAGGTCCATCAGGGCCAGGAGGGGCAGGCCGTACGCGACGGACGCGATTGTCGGCAAGTGCAGCCCCCAACGGGTTGCCCGGTCCCGGCCCCGCCCCCCCCGTTCCGCAGGCGGCCCGCGTCGATTCCGGGCAACTGCTCGACTTGCTGAGGACACGCTTCGGCCATCGGTCGTTCCGGCCGAATCAGGAAGGCGTTTGCCGCGCTGTGACTGCCGGTCGCGACGTTCTGCTGGTGATGCCGACCGGGGCCGGCAAGTCCCTCTGCTACCAGCTTCCCGGGATCGCACGTGGCGGCACCACGCTGGTGATCAGTCCGCTGATCGCGCTGATGGAGGACCAGACCGAGAAGCTCCGGCAGCAGGGTTTCCGCGCTGAGAGGATCCACTCCGGACGAGACCGCATGGATTCCCGGCGAGTCTGCAAGGAGTATCTGGCGGGAGAACTCGATTTTCTGTACATCGCTCCGGAGCGGCTTGCCGTGCCCGGATTTCCGGAACTGCTCGCGAAGCGCACGCCGGCCCTCGTCGCGATTGATGAGGCCCATTGCATCTCCATGTGGGGTCACGACTTCCGGCCGGAGTACCGCCGTCTGCAGGATCGTCTTCCGACGCTTCGGCCCGCCCCGGTCATCGCGCTCACGGCGACAGCGACGCCGGGCGTCCAGAAAGATATCATCGAGCAGCTGAACCTGGCTGGCTGCGAGCGCGCAATCCACGGCTTCCGGCGCGAGAACCTGGAAATCGAGGTGGTGGAACTCGTCCCGTCGCTCCGAACGCCTGCCCTCCAGCGGCTTCTCTCGAACGATTCCCGCCGTCCGGCTATCGTCTACGCGCCCACGCGCAAGGCAGCCGAGGAACAGGCCGAGAGTCTTGCGGCCCACCACCGGGCCGCCGCTTATCACGCCGGCATGCCCGCCGAGGACCGTGATCGCGTCCAGGCCGGGTTCCTGCACGGGGACCTGGACGTCATCGTGGCGACGATCGCGTTCGGGATGGGCATTGACAAGCCCGACGTACGGACCGTGGTTCATACCGGACTGCCGGGATCGATCGAGGGCTACTACCAGGAAATCGGGCGTGCCGGCCGGGACGGTCTTCCCTCCAAGGCTGTCCTGCTGTACGCGTGGGTGGACCGGAAGACGCACGAGTTCTTCTTGGAGCGCGACTATCCCGAGCCTTCGAAGCTGGCTCGCGTCTTCGCCGCCCTGACCGACGCGCCGCAACCGGTAGGAGCCCTGTTCGATCACTTCGACGGCGACGAGCGCGACTTCGAGAAGGCGATCGAGAAGCTCTGGATTCACGGCGGACTCGTCATCGACAGGGACGAGAACGCGACCAGGGGGGACCCACGCTGGGGCGGCAGCTACTCGCAGCAGCGCGACCACAGGATCGCGCAGCTTGATGAGGTCATGAATTTCACGCGATCGCAGGATTGCCGCATGCTGGGCCTCGTCCGGCATTTCGGGGATCTGGAGGACTCCCTCACTGCGTGCGGCCGCTGCGATACGTGCGACCCAGCCTCCTGCGTCGTTAAGACCTTCCGTGCGCCAACGGCCCAGGAAGAGAAGGTCCTGAACGCGGTACTCCGCTCGTTGCGCGGGCGCGACCGGCAATCCGTGGGAAAGCTCTTCCGGGAAGAGGCGGAACCGCTTCGCATGGAGCGAAAGGCCTACGAGCGGTTGGTCGAGGCCATCGTCCACGGCGGCTTCGGGAGGATCCAGAACGATTCCTTCGTGAACGGCCAAGGGGAACTCGTCGAGTTCCGCAGACTCGGTCTGACGTCTGAGGGCAGGACTGCGTCGAATCCCGCAAGCTGTGTCCGCCTGCCCGCGGAAGGGGCCGGCCTGGCGGCCACCCCGAAGCGGCGCACCCGGAAGAAACCCGCGTCAGGCAGCAAGGCGACCAAAAAGGCGCCCTCGGTACCGGGCAAGCAGATGGGGCTGGGAAACGTGCCGGTTTCCGATGAGTCGGAGGAACTGATCCGTTCGGCACTGCGAGCGTGGCGGAAGAGCGAGGCGCAGCGACGAAGGGTGCCTGCCTTCCGGGTGCTGCACAACCAGTCACTCGAATCGCTGGCCGCGACGAAGCCGTCCACGGAGGCCGAACTGCTCTCCATTCCGGGAATCGGGGCGGCTGTCGCCAAGAAGTTCGGCCCGAAGATCCTCCACATCATCCGGACGGCAGGATAGGGAGCCTCCGCCGGACCTGGCTCATCCGGTAACGACCGGTCTGACGCTGCCGCCAGGAGCGGACGGAACCGTCGAACTTCCTCCGGGCGGCTGTCCCGGGCACGGGAATACAATTGAAGGAAGGCAGCCCGGATCGCGGTTGCCGGCAACATCGCCTCGATGGCCTCCCACTGCACGTGCGGCAGCCCGCTTCCGTCCGGGGCGTCCTTCTGTCCGCGTTGCGGGCGGCCGCTGGCACCTGGGATCGGCGAGCCAGCCGAAGCGCCGGAACCGGCTTCGGTGGAGCCAGCCGCCGGCCCAGTCCCGCTCGGTCGGGATGCGTACTTGCGGGCCGCATTCCTGCCGGCCTTGGGCGCCACTCTCCTGAGGTTCACCTTCGGTGTCCTCAGCCCGCTGCTCGCCCTGTTCTCCTACCTGGTGCCAGGTGCTGCCGGGTACGTCGCCGTACGGTTCTTCGAGAAGCGGAACTCTTCGGTGACGAGGTCCTGGCTTGGCTGCGGCCTGGGCGCGCTCACCGGCCTGCTCTGCTTCCTGCCGTCTTTTGTACTGCAGTTGTCGACGATCATGATCCAGGGCAAGGAAGGATATCTAGGGGCCATCCGGGAGCAGGCGGACGATCTGCCGATGGCCACGGAAATGCTGCAGATCCTGGAGGACCCGGCTGTCTTCGCGATGGTGATCGTCTTCGGGCTCGTGCTAGAGGGGCTGGTCCTCCTGTTGGTGTCCGCAGCGGGGGGAGCGCTCGCCGTCACCGTCGGGCGTTCACGGATGGAACGGCAGTGAGCGGCCGGATCGCCCGTCACCAACAACCGGTGTGGGGGAAGCGAACTGCATGCGGTATACTCCCGGAGTGAAGTCTGGGAAGGCTTCCGAATCGTATACCAGGCCGGAGATCCGTCGGATCCTGGGGATTAACGAGAACCGGCTCCGGTCATGGGAACGGGCCGGCTTGGCGGAAACCAAGGAATCCTACAGTTTCGCCGATCTCATCTCCCTCAGGACTCTGCAGAGCCTGCGGGAAAGCCGCATTTCGACCAAGCGCATCCGCGAAGCCCTGCAAGAGCTCCGCACGCGTCTGTCGAACGTCACCCGTCCTCTGGACGAGCTCAAGATCGTTTCCGATGGACGCCGGATCGCCGTTCATCTGCCTGGCGAGAAGATCGAGGCGCTGACTGGCCAGCTGCTGTTCGATTTCGACGCCGAGAGCCTTCGTACCGTCGAGACGCTCGAGCCGAAGGAATCAGACCCCACTCCGGATGCCGGTACAGGCGGGGCGGACTTTTGGTTCCAGCAGGCGCAGGAACTGGAGCGTTCGGGCGCTGCCGACGACGAGATCATTCACGCTTATCGTCAGGTGATCGACTGTAATCCGGAGGCCGCGGGAGCGTGGGTTAACATCGGCACATTGCAGTTCCGGCAAGGTCGGTTGCAGCTTGCCGAGAGCAGTTACAAGACGGCAATCCGGATCCATCCCGAATATGCGGTGGCCCACTACAACCTGGGCAACGTCTGCGACGCGACGGATCGCCTGGAGGAGGCAACCCAACACTACGAGGATGCCCTGCGCCTGAGCGGAGACTACGCCGACGCCCACTACAACCTCGCGCTCGTGTACAGCCAGCGACGACGCTTACCGGATGCGATCCGGCACTGGGACCGCTATCTCGAACTGGATTCGTCAAGCCCATGGGCGAAAGCCGCCAGACGGAACCGCGAGCGCCTGCTCGGCATGGCCTCTGCGGAGGGCTCGGCGGTGGGTGGGACGTTCCGCAAGCCTCTCAGGGAATCGTCCGAGTAGCGGAAAGCCGTCGCTCCGGCCCTGTCCGCTACCATCGACAAGATGGATCGTGCGCTCTCCGGAATCCGCGTGCTCACCTTCGACATCTTCGGCACGGTGTTGGATCTGTCCGGAACCCTGGTGCCCGCCTTGAGCGACTTCTTCGCGGCTAACCGGACTGATCTCGACCCGGCAGCATTCTGGGCCGACTGGAGGCGGCGACAACGGCTGGAACAGCACCAGGACACGATCCTGATGCTGGGCCACCGAGGCTACCTGGATTCCGCCCGCAGGGCGCTTGTCCACACGCTGCGGTGCCATGCCCTTGATTGCGAGGAGAGTGCCATCGCGAACCTGGTACAGGCGTTTTTCCGGCTCCGGCCATTCGGCGACGCTCAACAAGGGCTCCTGCGGCTGGCGGGACGGTACCGGCTCGTAGCGCTTTCGAACGGCGATCGGCACCTGCTGGATCACCTTGTCACCAACAGCATCGAGGCCGAATTCCACCGCAGGCTCTCAGTGGATCAGGTGGGTCGATTCAAGCCGCACCCGTCGGTGTACCGCACCGCGGCAGCCGATCTCGGCTGCGAACCGGGAGAAATCCTGATGGTGGCGGCCCACGCGTTTGACATTCTCGGAGCCCGGGCGTGCGGGTATAGGGGCGCTTACGTAAATCGCTACGGGCTGCCCTACGAGGATTCCGAACTCCGTCCCGATCTGGAGGTCCGGGACTTCGGAGAACTCGCCGACATCCTGCTGGACGGCTGACCGCCAGCGCGGGCCGCCCGCGCAGTCCGGTTCCGATTGTTTTGGGGCTTTCCGGATCCCAATTCCCAGTGCGGCTGGATCTGAGCGACACTGTTGCACAGGCAATGCACAGGGTGAGACTTCCGAGACTGAGAACGTGGCTGCTGGCCGCCGCATCGCTGGCGTGTCTGGTGGGGGCCGCCGTTAGCGTGGCCGGGCAGTCAGGAAATGCGCGCCTACCGGGTGACGGCGAGGGGGTCGTATTCGATCCCTATCCAGAAGCCCGGACGGGCGGCAACTACATGCACAACTACTACCTGCCCCCGGTAGCCAGCACTCCGTGGCGACCCTCCTTCTCGCCGGACGGGGAGTGGTTGGCCTTCAGCCTGGCAGGCTCGATTTGGAAGATCCGCATCGGGGAGGATGTCGCGTACCAGCTGACAGCCAATCCTACGTATGACTCCTCGCCGGTTTGGTCGCCTGACGGTCGGTGGATCGCGTACACGGCAGACGACCAGTACCGCAGCATCAACCTCGCGCTGCTCGACACCACGACCGGGGAGAGCACTGCCCTCACGCGCGGGGCGCACCTGAACCTCGACCCAGTCTGGTCGCCCGACGGATCGCGTGTCCTGTACGTGTCGACCGATCCGGACGGCTGGTACAACTTGTACTCGCTGCCGCTGGAAAACGGAGTCGCCGGCGAGCCCGTTCGACTTACGGAGGACAATGCGTATCGCAACTCGCGGCTCTACTTCGGCGGCCAGGACCTTCACATCCAGCCGACGCTGTCCCCGGACGGCAGCGAGATGATCCTCGTCTCGAATCGCGGCATCTCGTTGGGCTCGGGGGCCATCTGGCGCGCGCCGGTCGGTCCGGATGCCATGGCAGGGGCTACGCGGATCCTTCGGGAGGAGACTCTGTACCGGACCCGTCCGCAATGGTCGCCGGACGGCACCCGGATCGTGTACAGCTCTCACCGCGGAAGCCAGTACAACAACCTGTACGTGCTCCCGGTTCGGGGGGGAGAGCCGTACCAGCTGACCTTCGGGGACTGGGACCACTTCGAACCGCGCTGGTCGCCCGACGGCGAGTGGATCGCGTACGTGTCGAACCGGCACGGAGTCTCCGCCCTGCGCCTGCTGAAGACCTTTGGCGGTGAGGACCGCGAGATTCCGATCCGGAGACGGGTCTACCGGCACCCCCACGGCACGCTGAGAGTCACGGTCCTCGACGCGGACACTGGGCAGCCGACCGAGGCCCGGATCTTCCTGCGCGCGTCCGATGGCAAGGCGTACGCACCGGCCGGGTCGTACCAGCGGGTGGCGGCTCGCGCCCTCCACCTCGACTTCTTCCATACGAACGGGGAATTCTCCCTGGAACTGCCCGAAGGCGAAGTGTCCCTGCTCGTAACGAAGGGTCTCGAGCGGGAGCCGGTTCGCGCGACTGCGGTCGTGGGATCCGGCGGGGTCTCGTCGCTACGACTGACCCTCCAACGCTTCACGGACTACAAGGCCAGGGGGTGGTTCAGCGGCAGTGATCACGTGCATATGAACTACGGCGGAAACCTGCACAACACCCCGGAGAACCTGCTGTTCATGGCCGCGGCCGAGGACCTGGACGTGGTGGGCGAGAAGATCGCCAACAAGGACAACCGGATCTTCGACCACCAGTACTTCAACGGCGCTTTCGACGAGACCCGGTCCGATGCCGAGCGGATCCTCGCCTGGGGCCAGGAGTACCGCCCACCCTTCTACGGGCACATCAACTTCATCAACCTGACCGATCATCTCCTCTCCCCCTACACCACCGGCTACGAAGGCACAGCCATCGAGAGCCTGTATCCCAGCAATACCGACATCTTCCGGATGGCACGCGACCAGGGGGCGTTGGGAGGCTACGTCCATCCGTTCTCAATGGAGCCCTCCCAGGTCGGATATGCGAATGCGCGCGGGTTTCCCGTGGATCTCGCATTGGGAACGTTCACGTACCTGGAAGTGATGACCAGTGCCGCCCAAGCCCGCAACACCGCTCGGGTCTGGCACCGCGCGCTGAATTGCGGCTTCAGGGTGACGGCTTCGGGAGGGGAGGACTCCATCACCGGACTGCACCGCACGCCGGCTATCGGGGCGGCGAGGATGTACGCCTACCTCGGGGACCGCCTCGCCTGGGACCGCTGGGTCGAGGCCGTCCGGAAGGGCCGGACATTCATCACGAACGGTCCGCTGGTGCAGCTGGCCATCAACGGCGAGATCCCCGGGGGAACGGTCCGGCTACCGGCGGACGGCGGCTCCGTCGAGGTGGATGCACGGATGGAAACGGCTTTTCCGGTCGACCGCCTCGAACTGATCCGGAACGGAGAGGTGCTTGAAGAGGTTCCCTTGCGGGACGGAGGGCGCGCCGGCTCCGTCCGGAAGCGGATCCAGGTCGACAGCAGCGGCTGGTACACGCTCCGCGCCTTGACCGACAAGCCTGTGCTGCCCATCGATGACACGCACCTTCATGGCGAGACGGGGGCCGTCTTCGTCTACTGCGGCGACCAGCCGATCCGCTCGCGGGAGGATGCGGAATATTTCATCCGGTGGATCGACGACATCACGCAACAGGCAATCCGGCATCCGGGCTGGCGCTCCGAGCGCGAGCGGGAGCATGTGCTGGCCCAGTTCCGGGAAGCCCGGGCGGTGTTCGAGCAGAGGGCGGAGGAGGCAGCTCCATAGGGCTTTCCGAGCCCGGCCCGCTACAGTCCTCCCGCCTGCGTTGCGGTCGACTGCGGGGATCGCCGAGGATCGCGCAGGATGGATCTCATCGATCTTCGAAGACGGCTCCGCGGATGGACGCACTATCCCGAGATCGTGGCGATTACAATCGCGGTCGTTGCGGTGCCCATGGTCGCAGGCTGGGCTCCGCCCAACTCCTATTTCGGCTTCCGCACGCCCGCTACGTTCGCTTCACTCGAGGAGTGGTACCGGGCCAATCGGATGATGGGCTGCTACATGGTCGCTTCCCAACTCGTCGCGCTCGGTTCCATGAGTGCCGTGGCAGGCGCGATGATGTCCCGTTTCGGTAGTAATCGCGTGACGTGGGGAGTGCTATGGTCGTGCTTCCTGGCGCTGCTGGGTATCGCGGCCGCGGTGGTTCACTACTACCGTTGAACTGCGTTGCGGACCGTCCTTGGGCGGTCAGTCGCCTATCCTCTTTCCCGTTGCGAAGTCGAGTTCCGCTCCGGCGATCTCGTAACCGTACCGTGCCACGGCTCGCTCGCTCTCGGCGGCGGCCAGTGTCGCGCGGGCGACTGCCAGCTCGAGCCGGTGGGCAAGCCCGCTTGCGTACCGGGCGCTTGCGAGCCTTTCGGAAGCCCTGGCCGGCTCGATGCCCGCCTCGGCCGTCCGGACGGAAGCGAGGCTGGCGACCACGGCGCTGCGCGCCTCCGCGACCAGCCGTTGTACGGCTCGGGCCAGTTCCTCCCGGACTGCCCGGGTCTTGTCTGCGGCCCGGCGTGTCTCCTCGATACTTGCTTCGAGACGCCCGCCGGTGAAGACCGGCAGGTGGATGCCGAACCCTCCGAACAGGAGCTTGCCCAGGCTGAGTTCGGCGAAGCGTGTCCAGCCTCCGCTGAACATGGCCATCAACCGCGGGTATCTCTCCCGCTCCGCCCGCCGCACCCAGGAGTCCGCTGCCCGGATCCTCGCCTCGACTGCAGCCGGCTCGGCACGGGATTGCAGTGATTCCGCCAGCAACGCCTCCAGAGGAGCCGGAGCGGCCGGCGAGACTTCGGGCTCCTGGAGAGCGTATGTCTGGCCTACCTCGTCTCCCAGGGCTTCCCGGAGCTCAGACAGTGCCCGCTCCAGCGATTCCTCGGCCCGCGTCCGGTCGAGCCGGGCCCGCTCCACAGTGACGGCTGCCAGGCTCGCATCGAGCTTCGATCCCAGCCTGGCCCGTTCGAGCGACTGCGCCCGCCTCAGCGCGAGTTCCATCTCCGCGACGATTTCTCCCGCCACGGCAACGCGCCGGGTTGCCGTCAGGGCCGAGAGGAAGGCCTTCCTCACTTTCAGGACCAAACGCGCCCGCTCCGCGCGCAGAGTCTCGGCAAAATGCTCGACCTCCGCCCGCCGGGCCTCGGTTGCGAACCTAGTTCGCCCGAAATCCAGCAGGTCCTGGAGGACGTTGGCGGAGAAGGCGGCGTCTTCGGGTTCCGGTGAAGCCGCCAGCCCGTGGATGCCGAACAGGGTGGCGGATCCGGAGAGTCCCTGCTTGGCGAGCCCTCCTGTGTCGATCTGCGGCGCGCGACGGGACCGTGCCTGCCTCACGGGGAGTTCGGCGGTTGCAACGTCGATCGCGGCCTGGCGCAGGACCGGGTGGTTCGACAGGGCCGCTCGGATGGCCTCGTCCAGGTCCAGTGCCCTGGGTTCGTCGGTCGGGCTCGCGGACGCACCGCAGGCCGCGAGGCACAGGAGGGGGACTAGCAGTCTCACGGGACCTACCTTGCTCAAAACTCGGACGGCTTGACAGGGACTTCGTCGGCAATGGGCTCGCGCGCGACCACGACCACCTGCTCGGAGCCGTCGAGCCCCGCAGTCACCTCGACCGTGGTGGCGTCGCCAACCGCAGTCTGCACGGCGGATCGCGTCGCGAGCCCGTCAACGACGCAATAGACGTACGTGGCATCCCCTTCGACTCGGACGGCATCGGACGGGAGTGTGATGGCGTCCGGCCGCGTGTCGAGCGACAGCAATGCGCGGCCGTACATTCCGGGACGAAGCAGGAGTTGAGGGTTGGCCATCTCGATCTCGGTTCTCATCGTTCGAGTCGAAGGGTCGAGGGCGCCGGCAAAGCGGGTCACCGTTCCCTGAAATACCCTGCCTGGCATCGAATCGACGGTCACTTCCACCGGGTCCCCGGCCTGGACGAACGGCACTTCGGATTCAGGCACGTCGGTGCGAAGGCGCACCCGGTCCATGCGGCATGTCGTTGAGGTCCTCCACCTTCGAGGGCATGGAGTTGGCCAGGATTTGAAAGTCCAGGTTGCCGGCCTTCATGTTTCCTGCCGGGATGAACACGCTCTGCCTCTTGAGAGCTCGGGCGACGTCCATCGGACCGAGGCCGCGTGCCTCGAGGCGGGTGCGGTCCGCGTAGGCGAGGATCCGTCGGAGCTTTCCCCGTACACCGCCGGCGCGATTACGCCCTGGATGGATTGCAGGCGGTTGTGGAGCTCGAAGTAGGCAATGTCATAGAGCTCCTTCTCGTTCATCACAGGACTTGAGACGCTTACCAGGCACAGCGGCACGGACGCCGTCGGGTCGAAGGGCATGACCATGGGAGGGATCGTTCCGGGCGGCAAGTAGAACATGTCGCTGACCGCGTACGAAGTGACCTGGCTCATCGCGGTCTCGAGGCTGATCCCCTCGCGGAAGAAGTCCTTCACCACGCAAACGCCCAGCCTGGCCTTGGCTTCCTGGTGCTCGATCCCGACTGACTGGCCAGTCCAGCGCTCGAGGCGGCTCATGATGTCCCGCTCCATCACCTCGGGAGGCATGCCGGGATAGAACGTGACGATCTGGACCGCCGGCGTCCGGAAGATCGGGAGGAGGTCTGCGGGCAGCCGCTGGAAAGAAGCGATGCCGAGCACCACGGTGGCCAGTGCCGCCACTCCGACGGCGTACGGGTTCCTCAGCGCGAATCCGATCATGAACTACTGCTGCGGGAGCGGCCCTCGCGGGCCGGCCCGATCGTCCGATCCGACCTCGGTTTCCGGCGAATCCGTTGGGTTCGCTCGCGACGGTACCTGCGGACCCGCAGGAGGTCGCTGGCACCCGGGTCCAATCTGCCGGACGTGGACGGGCCACCCGACCGGGACAGCTCACCCACCACCCATCCGGGAGCGTGGCTGCGACGCCGCAATCCTCAGTGCCGCACGCGATTTGCGATCCGATCAGTCTTCCCGAAGCGGAACCAGCACATTGGCTCCGCCATCCTCCAGCGACGCCGGCATCTGCCAGTAAGAGAACTGGGGGGTCCAATCGTCAACGCTCAGGCCAGCCAAGGCCAGGAGATTCCAGGCCGAGCAGAACATGTCTCCCGGGCCGAATACCACTGCGTTCTTTCGGAGGATCTTGCCCTCCGTCCGCTCGTAAAGGACGGCCCCGGGCATGTTGTCCTGCCCCTGCATCGTCGTCTGTTCCCGGATATACGCCCCGCCTCCGTGCGACGCCAGCTGGAAGCGCCAACCGCGCGAGTTGGCGAAGCGACGCTGCTCCTCCGGGGGATCCTTCGAAAGCAGCACCACTCCCATCGCCGATTCCAGGTGGGACAGAATGCCATTGATTCCGTCCGCCCAGAGCGTGCAGTAGCGGCAGCGCTGGCCCATGTTATGGATCGCCAGCAGCTTGTCGTGACCGGCGAAGAGCCCGCTCAATCGCACCTCGCCGGACACCGTCTGCAGGGTGTAGTCGCGGATCTCCCGGACTACGGCCTCCCTGCGCTTCGCGTTGACCTGCTCGGTAAGGTTGGCGATCTGACGTTCGAGCTCCTCGATCGAAGGGCCCGACCCTGGCGCTGGCATCGTTTCGTTCGACATGGTTGCAGTTTCCCACGGCCGGGAATCCGGTGCGACGGCTGGGGAATCTGACCCGGCCCGATTGATCCGAATTGCAATCGGTCTCCCGAAGGTCCGCTTGCCGGGGAATCAGGAACAGCGAAGCGAATGGGCGTCTCACGCACGTACGCCTCGAACGTCTTGATGGATGGATCGCTCGAAGCCCGGCGGGCCCGGATCGAGCCGAGGGCTACGCAGCTGTAAGCGTCGCCGCCAGGTTGTTCTGGCCGCCCACGTCGGTCAGCCGGAACTGGCGTCCCTGGAAAGGGAACGTAAGTTCCTCGTGTTCCAGTCCGAGGAGGGTCAGGATCGTCGCGTGCAGGTCATGGACATGGACCTTGTTCTCCTGCGCGTTCAACCCGATCTCGTCGGTCGAACCGACCACCTTGCCGCCCTTCACGCCCCCGCCCGCCATCCAGACGGTGAAGCCGTAAGGATTGTGGTCCCTGCCCGCGTTGTTGCGCGCGCCGCCTTCGGCTCCGTCCGTGAACGGCGTGCGACCGAAATCGCCGCCCCAGATCACCAGCGTCTGGTCGAGAAGCCCGCGCGCCTTCAAGTCCGCGAGCAGACCCGCGATCGGGCGGTCGACCTGCGCTGCCATTGTCTCGTGGTTGTAGTCGATCTGGTTGTGCCCGTCCCATCCGGGGCTGGCACCGTTACTGCCGCATCCCGAATACAGCTGGATGAACCGGACCCCGCGTTCCACCATCCGGCGGGCCAGCAGGCACTGCTTGCCGAACGGGCGGGTGACTCCGTCGTCCAGGCCGTACATCGCCTGGGTCGCGGTGGTTTCCGACGAGAGATCGACCACTTCGGGGGCCGAGACCTGCATCCGGAACGCTAGCTCGTAGGCATTCATCCGGGCTTCCAATTCGGAGTCGTCTGGGCGGGTCTTCAGGTGCTCCCGGTTGAACCAGTCCAGCTTTTCCATCAAGACGTGACGGCGGTCAGGATCTGCCGGCCGGGAGCGGCGGATGTTGAGGATCGGCGGCCCCTCGCTCCGCAGAACGGTCCCCTGGTACATCGCGGGCAGGAAGCCCGATCCGTAGGCGGGAGAGCCGGACTTGATGCCGCCGTCCAGCATGACGACGTATCCGGGCAGCTCGTCGCTTTCCGAACCCAGGCCGTACACGACCCAGGAGCCGAGGCTGGGCCGGCCGACCTGGGCCCATCCGGTGTTCATCCAGTTCTGTCCAGTGATGTGGGTGAAGCCGTTGTGATGGCAGGACCGGATGACTGCCAGGTCGTCGGCATGACCCGCCACATTGGCGAACAGGTCCGAGATCTCGAGTCCCGACTGCCCGTGCCGCCGGAATGTCCGCGGAGTGCCCAGCAGCGGGACCCTGTCCATCTTCGTGAACTGGAAATCGCGGTCGCGAAACGACTCGGGTACCGGCTGCCCGTCATACTCCTGCAGAAGGGGCTTCGGGTCGAACGTGTCCAGGTGGCTCGGCCCTCCGTGCATGAAGAGGAAGATCACGCTCCGGGCCTTGGCGGGAAGCGGCGGGTTCTTGGGCGCGAACGGATTCTTGCCGGGCGCCGCTCCGGCATCGCGGGAGAGCAGACAGGAGGCCGCCAGGCCGCCGAATCCAAGGCCCGCCCTTTCGAGAAACTCGCGCCGCGAGGCGGCGGCTACTTGCTGCCTACAGAGCATTGCCATCCTCAGTCGATATAGACGAACTCGTTCAGGTTGAACAGCATGAGACTGAACTCCTCCGGCCCGGCCCGCACCAGCATTTCCACGGCGTTTTCGGTCTCTTCGGCGTTCGGTGGCCGGGAGAAGGCCAGCATCCACGCTGTCTCCACTGCTTTCCGGGGGCTTTCGGCTGGCTCCAGTCGCTGGGCGAACCGCCCGGCGAGCCGCATCATGAACTCGCTGTTCAGCAGGGTCAGCGCCTGCGGGGCGACGGTCGTGACAGCGCGACGTCCGCAGCTCTCGGCCGGGTCGGGTGCATCGAACGTCTTGAACATCGGGTACGGGAATTGGCGCTTGGAGAAGATATAGACGCTTCTGCGGTCGTGCTCGGCCGGGTCCAGCGACTCGGGCCAGTCGCTCCGGTCCCACATGCCCAGCCGCTCTTCGTCGGATAGCGGCGGGAGCACGGGACGGCCGCCCATCTTGGGATTCAGGGCTCCCGCGACCGCGAGCACGGCGTCGCGCAGGCTCTCGGCGTCAAGCCTCCTTCGATTCATGCGCCAAAGGAACCGATTCTCCGGATCCTTGGAGTGGTTCGAGCGATCCGACACGGACGAGAGCCGGTAGGTGCTGGAGAGCATGATCAGCCGGTGCAGGTGCTTGACGCTCCAGTCCCGCTCGACGAATTCCGACGCCAGCCAGTCAAGCAGTTCCGGGTGGGACGGAAGATCTCCCTGCCTCCCGAAGTTGTTCGGGGTGCCGACGATGCCGCGGCCGAAGTGACCTTGCCAGATCCGGTTGACCATCACCCGCGCCACGAGCGGGTGGGAGGGATCCGTGAGCCATTCGGCGAGTGCCGTGCGACGGTGTTCGGTCGGGACGCCAATCTGGCCGAGTGCCCCCGGGACTCCCGGCTCGACGGGCTCGCCCGAGGGACGCCAGTCGCCCCGGTCCGTCATCCGAACCGGATACCTCACCTCGGCCCGTCCCAGCACCGTTGCCGTCGGCAGCTCGAACCTTGCTGCAGCGGCCGCCTCGCCGAGTTCCGCGATCAAGGTCTTCCGGAGGTCGCGCTCCTCGGGCGTGTAGGGTAGCTCCGCATCGTAGCCGCCCGGATTCTCGAGCAGTCCCGCTTCCGTCAGGGCACGTTCCAGCTCGGCGGCCTTCACCTGCTGGGCGACCGTCCGTTTCGCCTTCGGCGTGCGATACGCTGCGACGATCTCCGCGTCGAAGCCGGCCGCGATCTCATCGACGAGCCGCTTCCTTGCACGGCTATCCAGGGATTTCAGGGCCTGCTGGTATTCGAACACCTTGAGTTGTTTCGGGTATGCGGAGTAGTACCCGAACTCCGACATCTTGTGCACCGCGGGAATGCGCTTGATCTCGCTGCCCTCGAAGAACGCCATCATCCGGTGGTAGTCCCTCTGGGAGATCGGGTCGAACTTGTGGTCGTGGCAGCGGGCGCAACGGACGGTCAGGCCCAGGAAGGCATCTCCCGTCACGTCGACGGAATCCACCATCCACTCGTAGCGCAGCTGGTGGCCGTTGAGCGCCGCCTCGTGGTAGACCGTGCCCACGGTATACATGCCGGTGCCGATGCGGGCTTCCAGATGGCGCTGCTTCTCCTCCGGAATCTTGTACGAGCTGCGGAGTTCGATGTCATCCGGCCAGATCTCGTCTGCGGCAATCTGCTCCTGCACGAACCGGTCGAAGGGCTTGTCGGCGTTGAACGACCTGATCACGTAGTCGCGATAGCGCCAGGCATCCGGAAAGTAAATGTCCGTTTCGAAACCCCCGCTGTCGGCGTAGCGGACCCAGTCGAGCCAGTAGCGCCCCCAGCGCTCCCCGTAGTGGTCGGACTCGAGAAGCCGATCGACGACCTTCTCGAAGGCGTCCGGCGAATCGTCGCGGACAAATGCCTCTACCTCTCGGGGCGAGGGGGGCAATCCGTGGAGATCGTAGGTGGCCCGACGGATCCAGACTCTCCGGTCGGCCCCCCGCACCGGCGAGAGACCCTGCTCGACCAGGCGCCGTGCAACGAACCTGTCGATCGGGCGCCGTGCCCACCCCTCGCCGTGGGAGGGGACATCGGGCCGCGCCACGGGCTGGAACGACCACCACGACTCGGCGCTTTCCGCGGCCAGCGAGCCCGGCCAAATCGCTCCGGCGTCGATCCAGGCCTCGATGATCTCGACTTCCCCGTTGGAGAGGCGGTCCCCTTGCATCGGCATTCGCAGGTCTTGTTCGTGGCGGACGGCTTGGTAGAGAAGGCTGCCTTCCGCGCTGCCCGGAACGATGCTCGGGCCGCGCTTGCCGCCCTCCAGCAGACCCTCCAGCGTGCGCACGTCCAGGTCGGAGACGCTGGCTTGGCCGTGGCAGGAGGAACATTTCTCGCTGAGGATCCGAACCGCCGCGGCGGAGTCGGTCGCTTCGGCGATCGCTCCGAACGCCAGCATTCCCACTACGATTGCGACAAGCGCCAGCATCAATGCCATCCCAACCGAATCGAGTATACAAGGCTCCTCCAGCTGGCGGGACGGATTCACACCATCGGACCGCTTGATCCGGCGAGCGCCTTTCCGTTCGATAGCGCCGTAGCCGCTCCGCCTCGCAGCAGACCCCGTACGACCACTCCGCTATGGATTTCCGATGTCCCGTCGCAGATGCGCACGACCCGGCAGTCCCGGTAGATGCGCTCGATCGGAAGCTCCTTGCAGTAGCCGAGACCTCCGAAGACCTGGACCGCAGTCGGCGACCCGCCCCAGGGTTTCGGACGAGCACACCTTGACCATGGAGACCTTTTCTCTGGGATCCAGCCCCTGGCCGGTTTCCCGCGCGGCCTCGAGCCACAGCGATTTGGCCGCCGCGATTCCAACCTTACTGTCGGCCAACTGGGACTGGATCATATGGAACTCCCTGATGGGAACTCCGAACTGCCGTCGGTCCCTGGCATGCCTCGTCATCATCTCGAGCAGGAGCGTCGATGTCCCGACAGCCCGGGCCCGATGTCGAAGAGGCTCACGCGTCTGATCGTGCCGAGAGCCAGATGCAAGCCTCGTCCCGGATGCGGTTCTCCATGGCGCGCTTGAGATCGGCCCGCGTTCTGCTGGCGTTGCTGGCCTCGAACCAGGCGAGTCGCTTCTACGTGTCCGGCAGGACATCCTGCACCAGGTCGCTCGTGCTGGTCCCGCTTCGCGCCCACCGCGGGAGTCGCCGTGTACGGAGGGGCAGTGCGCCGTCGACTTGCTGGCGGGAGGCAGGTCGCAACCTCGAGTCCCAGTTGCGTAGGTGAGCCGAGTGCTTGCCCCCCCACCTTCGGCGCTCGTGGGCCAGGCCGGTTTGGCTAAGGTGCGAAGTGCTCGGCGACACCTGTCTTGGCCGACTGGTTCCTGCTGTCGTGAAGAGATTCCCGTTGCAACGGTCACGGCAGCAACCAGTACTGGGATAGGACCGCCCACGTCAGTCAGTTCGTCGCCGGTTGCCCCGAGGTGCGCTTCGGTCGTATCACCGGGCACTCAAGGTGCAATTCCGAAGCGGCCGAATCCACCCCCTCCAGCCTCTAACCCAAAGGCGCCGTTCAGCCGTAACTGCCGGGACAGCGAAGCGCGATCAGATCTCGTCGGTGTTCCTACAGGAATCCGGGTAGTCCGAACAGCCCCAGCACTGCTCGTTGGTAGAGCGGTTTGTGCGGGGTCGCATCGGTCTGCCGCATGCGGGGCATTCCATGGGGGCAAGAGCCTTCAGGTCGCGTCCGAACGCAACGATTCGAACTTCCGACGCCTCGCAGGCCAGTAGAACTCGTGCGCACTCCCTGGCGGTTGCTCCGGTCGTGAGTACTTCATCCAGCAATAGGACGCGGTTTCCGCTCCAGCCAAATCTGCTCTCGAATGCTCCTCGGACCGTTTCACATCGTGCGGAAGGGAGCATTTCTTTGTAGCCTTTGATCTCCCGCAAGCACCTGAGACCGTCGCTCTCGATTTCGGTCTCGTCATCAAGCAAGGTGATCGGCCGACTCGAGCACTGGTTGGAACCGTGGGCCTGCTTGGTGGGGCTTCGAAGGCACGGGGACGATGAAATCGGGTGTCCATTTGCTCTGTTGTATGAAGTCGGCCAGCGCTTGTCCGAGGACCTCGGCCGCCGGTCCGTCAGTGTTCTTCAGCACACGCAGGCTGGTCGCCAGCGTGACGCGGATCCTCGGTCTTGAAGAAACGGCCCACCGAGGAGCACCGAAGGAAAACCCGCAAGGCAACACCGTACCTCGAAGCTTCTTCGGGGTCTTGCCTGTGCATCGGACCTGGGAAAGATAGCCACGACAGTCGGGTTTACCGAACCGAAGCAATGGGCGCGGCTTTCGGAGCAGGACATCTGGAGCGGACGTACTGAACTGTTCAAAGTTCCGAACTCCCCAATTCCCGCCGATCGAAACAACACCGGCGTGGGAGCACGCCTGTACGTCGACTATCGAGTCACGGACGTAGCATGGAGTGCTCTCGGCTCGCATGCATCGACGGACCACTTGAGTACGGACACCCATGCCGAATCGGTTGCTTCCCTGCCAATCACCCGTCTGCCAACGGTGAAGCGCTATCCGCGACTTCGGTGATTGCGTCGAGTTTTCGTCCGATTTCCGGGGCGATCTCGGCCTCGGGGACATAGGTGGCGAGTTCGTAGAAGTTCTTCTTGTCCATTAGATTCGGCAAGGAGAGTCTCTCGAAGTAAGCTCTGAAGAGCGGCGTGAGGAACTCGTCGCTCACCTTCAGGTCTGCGTCCCATGGGCTTCCCTTGTCCAGCGTCTGCAATGCGGCACTGACTTCTGCAATAGCTTGTACCATCGCATCCACCCGGTCATTGGCCTCCATTCTCGAAAAAAGGGGGCCTGGCTCTGCTGCGGTACCGGTCGCAAGCGCATAGGCTTCGAGGGTGTTCTTCGTACAAAGATAGTTTTCGATCTCTCGCTTCTCCCATGAAAGATTGTTGAGGAATGGATTATCCGGAACTCCTCCATCCAAGCGGTCGAGCAGAGCCACACCCTTGAGATTTGGGAGCGCTTCCCTGAGACCGTGGAAGTGACGCGCTGCGGTTTGCGGTTGGTTTCCCACGTAACGCACGAACGGTCTTTCCAGCACCCTGAGGGCGCGTTCGTTGCCAAGCCGCTTGGCGAAGGCACGCAGGATCGCCAAGTCTGTAGACCCTTCGAGATAGAGAATCCATCCCGTCTGCTCGGCTTGGTAGTACTGATCGAACCCAATCTCCGCCAATGCCTTGCGCACCTGACTGCGTCCGTCTCCAATCCGGTGCGGTGCGCCGACAAAGGCGATCACCAGGTCCCTTTCTGCGGCCTCGTTCAACAGGACCTCCGAATGGCTTGCCGCAATGATCTGGTTGCCGCTGTCCCTGGCAACCTCGGCGATTAGCTCATAGATCTGGCGTTGTCGAAGGATCTCGAGATGGGCATCCGGTTCGTCCAACAGGATGACTGCACCCGGATTGGCATACATGTAAGCAAGAATCAATAGCGTCTGCTGCAAGCCCCTTCCGCTCGACGAGAGGTCGAGAGATGAGCCGCGTTCCCGGTATCCCATGGTGATCTCCCCTCGCTCTCTCACGTAGCGGGGCGCATCCAGAGTGACGCCGAAGAGCGCCTCGATTCGGGCCACCAGCGACTTCCAGTGCTCGAAACTCTCATCCAGGATTCGGAAGCAGAGGTTGCGGAGAACCTCGGCCGTGCGCCCTTCGCCAACTCGTACATTCACGGCACCTTGGTCGAGCCGCGTCTCCGTGGCCGCAAGTCCCGACATGGGGGGAAGAAACCCGAGTCGCAGGGACCCTGCTTCTCGCGGAATGGGCATGCGCTTGGGATGCCTGCCTTCGTCCAGGCGCAGTGGCCGGCAATAGAACGACTCCTCGTTGGCGTAGTCGAACTCAAGACCGCAGGTCCAAGACCTGTCCTTGCTGATGCCCTCGACAATGAGGTCGATTCGAACATTGTTCGTCCGGGTGCTGCCCGCTACCCTTTGGACATCGCGCACGTGCAGGTCACGCCACAAATGGTTGGCACTCGGATGGGGAATGGCGAATAGATCCCTACGATTAACCGTTACTCCGGGACGCTTTTCCGGCGCGCTCTTCCCCGCTCGCTTCTCATTCCAACGCTTGACACCGATGTCCCACAATGCCAAGGCCTGCATCGCCGAAGTCTTCCCTGAGTTGTTCGGGCCGATGAATACCACCGGATTCCCTAACTCAATCTCAACTTCGGCGAAGCGCTTGAAGTTCCGGATCGTGAGCTTTGTGAGCATCCGACACCTCTGGGGGCATCCGCCTCAAGACTATCACCCGGCCCCTTGCATGGGCATGCGCTCGTCGCCTGCACCCACCTGCGCCGGTTCTCGGCAGGCGTCCACGCAGCAGATCGAGAACTCCGTCGGGAGGGGTGCTAGCAGGGGAGCCGGAGCAGCGCGAGTAGGAGCGGCCTTCCGTTATCGAATTGCAGCGGGCCGTCCCTGCCCCCGGTCTTAATGAGGCACTCTTCGGTTCACGGATGTGGTACACGTCATCGAACGGGCCGGCCCGCTCGGCCGCCGTGAGAAGAAACAGGTCCTATTCTGGAGCGGTTTCGTGACGGTTCGTGTTCTCAGACCCTGGTTGGTTGCAGTGGCGGTGACAGCCTGGGCCCAAGCGCCTCCCGGGTCTCCTTTGGCCGCCCCACACCGACAGCGCGTCGAGCCAACGCCGAGTGTCGCCGGCGCTCGACCGTCGCGCCCGGTGCTCGCGACGTCCTTCCGGGGCCGCGAACTCTCCTACGTCGTGATCGACGGGATGGCCGTACACGCCGGCGACATGGTACTCGGCAGCGTGGAGGATCTCGAACCCCGGCCTCCGCTTGCCGAATCGCGTAAGTCGGCGGATCGCGCACCGCTCGAACGACGGGATCTGTCTCCGCACGTCCGGAACTACCTCTGGCCCGAGGGTAGGGTTCCCTACGTGATCGACACCGATGTCTCCGGCGAGCAGCGGGAGAACATCGAGACGGCCATCCGCGAGTGGAACGACAAGACGGTCCTGTCTCTCGTGGCACGGTCGACCGAGCCGAACTACATCCGGTTCGCCAATGTTCCTTCCGGGTACTGCCGGTCTTCCGTGGGAATGATTGGCGGAGAGCAGCGCATCTCCCTGCCCCCGATCGGTTGTACGGTCAATACCGTCGTGCACGAAATCGGGCATGCCGTGGGGCTGTGGCATGAGCACGAGCGCGAGGACCGTGACGAATTCGTCACGGTCCTCTACGAGAATCTGGACCCGAGCCGGCAGCATGACTACGCGGCCGAACACCCCACGCTAGGTCCCTACGACTACGCGTCTGTGATGCACTACCACCCGCGCAGCGACGCGTGGAATCGCGGCGAGGTGTTCGAAACGGTCCCGCCCGGAATGAGCATCCCGTCGCAGGGACTTTCCTCTGGAGACATCGATGGCGTGGCGCGACTCTACGGCATGCCCCCGCAATTGACCTTGATCACCACCAATCCGTCCGGGCTGGACGTCGTCATCGACGGAGTCCGCGTGACGACACCGGCGAGCTTCGAGTGGGCAGAGGGTAGCGTTCATATCCTCGAGGCACCGGTTTCCCAGGCGACCGAAGCGACCCGGTACCTGTTCGGCCGCTGGAACGACGGCGGCAGCCGGTTGCGGAACGTAACCGCGGGGGAGGGCTCGACCTGGCTGGAAGCGAACTTTATCGTGCAGCATCGCGTCCCAACTCGCGTCGATCCGGCCGGTGCGGGCACGGTCGCCCTCCGCCCGGAATCGCCGGACGGCTTCTACACCCTGCGGACGCCGATTCAGGCCGTCGCATCGCCCGTGCCTGGCACGACGCGCAGATTCTGGCGATGGGACGGCACCCTTTGGGGTCGGCATGGTCGCTCCGCCAATCCGGCAACATGGAGGGTCGATCGGTCCGGAAAGGAATTCGCGGCTGTCTTCACGGATCGTCCCCTGTTCCGGATCGAAGCTAACGTCGATCCGTTCGTCCTATTTGTCCGCAACTATTACGACGATGTTGATGAACTCTGGACCTATGCTCCCACGAGCCTCGCGACCGATGTCGCCCGCACCGAGATCGGGCTGCGGATCGACGAGTTCCAAAGGGTGCCTTGGGCCAGCCGCCAGTTCTACCGCTTCCATGGCTGGAGCGACGGCGGTGCGCGATCCCGAAGCCTCTCGCTGCCACGAGCAGGAGGCTCGGTGTCGGCCAGGGTCATTTCGGAATTTCCGCTTTCCGCCGTTGTCGCGATTCCCGATTCCGGCACGATCTCCGTGATTCCGGAATCAATGGACTCGCTTTACCGGGACGGAGCATCTGTCCGTCTCGTAGCGGCTCCGAGTCCGGGTTGGGAGTTCGTGAAATGGTTGGGCAGCATTGACAGTCGGGAGTCGGGCAAGACGCTAGCGATCAACCGCCCGACGCACGTCCAGGCTGTCTTCTCGCAGACCACCGAACTTCGGCCCGGAGAGCCTCTCCGGGTCTTGCTCCCTGCGACCAACTACCGATTCCTCGTCTACGACAGGGAATCCGGGTACCGCGTCCAGCCTCCATCCGATGCGACCGAGATCCGAATCACCTACGAAGCGATGACCCCTGGCGTCGACGTGGACTTGTTCGTGCGGACGGGCTCGGAGAATCTTCCATGGGACTACGGTGACGACGGGAGGACACCGGAATTTGGCGCCGACTATCGATCGACTCTGCCGGGTAGTACCGAGGCCGTCGTGATCAACGCTGACTCGGACCCGCCGCTGGACCCGTCCGAGACGTACTACGCTTCCCTTGTCGTCTTCTCGCCGCGGACCCGCATTGAAGGGGCGATCAGCGCCGAGATCGGGCACGGACCTTCGTCCCGGCCATCGGCTGCTGCGACCCCGCGTGCGCTGACGTTCGTGTCGCCTCCCGATGCGGACCCGGCAACCCAGACCGTTCGACTGACCAACAACGGGACGAGTTCATTCGACTACTTCGTCGGTCTCGACCGAGCTTGGCTATCGACAACCCCCGCGAACGGCACGCTCGGAGCCGGCTCCACGACCGAGATTGCCGTCAGTGCGCTCAGCGCCGGCCTGTGGTCGGACAGTTATGGGGGCCTCCTGACAGTCTCCGCCTCGGCTCCGAACAGCCAGGTCAGGGAAGCTGTCGCCGCGATACCGATTGCCTTCGTCGTTACACCAGCAAGCACAGCCGATTCGGCAGCCGCGGCACCGTCCGTGGAATCGGTCCTCAACCGGGCAAGCCTAGCTGTCGGGGCGGCCCCGGGTGCCAACCTCCTTCTGCTCGGGGACAGCCTTGCGCTCGGGCAGGCGTCTGCTGAACAACCGGGAGGGGGAGAGTCAGAGCCTCTGCCAACGGTACTGCAGGGTGCGAGCGTGACCGTTACCGACCAGTTCGGCGCTGCCCGGCTGGCCGGGCTGCTCGACGTCCAGCCCGACGCGATCAGTTTCCTCCTGCCGGAGCAGGTGCCGCTAGGGACCGCGAGTGTGGTCGTCAGGAGCGCCGGCTCGGCGTCGGAACCGTTCTTGGTCGAGGTTGCGGCCGTCGCCCCCGGCCTGTTCTCGGCGAACCTCAACGGAACCGGTGCCGCATGGGGAGATGCCGTTCGAGTGGATGCAGAGGGGAGGTATTCGTACCACTCGGTCGCCGACTTCGACGCGCCGGTCGGCAGCCGGGAAGCGGTCCCGTTGAGCCTCGGAGCGGAAACCGACAACCTGTACTTGCGGATCATCGGCACAGGCATCCGCGGATGGAAGCGAGAACTGGACGCCTTGGTCGGCAATGCGGATGCCGCTGTCAACTCCGTCGAGCCGCACTCGCAGTGGCCCGGTCTTGAGGTGGTGGTACTTGGACCGCTGCCGCGCACTCTCGCCGGGAGAGGTGAGGTCGAGGTCGTCTTGATTGCCGATGGCCGCTCGTCGAACTCGGTCACCGTCTCGATCCAGTAGTGGGGTCCGGAGGCGTGGGAATGTTTGGACCGCGTCCAACCCCGGAAAGCGAAACGGCTTCGGCGGCCGGACCGATGCGCTTGAGGGGAGACCTGGAGAGGGGTCACGAGTTCCAGGCAGTTGTGCATGGAAGCTTCGGTGATTTCTGCGAGGTGGATTGTCGGGTGAGCGTGATGGCGAACGGCCCGCGAGCCAGGGCGGCAGGTCGCGCCCGACAGGCGTGGCCGGAAGAGCTTGCCGACGGCACAGGGAGAATCACCTTTGGTGCTCCCCGCCCCCCCCGGAATTGGTACGCATGGGCCTTCGTATCGTCGAACCGTGCGTTCTGCCCTCTACTCAGGAGGACAAGAGGTGCACGCCGTGGCGGTATTCACAAGGAACCGGGTGAGTTGGCGGATTCCACGACGCCGGGTTTGTCCTGATGGATCAAGTGACCGGCTCTGCACTGACGACTTGTCGGTCGCTGCTCGCGGACAGATCCCTGTACTGCTCCTGCAGATTAGCCAAGAGTGCCATGTCCTTTCGGCGCTGCCACTTGGTAAGGAAAACCAGTGCCGTCCGGCCTACTTGCGCGGGACTCTCGGCGGCTTTCCTTGCCCCCAGACGTGCGTGCTCCGACGCCGGCACCCGAAACGATCAGGCAGTCGCCAGGAGTTCCTTTTCCAATTTCCGCATCGATCTGGGGCGGGATCGCGGGCTGCCGGTCGGCACATCGATAGTGTGTCGAGCGATGCCGATCGGCCCCGAATCTCCAACGTCAACGCAAAGTCTGCTGTCTCTTCGAGATGCCCGGGTCGATGGCGATGGGCCACGTCGGGGTGAGGTGAGTCGACTAACTGGCATGCAAATGCGCGATCAAGCCTCCGAAAGAGCGGCCGACGAGGACAAAGGGCGGGTCCAGGCCAGCGGTGCGGAGCAGGTCATTGAGTTCGCTGCGATCTTGCGGACCGTAGGGCATTCGGGCCCGTCTTCGCTCCTGGCGAATCCAGCCATGTCGTACGCGCACGCCCTAGTGAAGGAGGCCAAGTCCTCAACCACGGAAGCCCACCGGAGAGATGTGGCGGGAAGCCCAGACACCATAGTGAATCGCAGGGCTCCCTTGACCATGGCACAGCAGCTGCATCTGACGCCCGCTAAGGACAGCTACCTCCCCGGGCGGCGGGTCCCGTTCCAATGCACGGTGCGAGACGAACTATTGGGCCATCGTTGCCACTGCCAAGGCAAGGACCATTGCGCCTCCACCCCGAATGAGTGCTTGTTTCAAGAGTCTTTGGTCGAAGGTCTTTCCTGGAATTCCACTGCGAGGAGCTAGCGGGACATCTTCGGAGTCTCGACACTATATTTGGAAAGGACGGAATTCGAGACAAGCTGTTAGGGCGATCAATTACAATTCGGGGAAGCGAATAGCCGCATAGGGAAGTCCGCCGGTGTCCGCCACGACGGATCCAGGTGTCTTGAAGCCGCGACCACTGCTCGCGGACCGCAGTACTTGTTCAGGCATGAACCGGGGCCTGCGTCCCACCGAACGGTCCGCATCAGAGAGGCGCTGACGGGGACAATGCATGGTAGGCACGAACTTCAATACCAGAAACGACACCTATCGCAAACTGATGGGCAACGGCCTCACCTACAGGGTCCCGCGGTTTCAGAGGGACTACAGCTGGGGGGAAGAGGAATGGGACGACCTCTGGCACGATATCCTCGGTACCCTTGACCCCTCGGGCGAACCCGCCCACTACATGGGATACCTCGTTCTCCAGTCAAAGGACGACAGAGAGTTCGACATTATCGATGGACAGCAACGCCTCACCACGCTGAGCATTCTGGTATTAGCGGCGCTCCTGCAACTCAAGAAACTGATCAAGGACGGTAAGGACGTCGAACGCACTCAACAGCGAATCGACGGGCTGCGACACACTTACATTTACATTGGATTCTTGGACCCCGTCACCTTGGTCCCTCAGTCCAAACTGACACTGAACCGCTACAACGACAGCTATTTTCAAACCTACCTCGTCCCTCTTGCGGACCACCTGCCAAAACGCGGCTTCAAGGCTTCGGAACACAGTCTGCGTAAGGCATTCGAGTGGTTCGACAGGCGAATTCGAGAATTCGCCCAAGATTGCGATGACCGCGGCTTGACGGTCGCCAGCTTGGTCGAGCGAATGAGCGACAAACTCTTCTTCACGGTCATCACGGTAACCGATGAGCTGAATGCGTACAAGGTCTTCGAGACCCTGAACGCGAGGGGCGTCAGGCTCTCTGCCACGGATCTTCTCAAGAACTACCTATTCTCGCTCCTTCATCGCGAAGGCCACCATGAACACGAACTCACGGCCCTTGAAGACCGCTGGGAACAGATCATTGGTCGCCTAGGCGCGGAGAGCTTCCCGGATTTCCTCCGCATGCACTGGATCAGTCGCTGGACCTTCGTGAGGCAATCCGACCTCTTCAAGACCATCCGGCAACGGGTCACAGATCGGCGAGAGGCGTTCACGCTTCTGCAGGACATGGAAGAAGACATGGATACTTATCTCGCACTGACTCAGCCCGACGCTTCCTCGTGGAAACCCGAACTGCGGGAGTTCGCCCGCCACCTTCGGATGTTCAGTGTCCGCCAGCCGCTGCCCTTGCTCCTCGCCGCTCACCGGCAGTTCGGCGACAGCGAGTTCGCGGTGCTCCTGCGCGCGATCGTGATGATCTCCTTCCGATACAACGTGATCAGCAACTTCCAGACTAGCGAGCAGGAGCGAAGATACCACGCTTCCGCCAGCCGCATTGCGAAGGGCAGCGACACCAGCGTTGAATCCGTTCTCTCGGGTCTGAGATCCGTATACCCCAGCGACGACCAGTTCCGAGCGGCCTTTGCCGACAAGTCCATTTCGGTCAAGCAGTCGAGGAATCGTAGGGTGGTCCGGTACATACTTGCCAGGCTGGAATCCCAAGCTTCCGGGAATTGCATCGATTTCGAGAGCAACTCCATCTCACTCGAGCATATTTGCCCAACGAACCCGTCCGATGGATGGGATGAATTCACCGACGAGGACATCGGGTCGCTAACGTCAAGGATCGGCAACCTGCTTTTGCTCGAAACGCGTCTGAACCGGGGCATCGGCAATTTGCCATACAGCGAAAAGCGAGTCTCGTACGCGAAGAGCGCCTACCATTCGCCGCGGGACCTCGCCGTGAGACACACGGACTGGACACCGAGCCGGATTGAAGCCCGGCAACAGGAGATGGCGAGGACGGCGACAGCAATCTGGAGGGTGTCGCAGCTGAGCTGAGTTGGCCTGGCTCCTTCTTCGGGCGCACGGCGAAGGCAGACTGTGACCGATTGTCGTGAACACACATCCCGCCGTCTGATCCAGGGAGCCCCACAGCGCAAGGGAAGACAATTCGAGCGTGGTGGAGCCTCTCCAAGGACCTTCGTGGCGATCTCCCATCACAGCGCTCCGCATCAAGGTCCTTGGTCCAACCAGCGGCGGAACGGCCTCAGGGGTCCCCTTGGAGCGAGCCGAGTGCGAACGCGCTTCCAACCAGAGCGGCAGGGGTCTGCGCTACGTATTGGCTCGCTTGTCCGAAGGCGCAAGGGTGACGAACGGTTCGCTGGGCGGGCAGAATCCAATGCAACGGGCCAGATGAAGGACCGGGGCCTAGGCCTTGCACGTGTCCCCCGGCTGCTGGTGCTTGTCCAAGCGCACCTATCGATCGCGGGCATCGGTAACGGCGAGATCGAAAACGCTTCGAGCGACTACAGCCAGTGGCGAGGATCGCGACGTGACGGTTCTGCCAGTGCGTTCGTCGAGCCGGCCCGGCGGCCGGACGAACTCAAGCTCGAGTGGAGGGTCGAAATCGGCGGGGGCTATGCCACTCCGTTGGTCGTCCGTGATGTCGTTTACGCGTTCGTGCGGCGCGAAGGCCGGGAGGTCTTGGCACCGCTCGAAGCGAGCACGGGCGACAAACTTTGGCAGTCCGGCTATCCGGCACCTTACGAGCCAAGCGGGCCCGCCGCGGTTCACGGAGCCGGACCCAAGGCGACTCCCGTCTACAGGGACGGCAAGTTGTTCACTGTGGGCATCAGCGGCATCGTAGCTGCGTTCGACGCCTCCGGTGGAGAACTGCTGTGGGGGACCGACGCACCTGAGGAGCCACCGTATTTCGGCGCCGCCTCGTCGCCGATTGCCGACGAAGGAATCGTAATAGCTCATCCGGGCAACTACGGACCTCTGACAGCCTTCAATGCCGAATCGGGCGAAATCGTGTGGACCGCCGGCGCGGGAGGGTTCTTTGCATCCCCTATCCTCGCTGAGGTCGAGGGCGTTCGCCAGGTGATCTCGGTAGCCCAAGAGGGTGTGATTGGCGTTTCGTTCCCGGGAGGCACGCCGCTCTGGAAACATCCTTGGGAGGGGGGTCAAGGAGGCCCGACGCCGGTTATTCATGGCGATTTGGTCATCGTCAGCGGCAACAACTTGGGCACCGCTGCCTTCAGGCTGATGCGGAATGATGGCGAGTGGGAGACCGAGACTGCTTGGGAAACGACGGAAGTGTCGATGTATCTCAGTACGCCGGTAGTGATCGGCAAGACCTTATTCGGCTTGTCCCAGAGATCGAGGGGCCAGTACTTCGCATTGGATTCAGGGACCGGCAGCCTCCACTGGCTCGGCCCGCCAGGGGCGGCTTTGAACACAGCCGTCGTCAAGGCCGGCGAGTTTCTCTTGCTCCTCAACGACGATGGCGAGCTAATCGTCGCGAGGAGCAGTCGAGTGGGATTCGAGCCGCTTCGGCGGTACTCGGTGGCGGGCGGCGCCACTTGGGCCCAGCCCACGGTATCGGGCAACCGTGTGTTCGTGAAGGACACCGACTCGGTAGCGCTGTGGACCATCGAGTGAGTAGCCGCCGGCTGCGGGAACTGAATGACAGACTGCAGCAAAGCTCCCAGTCGCT
The DNA here is from genome assembly GCA_964461235.1 of uncultured Bryobacterales bacterium. GTDB lineage: Bacteria > Acidobacteriota > Terriglobia > Bryobacterales > UBA6623 > VXMF01. The sequence goes on along the minus strand of CAYWUV010000010.1, from coordinate 48,997 downwards.
CTTGCGGAAATCATCGTCGCCAATAGCCCCCGGTAGGGCTCGTTCCAGCAGGCGGCGGCCCAGCAGATGGAGAACGCGTTCGGGGGCATTTTGGCGGAAGCCAAATGGTCCGGGCCGGGTGTAGGCACGCGTTCCGCTATAGGGCAATTGAGCCGATGACCTAGGAGGCCTCATACGGCCCGCACGCTGAATGCCTACCATTACTGCGATGAACACGTGACACAATTGAGCGAGGGCGAACTGTACGGTACGGATGCCCGGCACAACTCCGAACGCCAACACCCCGCACTGACGAACTCGATGAATCGATCGAATCACATAGACCGAATTCGCATCCAAGGCTTTCGGTCCTTGGCGGATGTAGAGGCCAAGTTGCCACGCCTAGCGGTGTTGATCGGCGCGAATGGCTCCGGCAAGTCCAATTTCCTTCGGTTCTTTGAGTTGATGCATTGCATGGCGCTTAGACGCCTTGGCGAATTCGTTGCCCGGCAGGGGGGGGCGGATGATCAATTGTTCGCCGGTAGCAAGCAAACTCCAGAAATCAGTGCAACAGTGACTCTCGAGACCGGGACCGAGCGAATCGAGTACGATTTCTCGCTTCGCTATGCCCTTCCCGATGAACTTATGGTGACGAAGGAAGTGTTCAGAAAAGCTGGACCTCGCTCCGGTATCCCATTAGAGTTTCCAGCCGAGGTATTCGATCGCCCTCGATCGGAAGCGAGGCTTGGCGAGTTCAGACAAGCCAAGAGACCTGGCAACACACATTCGATGGGAATAGAATTCGGGGCTATATTGCAACGCACGCATGTGTTTCAGTTTCATGACACATCTGACAGTTCGAGACTAAAGCAAAGGTGGGATGCCGAAGACAACAACATGCTTCGACCTGACGCTGCGAATACAGCGGCAGTCTTGCTTCGACTTGAACGCGATCACACGTACAGGTTTGACCGAATATCTCGCCACATTAGAAGGGTAATTCCTGTATTTGATCGATTCGATATTGAGGAAAGTTCTGGGAAAGTGATGTTGCGATGGAAGCCAAGAGGAACTAGCAAGACAATCGGACCACATCTCACATCGGATGGATCTCTCCGCTTTTTTGCACTCGTGACTCTCCTGAATCTTCCAACGGAAATGCTCCCATCCGTGATGCTCATTGATGAACCCGAACTGGGCCTCCATCCGGTCGCGATGGAATTGATTGCCCACATGGTTATGCAAGTTGCAAACGATTGCCAAGTCATTCTAGCTACGCAGTCTCCATATTTTGTAAACTGCTTTGGATTGGACCAAACGGTTGTCCTAGACATCCTTCGGGATCGTACGGAAATACGTACGTTAAGAAAGAATGATTATGAGCGCTGGATTCAGGACTATTCTCCCGCAGAATTGTGGCACAAAAACCTGCTTGGCGGGCGACCTTGATGCGTTTGGCAATTGTTGCAGAAGGCCGAACTGAAGAAGAATTCCTGAAGAGCATGATCAGGGATCAGTTTCGTGATATTGGTATTGAAGTTCAACCGATCTTACTCAATGGTAATGTAAGATCGGGCAGAGTTGCATCGGAGATGTCAAGACTCTTTTGGAGCTTCGACGCTGTTACGTCCTTCGTTGACTATTATGGATTCAAGGAAAAAGGTGATGCATCACCAGAGGCCCTCCAAGCCGCCATCGATCTCAAGTCTAAGGCGGAGATTCGTCGCAAGTACGATGAGACCAAGGTATTCTCATACGTGCAGCAGTACGAATTCGAGGGACTATTGTTTTCCGAACCCGAAGCTCTCGATCGACTCTATGGCCATGACCGTCAATACGGACGTACACTAGCGAGAATCAAATCGCAGTGTCGGGGCCCAGAAGACATAAACGACGACCCTGGAACGGCACCCAGCAAGCGTCTGGCCCAAGTTATGCCGAGGTACAGCAAAGTTGTGGATGGCCCACTTATTGCATTGGAGGTGGGTCTTGATACTATCCGGTCCGAGTGCCCTCGTTTCAACGCGTGGATCTCGCGCTTGGAATTGTTGAGATGTCGGGATTGATTCGCCTACCGATCACCTAGACGGTCGTAGTCGCACGTAATGATTTCGAGTCCGATGATGAGTGATTAACACGTGTCGGCCTACGGCACCAACCCCAGCTGAACTTTCGTCGAAGAGTGCAATTCCCGCATTCAGTATGCCGTGATCCGCGGGAGCCGACAATCGCGCCCGGCCCTCGTCGCGGGAGGCGACATCGGAGGGACACACGGGCTGGAACGACCACCATGTCTCGGTGCTCTCCGAGTCAGGCGAGCGCGGCCAAATGGCTCCGGCGTTGATCCTAGCCTCAAGGATCTCGACTTCACCCATTGGAGGGGCGGTCCACTTGCATCGGCCCTTGCAGATCTTGTTCGTGGCGGACGGCCCGGTAGAGAAGGCTGGCTTCCGCACTGCCCGGAACGACGCTCGGGCCGGGCTCGCGCGCTCAGGCGTGCGCACGTCCAGGTCCGAGACTCTGGCTTGGCCGTGGCAGGAGGAACGTTTCTTTCAAAGAATCCGAACCGCCACGGCTGGGTCGCTCACTTCAGCGATCGCTCCGGACGCGAGCATGCTCACCACGATCGCGACAAGCCCCGGCATCAGTGTCACCCCAACCGAGTCGTGTAGACAACGCTCCGTGAGCTGACCAAGCGAGTTCACACCCTCGGTCCGTTTGATCCGTCGAGCGCCTTTCCGTTCGGTAGCACCGTAGCCGCTCCGCCTCGCAGCAGACCCCGTGCTACCACCCCTCGATGGATTTCCGATGTCCCGTCGTAGATGCGCATCACCCGGCAGTCCCGGTAGATGCGCTCGATCGGAAGGTCTTTGCAGTAGCCGAGACCTCCGAAGACCTGGACCGCCCGGTCGGCGACCCGCCCCAGGGTTTCGGACGAGCACACCTTGACCATGGAGACCTTTTCTCTGGGATCCAGCCCCTGGTCGGTCTCCCACGCGGTCTCGAGACACAGAAGTCTGGCCGACGCGATCTCGACCGCACTATCGGCTAACTGGGACTGGATCATCTGGAACTCCCCGATGGGAACGCCGAACTGCCGTCGGTCCCTGGCATGCCGCGTCATCATTTCGAGCAGCAGCGTCGCCGTGCCGACAGCCCGGGCCCCGATGTCGAAGAGCCTCACGCGTCCGATCGTGCCGAGAATCAGACGCAATCCTCGTCCCGGCTCGCCGAGCACGTGCTTCCTGCCGAGCTTGACGTCATCGAATGACAGCTCGATATGGCTGCCTCCTCTCAGCCCCATCATCGACTGGTTTCGCCCGACCTTGACGCCCGGCATCATCTTGTCGACGAGAAAGACCGAGATCCCCTTCGCCCCGGCCTCCGGATCCGTTCGCGCGGTCACTGCGAAGAAGTCTGAGAACGCTCCGTCACTCACGAAGTGCTTGCCCCCATTCAGGATCCAGCCGTCTCCGTCCGGTGTTGCGGTTGTCTGGATGCCGGCGGCATCCGATCCCGCTCCGGGTTCTGTCATCGCGATGGCGCATGTCCGGTCCCCGCGCACCGCCGGGAGCAGCCATTCGTCGCGCTGCTGGCCTTCGCACTCCAAGAGGAGCTCGTAGACGGTTCCGAAGGCTCTGCGCACCAGGATGTCGCTGGTTCGGCCCATCTCCTGTGCTACCAGGCACATGTCGACCGCGCTGAGTCCACCGCCTCCTACCTCCTCGGGCATATTCATGGCGTAGAAGCCGAGGTTCCGGGACTTGAGGAAGATCTCACGGGCCTTGTTTGGTTCGAGTACGCCCTTGGATTCCACTTCCTCCTCCAAGGGGCAGAGCTCCTCCTCGACAAACCTCCGGACCGACGCGACCAGGAGCAGGGACTCTTCCGATACGGCGAAGTTCATGTTGGACGACTGGGTTCGAACTGGGGGCCGAACCTGGTTTCAGAAGCCTTCCCACGCAGGAGGGCGCTTCTCGACGAATGCACGCAGTCCCTCAAGCGCATCGCGGCTCTCCAGCATCGCACTTGCCGCTGGGTAGCGTCGCTTGGTCGCCTTCGAGAGTGAGCGCACTTCGAGCGTCTGCCGTGCGACCTGCTTGGTCGCTGCAATCACCAATGGGGCGCAGGCCAGGGCGCTCGAGACCCAGCGGTCAATGGCCTCCTCGAATCTCGCTGGAAGCACAACCTCGTTGACAAAGCCGAACTCGAGCGCTCACCCGGCACTGATCCGACCGCCTGTGAGCAACAGGCCCATGGCGTGCTTGTAAGGGATGTGCAGCACGGCGCGCCGGATGCCCCCGCTCATCGCGGCCAGTCCTACCAAGGGTTCGGGGGACCCGAATTCAGCACCGTCGACAGCGACGGCCAGGTCGCAGGCGAGCACGAGTTCGAGCCCACCTCCCAGGGCGTGCCCGTTGACCGCCGCGATGACGGGCTTGTCGAGATCGACCCTGTGGGTGAGGCCCGCAAGGCCGCCCGGCGGGAGGTCGCTCTGGGCGCTATCGGTCTTTGGCTTGAGGTCCGATCCCGAACGGAATGCCTCATTGCCAGCCCCACGGATCACGGCGATGCGAACGGTGCTGTCCACTGCGGACGCGTCGAAGATTCGGTTCAGCTCGCTGTGCGCCTTGGGATGCAGGGCGTTTCGAACTGCCGGACGGTTGATCGTCATCCGGAGCACCTCGCCCTCGACACGCAAGCCAACGTGTCGGGACGAACTCGCCAAGCCCTGCATTTCAGGTGACATCAAGTCCTTCCACGCCGCTTCGAATACCGTGATTCGAGTCCCTTGACTGCCGCCACGAACGTCTCGTTGACGGGTGTCGGAACTCCGAGTTCCCGTCCTAGCCGCACGATGACCCCGTTGAGCACGTCGATTTCCGTCAGCCGCTCGTTGAGCACGTCAACGCAGAGACTGGACTTGTTGGCCCCGGTTCCGCCCAAACGGTCGAGAATTCGGAGCGCCTCGGGCGCACTCATGGCGATTCCCGCTGCGTTGGCTACCGCGGAAGCCTCCCATACCGCCTTGCCGATTACCGCCCGGAGTTCCGGAACCGCCGCGGCCTGGCCGATCGGCAGATCGGTAAGCGCCGAAGGAGCGCTCAGGCCGACGTTGACCAGCAGCTTCTTCCACATCCCGGTAACAATCTGGCCGCTGGCTTCTGTCGGCAGGCCGGCCTCGCTGAACGCCTCCGCGATGGCCCGGGCCCGGGCGGAGACGCCGCCACCCAACTCGCCGAGCTCCGTCGGCTGGTCACCATAGTTGCGTACCACTCCGGGCGCTTCGACGCTTGCTCCCAAGGCGGTCCATCCTCCCAGTACCCTGTCCTCGCCCACGATCTCGGCGATCGCCTCCTCGTTCCCGATGCCGTTCTGGAAACTGATCGCGACAGTACCGTCGCGGAACATTCCCGCCGCTGACTTCACGGCTTTGGATGTGTGAGCCGCCTGGCACTGTACCGAGACGATATCGGCCGCGGGTACGCTCGCGGCCTCGGTGGTTGCGCGGACCGGAATCGTCCGGTCGCCTCCGAATCCGACCATGCGGAGCCCGCGGCTGTTGATCGCGTCCACGTGATCCTTCCGGATGTCGACTAGGGTGACATTGAGGCCGTCTTCCTTCAGGAGGCCGCCGAACAGGCAGCCCATCGCGCCTGCGCCAAGGATCACGACATGCCGGGGATACCTCAAGTCAGTCATTGCCGGCCTCCAACGCACGCGTGCACTGCACCTGTCCCTTCAAAGAAAGCCGACCCGCACGTCTCCGGCAGGAGCGGCTGCGGCTCCGTGACCGACCCAGTCAAGACGAACGACCCTTCCGCGAGACCAATGCCCCTCCCGCCGAGGTCGTTCAGGAACCAGATCAGGACGTCAAAGGGATCCCGCCGCCAACCGCCGAAATAGGTCATCACGGCCGGTTCGCCGTCCAGACGCAACGTCACCCCGGCTGCGGTCAGGTCAATCTCGCGCCAGCCTGGAATCTGCGGGCCGAGAACTGGGCCGCCGCTGTTGCCGCTGTCCGCAATCTCGGACAGCGTGTCCGGTGGTTCGGAGAACCGCGACTGGCTCAGGTCGAACGCGGCGCAAGCGACAACCGCACCCGCGGCTTCCGTGGCATCGCCAGGCATTTGCCGGGGAAGCCGTCGCTCGGTCATGCGGAATGCAAACTCGGTCTCGAGGTTGGAGAATCGGAGTTCCCGTGTCGGTAGCGAGGCCGGGCTCGCGTAGGCCCGCGACTCGTAGACCGGACCGGGAATGGGTGCGTCGAGGTTCGTGGCAGCCATGATCGCCGGTGTCGCCGCACCGACCTTCCATCCCGCGCTCCGCAGGCCGAGTGCCGCTGCCATGGCTTCCTGCGCGGCATAGGCTTCCCTCCTGGAACACGGCCGGAGCTCTCCCAGCTTGGACAACCGGACCCCCGAATTCCACGCTTCCGCAAGGAGGCGCTCCGCTAGCACCGGCCGGTCCGCCACCTAGTGGAGATCCTCCGTCGCGCCCCCGTCGACGGCGATGGCCGTGCCTTGGATATGGCGCGCGTCCGGAGAGCAGAGGAATGCTGCCAGCTTGGCGACATCCTCCGGCGTTCCCAGCCGGCTCAGGCCTTGCCTCCGGATCGCTCTCTCCCGAACCTCTTGCACTGACACACCCAGCTGAGCCGCGCGCCCCTCAAACAGTTCCTGCACGCGCTCGGTTTCTGTCAGGCCGGGGTAGATGGCGTTCACGTTCACCCCCTCGCGCTTGCCGCGCGCTGCCAGGCCCTTGGTGAAATTGGCCATCGCGGCATTGACCGCGCCCCCGATCAGGAAATCCGGGTCCGGCGTACGTGCGAACCCGCCGACGATGCTCAAGACGCATCCCTGACTCTGGACGAGTTCCGGCCAGAACAACCGGCTCAGCCGGACGCACGCGTAGAATTTCAGCGCGAACCCGTCCTGCCAGACCTCGTCGGTCTGCTCGAGGAAGTCACCTCCCTTGGTGGCGCCAGCGTTGTTGACGAGAATGTCCAATCGGCCAAATGAACCCGTCAGCACCGAGTAGACTCTCTCGCACCCCTCGGCTGCCCGCAGGTCCGCAACGACAATCTCGATCCGACGGCCGCTCGCGTCGCTGATTGACTGGCGAGCCCGGAGGAGATTGGTCTCGCTCCTGGCCGCTAGCAGGCAGTCACACCCGTTCCGGGCAAGCTCCGAGGCAATGGCAAGGCCAATGCCCCGGCTCCCTCCGGTAACCACGGCAACCCTGTCTTCGAGAGCATTTGCCATGGAGGAATGCCAGAGAATACCATGCGGTTTCCCGATCGCCGTGCCAGGCAAGACAGCATTCATCGCCGGGACCACCGGCGCAGTCGGAACCGCGCTGGCTTCCCATCTCGCATCCTCTGGTGACTGGAACGTGCTTGGGGTGGCACGCAGGCCGCCCCGGTATCCAGCGGACGGGGTTACCTACCTTCACCGCGACCTGCTCGCCACGGCGGCTTGCGCGGAGTCGCTCGTCCGGCACCCTCCCGTTACGCACGTCTTCTATAGCGCGCAGGTAACGCATTCCGACCAGCCTGTCGAGAGCACCAGCGAGAATCTGCGGCTGCTGAACAACGCCGTCGAAGCGGTCGAGCGGGCATCCACCGAGCTGGAGCATGTCCATCTGGTCCAGGGTGGCAAGTACTACGGCGTCCACTTGGGTCCGTTTCCTACCCCGGCCCGCGAGGAACAGGCCCGGTGCGCCGTGACCAACTTCTACCACGCCCAGCAGGACTTCCTGTGCGACCGTTCCGAACGGGCCGGCTGGAGCTGGTCCGCATCCCGTCCGAACACCTTGCTGCACTACTCCCCCATATCGCCCGCAACATCGTGAGCACGCTGGGCTGCTATGCCGCCATCTGCGGCGATCTGGGCGTGCCGCTCCGGTTTCCGGGTCCGGCCGGGGCGCTCGACAGCCTCACGCAGGTCACTACGCTGAAGGTCCTCGCTCGGGCAATGGAGAAAATCGCTACCGAACCGCGGTGCGCCGCCAAGGCGTTCAACGTCACGAATACGGACGTGTTCCGGTGGCATGCGGTCTGGCCCCAACTGGCCCGGCTCTTCGGGACCGAGGAAGGAGAGGTGTGTCCGAGGCTCCTGGCCGAGTCGATGGCGGACAAGGAAGAGGTCTGGCATCGGGTCTGCCAGCGTCATCGCCTGGTTCCGAGCAAGCTGAGCGGCGTGGCGAACTGGCCGTTCGCCGACGCGACCTTGGAACGGGACTGGGACGAGATCCTGTGTCACAACAGGTCCCGGAAACACGGGCTCGACGGCTGGGACAACAGCGTCGCCCGGTTCTTCGAGATCATGGAGACCTACCGCAAGGCTCGCATCTTGCCGTAGGGCAAGACCACGGCTGTCGTCTGATTGATGCGCAATAAGATCGTACCCGCGAAGGTTGCCGCGGAGCTGGTTCCCGACGGCTGCACGATCGGCGTCACAGGCGGTGGAGGAGGCCTCGTCGAGCCGGACTCCCTCCTCGACGCCATCGAGCGGCGCTTCCTGGAATCCGGTTCGCTGCGCGGGCTCACCCTGGTGCACGCGCTGGGACTCGGCGATCGCGACCGGCGGGGGGTCAACCGGTTCGCTCACCCAGGAATGCTCAAGCGGGTGATCGGCGGCCATTGGGTGTGGTCGCCTCGCATGCAGGAAATGGCACGCTCGGAAGAGATCGAGGCCTACGTACTGCCCGCGGAAGTGATCACCCAGCTGATGCGAGAGATCGGGGCGGGTCGGCCGGGCTCGCCACACATGTCGGCTTGGGCACATTCGTTGACCCGCGGGTCGAGGGCGGAAAGATGAACGCCAGTGCTCGGGAGGACCTTGTCGAACTCATCGAGATCGACGGCCGCACGCTTCTTCGATACAGGCCGTTTCCGGTCGGAGCCGTATGCATCCGGGGAACGCTCGCCGATCAGGACGGCAACCTGTGCCTGGACGGAGAAGGGGCGACACTGGATGCCCTCTCGCTGGCATTGGCGGCCCATAACACCGGCGGCAGGGTCCTGGCTCAGGTGCGGGAGCAAGTCGAGTGCGGGGCGCTGGCGGCAAGGTCGGTGAACGTGTCGGGCGCGTTGGTGGACGCCGTGGTGGTCGATGCCTCCCAGCCGCAGAGCTACGCGCCCGGTCCCGACCCGGCTCTGTCAGGTGCCTTGCCGCCGTTCGGGAGCGAGCCGGCGCATTTGGATCTCGGCCCGGTCAATGCCCGGCGCGTCATTGCCCGCCGCGCGGCCCGGGAACTCCGCCCGGACGCAATTCTCAACTACGGCTTAGGAATCCCTGATTCGATCGCCAAGCTCGTAGCCTTCCGTGGCGACGTCGAACTCTACTACCAGACCATCGAGCACGGCACGTACGGCGGGGAGTTGCTCGACGGCATCCTGTTCGGGTTCGCGCGCAACCCCCGGGCCATGATCGACTCGACGTCGCAATTCGATTTCTACAGCGGCGGGGGCCTGGACCTCGCGTTCCTGGGAATGGGAGAGACCGACGCCGACGGAAACGTGAACGTCTCGAAGCTGCAGGGCGTCCCGGTGGGGCCGGGGGGCTTCATCGACATTGCCCAGAATGCCGCCAAAGTGGTTTTCTGCGGGACATTCGAGGCCAAGGGAAGTCGCTTCGAGATCGGCCGGGGCCGCTTGCGAATCGAACGCTACGGGAAGGTGCGGAAGTTCGTCGATAGGGTGGCCCAGATCACATTCAGCGGCCAGGAGGCGGTGCGTACGGATCAGGAGGTGCTGTACGTCACGGAACGGGCCGTGTTCCGGCTCTCTCCGGCAGGACTGGTTCTCGAGGAGGTTGCGCCCGGCATCGACATCAAGGCCGACGTGCTCGACCGCATGGGATTCTCCCCGCTCATTCCGCAGGAGCCGAAGCGCATGGCCCAGGCCATCTTCACAGAGGAAGAAAGGGTGCCCGCATGAGCACGGCGCGACCGCCTGTCCGCCTCGGAATCGTTGGTGTCGGGGTGATCGGCCGGCGGCATCTGGAACTCGTGCAGGCTGAAGAGCGCTGCTGGCTTGTCGCTCTGGCGGACCCCGAGCCGGCCGTGGCGGATGTGGCGTCGGCCGCCGGAGTGCCGCACTACAGCTCGTACGTCGAGATGCTTGACAAGGAGCGGCTCGAGGGAGTGATCGTTGCTGCTCCGACCCAGTTGCATGCGGAAGTCGGCCTTCAGCTAGTTGGGAGAGGTGTCCCGATGCTGATGGAGAAGCCCTTCACGCACACGGTGGCGTCCGGTCTCGAACTGGCGAGCGCGGCGGCTTCCGCTGGCGTCGCGATCCTGGTGGGCCACCATCGCCGATTCGATCCGGCTGTCAGCGAGGCCCGTAGCATTCTGCGCCGCGGCGAAATCGGTCGCTTGATCGGGGTGTCTGGAATCTGGGCGGTCCGCAAGCCGGACGCCTATTTCAGTGTCGAATGGAAGCGCAGCTCCGGCGGAGGACCCGTGTTGATCAACATGATCCACGACATGGACATGCTGCGACACCTGTGCGGCGAGGTCGAAAGCGTGTACGCCGAGATCACCTCGCAGAACAGAGGCTTGGGTGTCGAGGACACAGGGGCGATCCTGATCCGCTTCGCCGGGGGTGCGCTCGCGACAATTTCGTTCTCCGATGCCGCCCCATCTCCTTGGGGATGGGAGCGGGGAACTGCCGATAATCCCGCGATCCCTCCGTCCCGTGAGAACTGCTACCGCTTCTTCGGATCTGGGGGATCGCTCGAGTTTCCCTGCATCCGGCTATGGCAGTACGAGCCCGGGGGCGGGCAAGGGTGGAGCCGAAGGATCATCGCCCGGGACCGGACTCTGCCGCCACGGGCGGCGCTCCATTCTCAGTTGAGGAACTTCTGCGATGTGGTTCGCGGGGAGGCCGACCCGCTCGTCGGTCCAACGGACGCACTGCTGACCCTAGCGGCCACCCAGGCTGTGCATCTGTCCGCGCGGAGAGGAGAGCCCGTGAGACCAACGCCTGCAAACGCCGACCAGGCAGGATTCCAGTCAGAGCGTCGATCCTCAACTCCGCGATGAACCGCAGGGCGTGCCGCATCGAAGCCTGCTGCTTCGCTCGCCATTCCCGTGGATCACGGAACCGAAGCGATCCAAGCTGCGTAGGAGTTTCCGTGGATCGGTTCGATTGCGCCCTTCGCAGCCCCGACTGCGGAACCGGGCGCGCGGTCGCTCGAGTCATCGGATTCGCGCTGGGACTCGCCAGCTTGGCGTCGGTTGGCTGCGGTGCGAGACATGCCGGGTCCTACCGGCTCGTGGACGTTGCGGGCGGGCCGATGCTCGTCCCGCCCGGCATCACGAGCCTGCATGGGAACGCGAAGACGTTTCCAGTTCACCCGTCGACACGCAACCCTGACTGCACGTCCCATGTCGATGGGATCAAAGTGGCGTCGCGACGCAACACGGTCACGGTGTCCATTCGCCAGAAGACTCTCGGGGTGGGGCCGCCTGGATGGCTGTCGCGCTGGGTAGACAACTTGAGCGACAGTGGATGTCTCCCGGTCGACGAGCGCGCTCGTTTCGTAAGGGCCGTTCTCGAAGCGTTTCCGCTGCGAGCAAGGGACACGTATCGCATTGCGTTCGGCCAACCGTCGGCCTCGGATGCCATCGACCTCTATCCGGGCCAGAGGCTCAAGGTGGTCGGCCCGGTTCTTCGCGACGATGCCGAAGGGCCGGATGTGACCGTCGAATCAACCGTTTCCGATGGTGCCGGAGGGCTGGGCCTTCAGCTGCGGGCCTCGTCAAACCTCGTTGGGTACGAGGAAAGCTGGTACTTGATCACGGTCGCCGGTAACGGAGACTTACGCCTCAAGCGGGATCACACGACTCTCTATTGCGACGGCGAGGCTGTCTTGCTCGAACGGCCTGCAGCGACGGCCATTTCGTTCATACCCGAGGGCCGCTTCATTCGCATGGCCTACCTCACGAGAGTCGCGGAGACGACTGACCACGACGTGCTGTTCGTCAGCGGGTCCACCCGCGAGGAACTGGAAACGAGGTCTGCGGCAATCTCGCAGGACCCGCGCCAATGCCTTGACGAGAGTTCGAACGAATGGTGTCGGACTGCGTCGAGCAAACTGGCGATCAACCTGTACGTGACGGTTGCTCTCAACAGTGCTGAAGAGGCTGTGGCTCCGGGCCTGTCGATTGGCCGGTTCTTGGGCCGCGGGGTCGGGCGAGGGACGAGTGCAGTGCCTGCTGGCTTGGAGGTGTATCGCCCTCACGGGACCCGCTTGGCGAGAGTTGAGTTCGATCCCTCGAGCGGAGCGATCCTGTCGCTCCCCCTGTTGGGAGGGGAGCGGATCATTCTGCCCGAACGGCATCAGGAGTAGCGTTCTCCAGCGTTCACAGTTCGCCTCGGCTCGTAACAAGTTGCCCATCGGTGCCGGACGGACCAATGAGCCTGCTCGCAATCACGGCTTCAATCCTCGGAGAAGTGCTCCGGAGCCGCTTCGGATTCCTGGCCTCGTGAGGAAGACCGCGATGCGACCGGAAGGTGTCGAAGAAAACGCGGGCGAGCCGGGCCTATGTGGTTCGATTGAGTTACCGGAGTGGTTGGCTGGAGGACGAATGCAGCACTGCTATGCGTTCGGCACCCACTGCAGGATGTGGCTTGCTACAGCTACGAGTGTCCCGTCTTGGTTCGTGACCTCGATCTTGGAGACCGAGCGGCGACGGACGAGATCAATGGAAGTGATTTCGTAGCGCACGGTCACCGTATCCCCGAGGAAGACCGGCTCGATGAACCGGACCCGGTCCAGGCCGACCGAGACCGGGGTCTCGGATTCGTCGTCCCTGCAGTGGGCAATCGCCATCGACGAGGCCGTTGACATGAAACCGACAAGAAGGGCACCGTGCGCCATCCTCCGGCCGTACTTGGACCGTTGCATGTACGACTTGTCGACATGATTCGGTGACAGGTCCCCGGTGATCCCCGCGAAGAGGTAGACATCACTTTCGCTGACTGTCTTGGTGAACGTCACTGCATGGCCGACCGCGACGTGGAAATCGCTCATGGGTGCTATTCTACGAGCCCCCGAATGCGGAGAGAAGGCGCCAGGCGCGATGCCCGGGTCGCAGTCGTGACCGGAGCCGCCAAGGGCATCGGGTTCGGCATTGCCGGGCGCCTCCAGCGCTCCGGGTTCAGGATTTCCGCTTGGGACGCCGACCTTTCGCCGTTAGGGGAGGAACACCCATTCGCGGTTGCACTCGCCGCGGACGTGACCGACGCTGACTCGATCGAGCGCGCCGTGGACGAAACGCTGGGGACCCTAGGAGCCATCGATGTCTTGGTCAATAACGCCGGAGTGAACGGCCCTACCGTGCCCGCTTGGGAGTATCCGCGGGACGCGTGGGAGCGTGTTCTGGCGGTAGACCTCACCGGCGTCTTCCTGTGCTGCCGGGCCGTGATTCCGCACATGCGGCGTAAGGGCAGTGGCCGCATCGTGAACGTCTCGTCCGTTGTGGGCAAGGAAGGCAACGCGAAGGCCCCCGCGTACTCGGCGGCAAAGGCCGGGGTGATCGGCCTGACGAAGAGCCTCGCGAAGGACTTGGTCGATGATGGCGTCCTCGTGAACTGCGTGACGCCAGCAATGGTCGAAACGGACCTCCTCGCGGAGATGACCGACGATTATATCGCCATGGTAAAGCAAAAGATTCCCATGGGCCGCCTGTGCACGGTCGAGGAAGTCGCCGACATGGTGGCATGGCTTGCGGGGCCCGAATGCACCTTCTGCACGGGAGCCGTCTTCGATCTGTCGGGCGGCCGCGCTACATATTAAAACAAAACTATATCATGAGTAATTTGTCTAGGCTGGCGATACACCAAGTCACGTTCCGGGACCAATGGTCGTTCCGGGAATCAATTGAGGGCTTGGCCCGGCACGGGGTGCGGAAGACGACGGTGTGGCGCGACAAGCTGCAGGAGATCGGCGTGTACGAGGGTGCCCGCATCCTTCGGGATAACGGAATGGAGGTGACAGGCCTGTCGGTGGGGGGACTGGCCACGTCCCCGGATTCGCGGGAGTGGCAGGCAGCGGTGGACGAGAACCGGCGGGTGATCGAAGAGGCTGCGACGATTGGCGCCGACCATGTCGTCGTGCTTTCGGGCGGGCTCATGGGCGATTCGAAGGACCTCCAGGGAGCTCGCGAACGTGCGTTGGAGGCCATTGCGCAGGTCGTGCCAGACGCCCGTCAGGCGGGTGTCAAGCTGGGATTGGAGCCGTTGCATCCGATGCTGTGCGCGAACAGGGCCGTGATGTGCACGCTGGAGGAAGCGAACGACTGGTGCGACGTGCTGGGTGACGACGAGACCGTCGGAATTGTAGTCGACACCTACGCGGTCTGGTGGGACCCCAGGATGGAGAGGGAACTTGAGATCGCCGGGTCGAGGATCTGTGCGTTTCATGTGAACGACTGGCTTCCCGAGACCCGGGATCTGCGGCTGGACAGGGGCATGATGGGCGACGGGGTAATCGATATTCCCGCCATCCGACGAGCCGTCGAGAAGGCTGGGTACGAGGGTCCCTGCGAGGTCGAGATCTTCTCGGAACGCGTCTGGTGGCGGAAGGACCCCGACGACGTCGTTCGGATCATCAAGGATCGGTTCCGGACCCACGTGTAGCCGGGCTCGGCATCGGCCGGGCTACTCAGTTGTCTCGGGCAAGGCCGTCTCCGGGGTCCTGATGTGACGCACGATCGCTCCGGTTGGGACCAGCTTGCCGTCTCGCTCGTCGAACCCTCCTTCGGGCATGGGATCGCCGTCGTGGTCTCGGAAGTACAGGGGTAGGCCTTCCGCAAGGTTCAGCCGTCGCTGCTTGGGGTCCTGGCGCTGGTGATGGATGTGCGATGTGCGGCTCGCTCGTGTTGCCGGAATTCCCGCACTCCCCGAGTTGCTGCCCCTCGGTGACAGCCTCGCCCTCCTTGACCCGGACACTGCCTGGTTTCAGGTGAGCCATGACGAGGAACGTTCCCGTCTCGAGTTCCAGCGTCACGGTGTTGCCAGCCGGGTTCTCGCGATTTCCACTGGCCTTCCCGGGGATTTCGTCCGGCGCGCCGTCCGTGGCCTGATGAACCCGTGCGGAGACCGGGGCGACCACTGGCGTGCCATAGCAACCGTAGTCCGCCAGGTTCTCGGATCCGTGCATCGCCGGTTCGACCAAGAGGTCGTACGCCCGGCGCTGGTCGGGGAACGCCGCATGATAGTTCGTCGCGACCCGGTCGCCTACCCAGGGCGCCCCGCAACCGCTCGTTGGAAGGAAGGCGGACCGTTGCAGTCAGGCGTGCGGTCTCTAGGTCATAGGGAAACGTCACGGTCAGGAGGCCCACGCCCCAAAGGCCGGGCCACAGCGCCAAGGCTGTGAGTGCAAACGTCAACTGCATCGGCCGGCTGAACCGCCGCTTCCTGATCGTGTGGACTAGCAGCACGACGAGTGACAGCGGCGCGAGAACCTGTCCGGCGGCGATCAGGATGTACCAGCCCCTGGTTGCCCGGAAGCCGCCCGACAAGTAGAGAGTCCATGCCGGTGCCAGCACAGCAGCGATTCCCAGAGGCGCCAGCCATCGCACGATAGAACGGAAACGGCCCTGTCTCTCGACGGTCGGCATGTCGATTCTGCCCTGAGAATACGGGACCCGGCGCGGTCACCCAAGGCGTTCCCGGCACTGCTGTGCTAGTCTCCAAGACGGGTACTGGGCTGACGACTAACGGCTTCGGCAGCCGGGCTTGCTGCGTTGCGGAGCCGTCAGCGTCTCCGTACCTCGGATTCTGGACCGGCGGTTGGCATGGCATCGTTACGCTTGGCGGGGAGCCTGCTGTTCCTGTCATTGGCAGCGACGCTCGCTGCGTCCCCGCGCAACGATCTCCTCGATGCCGCGTTCCGCGATCAGATCCAGCCGCTTCTCCGGACCTACTGCTCGCGCTGCCACGGACCTGAGCTGCGCACGGCTGGGATCGTCTTCTCCGATTTCACCGACCACGCCTCTGTCGTGCGCAACCGCTCCGTCTGGACCCGGGCACTCCGCGTGCTCCGCGAGAACGAGATGCCGCCGGTCGACCCGCAGCCCAGCGTGGAAGAGCGCGAGCGGCTGATCCGGTGGATCGACGATGCTATCAACCACCTCGACTGGAGCGAGTTCAAGCATCCCGGATCGGTCACGATCCCACGCTTGAACCGCACCGAATATAACAACTCGATCCGCGATCTGACGGGCCTCGACCTGCGGCCTGCCGACTCCTTTCCGGCCGACGGCCAAGGCGAGAGCGGGTTCCGGAATGACCGGGAAGGGCTGTTTGTCGCGCCGCTTCTGGCAGAGAAATACCTCGAGGCCGCCAGCAACGTGGTAGAAGCATTGATCGAGACTCGGCAGTCCGCCGACAAGTTGGACGTTCGCCTCGAGATCGAGGACTTTCTCCTCACCGAGACGAACCACCCATTCACCGAGTACGGGCTGGATCTGCGGAACTACCAGCAGACGGTCTACCGCTATATCTCGTTCCCGCGCTTCGGCCGCTACCGGTTCCGAGTCCGGGCCTGGGGGGAGTCGCCTATCGAAGGGGAGACTCCCGGAGTCACGTTGCGGGTGGGGGGACACATGATTGGCCAGTCCGTCGTCACCGGCGATGCCCACGGGCCCAAGGTGTACGAATTCGAGGCCGACATCGCTCGGGGAAGCCACCGCGTTTCCCTGCATTGGTTCAAGGCCAAGACCGCCGAGACCAACGAGCGCAATCGTCGCTTGACCGCCGAGACCAAGCGGCTCGCGGAGGAAGCGAAGGCTGCCGGCAAGAAACCTCCGCCGAGGCCTCCGGTCCTGCTCTCCCTCGACTGGCTGGAGATCAGCGAGGACCTTGAACCCGGGCAGGACGGGTCCTTCGTCTGGATCTCGGAGCCCGGAACCGGAGTGTCCGAACGGAAGGCGGCGCGCCAGATTCTGGCGCGTTTCGCCGAGCGCGCCTACCGGCGCCCGCCCCGAGAGTCCGAGGTCCGGCGGCTGGTGGCGCTCTACGACAGAGCGGCCAAGCGGGGCGAGCCTTTCGAGGAGGCGGTTGGCCTGGGGCTGAAGGCCGCGCTGGTCTCTCCAAGTTTCCTGTTCCGGTTCGAACAGGGCGGGGACGCCGATGGTGCATACGAGCTGAGCGGCATCGAACTCGCGTCGCGACTGTCCTATTTCCTCTGGATGTCAATGCCGGACGAGAAACTGCTGCGCCTGGCCCGGGCCGGCAGGCTCACCCAGGCGGAGACCCTGAAGACTCAGACGGAGAGAATGCTGGCCGACCCGAGGTCGCGAGCGTTCACGAAAGCCTTCATCGGCCAGTGGCTTGGATTCGCCGAACTCGGCACCACGATCAAGCCGGACGACGTCGCGTTCCCCGAATTCACTCCCGCGCTTGGCGACGCGATGCTGGAGGAGGCGACGAGGTTCTTCGATCGGATTGTCCGGGAGGACAGAAGTCTGCTCGAGATCCTTGATGCCGACTATACGTTTCTCAACGAGGAACTGGCCAATCACTACGGCATCGAGGGGGTCGTGGGACAGCGATTCCGGGAGGTTGCCCTGGACGAAAGGCGGCGAGGCGGAGTGCTTGGCATGGGCGCAGTGCTGACCGCGACGTCGCTGCCCGTGCGCACGAGTCCGGTCGTCCGGGGCAAGTGGGTGCTGGAGACGATGCTCGGCGAGGAGATGCCTCCCCCGCCCCCCGACGCAGGCGATCTGCCCGAGCCCGGTGAGAGCTCGAAGGGGATGACCCTGCGGCAAATGTTCGAGATGCACCGCAATGAGGTCCGGTGCGCTGTCTGCCACGACCGTATCGACCCGATCGGTTTCGGCTTGGAGAACTTCGACGCCATTGGCCGCTGGCGGACCACCGACAACGGCCTGCCGGTCGATGCAACGGGAACGCTGCCGGGCGGCGAGCAGTTCGAAGGGCCCGAAGAACTCAAGCGGATCCTGCTGGGCCGGAGCGAGGAATTCGCGCGAATGGTGACATCGGAGATGCTGAGGTTCGCCCTAGGGCGTGATTTGGAGTACTTCGACGAGCCAACAGTCCAGGCAATTAGCGATACTGTGATCGAAAGCGGCTACAGCGCGGCAACTCTGGTTGCCGAAATTGTCCAGAGCTACCCCTTCCGTTTCCGGCAGGCGGACGCGGGTGCTGGTGAGGAGAGCGAGCGGTGAGAGCAGGCGGAATTGCAAGGCGAGACGTACTTCGGGGCCTGGGCGTGACCTTGGCCCTGCCTTTCCTGGAGGTGACCGAGTCAGCGCAGGGTGCCGCGAGACTGGCAACTTCCTCGGATCCTGTGCGGCTCGTGACCCTCTTCCATCCGAATGGCGTGTACCCGCCGAACTGGAACCCCGAAGGGACGGGCCGCGACTACAAGCTGTCGCGCATCCTCGAGCCCTTGGCGGACGTTCGCGAAGACGTAAGTGTGATTTCGAACCTGGCCACCGGCGCAAAGGGCCACGTTGCGGCGACGTCTTCGTTCCTTACCGGCACGCCCCTCCACAAGAAAGCTTCAGGACGAATTAACACGCCCAACATGGGTACCTCGCTGGACCAGCTGGTTGCCGAGCGGATCGGTCACGAGAACGGCATCGCGTCCCTTGAGGTCGGTGCCGAGCCGCCACGGTCCGGCGGGGAGAATGGTCTGGCGATCTCCTATGCCAACACGGTTTCGTGGCGATCCGATAACACCAAGGTCGATCCGGAAATCGAGCCGCAGGCGGTGTTCGACCGGATGTTCGGAGTCACCAAGAAGACCAGGCAGGAGCTCAAGGACGAGGCCAGCATCCTCGACCACGTCTTGGCCGACGCCAAGGCCCTGCGTGAGCGAGGCAGCCAGGCGGACCGTCGCAAGCTGGACGAGTTCCTGACGTCAGTTCGGGACGTGGAGCAGAGGATCGAGCGCAACCTCAGCCCGGCTGACCGGGACGCGGAGTGGAAGCCTGTCGTCGAGCCCGAGCTGTACCGGCCCGAGGCCGGCATTCCGGCGACCCGCGACGAGCACCTCCGCCAGATGTTCGACCTCATTGTCCTTGCATTGCAGACCAACACGACGCGGGTTGCGACGTTCATGATGGCCCACGGCTTCAGCCGGCAGAACTTCACATTCCTGGAAGGTGTAAGCGGGGACCATCACTCGATCTCGCACCACAAGGAGAGTCCCGAGCTCACCGAGCCCTACACCATCGTGAGCCGATGGTATGTCTCGCAACTCGTCTACCTCGTCCAGAAGCTGAAGGCCGTTCCGGAACGAGACGGCAAGACCCTGCTGGATAACACGATGGTGCTGTACGGCTCGGCACTGAAGAACGGCAACGGCCACACCACGAAGGATCTGCCCGTCCTGCTGGCCGGACGCGGCGGCGGGCAGCTCAGTCCCGGGCGCCGGATCGTGCTCCCGGAGGATACGCCGATTTCGAACCTCCACCTCTCCTTGGCGCAGCGGATGGGAGTGGATCTGGAGCGGTTCAATACCAGTACGGGCCCGATCGCGGACCTGTAGCGCAGCACCGGCCGAGGCGGCTGCTGCGCCCAGCGATTGCGCACGCGTGCCCTTCTGTCACACGACGGCGTCCGAGCACTGTCGGCAGGGCAGGGGCCGGTCGGAGACGGATTCTCCGCTGGCAGCAATGGCCGTCCAACTGGCGAGACCGGAGCTCGCTTCAACCGATTTCCGCCAAGGCCCACGCAAGGGCTCCCTGCGTCACGAGCTGCGTGAATCCGCTGGCGTCGGCGAAATAGTGGACTGGCAGGACGCCCGGCCCTCGGCAGGAACTGCACCGAAGCTCGTGCGTCTCGCCCGCAAGCCGAACCCGGACGGTTGGTTCCGGCGTACAGCGCTGGCCCGGCTTGTGCAGCAGGAGATCTTCGAGTAGGCCGACGCGACCGTCGATGGCCGGCTCTGCCGCTGCGGCCAGCATCAGGGTCCACTGAGAGACAAGCGGCTCCTCTACGGAAATGACGCGGTCGGATAGGCCGTCCTCGATGTGGACCAGATTTCCCTCACGCTGTCCCGAAGCTTCGTAGCGACAATCGTCACGGCCCTCGATCGTACTGTCGAGAGTCCAGCCCCGGAGCGATAGGAAGCGATCGGCATTGCATATGATCCTGGCCTCGAGACGGTTTCGGGGACGTGAGTAGCGGGTCGTCTGCAGCACCGCGATCCGGACTTCGCTCCCGGAATGCTCGACGCTGAGTTCCAGGCTCCCAATCCGCTGGTTCTTGGTATCGCCACTCCGCGGATCCGTCTCCCTCCAGCGCAATACGTCGTAGCGTTGCGCAACGCCTCCGGCAGGTCCGGTTGCGAGCGAATGGCGTCCCAGGTAGCCCCGGACAGGAGACAGGCCGACCGGGACCGCGTGCGATTGGCCCAGCATCGGGAGCCGGCCTGCGGCAGCCAGCGCTGTGACGGCGCCGGCCGTGCCCAGTGCGGCCCTGCGGGTCGGAGCGCTCATGCCTTGAGTCCCTGTCCCTCCACGATGCTGAGGTACCACCTCCGGGCTTTCTTCAGTACCTCGCTGCGCGCCTCGCCGCTCCGCGTGGAGCCGGGAGCGTCTTCGCCGAGCCTCGAATAAATCGCTCGGCCGCGGACGTAGCTTCTGAGGCGCTCTGCCAGGGTGCGCAACTTGGCACGGTATTCGGGCGAACCCGCGAGATTCCTCGTCTCCAGCGGGTCCTGCACGAGATCGAACATCCGAGTGGGTGCCTCGGGGTAGAAGATGGCCTTGAACCGGCCATCCTGCACCGCTGCGGAATGCTCGGTCTCGCCGAACACGTGAGTCCGCCATGCGGGGGATTCACCTTCGACCAGGGGGCGCAGACTACGTCCCACGTCAGCGTCCGGCAACGCCGGAACGCCGGCGTAGTCGCAGATCGTCGCTGGAAGGTCCAGGCTGGAAACCAAGTGCTGATCGTCCCGCCCGGGCCTCTCTGCGCCGGGTACCACCATGATGGCCGGGACGCGCCAGGATTCCTCTTCGAGGAAGTTCTTGAGAATGCGCCCGTGATGCCCCATACCCTCCCCATGGTCGGCCGAGAAGATCACGAGCGTGTTCCGGGCAAATCGCGAGCGGAGCAGCGTGTCATAGACCAGGCCGACGTGCGCGTCAGCCATTTCCGTCTGGCGGTAGCACGAATAGATGTAGTAGCGCCAGTCCAGTTCCGTCCAATGCCCGACTCGGCCGCGTTGCTCGTCCGACAGCCACGGGAGATCGGGGTCGAAATTGGAGGGCAGCGGAGGCAGCTCGCTTGCAATTGTCGGGGCGTACTCGAACTTTCCGATGCCGCCGTTCGCCCCGCAGGTGTAGCAGCAGTCGTGCGGATTCAGGAAGCCAACGGACAGGAAGAAGGGGTGATCCGACTCGCGTCGCGCCAGGAAGGCTGCGGCAGCACGCCCGACATCGCCGTCGCCGATTTCGCCCATGCCCGTCCCGGGGTGCAAGTAGTCAAAGCTGGCCGCGACGTCCCGGCCAGGAATATGCCACTTGCCGGCGTACGCCGCGTGATAGTCTCCGTGCTTGCGGAGCCACTGGCCCAGGTCCGGCAGGTCCGGGTTGATCGGGACCGCATTGGTCAGAACACCGTGCTCAAGGGGAGTCCGACCCGTGTACCAGCTCGCCCGAGCGGGGCAGCAGACCGGTTGGGCCGCGTAGGACCTCCGGAACGAGATCCCCTCCCTTGCGAGGCGGTCGATGGCGGGCGTGGAGCAATACGGAGAACCGTAGGCCGAGACTGCTTCCGCATGCATCTGATCGACATGCAGAAAGAGGATGTTGGGTGCTCGGTCGGGCACGCAGGACAGGCCAAGGCCGCGCTGATCGTACCAGTCCCTGGGGGTGGCCGGCAACGGTCGGCCATCCTGGTTGAGCAGAGACGCCGGTTGCCGCTCAGTCTCGACACCCTCTTGGGGCTCCAGCCTCCGCCGGTAACGTTTCCGCTGGCTCCGGCTTTCCGCCCTCGCTGTCCGGTCAGTCTCAGCTCTTTCGAGGAACTCCGAAGTGGTGCAGGGCGTTGCGCACCAGCGCTTGCATTTTCGGGTCCTCCGATAAGGCCCATCCCCCGGCGATGCACCCTGTGTGGAGCACCTTGCCGCCTTGTGGGCGCTCCCAGTAGGTCAGCTCGGCGAAAACGCCATGATCGAGCGGCTCCCAACGGCCGAAGTAGTCGAGGCCCCTTCGCTTCCTGTCGACCATTTGCGCTAGCGGAACAATGCCCGGCGGGTCCGACGGGACGGGGAAGCCGCCCTGGTCGTGCCTGGTGATCGCCTTGACCAAGCTGGGGCGCACGTCGCATTCGTGCCCACCGGGACGGGGCTGGTTCCGGCCGGGGGGCGCTCCGAAGATGTCACCTTCGGCGAGCCCAACGTCTTCCGGCTGCTTGAACAGGAAGTGGTCCGCCCTGGTCGTCGTGTACGTTCCGAAGTGATCCGTGTTGACCGGCCACCATCCAATGCACTCCAGGCCGAGGATCCTCCATGCCGGCAGCCCGCAGAAACGCATCAGGCTCCCGCGACGCTTGTCGTGGCTGTGGAAGATCTCCCCGATGTGCGCACGGTCTCGGCCACCGATGTCGGTGCCGTGCTTGCGGCATTCCATCGCGGTTCCGTCCTCGTCGTACGAAACGCGCCAGAACATCGTGTTACCGCTCATTACGATGGCGGCGCCTCCGGACCGGAGGAATCGGTCGACGCCCTCGTAGGCTTCCGCCGACCAGTATTCGCTGTGCCCATTGATGACGATGACCTTGTACCCTTCCAACTGGTCCGGATCGCGGTGCAGGTCGTGATCGCTGGCCACGTCGTACTCGTATTCGTTCTCATCCAGCCACCGGTGGGCGAAGAGTTCGCCACGCGCCAAGTGGCTGTAGTCAAGATCGCTCCGGTCCCTTGTGTAGATCACGTCCGGCCCAGCGACGGGCCAGGGCAGCTTGATTCCGACCGCGTATGTTGGTTGCCCTTGGGCGTGGTCGCGGTAGCAGCAGTAGGCGGGCGCTTTCTCGTGCGCGTTTTCCTGACCTCCGGTTCCCCAGAACGTTTCATCTGAGTTCACGGCGAAGGGCGTCGCGCTGTAGGCTTGCCACGTATTTGTCGAGCAGAGCATCAGGATAGGCGCCTTGCTTTCTTGGCGCGCTCGGCGCACGAGGAATGTGACGTCGTAACGGAGGTGCTTGCCCCCGTTCCGAAAGGCGAACCGACCGACGTACACCCCCGGCTTGGCGTCCGCAGGAATCGGAACGCTGTGGGTGGTCTCCCATCGGCAGTCGTACAGGTCGTCCGAGGCGAATCGCAGCCCGTGACCGCGCCTAAGGTCCGAAGTTGGGTCGTAGTCCCCGTAGCGCGGAACACCCTTGGCGTCGAATGCCGGACCGCCGATCATCCAGGTAGCACGATTGACGATCACACCGTCCCGGGTGCCTGCGCGGTCTCGCACGTGTATGCCCTGTTCCTCGTCGAGAGGCCAGCACGCGATGGCGGCATCTGACGGAGCCGCCAGACCCCTTCCCTCGTAGCGCTCCCGCACCTCTCCCGGCGACAGTGCCTTGGCGTAGATCGCAGGCATGGCGATGTCGCCGTCCAGAAACGCGGTTGCCACGCCGCCTTCGCCAGTTGCGCCCAGGCGTATCGGAGCGGCCCCGGTCTGGATCGTGCCGGACTGCCTCCAACTGCTCTGGAATCGGCCATCCACGTACAGCGCGACGATTGAACCGTCCCAGGTGACCGCCACGTGCCGCCACCGACCGACAGGCAAGGCAGTCCGGTGCGTGCGCCGACTGCCCAGCAGGAACTCTGCCCAGCCCCCGCGAGAAACGAACAGCCCGAATCCCGCGTCCCGCTCGCATGCCGTCACGATGCCTTGGCGGGTTTCGGGGGACCAACTGCGGACCCAGGTCTCGATCGTGAGCGCCTCGAAGCGCATTCCCGAGAACCCGGCTTCTACATGAACGTACGAGCCGACGTGGATGGGCTGGACAGCAGGCTGGTGCCCTCGGAGTTTCGCGACCGCATCCCCTCCGCCCGCGGGTCGGACCGTAAGGTCGTACGGGGTGTCGCTGCTTACGCGGAAGTTGACGCTGTCGCCAGCGGGCAGGCTTCGCTCCGCGTAAGCGTGGACTCCGGGAACCCGAACTGCCTCGTGCGATGGGATCGCGGTGGGGGCGGATGAGAGTTCGGTGGCGTTTGCTGCCGCCAGACCGGCAGCAGTCCGCTTCAGAAAACCCCGACGGTTGATGCGTGGCACGACGGGGATTGTATCCGAGCGTGATCGAACGACGCGAATCTCAGCCCGGGCGGCAGGCTTTGGGCCGAAGGATCTTCCTCAAGGACCCGGCAGAGATCCGAGAACCGACCGTCAGCGGAACGGCTGGTTCCGACACTCGGGGCCGGAGAATGCGTACCGGCAATTCTAAGGAAGCTCCGGAGCCGAGTAGGTCCTAGAGCAAACGGTCTAGCCTTCCTATGGTCGGAAGGCCCGGGGAGTGGAGGGTGCCGGGCCTTCCGAGGAGCCGCGCAGCTCAGTCGGGAGGGGGGTGGATGTGGATGGGGTATCCCCTCCCAACACACCTAGGATACCAGATGCTTCGTCCTTGCAGCCAACGCGATCCCCGCCCATCCTAACCGAGATCGGTCTGCACCTGTCGGCCTTCCTCAGCGAGCGCCGTTTCGTGAGTCGGCTGGGACTGGCACTGTACAGCGCCGTTTCGGCGGCAAGTCGCTGCCTCGCATGAAGAGCGGCGAGCTAGGCGCGAACAGCCTCGTGGCCGCGCCGCGGATGGTAGGCGGGGGATCGGCAGCCACGCCCTCTTAGTCCTCCGTGCCCATTCCCCAAGGTGAGGCTGGGTCCGACCAGGCCATCATTCATTGGCGAAGCCTCCCCGGGGCCTCTCCCCAAGCCAGAGGCCTCAGTTCACGCCACCTCGGGGCTGTGCCGCCCGCCCTTGAGCGTCACTCTTTTGACGGCCCGCAAGCTCCAGCCGCGGTCGAGCACCTTGCCGATTCTGGAGCCGAACACCGTCCATGTGAAGGACAAACCCACGCCCGAAACGAGAAACCTGCCACCGCACGATCGCGCCGATCCTCTGTCGGACTCCTCTCGCCATCGCTGTCTTTGTGGTCCGGTTCGGCAGGAGGACAGCCATGACGTCAGCCGTGCCGATTTCGTACACGCGACGCTTCCGAGCTGCTCCGTCGCGTAGTCGCGCAGGCTGGACTACCGCCGGCCCGCTGTCTTGCCGCCGTCCTTCCATCAAGGTTCGCGGGTTACGGCCGAGACGAGGCTGGCGAACTCAATCGCGCCGGCACTGGCGGGCCTGCCCGAATGCAATCCCAAGCGGGTGACCAATCGGAAGACGGCGCCGATCAGCTGGATATCGGAATCTCGGCGATTCCTTTCATGTACATCACGGCTCTGCCCGCGATCTCCACGCGTTGACCGAGGTTGCGGCAGAACAGCTCTCCGCCGCGAGCCGAAATCTGCAAGGCGTGCAAGTCGGTGCGCCCAAGGCGTTTGGACCAATATGGAACCAGGCTGCAATGAGCCGAACCCGTGACGGGATCCTCCGGAATACCATGACAGGGCGCAAAGTAGCGAGAGACGAAATCAGCGCGGGGATCTGCGGCCTGCGCCGTGGTGATTACCCCGGCCTCCGGGTCGAGTTCCTCAAGCGCCGACGCAAGCGCACTGACATCGACATCGAGGGCTGCTACGTCCTCCTCACGTTCGTACACCAGGACCCAGTTGTTCTCGCTCTTCAGCACCGCGTTCGGGTAGCCACCCACCGCTGCCACGATCCGCTCTGGACGGGATGCCGGTTGCGGGTGCATTGCGGGGAAGTCCATGATGTAGCGGTCGCTGTCACGTCTGACCTCCAGAAGTCCGCTATGGGTACTGAAAACGACCCGCCTGAGGTTCGCGTTGATTTCGGTCATGAGCACGAATGCACTGGCGAGCGTCGCATGGCCGCATAGTGGTACCTCGACGCTCGGTGTGAACCAGCGCAGTTCGAAGACGCCAGCTTCGCCGGCAGGGCGAAGGAAGGCTGTCTCGGACAGGTTGTTCTCCGTGGCGATGGATTGGAGGATTGTATCGTCCAGGAACGTCTCCAGAGGCATCACGGCTGCAGGATTGCCCTTGAACACGCTCCCGGTGAAGGCATCGACCTGAAATATCGGCAGTTGCATCGAATTACTTCCAAGGGGAAATCATGGAGCCGAATCCGCGCCTGCAATCCAGGGCGGGCCTGCAGAATCGTTACCGCCCGTGCCTCAGAGGCATCCGCACTGGATTGGAATGACCGGGAACCCGGCTTGCAGCGTCGGGCACCGCCAAACCCTCCGTCACCGATTCGGCGACTGTGGCCCCAGCGTCCGCGACGTCCGGTCCAGCCGCGGAGCGGACCGGCCTCTTCTCTGTCATGCTACCGCGCAGGGATTCAGTCCGCCCCGGGACGAACGACGCGACGCGAGCCCCACTCGTGGTCTCGCTCGGGGTCGCTCCTTCCGTCGGGCCCGGACCTCCGGTGGTCGGTTCCTTCAGGCGGGTGTCAGTGCCACCTCATCGACTTGGGTAGCGCCCGCCTCGATCAACCGGTTGCGGACGGAGTCCGCTCCCGGGCCTTCTGCGCAAGCGATTTGGAGGATCACTCCCTCGTCCGGGAGTTCCGGTACCGGAGTCCCGCTACGGGACCGGCCTAGGCCTGCCTCCCAGAGCATCAGCAGCACGGTCGTTAGGACGGCCCCCGCCATCGTGGCTTCGAATGTCACCACAGCCGTAGCCCAGCCCGAAGTGACCGGCATCCCGCCGGTCACGAGGGGGTACGAGAGCTGAATGTGGAACATGAGCGCAGTCGCCGCCGTCCCGGCCGTGATCGCGCCGAGCACGGCTCCCAGGGACATTCTGCTTCTGCGGGGGAGCGGCGGCGGTTCCATCTCCACGGGTCGGCGCGAATAGAGTTCCATCGCGTCCTTCGAAACCCCTTGGGAGGCCAGGGCTGCGATCGCGGCCGATGCTGCCTCGTGGGTTGGAAACTCAGCGTGCAGGTATGCCTTCGTCATACTCCCAGATGGCGATGATCGGGAACGCCTTCACGAACAGTAGGTAGAGTAGCGCCATTGCGGCGAACGTTCCGGCTGTGATCGAGAGCTCGATCCAGCTCGGAGCATAGCTGCCCCAGTTGGCCGGCAGCGCGGGGGTCGACAGGGGAGGGATCACGATCAAGAACCGTTCCAGCCACATCCCTGCCAACACGGTCATGCTGCTGATCGCCACGGACGTGATGCTCCGAAGCCTGGAGATGCCGAGCAGGATGAGCGGGATCGCGAAGTTGAACGCGACCATTGTCCAGAACAGGAGCCCGTAGAATCCGTGCTCCCGGACGTTGAACACGCTCATCTCGAGGGAGAGGTTCCCATACCAAGTGGTGAGGTGCTCGGAGAACGTGAAGTAGAGCCACACAAGGCTCATGAGTAGCAAGAGCTTGCCGAGGTTCACGAAATGCACCTCGCGCAGGTAGTCCTCAAGCCGCATCGTCTTCCGGAGGACCGCCATCACGAGCACCAGAGCGGCGATGCCGCTGAAAATCGCTCCGACGACGAAGTACGGGGCGAAGATCGTGTTGTGCCAGGTCGGCGTGACGGACATCGAAAAGTCGTACGCCACGACCGAATGCACCGAGACGGCGATTGCGAGGATCAGGACGGCCATCAGCTTCATGGCCCGTTCCAGCGCCTGCCATTGCCGATCCGAACCGGTCCAGCCCAACGACAGGGCCCGGTAGACCCTCCGCTTGGCGCCGGAGCTGCGGCTGGCGACCTCGGCGAGGTCCGGAATCAGCGGCAGGTAGAGGTAGATCAGGCTCCCGACGAGATACGTGAGGATCGCCGTCAAGTCCCAGAAAAGCGGCGACCGGAAGTTCGGCCATAGCAGCCGCTCGTTGGGATAGGGAATCATCCAGTAGAAATATGCCGTTCGGCCGATGTGGATGAGCGGAAAGAGGCCGCCGATCATCAGGCAGAACACGGTGATCGCTTCCGCGGCCCGCGTCACGGGCTTGCGCCAGCCCGCGCCCGTGAGTCGGAGAATGGCCGATATCAGCGTGCCCGCGTGCGAGATGCCGATCCAGAACACGAAGTTGACGATGTGGAACCCCCAGAACACCGGGCGTCGCAACCCGGTGTGCCCGATGCCATAGACGATCTGGAAGCCCCATGCGAAAAGTGCCCATGCCACAATGACGCTGCAGACCGAGACGGCTGCCAGATACCAACCGCTCGCGCCCCCCATGCGCTCCAGGATTTCGTCTCGGATCTGCGAGAACGTCTTGGCCGAAGCGTCCGGCGGGGCTTGCGCGCTCATTGCCAAGCCGCCTGGATGGCTGCTTCTGCAGCCGAATGCACTGACTCTCTCATCCGAATGCGTGCGTGCGGGCCGGCCTAATCCGCCTTTTCCAGATAGAACACCCTCGGCTGAGTTCCCAGTTCAGCCAGCAGCTGCCCGGACCGTCCGCTTCCGATCGCCTTCGAAACGCTGCTCTTTGGATCGCTCATGTCCCCGAAGACCATCGCCTCGGCCGGGCAGGAGCGGACGCAGGCCGGCTGGACATCGCCATCCGAGAGCGGCCGCTCTTCTGCGCTGGCGTCGAGTTTGGCGCGCTTGATCTTGTGCGCGCAAAACGTGCATTTCTCGACAACTCCCGACGGGCGGATCGAAACGTCTGGGTTGAGCTGGAGTCCCAGCGGCTCCGTCCACTCCGGTGGGAACCAGTTGTAGAAACGGACCGTGTACGGACAGTTGTTCGCGCAGTAGCGGGTACCGATGCAACGGTTGTAGATCTGCACGTTTAGTCCCTCCGCGTTCTGGTACGTCGCGTATACCGGACACACGGGCTCGCACGGCGCGCTGTCGCACTGCTGGCAGAGTACCGGGCGGTACTTGACCTTGATGTCGGGGAATTCGCCCTCGTAGTAGCGGTCGATACGGATCCAGTGCTTGGCACGGCCCATCGAGGCTTGCTCGTCACCAGCTGTCGGGACGTTGTTCTCCGCGTCGCACGCAACCACGCAAGCCTCGCACCCCGTGCAGCGGTCGAGGTCGATCGCCATCGCCCACTGGGGGACGTGTTCGTCGGATTCGAGCTCTCGGCGCTCGTCTGTTTCGGGCATCGATCCCTGCCTTTCCTAGCCCCTCTGCGGCGGGTTGTCGCGATCCTGTCGCGAGAACTGAATCAGGCGGCCCTCCGCTTCGGATTTCGAGATCCTGACAGCAACCGGACCGTGGGACACTGCTCCGGTTGCCCCGTCGCGGGCCTCCCCGAGCACGGCAGCCGGATTCGCGCCCCGGTCGGAGGCGTAGCGTCCGAAGTGCTCGTGTCCGTGTCCCAGTGCCATCGACGCCACCCCCGGAATCGCGGCCGGATTGACGTAGACCGGAGCCTCCAGGGATCCGTGTTCGGACTCGATCCGGACCATGCTTCCGTTCGTGACTCCGAGCCGTGCAGCGGTTCCGGGATCCAGTTCCACCGGAGTGCCCCACATTGCACTCGACGTGGGATCGGGGAGTTCCTGCATCCAGGGCCTGTTCGCCCCTTCTCCCTCCCCGAACTGGAGTGACGCGTACGACTGGAACAGCGGGGCCGCCAGCCTGCTGCCCTCCTGAAGACTTCCGATCCCTGTGGGCCGCGCCTGTTCTGGCGCGGCGGGCTCCCCGCGCCACCCGCCCTCTCGCAGCTGCTGGCGCGCAAACCCGGCGGGATCCGGCTGGGGTGATCCGGCCTGCTCGTGCAGCCCGGTTAGCACACTTGCAGCATCGATCGTCTCGAAAGGCCGGCCAACCGCCTCCGCGAGCGAGCCCAGCACCCGGTCTGTAGCTCGCGTGTCGTAGAGCGGGGCCACGAAGCGTTCCGCTGCGCTCACCGCCGGAACAGGGGAAACGGCAGGCACGGCAGCCCGGTCCCGCTCGAGCGGATCATCGTCGGGAAGGATCAGATCGGCGAACGCAGCCGTGTCGTCCAGGAACGGTGAGAAACTGACCACCATGCCGGCGCGGGCCAGGAGAGTCCTGGTCGCGGGCGAGTTGTAGACCGGGTTCACTCCGTCGACGAGCACGATCTCCGCCTGGGCCAGCCTCCCCTCCCAGCCTTCGGGAGACGGTCGCGAGCCTTCCAGGCCGGTGCCGGATGGTGCGGGCGGCATGACGCCCCCCTTCCTGCCCACGCGACCGAGCAGCAGGTTGAGCGCGCAGGCCGCTGTTACGGCATCGGCCGAGTTCTCGCGTACCATCGACGCGCCTGCCACGACCACAGGGGCGCTTGCCTCGGCTAGTGCGGAGGCAGTTTCGCGCATTGTTTCGATCGGGATCCCTGAGGTTTCGGCCGCCCACGCCGGGTCAATTGCAGCGAAGGCCGAGACTGCCTCTTCCGGTGCCTCCTCAAGCCCCGCCGATCGGCCCTCGGAGACCAGAATCTGCCCGATTCCCAGCGCGAGCGCCAGTTCGCCGCCCGGCCAGACCGGAAGCCACCGGTTCGCATTCCAGGCCGTCACAGAGAAGCGCGACTCGGCATGGATGAGTCGGCCCCGCAATTCCTGCCTGCCTTGTCGCATGTGGCCGTAGCGCCTTGCATAGAGCACCGGTGAGACCCAGCCGCCAAGGAAGTCGGCCCCGATCGAAAGGACCAGGGTGGAGTCCTGGATTGCGTAGACCGGTATCCCGTCCCATCCGAACGCCCGTCTGGATGCCTGGTACTCGGCCTCGAAGTCCCCCGTGCCGACACTCGTTGCAGGAGAGGCACCCAGCGAGCCAAGGAACCGCGCAATGTTCGCCGATCGAGTGCTCGCTTCCGGGCGGGCGAGGAACAGGATCCCGCCCGGATTCTCGGAGGCCAAGCGCTGGAGCGCTCCGGCAACCTCGGCCAGTGCCGCGTCCCAACTTACAGGTTGGAATGTTCCCGACCCCCGCTCGCCAACGCGTTTCATCGGGCCTCGGATCCTGTCGGGGTTGTAGATAGACTGCAGGGCCGAGTGGCCGCGGGCGCAGAGCCGGCCCCCGCTGACAGGATCCAGCGGATTGCCCTCGAGCTTCTTGATGGCGGCGATCGGTTGACGGACGCGTTCCCCTTCGAAGTCGATCTCCCTCTCGGCGGCCATCACCCGCGCTTGCGTCCCGCATCCCGCAGAGCATTCGCCGCAAACGCTCGGATGCCACTCTTCGACGCCTGGAACGATTTCCTCTTCGCTGACCAGCAGAGGGATGATCTGCTCGGCTTGCTTACCGCAGGCTCCCGTGATCGCGCTGCCTGACGCTGTGCCGGCCAGCTTGAAGAAATTGCGGCGGTCCATCCTGAGTAGCTGCCTCGGCTAGAAGTGGCAGGCCAAGCAGTCGTCGCTCGCTCGGTTCTCCCGATGACAGGCAATGCAGCTGCCCATGGTGTGTTGGACGGCCTTGACGGCAACCGTCATGGTCTTGACGTCACCGTGACACTCAGAGCACTCGACTTGCGCCCTCGCGTGCGGGGCGTGGCGGAACTGCACCGCCGCCGCCTCGGGGAAGCTGTAGACCCGCTCCCAGGGAACCTCATGCTTCCTCTGCCAATACTCGGTCAGGCGTTGAATCTCCGGCAGATCCGTGCCGATGAACTGGTGGCAGAGCATGCACTTGCGGATGGAAGGGATTCCCGCCCTGTCCCGGGACGCGGCCCCAGTGTGACAGTCCACGCAGTTCATTCGGGCCTTCTCGATGTGAGCTTGGTGGGAGAAGCCCAGAGGCTGTTCGGCGATCGCAGTCGGAAAGCCGAGCAGGAGCAACAGAATCACAAGGGGCATCAACGGATCGGCTTCGATCTCGGACTGAGCCTTCCAGAATACGCTACCGTTGGGAGCGGTAACCGCCAACGGCTCCGGATGTTGGCGATCATTGCGGGCGACGGTGCCCGCTCGGCCGCCGCCGCTGGCCACTCCGCATTTGCCGCTGACGCTCGAGACCGACCTCGCGCGGAGGGGCCGGCACTTTTGGCTCGGTCGGAGTGCATGGACGTCCGGATTCCACGGCGTGATCGCGGAAACCGATGACGTTTCACAAGACTCGCGGCAAACCAACCCGGACAGTGCAAGCCAGCGCGAGTGACTACGAGGAACAGAGTCTTCGGGGGCCGCGGCGATCTGGGCTCTCGTCGGGTGCAGGCATTCTCCGCCTCGTTCGCCAGGGCGACGGGTGTCTGCTACTCGGCTTCAGGTGGACGCGACAACACCTCACTCTTCAGCAGCCAGCGAGCCTCGGCCCTGAGCGTCTTACCGAAACGGCTGCCGTCCGCCTCCAGCCGCTTCCACTCGCTGAGAGTGTAGACAAGCAGGTCCGCTGGAACCGGTAGCGTCTCAGTACTCCAGTTGCGACTCCTTTCCATGGCCGGACGGTTGTCGGTCCTGACGATTGCGATCAAGTCCAGGTCGCTCCCAAAACCTGCTTCGCCTCTGGAGTAGGATCCGAAGTAGCCAAGCGCAATCAGATCGCGTATTGTTCGGCAGCCGTTCTGGCCCAGGCCTTCGCGGCGCGAAGAACGACTTCAGCGCTGGGCCAGCTCTTGATCGACGAATCTGAGGATGTCACGGGCATGGCGCAGGGCCAGTTCGCTCTGGATTGAACCATAGTGTTCGAAGGGAGCGCCCTCGGGGTGTCCGTTCGGATACCGGGTTGGCAGGTAGAAGTTGTCAAGGACCTTGCCTCTGGCGACGAGTTCTTCCGGTGCGGGCGATGGCAATTCGCACAGGAGACGGGCCACAACATGCCCCCACGCCCCCTGTCCATGCGCCAAGTGAAGGGCTCTGACTGCCTTCTCGGCCGCTTGATGGGAGGCGAAGCAGGCCCACTCATGACGCTCGTTGGCGTGGTTCTCGGCAGCGGTCTCCAGGTCACGCTGCGCCTGTCGCCACCAATCCTGCGATCGCTGTGCCATGCCGACCACCTCGCGGCGGCAATCCACCCGCCACGCTTCGTGCCCGAAGCCCTTGTCCCGACGGTTGAGGGATGTCGGGCGCTGGACCGTTCCAAGACGCATGGTACGGCATGCGTAGCAGTGCCCAGATCTCCAACGATTGCGTCATCGACTTCGCTCGGGCGAGAACCCCCGATTCATGCCGGTTCGGACCGACAACCAACGGCCGCCCCTCCTACCGCATTCCGTGCCCGAGTATGGCTGCTTGTCCGGTATGAACGAGGCGGACTCGACACAGCTCCCCAGTTTGGATCGCCGAGAGGGACGCTCTCAGCCCTGCGTAACGCGCTTGCTGTCAAATTCCGTAGCGCGATCAGCGGTTTCAACCAAGTACACCGGCCAGTCGCCCCGGCAGTCGAGGACAGCGGATCGAGGCCTTCCGACTATGGCGGGGCGTTCGACTCTCCCTCGCAGGTCTGACTGAGGACCTAGGCGATGCCCAAGGACTCGCGAGCGCGTAGCACAGTTGCTGAGTCCCGGTGGGAAGGGCCTTGCAGGTAGTAGGTTGACGTGGCGAGCATGTGCGGGCGCCAGACCGGGCTCACCAGGGAGAGATCCTCGAAGATGGCCGCTGCGTACTTGAAACGATGAGACTCGTTCACCTTGCGGAACAGGATGCTCCGGGACATCCGGAAGAACTCAGTCAAGTCCGTATGGTCCATCGCGTAGCCCAACGCCTTCCGGGCGGCCTCGTCGGTGTCCGTGCCGAGCTGCGCGAGGATCGCGGAGACTTCTCCGGTCTTCGGCCCGGGCACGTCAGCCCGCTCCAGCTTGCTGAGGTCCAGGTTCCTCATCTCGTCGTTCCGTGACATGTAGCTCGCGAACTGCCCCATCCACCCGACGCCCTGCAGCAGCAGGTACAGGCGCGTCTCGGCGTTGCTCGACATCCGGAACGCGTAGTGCAGGGCATTGGCGGAGGTCACGCAGTGGACCCCGAGAATGCCGGGCAGCCTCAGCATCAGATCGCCTGCGGCGAGGTGGATGCCGTCCCAGGCGTCGCGAGCGTTGGCCTCGCCGTCCGCCAGCATCTTCGCGATTTCGGAGCTTGCAGCGACCGGCTTGGCGCCCCGCACTGTCTCCAGTACGCTGCGCGCTCGCGATTTGTCGCCCGCTTCGCCCGAAATCCAATCTGTTGGCAGGTCTGGCAGCAGCTTGGCTGCCGTCTCCGCATTTGCTTGGTGGGACTGGTCCTCGAAGGTGTAGCCGTTCATGCGACGGTCCGTCCCAAAGTCCAGAAGCCCCAGGATCAGCGACCGTAGCGCCGGCTCCGCGTGTCGCCAGCCGATCGCTTGCAGAGTGCGCCAAGCGCTGGCGGTGAAGATCGCCTTGTGCCCGATATTGCGGTAGTCCCTTGCTCCGTACCGCCACAAGCCTTCGATGACTTCGTGGCCGCCCTTCGTGCGGGCCAGCGCGGTGATGGCGCGATCCGCCCGTTCCTCATCCCAGGACTCCATGGCGGCGTGGAACTCTCCCCACGCCTTGCTCGCCGCGGGCACCGACCCCCTGGGAGTGCGCAGGTGGAAGTCACCCTCGTCAGCGTCCCGCTGCTGCGATTGCTTGAAGTAGTCGAGAGCCCATAGCAGCGGCAGCAACCGCTCGTGATCGGGTGCGTCCAGGCTCAGCTGGTTTGCCGAATGCAGGACGAAAACGCAATGGAACTTGAATCCCGGCGGCTGCGGGCTGACATTCCGGATGCCGGCCAGGAACAGCGCGGACAGCAGTTCGCGGTAGGACAAGCCCGCTTTCAGCCGCTTGGCGATCACCTCGATACAGTCGCTGCGGGGCGTCTCCTCGATCAGGCGGACGAGCGGCTCGATATCGGGACCGAAGCGGACGATGTCAGACGCGACGGCTCGGTCCGCGGCCGCCAAGGCCCCGGCCTGCCACAGCGTTCCCGAGGCGATTGAGCCCGACCCCGCGATGCTCTTGATTGCTTCCCTGCGGTTCATTCGACTTGGCTCCAAGCCTGTGCTCGCTCCCATGGAAGCACGATCAGGGCCCGGTGCAAGCGGTCTGTTCCGGGAAACGGGCGAAAATCCGCCCGGCCCGATGAAGATTGGCTGGCTGGGTCCCGGGCGCGGAGACAAGGGAGCGTCACCAGGCCTGCTCGATCACGCCCCGGAAACAGACGATTGCGCACTCGCATTCGGTTGCTCCGCGGAGCCCGCCTGCCCCGGGTGCCTACATGAATCGGGCCGCAACGCGATTGGCGATACGCCTGACGACACTTGCAGCAGTCGTGCGGGCGGTCCGGATGAGTGCACGCTGGTCAGCGCAAGGCCGCCTGAATCGCTTCGCGCGGCCGAAGGGGGCTACCAGGATCGTAAACGCCAATCCAGTGGTTCGTGAACCGCAGTTCATCCTGCGGCTTCACAGGGGGCATGTGGCAGGACGAGCATGTCCGGCCTGAAGCCTCTCGGCAGATCGGGGCTGGCGGCGCGCGATGCTCATGACAGTCGAGACAGCGCCGGTCGTCGCGAGCTGTTTCCGCGGACAGCGGTCCGTGCGGATCGTGGCACCGCATGCAGGTCAAGGGCTGGCCTCCGGGTTCGACGCACGCGCTTCGCGAAAGGTAGACGGGCTGGTGCCGGACGTTCCACGGATCGCTCCAGTCAATGACCTCCCCGGAAGAAGCCGGCGGCCGATGGCAAGCTCCGCAGAACTCAAGCAGCTTGTCACCGGCCAGGCGTGCTGGATTCCCGATCGCGGCCCGAGCGTGCGCCAGTTCTCCGGATGCCACCGCCTCGACATGTTCCTGGCCCGGTCCGTGGCACGCCTCGCAGCGGACCCCCAGTTCGTGCGGCCTCAGCGAGAACCCGTCCCCGAGCGCCAGAGGACCGGTCGAGTGGCACTGAAAGCAGCGCATGATCGAGGGTTGCGCGCCGAACGTCTCGTAGAACACGCCCAGTGCGTCCTGGGCTCCCTGGGCCGGAACGTCGCGATGCCCCGGAGTCGTGCCGAGCGAACCGGTTGCGGAGTAGTAGCTGAAATGATGCTCCACATAGCGGTTCTCGTCCACCTGGCCGACGAACGTGACGGCCTGCTCGCCCGCCCCGAACGCCCATTCGAGGAGAGAGTCGGTTCGCTCCCCCTGAGCTACGACCTCGACGCGAAGGCCGCGCTCGCCGTCGCGATACGAATACCTGGCATTGCCCGTGCGCACCAGCGATTCCTGCGGCGCGAACGTCACTGCAAGAGGATGATTGGGTGTCGCGTGCAGCGAGCGAGCGTGACCGCTCACCGACTGCCCTGCGAATTGATCAGCGTGACAGGTCGCGCACGCATCCGCGCCCAAGTACGAGTCAGGGGGATGTTCGAAGACTCCCAGAGGCTGGGCGTACAACCGAAGCGCTGCTGTCGCGAGCCACGGCAGCGTCCATTTCAGCGCTAGTCTTCTGGGCATTGGCGCGCTGGCAACGTATCTTAGGGACTATGGTACTCCCCGCCCCGCCGGGCTTGGGCTCCCGAATGCGGCTGGTCTCGAAGGCAGGGTCGCGGGCGCTGCGCTCGGCGCAGCCGGCCCTGCCCGTGTTGGTACTGGCGGGTGCCCTGGCTGCTGCCGGAGCCGAGGAATCGACGGTCGCGGGGATCCGGCCGGTCTGGGCCGACCAGCAAACCAATGCTCTTGGTGCTCCCTCTCCGGACGGCCGTTTCCTCTCCTACGTGGACAGCGGAGGGAATCTCGCAGTCCGGGACTTGACGACCGGGACCAGCCGTGCACTCACCAGCGACGCGGGCGGCGCTGCCCCCGGGCAGTTCGCGTATTTCTCCGTCTTCTCTCGCGACGGCCAGCAAGTCGCTTACGCCTGGTTCAACGAGGAGCAATTCTACGAACTGAGAATCATCGGCATCAATGGCTCCGCGCCACGCACGCTGTACCGCAATCCCGAGTCGGGCTTCGTCCAGCCCACGGCGTTCTCGCCGGACGGCGATCAAGTGCTCACCTTGCTGTTCCGACGCGACAACGTCAGCCAGATCGCTCTGGTATCGACAGTTGACGGGACGGCACGAGTCCTGCGTTCCCTGGACTGGTTCTACCCCAAGAAGATCGACCTGTCGCCTGACGGGCGTTTCGTCGTCTACGACTCGATCCCTGCAGGCGAGTCGACCGCACGTGACATCCACCTCCTCGCCGTCGACGGATCGACCTACGGCGCACTGACCGACAGCCCGGCCAACGACCTGTTCCCGCTTTGGACCCCAGACGGCACTGCGGTCGTGTTCGGCAGCGACCGGGACGGCGAAATGGATGCCTGGGTGCTGCAGGTGAAGGGCGGCAAGTCCCTCGGCGAACCCAGGCTTGTCAGGCGCGGACTCGGCCGTGCGCTGCCGATGGCGTTTACCAGGGACGGGAACCTGTTCTATGGCCTGCGAGCCGGACGGACCGACGTGTATCTGGGCCGTTTCGATGCTGCCAGCGGTGCTTTGGTCGGTGGCGCCAGTGTCCTGCCCAGCCGGTTCGCCGGAGCGAACCGGAGTCCCGAGTGGTCGCCGGGCGGCCGCTTTCTGGCTTACCTCTCGCGGGTCGGCACCGAGAACTACGGGCAGGAGCACCGAGCGGTTACGGTGCGCGATCTCGCTTCGGGGGGCGAGACAGTCCATACGCCGCGCCTCGCGTTCATCGAGCGGGTCAGGTGGTCGCCCGACGGCGGTTCCCTGCTGCTGAGTGGCGGGGACGCCCAGGGCCGCTCCGGACTCTTCGTGCTGGACCTCGCCACTGGCGAGGCGACACAGGCGGTTGTCGAGCGAGCCGGGGACTTTCGTGGCTTGGAGGGCGACTGGTCCGCGGATGGCAGTCGTGTCTTTTTTGCGCAGCGGACCGGTTCCGAGCGTTACTCCATCCGGTCCCACTCCGTGGAGACCGGCACTAGGGAGGATGTCTACCACCCGCCGGCCGGCCGAGCGATGATCCGCTCCCTTCGTCGTGCGCGGAATGCCGACCGTCTCGCTTTCGTGCTGGGCGCCGGACCCGACGAGGGGACTCAATCGGTTCAGGTCCTCGATGTGGCAACGAGCCGGTCCACCGCTGTACTGCGCTCGCGCTACGGAGAGATTTCCGGTGTGGAGTGGATCAGGGATGACGAGACGTTGCTGGTGAGCGCCGAGTCTTCGAGCGGATCGAGCCTGTGGATCGTCGGTGCGCGCGGATCGGAGCCCATGGCCCTGCAAACGCCGTGGAAGCGTCCCGGGCCCGTCCGCGTGAGCCCCGACGGCCAAGCCCTGGCCTTTTCGCACGAGGAAACGAAGGACGAGGTCTGGTCGCTCGAACTACCGTTGGCGGCCCGATAACCCAACCTCGCTCGGCAGAAACAATTGGGACGGGACCGTGCGGCCCCGCCCCTGCGAGAACTCAGTCTGGTTGCGGGCAGCTACCAGATGAAGCGACCGCTGTACTGCCACTCGCGACCGAAGTGCGTGCGCACCTTGCTCGCGACACGGCCGAAGTTGCCGTGGTTGACATTGGTGGTCGGATTCGCCCCCATGAAGCTGTTCGTGAGGTTGTACGACTCCATCCGGAACTCGAACTCGAGCTTTTCCGAGATGCGAGTCCGCTTCGCGAACACCATGTCCAGGTTCGAGAATCGAGGCCCGTGGACGCCGGGGTAGCTCCACGGGTTTGACCGCCGCGTGAAGGGCGCCAGGTTCGAGAACACGTCGGTGTTGAACATTCTCTCCCGGGTCGGATTGGAGACGGCTGGGTCGCCGTTGACCTCCAAGCCGCCGAACCGGAGCAGCTCGCCGCCGACGTAGGTATACAGCCAACTGAGCTGCCAGCCGCCGATGATCTTGTTCATCGCGCCGCTGATGTTCGCCCCCACGGCCTTGTTCCGCCCGATCGGCAGCTCGTAGATGCCGGCTAGGGTGAACTTGTGGCGGCCCCGGAGGTCGTCCTGGAAGCTGAACCGCTGGTCGACTTCGTCGACCTCGTCGTAGAAGTCCTCGTTGCGGGCCCGGTGGAAGTTGTATCCCATGATGAAGTTGAAGCCGTTGGCGAAGGGCCTCTGCAGCTGCAGCTGCAGCGAGTTGTAGCGCTCCCGGCGGCCCGGGAACACGTGCTCGATGATGCCGTTGCTGAGGAAGTGCGGGTACGGAGTGAGCAGATCCCTGACTCGAATGTTCCGCCGGCTTGCCAGCGGGCCCGGCATGATCTCCTGAGGCAGCCCGTAGAACGGATTCGGCGTGGCCCTGTTGATCGCGCTGCCGTGCTGGAAGCCGATGCGCGGGTCCAGCAGGTTGTGGCGCCGGTCATAGGGCTGGTTGCTTCCGAAGTTCATGAAATAGGTCGCGTCGAGAACGATGCGGTTGAAGATCTCCCTCTGGATCGAGAAGTTGAAGCGGTCATTGAGGCCCGCTGTCCAGTCCTGGTGGAAGAATCTTGCCTCGTTCGATCCCAGGGTGGCGAACCGTCCGAAGCGCTGTCCGAACGGCTCCGGAAGCGGATTGGGGTGGACACCGCCGCTCGGAAAGGGGTCGCCGAAGTACGCGCGAGGCGTGCCGTTGATCGACGAGAGGGGGCTCCCTTCGATCTCGTAGCCCGGGTAGGGCGTGCTGCCCAGGATGTCCAAGCCTGCGTCGGATGCGCCGCCGCCCTTCTCCTGGATCGGTGGCGTGGCGTATCGCGAGTAGCCGATCCGCAGGGCCGTCCGCGAGTTCACACGGATGGCAAGACCCGCCCTCGGAAGGAAGAGATTGGTCTGTCCGCTCCATGCATAGGGATTGCTGGAGTCCGTGAAAACCCAAGCCCCGAGCAGGTGGAACGGAGTGGTCCGCATGGACGTGATGCTCTGCGGGACATGCCTCATCGCCGAGGCGACCTCGGGAAGGCCCTGGTTGAAGTCCAGGTAGCGGGAAAGCCGGTACTCGGGATCCCGCATCGGGGTCTCGTACTCGTAGCGCAAGCCCACGTTGAGGGTGACGCGGGAATTCAGCTTGTAGTCGTCCTGGATGAAGAAGCCGAACACGTCGATGCGCGGGCGGTTGACCGCCACCGTCCTCGCCCTGCTCCAGTTGCCGTCCTGCATGACGCCGAGCAGCATCGAGGCCCAGGCGTGACCCAGCTCGCCGGTGTTGGGACTGTTGGCCGTGTCGGCTGTGGGGTTTGCGTTGAAGCGGAATCGCATGCCGCGCGGGCGCGCCGCCAGCACCAGCTGCTTGCGGTACTGGCCGCCCACCTTGATGTAGTGGCGGCCCATCTGCTTGGAAACCTTGGCTTCCAGGTTCCACGTCGAGGGCTCCTGGAACCAGAACCCCGAGCGCCCGAACGATGTGGTTGCGTCCGCGTCGACCCGGATTTCCGGGAAGTGAACGGCCGGGATGTCCCGTACGTGCGAGGCGTACCAGGGATTGTTGGGCCACAGCTCGGCCAGGCCTGCCTCGCCGATTTCGGCCTGAGGCGTGTAGAACGAGTCGGTGATCTTGGACCATGAGCCGCGCATGTTGAACACGGTCGTCGGCGAAATTGTCCACACGACATCGCCGGACGCCTGCACGCTGTTGCGGGCGCTGCCCTGACGGCGCTGGGCCACCGATCCGGAGTAGTCCGGCTCGCTCTGGGTCGTGTGGAAACGGCTGATGCGGCCGAAGACCTTGACGGTGTCGCTGACGTTGTAGTCAGTCCGATTCGTGAGGTTCCAGTAGTCGAACGTGATCGGGAAGACGTGACGGAAGTTATTCGCTCCCGAGGCGTTGTCGCCCGGGTTGTTCGGCTCCCAGGTCTTGTCCAGGACCCGCAGGGACGTCTGGTCGAATCGGCTGGACGGGATGCGGTTGTCCGGGAACTGCGACCGGTTGTTGCCGTCCGGATCAGTCGTGAGCGGGTCAAAGATCTGGCGCAGCGCGCCCGTTCGGTTGAGGCTGTTGGAAAAGTCGCCGTTGCGCTCGCCGGGACGTGGCAGGGTCAGGTTGACCGTGCTGGGAGATCGGACGTCCTGGGCCTCGTACGCAAAGTAGTTGAACACCTTGTTCCTGACGATCGGGTTTCCGGAACTGACGCCCCAGACGCTGCGCCGCACAACGCTCTTCTGCGAGGTCAGGGCATTGGGCCGAGCGTTCAGGACCGGATTGCGCCCGAAGTAGTAGGCGGTTCCGTGCCAGTCGTTGGTGCCGCTCTTCATTTGCACGGAGACGATGCCGCCGGCACTGTGACCGTACTCGGCGTCCGTGGCGTTCTGCTGAACGTTCACTTCTGAAACAGCGTCCATGGGCGGCGTGTACACGCCCTTCGCGCCGACGAGCTGGGGCACGCCGTCCATCAGCACGTTGTTGCGCGTGGAAGTGTTACCCCCTACGTCCAGCTGGCTCATCGCCCAATGGTGGTAGGGTGCGTTCTCGGCGCCGCCGCGGTAGTTCACGGCCGGATCGAGCGCCGCCAGCATGTACGGATTGCGATTCAGCAGCGGCAGTTCTTGGGACATCTTGGTGTCGAGCGTGGTCTCCATGGTCGTCGTGGTGAACTGCACGGCCACAGGTGCCTCCTCGACCGTGACGGTCTCGGTGACCGCCCCGAGTTCCAAGGCGGCGTCAACGGTGATGTCGGCCCTGGTCTGGACCAGGATGTTCTGCTGCCGGAACGAGCGGAATCCTTCCGACTCGACCGTGATGGTGTACGTGCCTGGCAGCACGAAATCGAACAGGTACTGGCCCGCCGCGCTGGTTTGCGCCGTCGACGAGACGTTCGTGTTGTCGTTGGAAAGAGTAACGTTCGCGCCGGGTATGACCGCGCCGGACGCGTCTGCCACCGTGCCTCCGATCTTGCCGCGCAAGTCCTGGGCCGGCGCGACTTGGACCGAAGCCATGAGCATCACGGCGAGCATCACCGCGACCAAGCAGTGTCTAGACATGAAATGACCTCCTGAAACGCATCGACCGCATATGGTTTCGATGCTGTGGCAATCGTAACAGTAAAGAAATAGGAACTCTGGAGCCTCAACTGGGAAATCCCAGAAACACTCTCGCGTCGCCAGGTCTAGCTCGTATCACCGAAGAGCCCGCAACGCCGTGAGAACCTCGGTCACAAATGGGTCATCCGCCCCGTAGGCCGCTGACAGGATCTCAGCCGCCCGTCCCAACGCATCTATTGCGGAGGCGGTTTCGCCCAGAGCCCGCCTGACGTGCGCGAGGTTATAGAGGGTCTCCCCTACCTCGGGGTGGTCGGGTCCGAGCGTCCGCTCCTGGATATCGAGAGCTCTTTCATACAGGGGCCCGGCCCGCGCCAGGTCGCCGCGCAGGTGGAAGATCCCTCCCAGGCCCACCAAGGACAACGCTACGTGGGGGTGTGAAGCGCCCAGTTCCCGTTCACGGATCGCCAAGGCCTTGCTCAACATGGGCTCGGCTTCATCCAGGCGTCCGGAAGCCCGGAGCACGGATCCGTACGAGTCGTAGGCCTCGGCGAGGTCGACCGCCAGCGCGTCCCCAGCGGGCTCAAGTTGTCCGATCGCCTCGGTCAGGACTGCCTCGGCACTGGAATCGCCCCGTACTCCCGCCAAGCGACCGAGATCCGCCAGTGCCAGGCCGCGGGACGGTGACGGTTCCTGCCAGGCCGCCAATGCGGCGCGATACTGCGCCTCCGCGTCGTCCAAGCGGCCCAGAGCTTCCAGAATCTCGCCGAGGCGGTTGTGGAGCCTGGCGGTGTCGTCGTGGCGGGGCCCGTACGCGGCTCGAATCACTGCCAGGGCCTGCTCCAGCAATGCCGCTGCATCGGCCGCCTCCCCGCGCAAGGCAAGCGTGCTGGCGAGGTTGGCGCGGACGGCGGAGGTGGCCGGGTGCTCGTTGCCGTAGGCGGCGGCGTGTTCGTCCACGGAATCCCGGTACGCATTCTCGGCTGCTGCCAATTCGCCTTCCGCCTCCAGCAGAAGGCCCAGGCCATTCAGAGCCGTGGCACGGGCCTTCCGATCGTCGGCCGACAGAGCGGTGTCCACCTCCAAGTGTTGCAGCGCTTGGCGGTACGCTTGCATGGCTCCGGCTGGATCTGCGTCCGCGTCCTTCAGCCGGGCGATCTTGAGCAGTGTCCGCGCGCTGCGCGCGCCCGGCTCGGTCAGTTCCAGGGAGCGACGGTAGAATCCGTCTGCCTCCGAATCGCGGCCGAGCATGGCCAGGGTGTCAGCCAACTCGACCATGGTTCCCGCGCCTGCGGCAGGAGTCTGGGCATCCAGGGCCTGGCGCAGAAGCGGCTCAGCGGCCCCTGCACGATCGTGGGAGCGCATAAGCGCTGCTAGGCGGACGAGGCTGGCAATCGTGTCGGGATGCTCTGGCCCGGACTCACGAAGCCGCCGTTCGTAGGCCTCCCGGTACAAGGCCTCGAACGGAGCCTGCTCATCGGACAGGGCTTCCGCGGCGCCGAGCGTGACAGCCAACGAGCCCGCGCACGCCACAAGTAGCCGCCGTCCCGTGCTCACCTGCTTCACGAGCCCATCCCGGTCGCATACTAACCTAACTGATGGAGAAGCGGGCCTTGCCGTGACGCCTTGCACGTTCTTGCTCTTGGGCCTCGGAGCGCTCGGTGCAGGGCTGTCGGGCCTCGGAGCTGCCGAGTTGCGGTTCCAAGACCGCACCAGTGCGTCGGGAATCGAGTTCCGGCACCATGCCAATCCAACGCCCGAGAAGCACCTCGTCGAGACGATGGGCGGCGGAGTGGCGCTGTTGGATTTCGACAACGATGGATTCCTCGATATCTTTTTCGTGAACGGCGGCGCCTTGGCGCAGACCGAAGACGGGTTGCGCGTGAACCGGTCGGCACCCGAGCTCCATGACAGGCTGTACCGGAGCCGGCAGGGCGTGTCCTTCGAGGATGTGACCCAGAAGGCACGGGTCAGCGCCGCGAGCAAGGGCATCTACGGCATGGGTGCCGCC
Source organism: uncultured Bryobacterales bacterium (assembly GCA_964461235.1). Lineage (GTDB taxonomy): Bacteria > Acidobacteriota > Terriglobia > Bryobacterales > UBA6623 > VXMF01. The sequence continues at coordinate 5,166 of CAYWUV010000010.1, read as the reverse complement.
ACGGGAGACTATGACAACGACGGCTACGTCGACCTGTTCGTGACCGGATACGGGGGGACCATCCTCTATCGCAATGTGGGAGGGCGTGCCTTCGAGGATCGCACGGAGGCTGCCGGAGCCTATGTCCCTGGATGGTCGGCGAGCGCCGGGTTCTTCGACGCAGACCTGGATGGGGACCTGGATCTGTTCGTCACTCGCTACCTCGATTGGAGCTTGGACACGAGCCGCAAGTGTGGCGAGCAGATTCCGGTTTACTGCTCTCCTCGCGAATACCCCGCCGTGGCGAGCGTCCTGCTCCGGAATGACGGTGACGGAACCTTCTCCGATGTCTCCCAGGCATCGGGAGTTGCCGAATCGCTCGGTAAGGCACTCGGTGTTGCGTTCAACGATGCGAACTCTGACGGGCTCCCGGACGTGGTGGTCGCCAACGATTCGACGGCTCAGCAGTTGTTCGTGAATCAAGGTACCGGCGGTTTTTCGGAGACCGCGCTGTTCGCCGGCCTGGCTTACAACGAGGATGGGGGGTCCTTCGCGGGAATGGGAGTGGACTTCGAGGACTACGACAATGACGGGCGTCCCGACGTCGTGGCGACAGCGCTAGCGAAGGAACTCTACCCGCTGTTCCGCAACGAGGGCGACGGGACCTTCGGGTACATGACCCGCCAGACAGGTCTGGCCGAGATCACGGCCCGGCTATCCGGGTGGAGCGTGAAGTTCGCAGACTTCGATCACGACGGGTGGAAGGACCTGTTCGCTGCGCAGAGCCACGTGCTGGACAACGTCGAGCTGATGGAGCCGGGACTCGTCTACCTGCAGCCGCCCCTGATTGCGCTCAACATGGCAGGTCGTTTCGTCGACATCGGCGCCTCGGCGGGCCCGGTCTTCCAGACCAGCATCGCTGGCAGGGGCACGGCCTTCGGCGACCTGGACAACGACGGCGACATCGATCTTGTCGTGGGCGTGCTCGATGACAGTCCGAGATTGCTCTACTCGAACGCATCTGCGCGTGGGAGTCATTGGCTGCAAGTCCGGCTGATCGGCCGCGTTAGCGCGCGCGACGGCCAAGGGGCGAGCGTCAGCATACGGACGAAGTCCGGCGGGGAGCAGGTCCGCTACGGGACGACGGCGGGCGGATACTTGTCTGCCAATGACCCCCGCCTCCACTTTGGACTCGGGCCCGACGCAGTCGTGTCCAGGATCGCGGTTCGCTGGCCGAGCGGTGCCCAGCAGGTCCTGGAAGGCATCGAGGCGGACCGAGTGCTCACGATCCGGGAGCCGGGGTCATGACGATACGGCTCGTCGGATTCGTGGTGCTCGCGGCATCGCTCGTCGCGCAGGTGCCCGGTCCGGTCGCCGACCATGTCAGGCAGGGGGTGGCGGCCAGGGAGGAGGGGCGGCTTCAGGAAGCTCGTCGACAGTTGGAAGCTGCAGTCCGCGGTGCCCCGGAGTTCGCTGAAGCCCATTTGTACTTAGGTTTGGTGCTGCACGAGAGCGGGGACTATTCGGCGGCGGCAGACTCGCTCGGGAGGGCGCTGGAGCTGAAGCCGGAGTTGCCGAGGGCGCGCGAACTTCTGGGCTACGACCTGCTGATGCTGGGACGGGCGGCAGAGGCGGTTCCCCACCTCGACGCCGCACGCGGCGAGGTCGCCCGCAGGTGGCAGTTGAGCGCGTGGCTGGGCAGAGCCCACCTGGAAGCCGGAAGTCCCGAACTGGCGCTCCCTTACCTGCTTGAGGCGCAGGCCTCCGCACCCGCAGATCCGGAACTGCTGTATCTCATAGGCAAGGCCTACGCGCAACTCGCCCTTCAGTCGCAAGCGCAGTTGCTGGGCAGCGCCCCCGAATCCGCGTACGCCCACCTCGCGACAGCTGAAGACCATGACGTCAACGGGCGATCCGACGAGGCAATCGCGGCCTATCAGAGAGCGCTCGCCGGTAACGAAGCACTTCCCGACGCGTGGCGGGCGCTCGGCGACCTCGAGCAGGGGCGCGGCCGGCACCGCGCCGCCGTGGACGCCTACCAGAGAGCGCTGGCGATCCAATCCGATAACGGAGCCTTGCATTTGCGCTGTGGCGAGGCGTTCCTCGCACTGGGTCTCGCCGACGAGGCACTGCCGCATCTGGAATTCGCCGCCGCCGCCGATCCGCCACCGCCAGCCGCACTGGAAGCGCTGGGCAAGGCGCTACTCGACCTAGAGCGGTTCATGGAGGCGCGGGAGGCCTTGGCAAGGGCGCTGGATGGTTCTGCCGGGGAACAGCGGCGGATGAAGATTCACTACCAACTGGCCCGGGTCAGTCGAAAACTCGGCGATTCCCAGGCAGCTCGAGAGCACCTGCGGGAGTTCACCGCCCTGCGCGCCAAGCTAACGGCCGGGGACAAGTAGTTCAGTTACCAAGGCGTACCGGGCCCTCGGAACCCGGAACGCGGGCCTCAGGGCTGCAATCCTTCCCTCACCTTAACGGTTAGCGTCTTCAGGAATGCAGCCAGCGCGGCCTTCTGGGCATCGGTCAAGCCGAGCCTCCGGATCTCGCGGTCGGGGAAAAAGCTCGGGGTCTCTCTGTCGGCGCGGTCGTCGATCATCTCTCTGGAGGGGGAGGCTCACGTCGCCCGTGTACCTGAATTCCGCGGCTCGACCAAATGCCGGGGTACCCGGAGCCGGCAAGTCCGGTACACCACGGGCTGCGCCAGTCGGATGACAGAATTCGGGTCTCACTGGTTGGGTGGAGACTCCACTTGTTCTTCGGCGCGCGTCGTTGGCGCTGTGCCGCTTTCGGCTCGGCTGCCGTTCTTCGTCGGTGTTCTGGAGCGGGAGTCTCTACGCGACCCGTTCGTCACTCTGGCCGTATTGCGCCAAGCCACCCTAGAGAGCCGAGATCTCCGGGCACGCAACGCTGTCGCTGCCAGGGCTCCCCGGGGGCACCCCTACCCGCCTGTCCACAGCATCGACGACTAGCGCCAGAACGCATACCGGGAAATGCCACTTCGTAGCCAAACTGCGCCGAGAGTGCCTTCAGTCACATCGCCAGTGTGACGTGACAGCGTGACCTTGCGACCCGTGCGGACGTGGCGCCAGACGTCGTGGCTGCCAGGTCCTGCCCGATCAAACGGGAACCCCAAGTGTCCGAGTCGACGCACAACATCCCGGTCCCGAAAGCCGGTCAGTCGTCCCACTACGGCACGCTTACCGGAAGCAGCAGGTCGAGTCCTGTTTCGTGCCCGACGAACTCGGTTAGTGCCGGTGGACGCGGGTCACCATGCTCGAGACACGACTCGGCAATCTTCCGAGCAAGTCCCTGGGCGATCTCCGCGGCCTCAGCGATGCTGCGACCTTTCGCGACCAAACCCGGAACATCCGAGCTCCTGGCAAGAAAACCGCCACTCTCAAGTGCCTCGATGTGGAGTCGGATCGTCGCTTCGTTCATTTCCTCGTGCCTAGTTGGGATCGTGACAAGGTTGCGTCACACCCGCAGCCGAAATCGGGCAATGGGTCGAACTCGCACCGAACGCTGCCCGAATTCTACTGCAGCTGAACCTCTCTGCGGCATAGCGGACTCAATTGCGATACCGCCGTGAGCGCTGAGCCTGAGTTCGGCAGTTGGATCGCTCCAGTCTCTTCTGGATTGCTGCCTTGACCGCGCCAGTCACGCCCAAGGCGGGACGGCACTAGCCTTGGCGGGTGCCTTCGCGTTTGGATGCCTGAGGCAACCTCGCGAGCCCGTCGCACCGCGATCTTCCTGGCGAAGCTTTCCTCTGTCAGCTTGTCCCGACCGGGCTCCTAGGACCCCGTTGGACGCTCACCCAGGAAGTGAGCCCCGGGAATCAGCCCATCATTCGCGATAGCTCGTTGCATAGCAGGCCCTGCGTCCTGATAGTCCCGACCCGAACTGCTGTGTGACTGAGAAACCCGCGGAGCGAGGAAGGCGGGTCTCAGGGCCGCAAGCCCTCCCGCACCGTTCCGGTCAGCGTTCTCATAAACGCGGCCAGCGCGGCCTTCTCGGCGACCGTCAAGCCGAGTTTCCGGATCTCGCGGTCGAGGTACGGGTTCGGGGTTCCCCCGTTGTCGTAGTCGTCAATCACGTCTTCGAGGGTGGCGATGCTCCCGTCGTGCATGTACGGCGCGGTCTGGGCAACATTCCGGAGCGTTGGGGTCTTGAAGGCGCCGCGGTCGCTCTCGCGCCCCGAGACGCCGAAGCGCCCGTCATCCTCGAAGCGCCCGTCCTCGTAACCAACTCCGGTGTTGTGGAACCGTTCGTCCGTCAGGTTCGGGCCAAGGTGGCACGTCACGCAATTGCCCTTGCCGCGGAACACTTCAAGGCCCAAGCGCTCCGTGTCGTTGAGAGCCTCCGTGTCCCCAGCCACGTACCGGTCGTACCGGGAGTCCCCGGACAGGATCGTACGGACGTAGGACGCGAGGGCTCGCGCCAGGTCGTCGCGGTTCGGCTCCCGGCCGAAGGCCTCTCGGAACTCCGAGGGATAGGCCGGATCGGACGCGAGCCGAGCGACGGCTTCGGAGACTTCGAGATCCATTTCCAGCGAGTTGATGACCGGCTGGAGCACCTGTTCCTCCAGAGTGGGAATGCGGCCGTCCCAGAAGAAGCTTCGTCCGTACCCTCGATTCAGCAGCTTCGGGACGCGGCGGGGACCAACGCGGTCGAACACGCCGACGGCCTTGGTCCGGTCGTCAGTGAATGATCTCTCCGGGTCATGGCAGGTTGCGCAAGAGATCGAACGGTCGACGGAGAGAATCGTATCGAAGAATAGCTTGCGCCCTAGGGTCGCCTTTGCCGCCGTGAGGGGATTGTCCGCGGGAACCGGCATGAAGGCATCCAAGCCCAGAGGCGGACGGAGCGGGGACGCCGCCACCAAGAGGAGGGGGTTTGCGGCCAGGAACAGCATTGCGGCAATCGAAGCCTGGACGGCCATGGCTGTGGTGATGATACGTGTCAGAGCGCCGAGCTGCCGCCTGCCGCAGGTGGATGGCACGAATGGTACGTGAGTCAAAGCCTCGCACCGACGATCCGAGCCGGAGTCGAGTCTTGGCGGATTCATGGTCCCAAACGGGGTCGACAGCATGACGGATTGACGCATGTTCGTGCCTAGCGAGACTCGGGAACTAGACTCCTTGTCTCGGCGCAAGGCGGACGATTGGGTCCAGTCTCAGGGCCGAG
>CAYWUV010000009.1:0-90944 GCA_964461235.1 uncultured Bryobacterales bacterium | reverse complement strand
GGGCCGACTTTCACGGCGAATGGAACTACACCTTGGTTCCCCGGAAATAAACGACTAACTTATTTAGGTGAGACTCCTTAGCTTGCGACGGAGCGAGCCGCGTAACCTATGCCGCCCCTCTCGCTAGGAGATCGCGGGATGCTATAACGAGGGCATGGATCGACGCAACTTTCTCGCGAGTTCGTCGGCCGCCGGGCTGGCCGCGGGCTCAGCCGCAGCAGCAGAGGGCGAGGCAAACCAAGTCTTCGAGTTGCGGTGCTACAAGCTGCGCTACTCGAAATCGAACCAGTACGGCAGGCTCACCGACTTCCTCGAGTCCGAGCACCTGCCGATGACGAAGCGCGTTGGCATTGTCCAGGGTTATTTTCGAGTGACTCTCGGAGAGTTCACTCCCCGGGTGTACGCGCTATCCGCCTACGACTCCTTGGCTGACATGGCCCAGAAGGTGGAGGCGCAGCGGGCGGACGAGAAGTGGAGCAAGGCCGACGACGAATTCGGTTCCCATGACGACGCGCCGTACGACCGAGTCGAGAGCTGGCTCCTGCGCGCTTTCGACGGAATGAAGGCTATCGAGGTTCCGGGCATTCCCGAATCGCCGAGAGCTTTCGACCTGCGGATCTACGAGCAGGAGACGTTCCGCGACACCCGCGAGAAGATGACGATGTTCAATGAAGAGGAGATCCAGATCTTCCGCGACTGCGGGATCCACCCCGTATTCTTCGGCGAGACGATCGTGGGATCGCACATGCCGAGCCTCATCTACATGTCGCACTACGCCGACATGGACGGGCGCGCGAAGGCCTGGTCGACGTTCGGCAATAGCGAGGGCTGGAACCGGATCAAGAACCGGCCCGGTTGGAGTAATGCCGACATCGTGTCGACGGTCACCAACATCCACCTGGCAGGACTGCCCTTCTCGCCGATCCGCTAACTGCCCGCGGGCCCCCGGGGTTAGAATGTGCCCCATGCGCCGACGGAATTTCCTGCAACTCAGTTCCGCGCTTCCCGGTCTCGCGGCCGGAGCGTGCTCTACCGCGACGCCGCGTCCCAACATTCTCTGGATTCTGGCCGAGGACTTCTCGCCGGATCTGGGCTGCTACGGCAACGGCCTGGTGAGCACGGCGAACCTGGACCGGCTGGCGTCCGAGGGAGTGCGTTACACACAGTGCATCTGCACGGCCCCTGTGTGCTCGGCCGCCCGGTCGGCCCTGATGACCGGGATGTTCCAAACCTCGATCGGCGCCCACAACCACCGCAGTCACCGAGACCGCCCGTATGAACTTCCGAACGGGGTCCGAACGGTCACGGAACTGTTCCGGGAGGCGGGCTACCACACGTCGAACTGCCGCCAGCCGGCACCGGGCATCAGGGTGGGCGGCAAGACGGACTTCAATTTCCGAGTGGAGAAGCCGTTCGATGGAGCGGACTGGAGCGAGCGGCCCGACGCCTCTCCGTTCTATTCGCAGGTGAACTTTCCCGAGACCCACCGCAAGTTCCGGCGGTTCGACGCTTCTCCCGTCGACCCGGCCAGCGTTCCCTTGGCTCCTTACTATCCTGACCACCCGGTGGTGCGGGAGGACATCGCGCTGTACCTCGACACAGCGCAGCACCTCGACGTCAAGGTCGGAGCCGTGATCAAGCGTCTGAAGGACGAAGGACTCTACGAGCGGACGATCATATTCTTTTTCGGGGACCACGGACAGGCGCTGCACCGCGGCAAGCAGTGGCTCTACGAACAGGGCATTCGCATCCCGCTGATCGTTCGGATTCCCGAGGCGTACAGGCCCTATGGCTTCGAGCCCGGCTCGGTTGACGACCAACTGCTTCAGCACATCGACATCACGGCAACGTCGCTGGCACTGGCGGGAATCGAGGCCGCGGACTCCATGCAAGGCCGTGTGTTCCTCGGAGGCCAGGCGGGTCCGGAGCCGGAATTCGCGTTCTCGGCAAGGGACCGGTGCGACGAAACCGTCGACCGGATCCGCAGTGTGCGCGACAAGCGTTGGAAACTGATCCGGAACTTCCTGCCGGACCGGCCGTACTCGCAGAAAAACCACTACAAGGACACTAGCTATCCCGTCCTGCAGGTCATGCGGCAGCTTCACGCCGAAGGCAAGCTTGACGGCCCTCCGGCGCGATGGATGGCGTCGGTGCGGCCGGAATTCGAGCTGTACGACTTGGAGTCGGATCCGGACGAGGTGGCCAATCTCGCGGAAGTGCCTGAGCACTCCTCCCAGCTGGAGCGGCTGCAAGGGGCGCTGGATGCATGGATCGAGGAGTCGAATGACCTTGGCCGGGTGCTTGAGGATGCGTTGCCGGCCGAATACGACTTGAGGACGGTCGTCGATGGTTGGTACACGAACGCCGGGGTGCTTGCCAGGTCCAGCGGAATGCTGCGCCTGGATTGGACCCGCTCGACCAGGCGTCCCCTGGAACTGGTGGTGCCGTGGGTGGCTGAGGGAGGCACTCTGCAGCTTTCGATCGAAATGCGGGCCAAGTCCCCAATGGACCTGCAGGTCCGATGGGGCACGCCGCCTCACATGGGAGGTGCTGGCAGCGCGACGGTTTCCCTCCCGGCAGAGTCGGGCTGGCAGACGCTACGGGCGGACATGAATGTCGACGGCTGGCTGACTTGGTTCTCGATACTGTTCCCCCAGGGTGCTGGGATTGCCGTGTGCCGTCGTGCCGCACTGCGGAGGAAGGGAGGCGATACTGTGCGGGAATGGTCCTTCGCCTGACGCTCTCGCACCCGCGTATCAGCTGATCTTGATCTTTGCGATCACAGCCGAACCGCTCTTGTCGGGCATCGGAACCGCGATCTCCGGCTTCCCTACGAGGAACGTGTCCGTGGCCTGCCGGGCCCCCTGCCACGCGTTGTAGTCGTGGACGACGATGTATCCTCCGGGAGGAACCAAGGGATAGAAGACCTCTAGGGCTGCGATCGTCGGCTGGTAGAGGTCGGCGTCCAGGTGCACGAATGCGAACGCCTCCCGCCGTACAGACGCTTCGCAACTCCCAGGAAACGTGCCCGGATGGAACACGACGTTCGAGTTTCGGGGCTGGATGCGGCGTCGCACCTCCTCCACGGAGGTGTCGCCGAACTGGCCACCTGAGACATCCGCGCCGGTGAACGCGGCTTCCGACCTGGCATCCTGTGGGTCGAAGCCCGCGAACGTATCGAAGAGGTGGAGAGGGCGGTTGGGCAGGAAGTGATGCAACAGCGTCGCGGTCTCGCCCTTGTAGACGCCGAGCTCGGCCAGCGAGCCATCGATCCCACGGACCTCGATATCCCTGAGCAGGAGCACGAGCATGTCGCGCCGCACTAGGTCCCAGTCTGGGAACTCGGCAATGCGGCGGCCGCGCGACTGTCCCGGAGGGAAGAAACCGCCGGTTTCGCTGACGAACTTGGGGTTGTGCCAGAGGGACTGCGGATGGATGTCCATCTGGCTCTGCAGCCGGAATGCCTGCTGTCGCAACAGCGGGCTCAGGCGCCGTAGCACGGATCCTGTCAGGCGCATCGGTACTTGTATCCAGTCTAGTCGCGGGAGCCAGGAAACGGGTCCTCGCTGCGAAATCTGACGCGTACCCGAGGAGCCGGCGAGGCCGGAAGTTGTAGTCGCCGGGCCCAACGGAAGCCCGACAGCTTCAGCGAGAATCGTCTCCCGTAGCGGGCCGGGACCAAAGAAAACGGCCGCGCCGAAGCGCGGCCCTGAGAGAGTTCGGCAGTGAGAGGGACTTACCAGCCGAGGCGCAAGCCGAAGCGGAAGAAGCGCTCGTCAATGCCTTCCCGTCCGGTGTTCCGGATGCGGTTCAGGATCATGAAGTTGCTGGAGGTGACACTCCTGCCGTTTGGCCTCTCGAAGTGCGGGGTGTTGGTCATGTTGAATCCTTCCGCCCGGAACTGCAGGTTGAACTTCTCCGAGATGCGGAATGTCCGGAACACGCCCATGTCCAAGTTCACTAAGCCGGGGCCGCGCACGTTGTTCGGACCGCACGTGCCAAAACGCGGACCCGTGGGTTGCTCGAACGCACTCGGACCGATCCAAAGGTCGTTGCTGCCCGACCTCAGGTAGGTGGGCTCGGTGATGCAGTCCGCGATCTGGCTCGATCCGGCGGCATTGAGATCGCCCGAGTTCGCCGTCACGGAGAACGGCGTTCCGGTGTACGCGCTCAACAGGCCATTGATCTTCCATCCCCCGAGAATCTTCCCGAGCGGGCTGTCGGCGAGCAGGGACTTTCCCGGACCGAACGGCACCTCGTAGACCGCCGTCATCTGAAAGTTCTGCCGGACGTCCTGACCTAGGTCGCCGTAGTCCATGTGGTACAGGCGCGGGATCCGGAAGAAGCCGATTCCGGCACCGGAATCCTCGCCGGTGTATCCACGCCCGTGCGCCCAGGTGTAGGCGAGGTTCATCTGGAAACCGTTGGCGAAGTGGCGCGTCAGCTTGGTTTGGAGCGAATCGTACTTGGCAGTGCCCAGGCTTCCGAACAGCGCCGTGCCAGCAGCCCGTCCGAACCGCTGGAGGAGTTGCCGTCCCGCATGGCCCTCGCCGATGTCACCCCAGTTCTGCTCGAGGCCGGCCAGCTGATTGACGGAGCGGGTTGCCACGTAGCCGGCCGTTGCGATCCAGTCGCCGAACCGACGCTCCAGGGTGACGTTCCAGGACTGGATGTAGCCGCGGGTCAGGTTGTTGGTGTCCATGGTTCGCACCACCGTGTTCGATGGCATCCGTAGGACCCCGTCTCCCAGGTTCGGTTCGGTGATGACATCGATGCCCTGCCGGAGCGTGGTGGAAAAGCCATAGCTGTGCGGGAGCGGAGGGCCGTCCTTCGACATGATTGGGTAATTCGTGCGTAGCGGACGGGCCCAGTTGAACGGGTCGACCGTGATGCCATAGCCGATTCTCATGACGGTATCGTCTGTGATGCGGTAGGCCAGTCCGGCACGTGGCACGAAGTTGTGCTTGCCGATGTCGATGGCGCAGTTTCTGGGAACGCTTCCCACGCCGCAGACCCATAGCGTGTCATTGGAGAAGTCATAGCGCTCGAGGCCTCTGTCCTGCCGGGTCGGGAACGGGAAGACCTCGTACCGGACTCCGTAGCTCATCGTGAGCCTGGGAGTGATTTGCCAGCGGTCGCGGACGTAAAAGGTGTACATCCGCGTCCGCGTGAAGTACCCGTTCTCGTTGAACTGCCAGATCTTGCCCGCGTTTTGCGGCAGGCCCAGTATCCAAGCTGCGTGGGAGTTGTAGTCGTTGCCCCGTGGGCCTCCGCGCAGTTCGGTCGTGTTCTGGCGGAAGCGGAACTCGCCGGAGGCCGCTCCCGTGCCGCCCGAGAACTCGGGCTGGTTGTGATCGAGGTATTGGAGGCAAATGTCCGTGCCGAAGCGGATGTTGTGCGTCCCCTTCGTCCAGCTGCCGTTGAAGACGAACTGGTTCTGGGGGGCGGAACGGTAGTACGGCATGAAGCTGTTGGACATGCCCAGTCCCTCGAAGCCGTCGATCCGGAGCCGCGGCCAGCCGCCGTCGATGAAACGGTCCGACAGCTGGCCCGGGATGCCCAGGACCGACCATCCCAAGTTCTCGTCCAGCCGCTGCTGTTCGACGTTCGTGTCGGCCAGCGTGTAGCCGTAGTACCCGTCGATCAGGAAGGTCGGGGAGACCACGTGCGTGACCGAGATCCTCCCGGAGAAGGTGTTCCCGAAGCCCGTGCCGGGATTCGAGTTCGTCGGATGCAGGCGGTTGCCGCCGAACTGGCCTAGGGTCTGGCCGTTCGACATGCGGTAGTCCAGGAAGCTGAAGCGGATGAAACCGGTCGTGCTGTCCGACAGGTTGAAGTTCGTCTTGGCATCGACCGTGTCACGGAAGAATGTCGTCGAGCCATCGGCCCGGTAGTTCTGGGTCAGGCCCAGCGAACCGCGCCCTGCCTGGTTCGGGTTCGGGAAGGTCGAGTCGTGAATCGTGTTTCGCACGCCTTGGTCGATTCGCGACATGGGGACGACATTGCCGGGGAAGGGCTCGCGATCCCGTGCGTAGTCCGAAGCGAATTGGTCCTGGTTCCCGGTCAGGGGATCGTAGATCATGGTCGGCGAGCCGCTGAGGTCTCCGAACCGCATCGCCTGCGTCGGCATGTCGATGAAACGCTGGACGAACTGGGATTCGTAGGTGCCCTCGTAGCTGAGGAAGTAGAACCACTTGTTCTGCTTGATAGGGCCGCCGATCGTGCCGCCGAACTGGTTGTTGATGTACTTCGGCTTCGATGATTCCCGGTTGCTGAAATACGGGTAGGCCTTCAGGTGTTGGTTCATGTGGTACTCGAACGCCGAACCGTGCACTTGGTTGGTGCCGGACTTGATCTGCAGATTGATCGCGGCCCCTCCCGCCAGCCCCTGCTCCGCGTCGAACGAGTTTGTCACGACGTTCACGGTCTCGATCGATTCCAGAGCCGGGTTGTAACCGGTCATGTGCGGGACCCAGATGTTCGTTGAGGACGCGCCGTCGATGCGGGTGTTGTTGTTCGAGCGGCTCGTGCCGTTGACTGAGAACCGCACGGCGCGGCTCGGATTGGTCGGCACGGAGTGCGCGTTCTGCGGCGGCGAGAATCCCGGCAGGGTCACAAACAGCATCTGGTAGTTCCGGCCCAATGGGACGGGAACGTTCCGTAGCGTCTTCTCCGTGACTTCCTGCCTTACCTCGGCACGGTCCGTCTGCAGTGTGGCCGCTGTGGCCTCAACCGTCACGACCTCGGTGAGCTGGCCGACTTCCAGCCGGGCGTTCACGCGGGTGGCATTGTTCTGGGAAACCACCACGCCAGTCGTGGTGGACGCCTGAAATCCTTCCGATCATATAGTGGCGGAGTATATACCCGTGTTGACCGTCGGGAAGGTGTAGTTGCCGGCAATTCCGGTGGTCGTACTCCGGACCTGCCCCGTGGCTTCGTTCGTGATCGTCACCTCGGCACCCACGATCGCAGCATCGGTCGTGTCGGTCACCAAGCCGTCGACTCCGCCCTGAATCAGTTGAGCCTGGGCGGAGGGAGCGGCCAGCAGGAAAATCGTGAGCAATCCGCCCGCGACCAGGCCTGCCAGCCTGCCTGAATGGGTTTTCATATGGACCTTCTGAGTGAGAATTGATGTGCAGTTGCCCCGCAGACCTAGGTTCGAACCCCTGTTTCTGAATCCCACCGGCGGCTGCGCGGACCCTTGCTATTCTTTTACAAACATATCACAAGACAACCGAGGGTTCGTGGCAAATTTGTCAATTCTGGTAAAGAAACCGAATATGGCTGACCGAGTTTGCCCCGACGAACCCCCAGATCACCCGGTGCGCCCCGACTATACCGCAGTGAGTGGTGAAAGTGTGTCCGAATCGATCGTGGCCGCGGGGCCTTCGGTTCAACTATTGTGTATCCGGTCCGACCCCCATCGTTCGCAGGGCGTCGTCGATCCTAGCGACGAGGTTCTGCTGGGTCTGCCTCTCCGCCTCCGCTCGGGCTCGCCGGAACGTGGTGACGGCACCTTCCCGGTCGCCCGCTGCCAGCCGTGCAGCTGCCAGGGAAAACAGGTAGGTCGGAGTACGGTCCGAACGATCCTTGGCCGCTTCCCGGAACGCCGCGACCGCTTCGGCCGCTCTTCGCTGCCGCATCCGTAGCATGCCGATTTTGTAGTGGGACAGCGAGTGGTCCGGACGGTTCGCGATAGCGCGTCGATACCGGTCCAATGCCTCGTCGAAATGTCCCTCCTCCTCGAGCAGCTGGCCCAGGTTGTGGTTCGCCAGGGCGTGGTCGGGGTTGAGCGCCAGCGCCTGCCGGAAAGCCTCGCGAGCTTCCTCCGGCCGGCCGGCACGGTAAGCCAGCACGCCGAAGTTGTAATGGAGCTCGGCTGTAACTCCTTCCCCGGCTAGGCCCAAGCGGTACTGCTCCTCCGCCTTCTCGAGCTGGCTGGCCGACCCGTACAGAATCACGAGGTTCACACGAGCCTGGACCAACCCGGGATCCTCTTGGAGGGCCTTGACATGCAGGTCAATGGCGGCCTCTACGTGGCCTTGCTCCTGGGCTTCGACGCCCTGCCTGAGATACTCGGCCGCTGACGTGCGGAGTGCGCTGACGGCCGCCAGCAGCCGGTCCTCGCGGGCGGGTTCGCCGTACCGGTTCCTTTCGTAGGCCTCAAGGTGCCGCTCGGACTCCTCCGACCTGCCGAGTTGCGCCAATGCCTGCGCCAGTGCATAGTGAGCCGCTCCGAAACCGGGAGCGATATCGACGGCCTTCAGGAGGTGGTCGCGTGCCGATTCCGTGTTGCTTGCCGCCGCCTCCGCGCGGCCGAGGCCGTACTGGACCCTCGGGTTCTCCGGAGCCTGCATCGCGAGGGTGCGGTACTCCGATAGGCTGGCCTCGACGTCGTTCGAATCGAGGAGCGCTCCTGCGAGCCGCTGCCGTGCCGGAAGGAACTCCCCGTCGATCCTGGCGCACCGGCGGAACGAGGCGGCTGCTTCGGCATGTCGGCCGAGCCTGCCGAGCGAGATTCCAAGGTAGTAGTCCCACCGAAGCTCGTCGGGCTCGAGCGATTGCGCCCGGGCTAGGTAGGTAGCGGCCAGGCCGTGCTGCTCGTATGCTTGCAGCAGCATTCCCGCCCTACCTGCCGCGGCAGCGTTGCAGGGATCCGCCTCCAGTGCCTTCAGCGTGGGGCGGAGCCTCTGGGCAAGGCTTGGCGCAAGGCCGTTTAGGTTCACTTCCGGCAGCGGGACAGGCTCGGGCCCGGAGCCGGAGCAGCCGGCTAGCGCCGCGACAATCAGGCCCGCCCCGACGAACCAGCGCATGTTCGCCATTCTAGTGCGGACGGCCCGGCCCCATCGTTCCGTCCAATGCAAGGCGTTTGGTGGTGGTGAGGCGGGAGCGATTGACCGGTCGTGGAATGCCGGTGCTACTATGGAGCGAGTGGGTTTGGTGCGCCCACGGCTCCCATCTCCGATGCCCATGTCGACCAACACTTATGTCCCGAAAGCGTCCGAGTTGGCGCACGACTGGTACGTTTTGGACGCGGACGGGCAGACCCTCGGCCGACTGGCGACCCAGGCGGCCACGCTGCTGCGCGGCAAGCACAAGCCGGACTTCACTCCGTTCCTCAAGACCGGGGACTTCGTGATTGTCATCAACGCCGGCAAGGTCTGCCTGACAGGGAACAAGGAGACGGACAAGGCCTACTACAGGCACTCCGGTTATCCGGGAGGCTTGAAGAAGGAAACCGTGCGCCAGGTACGTGAGAGCCACCCGGAACGGCTCGTGCAGCGCGCTGTCGCGGGCATGCTGCCAAAGAACAAGCTTGGCCGGCAGCTGCGCACGCGGCTGAAGGTGTACGCGGGGGCGGACCATCCGCACCAGGCCCAGCAGCCGAAGCCGTGGCAGGCCTAGGCGCTCAGGAAGGAATCGATTCGTTGACCAGCCAGCAGCAGTATCTTGGTACCGGCAGACGAAAGTCGGCCGTGGCTCGCGTGTTCCTGCGACCCGGGACGGGCCGGATCCGGATCAACGATCAGGAGCCGGAGGAGTATTTCCCAACCGAGTCATTGAAGACCAGGGTCCGCCAGCCTCTGAAAGCGAGCGAGACCGACGGCAAGTTCGATGCGCTTGTGCGGGTGCATGGAGGCGGCAAGGCCGGCCAGGCGGACGCCGTGCGGCTCGGCATCGCCCGCGCGCTGCAGAACTACAATTCGGAGCTTCGTCCGCTCCTGAAGAAGGGCGGCTACCTTACCCGGGACCCGCGCAAGCACGAGCGGAAGAAATACGGCAAGCCCGGCGCGAGAAAGCGTTTCCAGTATTCGAAGCGCTAGCGGTCTCGGGCGGGACTGAACGGAAAGCGGCTGGTGTCCAAATCCTGCTTGGAGGGACCCGGCTGTACGGGGCGACCTGATTCTAGGTCGCCGCTGAACTGCGCACAGCCAGCATCGGAGGAAGAGTGTCGCAAATCACAATGAAGGAACTGCTCGAAGCCGGCGTTCATTTCGGG
This sequence comes from uncultured Bryobacterales bacterium, assembly GCA_964461235.1. Classification (GTDB taxonomy): domain Bacteria; phylum Acidobacteriota; class Terriglobia; order Bryobacterales; family UBA6623; genus VXMF01. The sequence continues at coordinate 80,944 of CAYWUV010000009.1, read as the reverse complement.
CACCAGACCAGGCACTGGAATCCGAAGATGAAGGACTTCATCTTCGGCGAACGCAACAACATTCACATCATCGATCTCCAGAAGACCCTCAAGCACTTCAAGGAAGCGCTGCAGTTCATCGCTGAGCAGGCGAGTCTCGGTAAGGCCATCCTGTTCGTCGGCACGAAGCGCCAGGCGCAGGAGGCCGTGGCCGAGGAGGCCAAGCGTTGCGACATGTTCTTCATCAACCATCGCTGGCTGGGAGGCTTGCTCACCAACTGGGTGACCGTGCAAAAGTCCCTCGACCGTTTCAAGGAACTCCAGCGGATGGCTGACGAAGAGGGGTATGAAGGCCGGAGCAAGAAGGAGATCTCACGCTTGGAGCGCGAGCGCAAGGCGCTGCACGCCAACATTTCCGGCATCCGTGAGATGCCCGGACGGCCGGACATGATCTTCATCATCGATACAAGGAAGGAGGAGATTGCGGTCCGAGAGGCTCGCAAGCTCAATATCCCGATCATCGCGGTAGTCGACACCAACTCCGATCCCGACGCGGTGGACTACGTGATCCCGGGCAACGATGACGCGCTGCGGTCCATCTGGCTGTATACCAAGAAGGTCGCCGACGCAGTCCTGGAAGGTCGTGCGTTGATGCCGCCGCCGGAGTCGGAGGACACCGGCGAGGAAGGCGACGTCGAAGCGGACGGCGCAGACACTCTGGCCGAGACGGCCGGAGCGTGATCGGCGACGCACGGGGCACGGGTTCTGTTAGGAGTTCAAGAAGGCGAGGTGTGTGATGGCGGCAATTAGCGCGAAGCAGGTGAAGGAACTCCGCGACAAGAGCGGGGCGGGGTTCATGGAGTGCAAGAAGGCCTTGATCGAGGCCGGAGGAGACATGGCTGCGGCCGAGGTCGAACTGCGCAAGCGAGGTGTCGCGATTGCGCAGAAAAAGAGCGGGCGGGCCGCGAACGAAGGCGTGGTCGGCAGCTATATCCATGCCGGAGCGAAGCTGGGCGTGCTGGTGGAAGTCAATTGCGAGTCGGACTTCGTCGCCCGGACGGAGCAGTTCCAAGATCTTGTCAAGGACGTTGCCATGCAGATTGCGGCGGCGGACCCGCAGTACATCACTCGCGACCAGGTGCCTGCGGAGAGGGTCGAGAAAGAACGCCAGATCCAGCGGGAACGGGCCCTGCAAGAAGGAAAGCCCGAGCGCGTGGTGGATCGGATCGTGGATGGCCGGATGGGCAAGTTCTACGAGGAGATCGTTCTGCTGGACCAGCCTTTCGTCAAGGACCCTTCGACAACCGTCGGAGACCTCATCCGGACGCGGATTGCCAAGCTCGGCGAGAACATGACCGTTCGCCGATTCCAGCGTTTCAAGGTCGGCGAGGACGACTAGTCCGCCAGCCGGGGCTGCGATCCGGTTAGGATGTTTGGGACAGCCCCCGCATGCAGCCGCCCCGCCGAATCCTGCTCAAGCTATCCGGGGAAATGCTCGGCGGTGCTGGCGGCTTCGGCATCGAGTCCGGCCGGCTCAGTTGGCTGGCCGACGAGATTGGAGCTGCCCGAAATCTGGGTGCCCAGATTGCCATCGTGGTCGGTGCCGGGAACTTCGTGCGCGGGTCCGAGATGGCCGCGTCCGGTATCGGCCGGGTCACCGCGGACTACATGGGCATGCTCGGCACAGTCATCAACGCCATGGCGCTGGCGGATGCCTTGGCCAATCGGGGCATCCCGTCGAAGGCGCTGAGCGCCATTCGGATGCAGCCGGCGCTCGAGCCCTACGGCCGTGACGCCGCGATTGACGCCCTCGACCAGGGGGTTACGACAGTCTTTGGGGGGGGCACGGGAAATCCCTACTTCACAACCGACACAGCCGCCTCGCTACGGGCCGTGGAGGTTGGTGCGGACGTTCTCGCCAAGGGAACGAAGGTTCCGGGGGTTTTCGACAAGGATCCAGCAATCCACCCGGACGCCCGGGCATACGGCACGGTATCGTACGACGAGGTGCTCGCCCGGCGGCTTGGTGTCATGGACGCGACCGCTGTCGCGATGTGCCGGGACAACGCCTTGCCCGTCATCGTCTTTGCGATGGAGGCCGCCGGCGCGCTGTCCAGCATCGCCCGCGGCGAGACTCCGGGCACCCTGATGGCGTAATCTGAATGCCTTGCAGGAGGCAAGCGAATGACACATATCCACGGCGAAACCGTTCCGGAGGTCAAGGCCGAGACGGAGGACCGCATGGCGAAGTCGGTCAAGGACCTCGGTCGCGCCATGGCGTCCATTCGGACAGGCCGCGCTTCCATTGCCTTGCTTGACTCAATCGTTGTCGAGTACTACGGCACCCCTACGCCCCTGAACCAGATGGCCACCTTGGGAACTCCCAATTCCAACACCCTTACGATCCAACCTTGGGACGTGTCGCAGATGGCGTCTATCGAGAGGGCGATCCGGATCTCCGACCTGGGAATCAATCCGGCGAACGACGGCAAGATCATACGGCTGGTGATCCCGCCCCTAACTCAGGAGCGCCGGCGCGCGCTCGTCAAGCAGCTCCACAATGTCGTGGAACAGCACAGGGTCGCGGTACGGAACATTCGGCGCGACGCGAACGAAGCCGTGAAGAGGCTCGAGAAGGCCAAGGAAATATCCGAGGACGAGAGTAAGAGAGGGCTGGAGCAGATCCAGAAACTGACAGACGCCTCGATCAATGACATCAACGAGGCGGGCGGCCTGAAGGAGAAAGAGATTCTCGAAATCGGCTAGTTCCGACCCGGCACCTGCCACGGGAAGGCGTCGGCGTCCAGCCCTGCGCATGGCGAACACTACCTCGCAGAAGTCGGCGATCCTGGAGGCCTTTCCCCGAATCTATCCGATTCTCGATACGGAGCACTTGGCATCGTCTGGGATCCGCCCCGTGCGGATGGCCGAGGCGCTGGCTTCGTTCGGTTTTCGAATCGCGCAGTACCGTCACAAGGGCAACTTCACGCGCCGGGTGTTTGACGAGGCCGCTGCAGTAGGAGCCATGCTCCGGTCCGCTGGCGTGTGCTTCATCGTCAACGACCGAGCCGACATTGCGGTCGCTCTCGATGCGGACGGCGTCCATGTCGGGCAGGAGGACCTGCCGGTCGATGCCGTGCGCCGGATCGTCGGCAACCGATTGATCGTCGGCTACTCGACGCACAATGCCGCACAACTCTCCGGCGTGGCGTGCGCGCATGCCGACTACTTGGCAATCGGACCGGTCTTCGGGACCTCAAGCAAGCGGGCCCCGGATCCGGTGGTCGGCTTGGACGGCGTCCGGGCGGCCCGGTTGCTGGCTGCCAAGCCGCTCGTCGCGATCGGAGGGATTCGGATCGAGAACGCCCGGGAGGTCTTGCTGGCCGGGGCGGACAGCGTCTCGATGATCTCGGGATTCTCCGTCGGGAACTTGGCCGAGTGGACTCGGGTCAGCCGTTCCCGCTGAGCCGGTGCAAGCCTTGTGGGAAGCTTGGCTGGCAGCTGGTGGGTCGCCATGCTGGGCAGGATGCGCCGTCATACGGAGGCGCTTGGCATCCCCGGACGGCGGGCACGGGGCGGTGCGGCGGGTTAGTGGATGGGCGGGTCCGCAGTAGAATTGAAGTTTCCCTCCGCTGGAGCGGCCTGCCCGTTCCGACAATTCCCATGACCGGCGACCAAGTCCGCGAGCAGTTCCTGCAGTTCTTCGAACTCAAAGGGCATCGGCGCGTCTCCAGTTCGTCGTTGGTTCCTGCGAACGATCCCACGCTGCTGTTTGCCAACGCGGGAATGAACCAGTTCAAGGACGTTTTCCTGGGAAACGAGGTTCGCGGCTACCGAAGAGCCACGACATCCCAGAAGTGCGTCCGGGCCGGAGGCAAGCACAACGATCTCGAGAACGTGGGCCGCACTCGGAGGCACCACACGTTCTTCGAGATGCTCGGCAACTTCTCGTTCGGCGACTACTTCAAGGAAGACGCGATCCGGTTTGCCTGGGAACTGGTGACCGAGGTATTTGGCCTCCCGAAGGACCGGCTGTACGTGACTGTTTTCCGCGAGGACGACGAGGCGGAGAGGCTTTGGACCAAGGTCGCCGGCGTGCCCCTCGATCGCATTCACCGTTGCGGAGAGAAGGACAACTTCTGGCAGATGGGGGACACGGGCCCTTGCGGCCCGTGCTCGGAGATCTTTTACGACTACGGTCCGGCAGGCCTCGAGCCGGGAGAGCCTGACGATCCGTTTCCGGCCGATATTTCGCGCTACGTCGAGATTTGGAATCTGGTCTTCATGGAATTCGACCGGGACTCCAAAGGGAACCTGCATCCGCTCCCCAAGCCTTCGATCGATACGGGAATGGGGCTCGAGCGGACGGCAGCGGTCCTGCAGGGCCAGCTGTCCAACTTCAACACGGACTTGTTCCTGCCGATCATTGAACGCGCGGGGGAACTCCTCGGGATCGAGTACGGTGCCGCCCCTGGAACGGACACGGCATTGCGGATCGTGGCGGACCATTCCCGGGCAGCGGCCTTCTTGATCCACGACAGCGTCATGCCTGCCAATGACGGCCGGGGATACGTGCTGCGCAAGATCATCCGCCGAGCCCTGCGCCACGCGCGCCTCTCCGGGTTTGAGGGGCTGTTCCTGCACAAGATGACGAGCTTTGTCGCCGAGCAGATGGATTCTGCCTACCCGGAACTCCAGGAGTCGGTCCAGCGGGTTGCGAAGATCGTGCGTGACGAGGAGATCCGCTACGAGCGTAGTTTCGTAGTTGCGGAGCGGGAGTTCGAATCGGCGCTGAGCAAGGTCCAGAACGGGACGATTCCCGGCGCTACGGCGTTCCGGCTTTACGACACGTTCGGTCTGTCGCTGGATGAGCAGCAGGAACTGGCCCGCGAGCGCGGCCTTGCCATCGACCTCGCCGGATTCGAGGCCGAGATGGATGGACAGCGGGCGCGCGCGCGCGCCAGCTGGAAGGGCGGCTTGCCGGCAGCGGCCGCAGTGGCCCCGGCCATCACCGGAATCTCCGCACGGGGCGGCACAGAGTTCCTCGGCTACGACCGCACTCGAGAGGACGGTCTCAAAGTATGCGCGATCCTCTCAGAGGGAGAGTCCGTCGATGCGGCCCGTGCCGGCTCCAGGGCGGACGTGATCCTGGACCGGACGCCGTTCTACGCTGAGGCTGGCGGCCAGGTCGGCGACCAGGGGTTCCTCGTGCACTCGACAGGAAGCGCGGCCCGGGTGCTGGATGTCCAGGCCCCGGTTCGGGGAACCAGCGTCCACCACGCGGAGATCCTCGAGGACATCGCCGTCGGGGACCGCGTCACAGGAACAGTAGATGCGTTCCGAAGGGATGAGGTGCGCCGTAACCACACGGCGACCCATCTCGTCCACGCCGCGCTCCGGAAGGTTCTCGGCCGGCATGTCAAGCAGGCGGGAAGCGTGGTGGATGCGGACCGTCTGCGGTTTGATATCACCCACTACGCGGCGATCGAAGCAGGAGAGATCGAGGAGGTCGAGCAGATCGTCAACGAGCGCATCCTCCAAGACATGGAGGTCAGCACGGAACTCAAGGGCTTGGAGCAGGCCGTTCGGGAGGGTGCCATGGCGCTCTTCGGGGAGAAGTACGTCGACAGGGTCCGGGTCGTGTCCGTGGGCGACTTCAGCAAGGAGCTCTGCGGCGGGACGCATGTCGCCCGGACAGGCGAGATTGGCGTGTTCCGGATCACCACGGAAACCAGCAGCGCTGCAGGCATTCGTAGGCTCGAGGCAGTGACGGGTCACGCGGCGATCCGGCACTACCGGGTGTCTTCGGCCTCGGTACAGCGTATTGCGTCGATGATGCGAGCGCCGGAAGACAGCCTCTTCGAGTCCCTAGACAAGCTCCTTTCGGACCGGAAGCGGCTGGAAAGGCAGGTCAGCGAGTTAAAGGCGAAGCTGGCTAGGGCGGCGATTGCCGACCTGTTGGCGCGTGCTCGCGAGATCGATGGAACCAAGGTGGTTGCGGCCCAGGTGCCGGACGTGGACCGCGAGCAGCTCAGAACTCTGGTCGATGCCTTGCGTGTGCGGTTAGGGACAGGACTCGTCGTGCTCGGCACAGTGCAGGACGGCCGGGTTGCGCTCATCGCTGCCGCGACCAAGGACATTGCTGGCAAGAGCGTCCATGCCGGCTCTGTTGTGCGGGACGTAGCGCGCTTGGTAGGCGGCGGAGGCGGAGGCAGACCGGACATGGCCGAGGCCGGAGGCAGGAATCCGGGTGCATTGCCCGATGCGCTTGAGCGTGTTCCAGATCTGGTTCGCGCCCAAATGTCCGCGTAGCAGCATCCCGTCGCACCACCGTCAGCGCGCCGGGGGCGGGGCGGCATGGCCTGCCGCGGTAACAATGCCGCCCGGAACGGTAGCCCTCGGTCCTCCGTTGCGGTACGGTGACAGCCGCGAAGCAGTGTCGGGTGTCTGAGGACTAATCCGGCTCATCCATGACACTATGGTCGTGGCCTCCCCGCTGGGTGGTTGCCCTCACAGAGTGGCCCTGGCACACAGATGACGCACAAGAGGCTCACAGGGATCGTCCCGGTTCTCCCGACACCGTTCATTGAGGATCGTTTCCATGACGCCCCAGACTATCGTTCCTTGGAACGACTCATAGGCTTCTGTGTGGACAAGGGTTTTGCGGCCGTTTGCCTTCCGGCGTACGCCAGCGAGTACTACAAGCTGACTCTCGCCGAGCGCTACCAACTTGTCGAGACGGCAGTTGATGTTGCTGACGGGAGGATCCAAGTCATTGCACAGTCCAACCACTACTCGGCGGACCTAGCGGCCCGAATCGCCTTCCGGAACCAGGAACTTGGTGCCGACATGGTTTCGGTGGCGATACCGCGGATGTTCGAGATTTCGGAAAGAGACGTTTACCGGTTCCTCGAATCGGTGCTGGTCCAGACTTCCGTGCCGGTCCTGGTTCAGGACTTCAATCCAGGGGGAGCGACGATCAGCGGCGACCTGGCTAAGCGCCTCAACGCTGACTACCCGCAGTTTTGCTATCTGAAGCTAGAACAGGCTCTAATGGCCCCCAAGGTTGCAGAGGTCCTTGAAGAGACATCCGGGGCAGTGCAGGTGCTGGAAGGATGGGGAGGGCTCTATCTGCTGGAAGGAGTCACGGCTGGAATCTGCGGTGCCATGCCGGGACTGGCTGTGGCGGATGTGTTGCAGGACGTTTTCGATCTTGCAACGGGAGGTCGGATGAACGATGCGGCTGACCTGTTCCAGAACGTTCTCCCGTACTTGGTGTTCAGCCTCCAGAACATGGAACTCCTGATTCGGATGGAGAAGCAGTTGCTTCACGCCCGGAGTCTGATTGCTTCGGACAGGGCTCGGGCGGCCACGCTGACGCCGGATCCGGAGACCGAGGCCCACATCGAATTCCTGATCCGGCGGCTTCTGGGGTTTCTGCGGGAGCGGGATCAGCGTTAGATTCGCGATGTTGACCACTCCGAGTGTGACCGGGAATCCGATTGCGCTCCAGTGCCGCAGAACCCAAGACGTGCTGAGATCGTCCTGCGATCAACTGCCGTTTGCCATGGGATTCTCTGGCGCATCAGAGTCAGCTGCGAGAGCCTGTCGTTGTACCGATCGCTGGTGGTGCGGCGGTGACTCAGCGACTAGCGCCGATGTACTCTTCCAACTTCGCTTTCGCGTCACGGAAGAACCCCGGAAGCTCCTCCACCGACCCTCCGATCTCGAAGACCAGAAGACCTTGGTAGCCGACCTTGCGGAGCTTTGCGATCAACCGAGGGTAGTCGACGAATCCGTGCACCAAAGGCTTGTGCTCGGCCCACGTATCGGGTTCAATGTCGTGGACGTGCATGTGGAAGACCTTCGATCCAAGTTCGTCGATTAGCTGGTGGGTAATGTCGTTGTAGGCTCGGATTCCCTCCGGTGTGCCCCGACCATCCGGCTCCACCCGTGCTTGTAGTTCGGCGTAGTTTTTCTGGTGACCGACGTCAATCGTTGCACCTACCTGTTCGTGATCGACCTCGTGCACCAGCCGCACGAACTCCTTTACCGATTCCGGGTACCCGGTTTCGATCGCCAGCTTGAATCCGAGGTCGGAGGCGAGTTCACCCCAGTGACGAAATGTCTGAACCAAGGTGGGCCATGCTTCCTCCATCGGGATATGTGCCGAACGCTGGACGTGAATGTTCGCCACCTCGGCACCTACGAAGGCTGAAGCCTGCATTGCGATTTCGATCCTTCGCAACCCGAACTCGTGCGACGGCTCGAACGGGGAAAAGTACGGCGTGTCCACCCACGGAAGGTGCGTCGAGACGTAGCGAAATGGTGTCAAGGCCTCCTTGAGGCGTCGCTTTTCGGCCTCCGAGATTCGGTCGAATTCGAATCCCGGAGGCATTCCCGGACGAGCCTCGGGCGAACCCATGGGATGCAGTTCGATTGTCTGGAATCCGAGACCATGCAGGATTCCTATCGAGTGGTACAGATCGTAGCCCGGGAAATAGGGGTTTGCGCCGATCACGGCTGGATCGAGGCCTCGCTGAGACGCCAGCAGGTGCTGCGGCTGGCCCCCGAGGGTGGCGAGTACCGATTCGAGGAATCGTCGACGGTGAAGCTGCATGGAGTCTCCTCCTGGACTGGGCGACATCGAGCCAACCTCTGCCTTCGAGTTGCTCCGAAGCGCTACCGAGCGTCGCCTGAATTGGCCTGCATTCTACTATCCGCCTACTTCGTGGACTGTCGCTCGACACGGACCTTCTCAAACGAACCTTCGTGGGTTGGGCCCGTTCCTACCGCTTGATTCCCGCATCCAAGCGTTCTTGCGCCAACCTCACGTGCTGGACGAATCGATGCCAGCACGATTCGAGTCAAGGACCGGCCTCAGCGGGAAACAACTAGACGGATCGCTGGGCCGCTGAAGGGAAGTCTGGTTCTGCTGGTTGATTGCTTCGATCAGAGTGTGGGACGGTCCCACTCGTGACCGTCGACCCGTGGCGGACTGCCTCCAGTGGCCTCTTCGACTAGGAACAGGGGATACGCGAAACGTAGTGCGAGTCGTTCATCGTAGCGGTCCACTGGCCCGTTCCCAAGCGTGTCTCTTCGGCCTCGAAGCGAGGTCCAGAAGTCGATGCACGACCGCCAAGGTCTTGGCGAGTCCGGTTCCGCGGGCCGGTACGATAGAGCCGGGATGAATCGGCGGAACTTCGTAGGCTTCGGTGCGGTGGTCGCTCTGAGGAGGGCTGTGCTGGGTCAGCGGTACGATCCCGCCCCTAGGGATCCGGACCAGACTGTCGGCTTTGCAGAGGCTGACATCACCCCGGAACTGGGTATGGAACGCCCCGGCAACTACCGAAAGATCTTCCACCGAAGGTTCTTCGACCCCTGCAAGGTGCGTGCCGTCGTGCTCGGCGACGCCGATGCGCGGGTCGCACTTGTGGGCGTCGATGCCCTGGTGATCCCGCGACATACCGTGCTCTCCGCTCGCATGCGGATCCGCGATCAGTGCGGAATCGAAGCTGGGGCGGTGATGATTGCGGCGTCGCATTCGCATTCGTCCGGGCCGACCGGCATGGTGCTGCCCGGACAGTACGACCATGCGGACGAGTTCGTGCAGAGGCTTGCGTACGACTACTCGTCCTGCGCGGATGCCGCCTATCTGCGACTGGTCGAGGACCGAATCGTCAGCGCTGTGTGCCAGGCCGACGCGGGTCGCGTTCCGGCGGTCTGCGGCTTCGGTTCGGGATGGGAGTCCGAGGCAGGGCTCAATCGTCGCTTCCGGATGAGAAACGGCCTGACCTACACCCATCCGCGCCAGGGGAATCCTGACGTTGTCGGACCAGCCGGGCCCACCGATCCCGAAGTCGCAGTCATTGGCGCATGGGACCCCCACGGGCGGCTGCTGGGGTGCATCGTCAACTACGCATGTCACGCAACAGCCGGGCCGCCAGGCATCTCGGCTAACTGGATCCATTGGCTGGAAAGGGTGATTCGCGGAGCCTATGGCCCCGACGCGGTCGTCGTCTTCCTCGCCGGAGCCAACGGCGATGTTACTCAGGTCGACAACCTGAGCCCGCACCTGGCCCCGACCGGCAGCGAGGCGCAACGCTTCGTAGGTGGTCGGGTCGGAGCGGAGGCTGTCAAGGCTCTTCTGGCGATGACCGCTGGTTCTTACGCCCCGCTGGCCCACGCCTCCTCCGTCCTTCGCGTTCCCCGCAGGATCCCAAGCGCAACCCGGCTCGCTGAAGCTTGGCAGACGGTTGCATCCGAACCCGATCCCTCGTCGGCGGATTGGGTGTTCGCCAAAGAGACAGTGCTGCTGGATGCGTTGCTCCGATCGGAGCCGGAAGTTGACGTGGAGGTCCAGGCGATCCAAGTCGGCCCGGCTGTTCTGGTGTCCAATCCCGCAGAGTATTTCGTCGAATACGGCCTGCGTATCAAGCGCGAGAGTGCGTTTCCGCTCACCATGCCCGTCGAGCTCGCAAACGGATTCGTGGGATACGTACCCACCGAGGAGGCATTCGGTCCCCACGGGGGCGGCTACGAAACAAGGCTCACCAGCTACAGCAATCTGGAGATCTTGGCAGGTAACAGGATCGCCGACGCTTCCGTCGCCTTGGTCCGCGGCATGACCCCGGGAGAGATTCCCTTACCCCCGGCCCACCGACCGTTCCAAGGTCCTTGGTCATACGGTGATCTGCCTGCGCAATTGGAATAGAGACGACCTTGAACCGACGCACTTTCCTGCGCTCCGCCGCACCGCTTGTGGCACCCCCGGTGGTGCCGGCCCTCCCATTGGCGGGGCCAGTCGACACCCTGCGCCTGTGGACGTTCAGTGACGCCCACGTGGGTACGGACAAACGATTCGGACGGAATAGCTTGGAGGATGCGCTCAAACAATCGGAGGTAGGCGGGGAGGATGGGGGGCCGCCTTTCGAGTGGGACGTCGCACTCGACTTGGGGGACATGTCCGGAGGGCAGGACACCCCTAAGGATGACGAGGGCGAGGAAATCGTCCGCCAATTCCGCCTGGGATTGCGGAGTCACAGCCGGGAGCAGGTATACAGCTTGGGAGGCAATCACGATCGGAGCGGCCTCGACGAGCTCCCGAACTGGTGGTGGCGCAAGTGGATCGATCCGACCGGCGAGCAAACAGCGCATTCTGGGGTCGATCCGGCGAGCCGGCCTTATCCCGTAACAGGGACATGGGAACGGTATTCGTTCCAGGTCGGGAACATCCTGTTCCTGATGATGAGCGACATCAACGAGCCGACTCAGGCTATCGGGCGCGGGCCCCTGGGCGGAAACCCCGGGGGCGTAGTTTCAGGCGAGACGTTCGCGTGGTGGAAGCGGCTCGTAGAGGCCAACCAGGACAAGATCATTGTCTCGGCTCACCACTACGTCCTCAAGGAGACGACGGTCGCATCCGGAGAATGGGAAGGAGTCCGGCGCGACAAGGACGGGCGCTGGGTGTCGCACTATCACGGATTCAAGGAGCGAGGCACGCCGAAGGGTGCCTCGTACCTTTACTGGGTCGATTCCAAGCCAGACGCGAGAGCCTTCGAGGGCTACTTGGAGCAGCATCCCGGTGCGATTGACGTATGGGTCGGCGGGCATACCCACACCAATCCGGACGACACATACGGAGGGAGGTCGCACATCGAGAGGAAGTGGGGGGTGTGGTTCGTCAACACCGGCGCGTTATCCCAGTGGCACGTCCGGAAGACGACCGTTCCGATGAGCCGCGTTTGGTCGATCAGCGGGACAAGGGCTCAGGTTCGCTGCTACCTGCACACCGGGCAGCATGCGGCGCAGGGCTGGTACGGGAAGGCGCAGAGAACACTCCCGCTCGCCAAGCCATTTTCCTGGAACAGATAGACGAACTCCCGGACCTCTCTCCGCAGTCCTCGTGACGAAGCTCTCGGCTGCAGGGACGAGGCCCTTCCGATCCTGTCATTGTCGGCGGGTTGCCGCCGGACTACCGGCGGGGCTGGCTCGGCCGCATCTCCACGCGACTTGCGAGATTGCGTGCCGGCGTGCGGAACAAGTGGATCGCCATGGATGCGATCGCAGCCGGATCGAGTTTCCAGTCTGCGTTCTTCGTCCCGGATCGGAACCCCGTGCTAACGCTCCCGGGCATGATGGTGCTGACGCGGACGTTCGCGTAGCGCAGATCCAGCATCATAGCCTCGGTAAAGCCCGCCAAGCCGAACTTGGAGGCGTTGTAAGCTGCCCCGGAAGCGAATGGATGCTTGCCGGCTAGGCTTCCTATGTTGAGGATGAACCCGCCGCCACGCCGCTTCATGCGTGGCACGGCCAGTCGGGAGCAGTAGAATGGCCCGCTCAGGTTCGTGCCGATCACCTCGTCCCATTCGCTTGGCTCCAATTCGTCGACGGGGCCGAATCGGCCCACGCCGGCGTTGTTGACCAGGATGTCCACGCCGCCAAGCTCCCGGTCAACGAACGCGTAGAATCTCTCGACCTGGCTCCATTGCGAGACGTCGCACCCGCAGCCGACCGCGTGTCCGGATTTGTTGAGATCCCGGACTGCCGCTGCAAGACTGGTTTCGTCCCGGCCGCAGATCGCTACTCTAGCCCCCTGTGCCAGCAGGGCCTCGGAAATCGCTCGTCCGATGCCCCGGCTGCCACCCGTGACGATGGCGAGCTGTCCATTGAGATCAATCATTTCTTGGTAAAAATGATGCGAGTATTGGCGGTCCGAGCCGTTCTCCGAGGCTTGTACCGACCCTATTCGCTAAAATAGCACTCTACGCCCGGTCGCGGTCCGGGGCTTGCTCACAGGAGGATTCCGCCTGTCCTTCCGGGACGAAATCAAGTCGATTTGCGAGAGCCATTCGGTCCGTCTCGCCGAGGAGTTGGGCCGTGTCGTCGATGGTATGGAGCGGGCTGCGGAAGAACGCTTCACGGCAGCGAGCGACGCAGCCGAATCGGAACTGAACGAACTGCTCGACGGAATTGCTGATTCAATCCGGAGAATCCATGCGGCCAAGGATCCTACATCGGCCCTGACGGAACTGGTGGACACGGCGTCACGCTCTTGCCGGCGGGCGACGATGCTGCTTTACAGCGGCGGGAAAGCCATCGGGTTTCGCTCGTCTGGGAACAGCCAGCATCCGGATTCGTCCGAACTGGCAGGGCTGTCGATCGAAGTGGCGTCGGCACCCGCCATCGCCCACGCCGTCGAGTCAAGGGATACCGTGGTCACCCAGGCGACGCACCACAACCTATCCCACGCTCTTTGCCAGCGTCTCGCATACGCGGACGACGATCAGGTCAGCGTGTATCCGCTGATCCTGAGGGACACCGTTCTCGGCATCCTGCTTGTCGATGGCGAGCAGGTCCGACCGGCTGCGATCGAGGCTCTGGTCCTGACGGCCGAGGCGTGGATCGAGGCTCTGGGTTCAAGACAGGGGGACAAGGCGAATGGAGATCGGAACGGTACGTGACGCGACCGGCAACCTTGAGGATCAGCCGGTGCGGGGACTGCCCCCTCACAGCCGAGCGCAGGGCTTTCGTTCCGTCTTGCCGTGGCTTCTCGCCGTCGCGTTCGCGCCTTGGTCCCTGGCGGCCTCGCTGGTATCTGCCCAGCTGAGCGAACTCACCCAGCCCCTTTTCGACGAGCCCACCGCTGCGAGATTCGAGTCCCTGCAGGAATTCGCGGATCGCGCTGCCGGCCACGAGCGCGACCTCGCGCTGTTCTCGATCGGGATGGCCCGTTACGGCAGCAAGGAGTATCCGGCCGCCGAGGAGTCTTTCTCGGAAATCGGCGACAGTCTCGGCTGGCTCCGGGAATATGCCGGCTACTATCGGGTCCGGTGCATCGTACTGGACGAGGCTTTCGAGACGGCACTGGAGCCGTTAAGCGACTTCGTCAGACAGTTTCCTGCGAGTCGTTTCAGGCCGGCCGCCGAACGGCTCCGCGTCGAGAGTCTGCTCCGGCTCGGCCGGCGCGACGAGGCACGGCCGCTGCTCGCTCCCGGGACCGGTCGGTTCGATGAGCCGGTGCGTCTGTACCTGGCCGGCCGCCTCGAGCATCTCGAGGGGAACCGTCTGGAAGCGATCAAACTGTATCGGAGAGCCTACTACTACTACCCGTTCAGCGATCAGGCCGATGCCGCCGAGTCCTACTTGGACAGGCTTCGTTCGAGCATGGGGCGCGCATATCCTCCTGCTCCGGCGGACTGGCGGCTGGCTAGGGCGGAGGCGCTCCTGGATGGGAAAAGCTACCGGAGGGCTTCCGCAGAATTCACTCGCGCTCTCGGCGCGGGCCTTTCCGGCTCCAAGCGCGACCGGGCGGTCATCCGCAGAGGGGCCGCAGACTATCGTCGGCGTAGCGACTCCGCCGCCTACTCGGCCCTTGCCAGGGCCCGTCCCAGCGATCCCGAACTCGACGCGCAGAGGCTCTACCTGCTGGCCGCTATCGAGCGCCGGAAGGGCATGGTCGGGCCGATGCGGTCGAGCCTGGCGAAGCTCGCTGACCTCCACGCCGCCTCGCCCTGGTACCAGGAAGCTCTCCTGTCAGTGGGCAACTACTACTATCTGCGGGATGATCGTCGCGAGTACCCTCGGATCTTCAAGCGCCTGGTGCAGGCCTTTCCCGAAGGGAAGCACGCGCCCTACGCCCACTGGAAGGTCACATGGAGGGCTTGGCTGGACGGCTCGCCCGACAGACGCCGCCTACTGACGGAACACTTCCAAGACTACCCCGGCTCGGTGACGGCTGCGACTGCCCTGTATTGGCTCGGGCGGTTGCATGAGCGCGAGGGTCGAACGGCCGAGGCCCGGGCTTGCTACCAGGTGATCGCGGATGGATTCCCGCATTACTACTATTCGTCCCTGGCACGGGAGCGTCTGAACCGGACTCACGGGACCGCGGACGGAAGCTTGGTTCGCAAACTAGCTGGGCACGTTCCGGCACCGAGGGATCTGTCCACCGAGATGCGGGCCAGCACGCGGGCCATCCTAGACGTTGGCCGCACGCTGGCCCAGCTGGGGATGGATCAGGAAGCCAGCCAGGTCTTGTCGGAGGTGGACTTCCGTCAGCCCGACTCGCACTTCGCCGGACTCCAACTGGGCAGGCTCCATTCCAGCCAGGACCGGCACTATTTGGCGCTCCGCGCGATGAAACGGTACGCGTTCGGGTACCTGCGCATCCCATTCGAAGCCCTGGACGGGGAGTATTGGCGCTACCTGTTCCCGCTTGGTTGGGAGGGGAGCCTCCGGTCGCGGTCAGAGCGACACGGCTTGGATCCGTACTTGGTGGCCGCCTTGATCCGCCAGGAATCGGAGTATCATCCCCACGCACGATCCGGTGCCGGGGCGCTCGGGCTGATGCAGATCATGCCGTCCACCGGCCGGGGCCTGTTCCGTCGGCTTGGCATTCCCGGCTTTTCGAGTCGCAAGCTGACCAGCCCGGACTTGAGTCTCCGCCTCGGCACGTTCCACCTGAAGGAAGTGCTGGCGAAATTCGGCGGCGAACTGGAGAAGGCGCTGGCGGGCTACAATGCCGGCGACCGCCGGATCCCCCAGTGGATGAAACTCGGTCCGTTCCGAGAGCCTGCCGAGTTCGTGGAAACGATTCCGTTCAGCGAGACCCGCGGGTACGTGCAGTCCGTGATCCGGAACCGCGAGATGTACCGGCGGGTATACGGTGACTGACGGATCCGCGCTCCCGCTGGCCAGTCAGCTAATCCGGCCGTCCTTCATGTGGACGATGCGGCTGCAGCAATAGTTCGCAGCGTCGGGATTGTGCGTGATCATCAGGACGGTTTGGCCCAATTTTTCATTGAGCGACTTGAGGGTGTCGAGCACGGCCGTCGAGTTCTCCGAATCGAGGTTACCGGTGGGCTCGTCCGCCAGCAGGATTCGGGGCTTGTTCACGATGGCGCGCGCGATCGCGATGCGCTGCTGCTCGCCGCCCGACAAGGCGTAAGGCTTATGCCGCAGCCGGTGCCCGATCCCGAGGATGCGCACCACGTGGTCGAAATGGCCATTATCGGTATCGAGCGTGCCGGCGATGTGTTGCGCGATCCGTATGTTCTCCTCAGCGTTCAGCGTGGGCAGCAGGTTGAACCGCTGGAACACGAACCCTACGTCGGTCTTCCGCATCTCCGTGCGCTGTGCGTCAGAGAGGCTGGCCAGGTCGCGCCCCGCAATCCGGACCGTACCGCTGGTCGGGGCGAGCATGCCTCCGACAATGTGGAACAGGGTGGACTTCCCTGAGCCTGACGGTCCCAGGACCGCCAGGAATTCGCCCGGTTCCACATCGAGAGAAACGCCCCGCAGCGCCGGCACATCGACCGTGCCAAAGCGATATACCTTCTTCAGGTCCCTGATCTGGATCATCGGGTGCCTTGGCACCGGTTGCGCTCGCCCCGGCCTATTCGTAGGTAAGAACATCGCAGGGGTCCGCTTTCGCTGCCTTCCACGCTGGGTAAGTCGCTCCCGCGACAGACCCGAGAATCGTGAGCACCGCCGCTCCTGCCATCCAATCGGGGAGCAGGAAGACAGGTACCAGGGGATACTTGATCCCTATCAATCGCTGACCCAGCACACTGAAACAGTACCCGAGCAGAATGCCGAGCACGCTGATCACGATCGTTTCCCGCACCACGATCGTTCCAATGAATCGCTTCGAGGCGCCGATTGCCTTCAGGATCCCGATTTCCCGGGTGCGCTCGAGGATGGCCGTATACATGGCCAGCATCACCACGATGAAGCCGATCACCACTGCGATCGAAATGATAATGTTGACAAACTGGGACGACATCTGGCGAACGTTGGTGGCGGTGAGGGCGAGGAAGTCCTCTACGGAAATCACCGTCCGGTCGGGCATCATCGCACGCAACGTCTCGATCACCTCTCCCGCAATTGCGGAGTCCTCTAGTTTCAAGTAGATCTGGCTGAGCCGGTCGCCCCAGCCCTGGAGGTCGGCCATGGTTGCGGGCGGGATGAACACCCGTGACATTTTGCCGGTTTCCACGATGCCCACGACCTCGAAGTCGTGGCCCATCAACTCGATGGCCTCCCCGACTTCCACGTCCTGCTGCTGGGCATACATCTCGTCCACGAGAGCTTCATACGGTGCCTCGTATGGGCGTCCCTCGAAGATCACGATGCCGCCGCTCATGCGGTCCAGACCGTCCCAGTCGACTCCCGTGATGGTTTGCAGGTTGCCAATCGTGAATACGGTGGCCCCCAGAGCCTGGGCGATCCCGTCCACGTTGTCCATCAACACCCTCGGAAGCTGTCCGGACAGATCGGCGCCACTGATCGTTGCGCCTTCAATCTTGGGCCGGATGAGAATGTCCGCGCCGACCCCTTGGGTCCGGCGCAGCGATTCTTGGAGCAGGCCCTCTGAGACCCCGACCATCATGACGATCATCATGACCTCGACGGCGATCGCCAGGATCGTAAGGCCGGTCCGCACGGGCCTGTGGGACAGGTTGCGCAGCACGAGTCGTTGGATCATGGCGAAGTCCGGGTTACGAGTTCGACGCCGACTGGCTGCCGATTCGCTCGATCGCGATGCCGGCGGGCAGTTCGAGCCGGAACGACTCGTCCGGCACTGGCTGGTTCAGGCCCGGCTTGAGAATCTCGATTTCTAGCCGATAGCCATCCTTGGGGCGCTCGATTCGAATGTACTGCGGGTACGGCAAGCCGCTGTCCTCGAGCCAAGTGCGGTACCAAGCGTCGGTGACTAGGTCCGCCTGATCGTCGAGAATCATCATGCGCGAGAGCGAGAGGTCAGATCGACTGAACCAGTACTTCCGGCGGATATGCCACTCGCCGCTGGCGTCCGCCTCCACCACATGAAGAACTTGGTATCCGGACTGGCCGAGCGAATTGAAATCGAGCAGAACCTTGCTGTCGGACCCGATCGGCTCCAGCATGATCGCATCCAGCATGTGCTGTGGACGGATGTTCTCCGCACGGTTGTCAGAAATGTGGGCCAGTTCTGTCCGCCCCTCGTAGACGCGGTTACGCCACGGGAGGTGGACTTGGAACACCTCGCCGTTCGAGACCATGTCATAGACGACAGCGATGCCCCCTGGGGTCTCGGCATTCGTCCGGATCAAGCCCGGCCGCCGAGTTACCAGAGCACCTCTCACGTGGCGATACTCGGTCTCCTTGTCCCTCTCGTTGCTCTGAACCGTGAGGGTCACCTCGACCGACGCCCGCATGGACTGGGTCGATGCGATACGCTGAATCCTGCCGATCAGCTCCTGTTTGGTCGCGGTCCGGTAGACGGGGTCCGGGGCAATCCTCGTGGTCGTCTTGAGGACGGCGCACGATAGGGACGACGCAACGCACACTGCTACTGCACTGAATCGAAGGAGCACCGTGGGTCTAGCCGGGGGCGTCACTGGACCGCCCCTGTCCGTAATAATTGTAACAACCGTGTTCGGGAATTGTTTCGGGAGGCTGCCCTCGCCGCCCTTCCCTCTCGGCCCCGAAGCCACCGCGCTATGATCGGCGAGTCGGGATGCAGCGTTCGAACGATTTTGCCATCACTCCGGCCATGGACGATCTGGACCGCGTCGAGCGGCTGCTGGCGTTCCATCCGGCGCGCAACGAGAGTCCCCGCTCCCTGAGCCACGATCAGATTGCCGAGTTCAATGTCCGGGGGTTTGTCTCCGGGATCCCGATCTTTCCCGAAGGCGAGATGCGGGTGATCCGCGCCCGCTTCGACAAGCTGCTCGAGAAGGTTCTGGCAGGGGGTGCCGACAGCTATTCCATCAGTTCCGCCCACCTGCGGTACGGGGACGCCTACGACCTGCTCACAGACAAACGCATCGTAGCCTGCGTCAGCGACCTGCTTGGCGAGAATGTTGTGGGATGGGGCTGCCACTACTTCTGTAAGATGCCTCGCGACGGCAAACGGGTTTCATGGCACCAGGACGCTACGTACTGGCCGCTCACGCCGACAAAGACGGTGACCGTCTGGCTGGCGATTGACGACGCCGATACGGCCAATGCGTGCATGCGGTTCGTTCCGGGATCGCACTTGCGGGGTCCCCTGAGGTTCGAGGTCGATGATGCCGACGCAACGACCGTGCTGAACCAGAAGGTGACCGGCATCGAGCAGTACGGCGAGCCGTTCGACAACGTGCTCCGGGCGGGGGCGATTTCCCTGCATTCGGACTTGCTGCTGCACGGTTCCGAGGCGAACGAGTCCGATCGACGTCGCTGCGGCCTCACGCTTCGGTACTGTGCCGCAGACGTGAGGGCCTATCTGGACTGGAATCTGAAAGGAGTGGTCGTCGCCGGGCGCGACCGGACCGCCCACTGGGCTGACCCACCGCGGCCACGTTGATCGGCCGACCCGACCCGCCCGCTTGCCCCCGTACACTCGGAGAGTTTCATGGACACACTAGGGCTGCGAATCCCGGTAGCCGACTTCGTCATCATCGTCACCTACATGGTCGGCATTCTCGCTGTTGGAGTGCTCTCGGTCAGGCGGCAGAGAATGACCGGAGAAGCATACTTCCTGGCCGGACGGTCGCTTGGCTGGGGGATGATCGGTGCCGCTCTGTTCGCCTCCAACATCTCGACGATCCACCTCGTCGGGCTGGCCGCATCCGGCTACAACGAAGGCCTGGTCTGGGGAAACTTCGAATGGATGGCCGCCTTCACCCTAGTCATCCTCTCGCTGTTCTTCGCTCCGTTCTACTTCCGCAACCGGATCGAGACGCTTCCTGAGTACCTGGAGCGGCGGTTCAACGCGGCCGCCAGGTCTTTCCTCGCTTTCATGGCAATACTCGGAGCCCTCTTCATCCATATCGGCATGAGCCTTTATGCCGGCGCCACAGTGTTCGAGCAGTTCTTCGGGGTGGACGTGATTGCCTCCATCCTCATCATTTCCGTGGTGACCGGCATCTATACGGTCCTTGGCGGTCTCAAGGCCGTGGTCGTGACGGAAACCATCCAGACGGTGCTGCTGGTCGGCGGATCCATCCTGGTCACCGTCCTGGCGATCGGTGCGCTGCCGGAGCAGGGTATCTCTACGATGGCCGAGTTTGAGGAGCGGCTCAGGCCGCGGCAGCTCAGCATGGTCTGGACGGATAACTCCGTCGGGCTTGCTTGGTACTCCGTGCTGCTGGGATATCCCGTGCTCGGCATCTGGTACTGGTGCACCGACCAGACCATCGTGCAGCGGGTCCTCGCGGCAAAGTCAGAGCATGACGCGCAGATCGGGCCGCTCTTCGCGGGCTTCATCAAGGTCCTCCCTGTATTCATCCTCGTGATGCCGGGCGTTGTCGGATACGTTCTCTATGGTGCCGAGATCGGCGACAACGCCAACCAGGTGCTCCCAGTCCTGATCCAGGAACTGGTGCCGACGGGTCTGCGGGGACTGATCTCCGCCGGGCTGCTGGCCGCCCTGATGAGCACGATCGCGGCAGCTCTCAACAGCTGCGCCACACTGTTCGCTGTGGACATCGTGGCCCGGGTACGCCCGAACACCAGTGACGATGCCCAAGTCCGAATCGGCCGTTGGAGCGCGGTAGGAGTCATGCTGCTCGCGATGCTTTGGTCGACACAAGGGGACAAGTTCTCCAGCATTTTCGAGGCTGTCCAGGAGATTGGCGCGGCACTAGCCCCGGCCATCACGACAGTCTTCGTGTGGGGCGTGTTCTGGCGGCGCGGCACCGCGCCAGCCGCGGTGTCCACGTTGGTCTTCGGCTTTCTGATGGGTGCCACGGCGTTCGTACTCGACTTCAAGGATGCCGACGGGTTCAAGCTCATCACGAACGGATGGGGTGTCCCGTTCATGCTGCAGGCGTTCTACATGACGGTGATCTGCAGCGTCGTGTTCGTCGCGGTCAGCAAGGCGACGCCGCCCCCGCCCAGGGAGAAGATCGACGGACTGACCTGGGAAAACCCTCTTGCGGCGCTGACGAGACAATGGATGTCTTCCGGCGTGGATCCCCGCAGCGTATCGATACTCCTGTGCCTGACGATCGCGCTCTTGTACTGGGTTTTCCGCTAGGGGCCGCGCTGGGGAGAAGGGAATAGGCATAGCATGGACCTGCCAAGGATCGTCGTACCGGACGACTACCCACCCGTTCTGGGGCCGAGTGCGGCATTCCAATCGCTGCGCGACCGAGCCCACCTTGAGTACCACGAGAGCCTCCCGGCCTCCACCGAGATCCTCCTCGACCGGATCCGGGGTGCCGAGGCGGTCGTCAACATCCGGTCGTCCATTGCGTTCGGCCCGGATGTGTTCGAGCAGTGCCCGGAGCTGCGGGCATTGTCGCTATGGGGCACGGGTACCGACCATGTCGATTTGGAAGCTGCGCAACGGAGCGGTGTGGTCGTCACCAACACGCCCGGCGTTTCCGCAGTGGCCATGGCCGAGCACGCGCTCGCGCTCATGCTCTCTGTGGCCCGAGACATTCCCAAGATCGATGCCAAGACCAGGAAGGGGGCGTGGCCGCGCGGATTCGTGACGCAACTGCACGGCAAGACACTAGGTGTGGTCGGGCTCGGTGCGATCGGGCTGCAGACTGCGAGAATCGCCAAGGGAATCGGCCTGCGGGTGATCGCTTGGACCCGCACACCCGCCGGCAAGCCCATCGAGGATCTCGGCTTGGAAATGGTGGCACTGGACGAACTCTACCAGCGGAGTGACGTCGTGAGCCTCCATGTCCGGCTGACCCCGGAAACGACGGGCATGGTCGGGAAGCGCGAGTTCACCCTGATGAAGGACTCGGCCATCTTGGTCAACACGGCGCGCGGGGCGGTCGTGGACGAGGCGGCGTTGCTGGATGCGCTCCGTGGTGGCACGATTCGTGGTGCCGGCCTGGACGTCTTCGACCAGGAACCCTTGCCGGAGAACCATCCGCTCTGCCAACAGGCGAACGTCGTCATGACACCCCACTCCGGAGGCGTGACTTCCGAAGCGTTGGAGCGGGGCCTCCAAATGGCGGTCGACAACGTCTTCGCAGCCCTCGCGGGTGAACCGCGCCACAGGGTGGCCTGACCACTCCCCGGCAATCTTGCTCCCGATCTTCGCCTACGGCCTCGATCTCCGACCTGGCGCGGCGGCCGCCGTCTTCGGACTGGACCGGGCACCCGGACCGTCTAGCTCATGGAGGCTCCGCGCACCGACAACGAGCTCCATGCTCTCAGGTCCTGCCAAGAAGCATGTTCGGTTACTTACACTGGACATGGCGCCAATGGCGATCTGGTTATCTGTGGTTGACGGTGACTGGCAGTGATGATTAGCGAGGACGATATTCTGCGCCAACTTCGATTGGGTGAGGATAGCGATTGGGAGTTCAAGCAGGTTGAGTTCATTGGCAATCGCCCGAAAAGACCAAACCGCAACGATTTCGCGGACGAAATTGCCGCGTTCGCCAATGCGACTGGAGGCACTCTTGTGTGCGGTGTCACGGACGACGGCGACGTGCAAGACATGTCGCGGGATCAGTTGACCGAACTCGATTCCCTGCTTGTCGAGACTAGTTCCGACTCCATCAAGCCCGCTGTGCGTATCCGCACAACCCACTGTCAACTTAATGACGGACGGCGACTCTTGATTGTCGAGATTCCCGAGGGGGAGTCGCAGCATGACAGCCCAGACGGGAGCTACGTGCGAGTGGGTGGGTCGAAGCGGAAGATGACCAGTGACGAACGGTTGCGGTTGGCCCAAAAGAGAGGACAGTCCCGTTTCCGGTCGTTTGACGAGCAGCCTGTTGCCGGAACTGGATTCAACACATTGGAGAATCGCTTTGGAGGCCCCTCTTGAGTGCCCAAGGCGCGGCGAATCCAGAGTATGCACTCGAGAAACTTGCGCTCCTGGCCTCCGACGAGTCCGGAATTACGAGAGCAACAGTCGCTGGCGTCCTGCTATGCACGCCGCAACCAGAAGATCTGATTCCAGGTGCCTGCATCGTTGCGACCCGTTACCACGGACATGACCGAGCCTCCGGTCAAGCTGGATGCGCAGATTATCGGAGGGCCACTTAACCGCCAAATCACCGACGCCACGGTGTTCACAAGAAAGAACATGCGGATTTCGGCACGCAAGGAACCTGCGAGGGTCGATGTGCCGGAATACAGCGACAAGGCGCTGTTCGAGGCGATTGTGAACGCAGTCGTGCATCGTGACTATTCGATTCGCGGAAGCCGGATTCGGCTGTCGATGTTCGAGGATCGTCTTGAGATTCAGTCGCCTGGCTCGTTGCCAAACAATCTGACTGTGGAGAGTATGGAGATTCGGCAGGCGACCCGGAACGAAGCGCTCGCGTCCCTGTTGGGGCGCATGCCAGTGGGTGATGTCCGAGGCGCTGAGGACCGAAGGTATTTCATGGAGCGTCGCGGCGACGGTGTTCCAATCATCCGTAGGGAAACCGAAGGACTGTGCGGAAGGCCGCCGGCATATCGACTGATTGACGGGTCTGAGTTGTTTCTCAACATTCCCGCGGCGTTGCAGGACGTGAGTCCGGCCCGCGCCATCATTACGGTGCGGTCGGAGGCCCGCCCATTGCCAGGGGCCAAGCTGCTTGTACTGTTTCCGAACACCACGTGGAGGCAGGCAACAACAGACCAAGACGGGGAAGCGATCGTCGATCTCCATTCCACCCACCTTCCGATGACGGTGTTCGTAGCAGCGAAGTCGCATGCTGGGCGCCTCATCAGAGAATGGGTCCCCAGTCAGGGAGCGCTCGCGGTTGATCTAGATTCTCTACCGCATGGTGGCGCTGCCATATTCCCCGAATCAACAGGGAGTATCCCGGCCCTCAAGGGAAGGCTAAGTCCCATTCGCGACTCCCACGACAGAACCTACCTGTACGCCTCGAACATCGCTATCAATGACGGAGCCCGGCAACCGGTTCATTTCGTACCCGGGGAAGAGTTGCGCCTCACTGACGCAGACGGTGGAAAAGCGCTCCTGCGTGTATTGGACGTCGTCGGCCGATCGGCACTTGTCGAGTATCGGCCAATTCATGCCTGAGACAGGAAAGGTGCTCCGTCCAAGGTTGGGAGCGGCGGAGCCAGGCTGGTTGAGCCGTTGGATCCGACGGGGTCCGCGGATCTGGCAAAGTACTCCCTGGATCTGCAAGCGGTAGCGTCGTCGCGCTGGGAGAGTCCTGTCCAGCATGGACTCGCTTGGATCCCGTGCCGCCGAACCGAAACGAAGGAGCCCGCCTTGGTTCCGGTTGCTGGTGCGCCGAGCAAGTGATCCGTGTCCGTGCGCTATCCTTAGAGTGATCCTTGGGCTCCTGCCCATCGAAGGCGCCGCCGGCCTGGCGCGCCTAGTAAGCGTGTCCGCTACGTGACCGCTTCCTTCCCCTCATGACAGTAGGCGAATTGCATAAGAAGGACATTCGGTCCCTCCTGCGACTGGCGCAGGAACTCGAGATCGAGGACATCGGCGGGCTCCGCAAGCAGGAATTGATCTTCAAGATCCTGCGCTCGCAGTCCGGCGAGGACGGCCTGTTGGGAGTCGAGGGTGTCCTTGAGATACTCCCCGAGGGGTTTGGTTTCCTTCGGTCTCCGATCTACAACTATCTTCCCGGTAGGGACGATGTCTTCGTTTCGCCGCAGATGGTACGCCGTAACGGCATCCGGAACGGCGACACGGTCATTGGCCAGGCTCGTGCACCGCAGGAACGCGAGAACTACTTCTCGCTCACCGACGTCGACTCTCTCAACCACGGCTCACCGGAAACGGCACGGTCTCGAATCCATTTCGACAATCTCACGCCGTTCTATCCCCAGCAGCAACTGCGCCTCGAGACCCAAGCGACGAATCTCAGTGGTCGGGTCATGGACTTGATCACTCCCTTGGGCAAGGGCCAGCGAGGATTGATCGTTGCGCCTCCACGCACGGGCAAGACGATGCTTCTGCAGTCCATTGCCAACTCGGTGACGGCCAACCATCCTGACGTCGTGCTCATCGTGCTGCTAATCGACGAGCGGCCCGAGGAGGTCACCGACATGCAGCGATCGGTGGACGGAGAGGTGGTGAGTTCGACTTTCGACGAGCCGCAGATCCGGCACATCCAGGTTGCCGAAATGGCGATGGAAAAGGCCAAGAGGCTCGTCGAGCACAAGCTGGACGTGGTGATCCTGCTCGACTCGATCACGAGGCTTGCCCGCGCCTACAACACCGTCGTCCCGTCCTCGGGCAAGGTCCTTACGGGCGGCGTGGATGCCAATGCGCTCCAGAGGCCGAAACGGTTCTTTGGCGCGGCACGCAACATCGAGGAGGGAGGCTCGCTGACGATCGTCGCCACCGCGCTAGTGGATACCGGCAGCCGCATGGACGAGGTGATCTTCGAGGAGTTCAAGGGGACGGGGAACATGGAACTGCACCTTGACCGCAAGCTGGTCGACAAGCGCACGTTCCCGGCCATTGACATTCATCGCAGCGGGACCCGCAAGGAGGAGTTGCTGCTCGATTCCGAGACGCTTCGCCGCGTATGGGTGCTCCGCAAGGTCATGAGCAACCTCGGTACGGTGGAGTGCATGGAACTGCTGCTCGACCGCATGGGCAAGACTCGCGGCAATGCGGAATTCCTGGCGGCGATGAAGAGCTAGAGACATGCCGACGAAGCGAGTTCGGACAAGTGTCCGCGTTCGCTACGCAGAGACAGACCAGATGGGGGTGGTCTACTACGCCAACTACTTCGTCTGGATGGAGGTCGCGCGCGTTGCGTATTGCCGGGAGGCCGGCTTCGAGTACAAGGACATGGAGCGGATCGGCGGGGCGTTTCTCGTCGTGACGGAGGCTCGCTGCAAGTATCGGGCGCCTGCCCGCTTCAATGACGATATTGACCTGTACTGCTGGGTGACCGAGTCACGATCCCGAACCGTGCGTTTTGCCTACGAGATGAAGCGCGGTGAGGAGGTGCTGGCAACTGGCGAGACTCTCCATACCGTAACGGACACCCAAGGCAGGATGATCCGGATGCCGGAAGCCTATCGCAAGTACTTTCCCCTGGACCGCTAGAGGTCCGGAATCAGACGTCGAACCCGGCTGCTCGGATCCGGGCACTTCGTGTGGAATCGGCCAGGCCGGCCATGGGATACACTGGCAGGCACGATCATGCGACCCGCAATCTCTTCCACCCTGCTTGGATGCCTCCTGCTCGCTGCTGCATGCGGGGGAGGTCCGCCGACCGAGTCTGAAGAGGTGCCCGCCCAAGAGCACCTGATCCGCTACGAGGCCACCGAAGGCCCGGGGAACGGCAGGCACATCGTGTTGGTTTCCGGTGACGAGGAGTATCGCTCGGAGGAAGGCCTCCCGGCGCTCGCACGCCTGCTCTCGGAACGCCACGGGTTCCGTTGCACCGTGCTCTTCGCCGTTGACCCCGAGACGGGGATCGTTAACCCGCACGTCAATACGAACATACCCGGGACCGAGAACCTCGACAGTGCGGACCTGATGTTCATCCAGACCCGCTGGCGTGTGCTTCCGGACGAGCAGATGGCTCCGATCGACCGCTATCTAATGGCAGGCAAGCCGGTGATCGCGTTGAGGACGGCGACCCACGCGTTCAAGATGCGGGAGGGTCTGCACAATCAGGTCTTCGCTTACCTCCGCCAACTCCGTCGTGCCGAAGATCCCGATGCGGTCGAGCCGCCTGCCATTGCCGAGGACGCTTGGGGGACCTACGACCACTATGGAGACGGATACATCGGCCCCAAGGAGGAGTGGCGCGACGGGTTCGGGCGGCTAGTGGTCGGTGAGCGATGGATCGCTCATCACGGCCATCACAAGCACGAGTCTGCGCGCGGCGTGATCGCTGCCGATGCCGCGGACCATCCGATTCTCAGGGGAGTGAACCCGGATGGAATCTGGAGCGCGGCTGACGTATACACGGTTCGCTTGCCGCTTCCGGGCGATTCGATGCCCCTGGTTCATGGCAGGGTGATGGCCCGGGCAGGCGAATACGACGAGGGAGACGCCCATTACGGGATGCGTCCTAGCGACAGTGAGCCGGTCGAGGGAAAGAACGACCCAATGATGCCGATCGTCTGGACGAAGACCTATCAATCTCCTGGCGGCTCGCAAGGCAGGGCGTTTTCTACGACGCTCGGAAGCTCAACGGACCTGTTGCAGGACGGTGTCCGCCAGATGCTGGTCAATGCCGTCTTTTGGGCCCTCGGAGAAGAGGAGGCCATTCCGGCGGAAGGCTTGGCTTCCGATTTGGTCGGCGAGTTCACCCCGACCCGCTTTAACAACCACCCGCCGGAGTACTGGGTGCAGCGGTCGGTAATGCCCGCTGACTTTCGGTAGCTGGACACGCAGTGCCGAAGGGGCCCGCGCGGGTCTCCTGCGAGGAGCGTTGGACTGGATGCGCCGTGAGGGCCCGTGCCGCCGGTGGACCCGCTCTGGCGAAGAGACTGTCGGCTTCGACGTGCGTGCCTTGAGATCCCCGCTAGCTTCTTGCTGCAGGGCGTCCTCACTGGTCAGCCGGGTTGTCGCAACCATCTGCGGAATTGGAGCACCTTCCGACGCCCTTGGGTTCAGAGCTCGTAATCGGGTAGAGATTTTTTGCGGGAAAAATGGACAAAACTCGCCCCATAAATCCAATTAAACTGTTTGATTTCAGTATATTGTCGAGATTTCTCGTTCAATATTTTTTGTGTCACAATATGCCATGATTCGAGAGATGCCGACCGTTGTTCAATACGAGTTGCCCTCTCAGTGGATTCACTACCGCAAGGAAGGGGTCGTGGATCACCTCTTGGACGCGAAGGCCGCGATTCTGGCCCTTCGAACAATTCCGTTTCAAAGGCGCTGGGTGAAAGAACTCCAAGATGTCCAGCTCAAGATGGAGGTGGCCGGGACGTCGCGTATCGAGAACGCCGAGTTCGTAGGTGACGAACTGGACGTGGCAGTCCGGGCGGAGACCGCGGATCAGTTGCGGACGCGGTCCCAGCGGCAAGCGCACGCCGCGATGAAGGCCTACGACTGGGTCGCCCGAGTTCCAGACGATCGGCCAGTTTCGGTAGAACTGATCAAGGAAATCCATCGATTGATTGTCACAGGCTGCGACGATGACCACTGTCCTCCTGGGACTCTGCGGAAACAGGACCAGAACGTTACGTTCGGAACCCCTAGGCACCGAGGAGTGTCCGGGGGGGAGCAATGCAGATTCGCGCTTGCAAGCCTGACGAGGGAGATTTCGACAACGTTCTGCCGGCACGACCCGCTTGTTCAAGCGATGGCCGCTCACTTCCACTTCGCCGCAATGCATCCATTTCTGGATGGGAACGGCCGCACGGCGCGGGCACTCGAGGCCCTGATGCTTCAGCGAGCTGGCCTTAAGGACATCCTCTTCGTTCCGATGTCGAATTTCTATCACAGCGAGAAGAGCACTTACTTGGCAACCCTGTCAGAAGTCCGACAACTGGGCCACGACCTTACGCCCTTTCTGCAATTGGCCCTGAAGGGTGTGAAGTCT
The DNA here is from genome assembly GCA_964461235.1 of uncultured Bryobacterales bacterium. Classification (GTDB taxonomy): domain Bacteria; phylum Acidobacteriota; class Terriglobia; order Bryobacterales; family UBA6623; genus VXMF01. Next base: position 52,526 of record CAYWUV010000009.1, on the reverse strand, counting down.
GAGGTTCATCGACTGACGGGTCAGATCAAGAAAGCCGTGTCGAAAGAGATTTTCCGGGGTCTCATGAACGAGCTTTTTGTGAGGCTCGAAAGCTCCCGGAAGCGCGTGATCGTAAAGCGCCAGCTGCAACTGCTGAATTACCTGCTAGACAAGGATGGAGGAGTCGGCTGGGCAACGATAGTGCGGGAAGTGCGAGAGCACTATGCCTCCCGAAAGCATCCGATCGACGCCTTGGCGCGTGATCTCACGCGGCTGGCCGACCTAGGGGCCGTCAGCATCGATCCTGTCCGGGGAACGGAGATGCTGGACATCCTCATATCGGTGAACTTGGATTGGCCGAGCACGATAACTGAGACGGAGTTTTTCGAGAAACTCAAGACACTGCCAAGGTCCAAGAGCTACTCGTTTCTCGTGCCTCGCTAGGAGCCAGGAGCAGCAGATTCTGCGGCAGGGCGATTGACGCGAATGGCGCTCGCTTCATTCCAAGCAAATGGGGCGTGGGTTTCGGGCCCTGCAAACTTTGGTTGGAACTCCACGCCGGTCTCAAGCCGCATTCGCTTCGTACTCCGTTGCGCTGATTAGGCTTCGCCCGTCCGGACATTACGCCCAACCTGTCGCCGTTATGGGAACACCAATCCAAGCGCAATCCTCTCGGGATGGAGAGAATCCGTTTGCAATCGACAGATGATCAGCCTATGGCCTTGGTGAGGTTCCGGCTAGTCTCGCTGAGCAGCGTTCGTGACAGCCCCTCCGGAGCGTGGGAGCATCGCCGTCACTCCATATCATGCGCGCTCAACCACTTAATGGTCGGCCCTGCAGCCCGTGGATCGCCTCTACGGCATCGTGACCGCTCGGCATCTGGAAGGCCCGAAGGTCGAATTCCGGGAGGCACGCGAACAGGTGGTCGAAGATATCGGACTGGATGTCTTCGTAATTGCCCCATCTCTTGTCTGCGCTGAACGTATAGAGTTCCAGCGGCAGGCCGTGCTCCGTGGGCTGCAACTGCCGGACGATCAGCGTCAGATCTTGGTTGATTTCCGGATGTGACCGGAGATAGGCGACTACGTAGCGCCGGAAGACGCCCAGATTGGTAAGCCGCTCGCCGCTGGCGCCCAATGGCCTCCCTGCGTCCCAATTGTCGAATGCGGACAGAGCTCTCCCCGCGAAATCTTTGATTAGTTCGATCTCCTGGAATCGCTTGAGCATCGTCTCCGTGCAAAACTGCACGCTGGAGACATCGATCAGCACCGAGCGCTTGATGCGGCGGCCGCCCGATTCGGCCATGCCGCGCCAGTTCTTGAAACTGTTGGAAATCAGGGCGTAGGTGGGGATTGTTGTGACCGTGTTGTCGAAATTGCGTACCTTTACGGTGTGCAGCGTTATGTCCATGACGTCGCCGTCAGCGCCGTACTGAGGCATCTCGATCCAGTCGCCAGTACGGACCATGTCGTTGGAAATCAGTTGAATGCCTGCCAGGAGCCCTTGGATGCTGTCCTTGGAAATCAGCAGAAGGACGGCAGTCATCGCCCCGAGTCCGCTCAGCAGGAGCAAGGGGGACTGACCGGTCAGGATCGACACACAGATCATGATCGCCCCCGCGGAAAGCAGAATCTTCACGACCTGGACGTAAACGCGTATCGGAAACCTCCGTGCGATCGGGAATTCATCATAGATTTCATTGGCCACCGAGAGCAGTAGGCTGACCGTCGCCAAGGCAGCGAGGATCGCGTAGATGCCCGCTCCGCGTTGTGCCCACTGGATCAATGCGGGTGTGGTGAACGCTGCCGGTGCCAGCACATATATGACGAAGGCAGGGAGCACATGGGAAAACCGCTTGAACACGCCCCGCTCGATAATCCGGTCGTCCCAGTCGGTCTTCGTTGCCAGAGTGATGTGAGCGATAGCGTGCAGCAACACGCTCTTAGTGACGTAATACGACAACAGGGCAGCGGATGCGACGACGAGGATCTCAACCAGGTCGGCAAGGGTCTGCACCGTGTCGGGAGACAGTCCCGATCTGCTAAGGATGTCGATCACCCACTGATTCATGGCACCGCCTTCTCATTCTCTAGCACAGGAGGCGCTGCTGGGATTGAACGTGCGGATGGCTCAGGTCTCGAGGCGGAGACGGCAGACAATGCCGACATCGTCGCAATACCACATCCAGCCGTCTCGGATCGTCATCCCGTGGGGCAGGGGATCGCTGTCCGTCAACTGGATCTTGGCGTCCCACGTCCCCGTCTCGGGATCGAACCGGAAGAAGGCGTTCTCGTTCGACTCGGCGCACCAGAGCCACTTGCCCTCCCATCCCAGACCGTGCGGGCGGTTGCCGGCGGTGGCAAACTTCTTTTCGACTCGGAACTGGACTGGATCGATCCGGTAGATCAACTGGGACGGAGGGTTCGACACCCAGAGCTTTCCGTCTCGCCATTCCATGCCGTGCGCCCCGGTGGCGTTTCGCCTTCCTGGTGGGCTGGATGTCGCGGCCGGTGGGGGAGGAGGTGCCAGCGGACTCCTGCGGCCTACCGTCCACGCAACGACACCCGCCCCGGGGGAGTCGAAGCGTGCAAGCGTCTTGCCCGAATGAGCGTCGATCTTCAGGATCTCGCGGCTGTATGTCGACGCTGTCCACAAGGCCTCACCGTCAAACGTGATTCCGCTACCGGCCTTAGTGTCGGTGTCCAGCGCTCGCAACGTCTTGCCATTGGCGTAGTCCACCAAGTACACCCGGTTGTCGCCCTGATCGAGGATCCATAGTCCCTCATCAGTCGCTTGCAGCCCATTCGGCTTCGGACCGGGCGAGTCGAAGACAGTCTCCACCGTGGCCGTGCGGACGTCTGTCTTCGCGAATACCGTGCCGGCGGTGAGCAGCGCGGCAAGTTCTCTTCGCGAGATATACATCATGGAACCTCCAATGGCTCCGTCGCAATCAACCAGCTGCGGTTGGAACCGCCTCGATTATAGTCCCGATGCCGTCGCTACTCCACTGTTTCCTCAAGTCCCACGAAGTTGTTTGGATCGGACTGACGGAAGCGGCCTTCCTCGATGTCTGCCAATCGGCGTTCCGATTCCGTCAGGTCGGAAAACTGAATCCCGGTACGATCGACCGGTTCCTTCGGAAGCAGCTTGGCCAGCCGTGCCTTGGTCTCGGCGTGGTCCGCGTTTCCGGCCAAGTTGGACCACTCGAGCGGGTCGTTCTGGTGATCGTAGAGTTCCTCGCCGTCTTGGTACCGGGTATAGCGGTAGCGCTCGGTTCTGACACTGACCCTGTTCTGAGCCAGGCTGGTGATCGCGGGCTTGTCCCATGGGGCGTCAGGGTTGGCCAGTAACGGCCTGAGGCTTCGGCCTTCGAGTTCCGGGCGCTTCGGGAGATCGCAAAGGTCGACAAGGGTGGGGTAGAGGTCAAGCAGTTCGACCGTCCGCCCGCTCTTGCGGTTCCGGGCTGACACGCCCGGTCCGGCCAGCATCATCACAACCCGAGCGGAACGCTCCCAGAGAGTGAATTTGCGCCACTGCTTCTTTTCGCCGAGTTGCCAGCCATGGTCACTCCAGACCACGATGATGGTGTTGTCGGCGTTCGGTCCTTGGTCCAACGCCCTAAGCACCCGGCCCACGTTGGCATCCGCATAGTTGATGCAGGCGAGGTAGCCGGCGACTGCTTTCCGCCATTCTCCGTGGGCTGTCACGTTGTTGTGGTCCCGGAAGCTTCGCAGGGCGGATCTCGGGACGTCGTCGGTGTCACCATCGAGAACCGATGGCAGTTCCGTGCGGTCCGGAGGGAACAACGCGAAGTGCTCCTGCGGGGCGAACCAGGGAAGATGCGGCCGGTAGAATCCAACCGCCAGGAAGAACGGCCGGTTGTGCTTCCGGCTCAGGTAGTCCTCCGCCCACGCGGCGAGCTTCGTGTCGGCGGTCTCGGCCGGGTCTGCATCGATGCCGCTCCAGTCGAAGTGAGCGGTGTTCGGGATACCGTTCGCAGGAGTCGTTGGCGGGTGCAGGAATCCCTTGAATTGGTAGTAGGCTTCCCACGACTCCGATTCGTTTTGCGGGCCATGAAACGTCTTGCCTCCTCCTAGCACCTCATACCCGTGCAGCATGAAATGCTGCGGCAGGGTCACTGTGTCGGGCAGCGTCCTGCGCCACGCATCCGTGTTGCCGTAGACCCCTGTCGTGGACGGGCGTAGCCCGGTCATTAGGCTGGTCCGCGAAGGGTTGCACGACGGTGCTTGGCAATACGCCCTCGTGAAGGTCACCCCGCGCTCCGCGAGTTTCTGCAGGTTCGGAGTTCTTGCCTGCGGGTGGCCGCCTAGCGGCTCTATCCAGTCATTGAGGTCGTCGATGCTGATAAAAAGAACGTTCGGTCCGCTTGCTCGGGCCGCTTGGGCGGACGCCGGCCACGGGACCGCCACTGTCATGATGGCAGCAGCGATGACCAGGGAACGCAATGCCGCCGTTTCGGGGCGCGGTGGTCTGGAATTGATTCTCATGAATGTTTGTCCAAGCGGCTCCGTCGCCGCACGAACGCCCATGATACTGCTTGGCGACGACCCCCTTAGAGGGACATTCCGGATGGGCAGATCAGGGACTAGGGGTACGCTGGAAGGACGTGCGATGCCCGCCGGACCCCGGCCCTGCCCGAACTGGCTGCATGCCCCTCTGCCCACCTGTCCACCCGATGTCATCGAGCCTTGAAACGCCGCGGACCGGGAAGCCGAAGGGGATCGGGAATGCATTCCGCCGTTGGATGCTGGTCGGGCTGGGGTGCGTGTTCATGGCGCTGGCAGCTCTGGGGGTCGCCCTGCCCGGGATCCCCACAACCCCGTTCCTCCTCGTAGCCAGCTATTTCTTCGTTCGATCGTCTCCGGCGCTGCACCGCCGCCTGCTCGCATCAAGGACGTTCGGACCGATCCTGCGCGACTGGAACGAGCACCGCGGACTGAAGCCGGGGGTGAAGCGTTTTGCTCTAGGCGGCTGCACCATCGCAGTAGTCCTTTCGATCGCGTTCGGCGGCCTTCCATGGCCGGCCAAGGTGCTCGTGGCGGCAGCCGGGGCCTACGGCATTTGGTTTGTGGCGCGCCTCCCGGTCGTGCCTAGGTCCACCTCCCGATAACAATCGAGATCTGCCTAGTGGGCAGTACAATGCTTGGAATGCATCCAAGAGGGGTGGCGTCGGGCGCGCTCGCATTGGCGCTGTTCTGCGTCCCGGCTGTAGCCCAGGAGCGGCCCAACTTCATCGTCATCTTCGCCGACGACTTGGGATTCGGGGATCTCGGCTGTTATGGGAACCGCCATATTCGGACGCCGAATCTGGACCGGATGGCCGCGGAAGGCATCCGATTGACGAGCTTCTATGCCCAGAACGTCTGCGGTCCATCGCGTGCGGCACTGCTGACGGGCTGCTATCCGATCCGCCTTGCCGAGCCGGGTAACACGAAGGGACCGCATACCATCTTGCATCCTCAGGAAGAGACCATCGCCGAGGTCCTGAAGGCCAAGGGCTACGTGAGCGCCCTGGTCGGCAAATGGCATCTGGCCGGAGGCGGGGCGCGCGAGAGGGGACCGGGAACGGGGCCGTACAAAAGGGAATTGCTTCCGAACAACCAGGGATTCGACTACTTCTTCGGCACGCCCTCGCACAACGGCACCACTCGCGATGTCGACCCGGGAGGTTGGAAGACCGAACTGATGCGCAATGAAGAGGTGCTTGAAAGCCCGACGGATCTGAACCTGATCACGAGGCGCTACACCGCGGAAGCCATTGGGTTCCTCGAGCGGAGTCGCGACCGCCCCTTCTTCTTGTATCTTTCCCACACGATGCCTCACGTCCCACTCGGCGCATCCCCCGGCTTCGCGGGACGATCCGACCGAGGCCTTTACGGGGACGTGATTGAGGAACTCGACTGGAGCGTGGGGGAAGTACTGGATGCTCTGGGGAGGCTGGGTCTCGAGCGAAGCACGCTCGTCGTATTCACGTCTGACAACGGCCCGTGGATCGAGGGCCATCTAGGGGACTACGGAGGAAGCGCCTCCCCGCTGCGAGGCTACAAGATGACCACGTGGGAAGGCGGTCTGAGAGTTCCCGGGATCTTCCGCTGGTCCGGCCGGATTCCCGCCGGGCAGGTCAGCGACGAAATGGCGTCGACTCTCGACTTGCTGCCGACCTTTGCTCGCCTCGCCGGGGCTCCGCTTCCTAGCGGCCGGAGACTCGACGGGGTGGACCTCTGGCCATGGCTTGAGGGCCGCTCCGGACGAAGCCCTCGCGAGAACTTTTTCTATTTCGGCTACACCTACTTGCAGGCAATCCGCGACCGGCGCTGGAAACTCGTCATCGAGCGACCGGCCGATCCGCCTTGGACTACTTGGTACGGGCGAATGATCGACGCGGTCGAGGAACCTGAGCTCTACGACCTTCGGGTCGACTGGGGCGAGAGCAGGAACGTGGCCGCGCAGCACGCGACGATTGTGGAGCGCATGATGCAGACGGTCGAGAAGGTGCGTTCCGAGCTCGGGGACTATGACCGGACCGGCTCCGAAGCGCGCTTCTTCGACCCGGGACCGCGCCGCCCGGACATGGAAGCGTGGCGACGGTAGGCTCCCGGGAACTCCCCCCGTATTGGACCGGCGTGGCATGACCGTCAGGGAATCAATCAAGCGATTGCCGGAGATCGCGGCTGCCTTCCTGCGCCTCGGCTGCATTGCATTTGGCGGGCCTGCTGCGCACTTGGCCCTCCTTGAGGACGAGTTCGTCTCGCGTCGCGGATGGCTGTCGCGACAACGCTTCCTCGACCTCATGGGCGCCACCAACCTGATCCCAGGTCCCAACTCGACCGAGATGACGATGCACATCGGGTACGATCGGGGAGGGGCACTGGGACTCTTCTCCGGAGGGCTCGGCTTCGTCCTGCCGGCGGCGGCAATTTCTGCCCTGCTCGCATCCATATACGTGCAGATCGGAACGCTTCCCAGCGCCGAGGCGTTCCTTCAGGGGGTTCGGCCCGCCGTCCTTGTGGTCATCCTGGGCGCTGTATTCAAACTCGGACGCAAGGCGGTTTCCAACGCGGGCCTCGCGGTGATCGCAACGGCGGTCGCTCTCGCGGTCCTGGCCGGAATCGGCGAGATCCCGGCGCTCCTGGCAGGCGGTATCCTCGGCGGCTTGGCACTCCTGCTGCCTCGCGGTGCCGCGACGGGGATGCTCTTGGCGCTCTCTATGCCCGGAACTGCCATTGCCGCGCAGGGGCAGGAGGCCGGTCTCGGCAAGCTGGCCCTGTTCTTCTTCAAGGTGGGGTGCGTTCTGTACGGATCCGGATACGTCCTGATTGCGTTCCTTGAAGGAGGGCTGGTCGAGGATTATGGCTGGGTCACCCAGCAGCAGCTGCTGGACGCAATCGCTGTGGGCCAGTTCACGCCCGGCCCGGTTCTGACCGCAGCAACATTTCTGGGCTACGTGATTGGTGGCTGGGCGGGCGCTGTCGTAGCGACCGCCGGGATCTTCCTGCCCGGATTCGGATTCGTCTGGATTCTCAACCCGTTGGTCCGCCGGGTCAGGACTTCCCGGGTCAGTGCCGCTTTCCTCGACGCCGTCAATGCGGCGGCAGTGGGACTCATGGCGGCGGTTGCCATCGACCTCGCCCGCGTCTCGCTCGTGTCGGTCCCGGCTTGGATCTTTGCGGTCTGTGCCGCTGCCGCCCTGTTCCTAGCTCGCTGGCCGGCCGCATGGATCATTGCCGGCGCAGGGACGGTTGGACTGCTGTCGGCGCTGACCGGACTAACCTGATCCAGCCAAACGGCGGATCGGGTAGCTTCCCGCTTTCGAACTGGGCTCCCGGTACTCTCCTGACACACCGTCCGTTCCGCTTCCGGTCGGACTCCGCACGAGTCGAAGACGTCCCCAACCCTCTCGGCATCTCCCTCAAGGTTGGTGTGTGCCTCACTTCCCGGGGACGCGAATGGTCAGTTTCGCCTCGGGGAGGAGATGCCCTATTGGATCAGGCTGGAACCTCGGGGGGATCGGGGCGCGGTAAGGTAGGAACTGGGCAGGGAACTGCCGCCCTGCACCATTCCAGGGAGCGTCTTTCCAAGGAGTCGCGGGGGAAAGCCAATGAGCAGCATCACGGACGCACCATATGGGCGCCTTGAAAGAGTCTTAGCCCGCACCGACTTCGCCTGGCGAGTCAGTGGCACCCAGTTCGATTACATTGCCGAGCACGGGATCTGGACCAACCGATTCCGGCCCGGTGGCCCCCATGGCTTGTGGATCGCCGGCCATCTGGCCTTCTACGAGGCGGGCTCCCTGCGACTCTACAAGGAGCTCGAAAGCAACCCACTGGGCGACTGGAAGGAACTGTTCGGAAACGGCAGCCCCTGCCTGGACGACTTGTCCCACTATCCCGACCCCTCAAGCGTCTACGAGCGGCTCTCGAGCGGCCGGCGGGCGCTGCGCGAAGTGATCGCTGGACTCAGTGATGAGGACCTTGACCGGCCCACCACCAACGAGCGGCTCTCGATCCGTGACCTCCAGTCTCAGATCGAGTTCATGGCCTGGCACGACTCGCACCACGCGGCCCAGCTTGGCGCGATCGTGAACATGCACAAGGACAGCCTGTCCGGATAGGAGTTTGCTGCCCAGGAAGGCCGCTGTGGCGGTTCAGTCGATCTCCGGTTTCAGCCCTTCGTTCCAGTAGATCTTGAGGTTGTGTGTTGCGCGGCCGGCTGCCACGATCTCCGGCTTGCCGTCGGAGTTGAGATCCGCGATGGTCAGGTCCTCGGTCGCCATGCCGCCCCAGTCGACGATTTGGATATCCCCTTTGCCTGGGTCGTAGACTGCCACGCCCGGTCGGTCGTACGGCATGCTGCCTTTCAGGCGCCAGCCGAAGGCCAGTTCTTCGTCTTTGTCGCCGTCCAGATCGGCTGTCCAAAGCGCGTGACCTCCGTTCAGCCTTGTGACGGCCTCTGTCCGGTGCCACGCCGCACGCGGCTCGGCCGGCTCGTGGTAGATGACGATGTGGTTGGCGTGCCAGGGTTCAACTGTTGCGATGTACCGCTTGCCAGACGCCAGCGTGCCGAGCTTGATCTCGCCCGCGCCGCGGATCGAGTCGCCTTGGAAGCCCTGGCCCAAGCGGATGCGCTCCCAGTTCCCGGGCGATTCGCGGTCCAGCAGGTGCACCCCCTCGTAGGAGGCGATCAGTAGTTCGTCTGCAGGGTCTGTGTCGAAGTTGAGCACCCAGAAGTTGTGGACGATGTGGAACGAATCGTCGATGACTTCCTGCCTCCACTGGGTTCTGACGGGGTCGGATGGCGGCGTCATGGCCAGCAGCCTGACGCCGTTTCCCACCCAGTGCTGCGGTCCGCTCGTACCCCTGCCGTGCAGCGGGGCGACGATCAGTTCTGATTGTCCGTCGCCATTCGTGTCAGCCCAGCGCATTCGGTGCGTCGTCGGTTCGTTGCCTAGAGGGTGCACTGCCCACTCCGCTTCCTCGTCGCGCTGTCGGGTGATCCATTGCAGAGTGCCTCCGCCTTGTGTGTCGCTGGGACGCCAGGCTGCCCCGATTGCGAAGTCGAGCTTGCCATCGCCCGTGATGTCGTGCGCGGCGATCGCAACGTTGTCCGCTTCCGTCTGCCCGTCAAGGACGACCCTCTTCTCCCATTCCGGGTTGCTCCACCAAGCCACCTGTGTCTCGCTCAGCGCAACGATATCCGTGTCGCCGTCGCCGTCCACGTCCTCGCAGAGGACCGCGTATCCGATCCCGAGCTGGGTATCGATCTCCTGGTGGCGGAACTCAATGGCACCCGCCGCGTTGCTCGCCGCGAGCAACGCGACTGCGGCACCAAGGACTAGGATCGGCATGGCGATAGGGTAGCAGGGGTTGCCGCCATCCAACTGCTTCGTGGCGAGGGAGATTCGACGGTGCTGTGATACAGTCTCGCCGTGACACGGAATACTAGCCGACGCGAGTTCCTGGCGGCGATGGGCGGGGGAGGCCTGGCAGCCTGCTCTTCGAGCCAGACGCCGTCCGTGCGGGTTCGCCGCGAGTCGCCGTTGGACGGGCCGCTGCCCGAGAGCAACGGGCTGAACCTGATCGTCATCTGCTGCGACACGCAGCGACGGGATCATCTGGGGTTTTACGGAGGCACCGCAGCGAAGACACCGAACCTGGACGCATTCGCTCAGCAGTCCGTAGTGTTCGCGGACAGCTACGCCGCGGCCTTGCCGACGCTGCCGATCCGACGGCAGTTCTTCACCGGGTACGGCATCCTGCATGAGAAGGACAATTGGTGGAGGCCTCTGCGCGCTGACGATGTCTCGATTGCGCAAATCCTGGGCCAGGCGGGCTACCGTACCGGACTGATCACCGACATCTATCACTATTTCAAGCCCGGGATGAACTTCCATGTGGGTTTCGACAGCTTCGAGTTCATCCGCGGGCAGGAAAACGACCTCTGGATTAACGGGCCGTTCGATTCCGTCGACCCGGCGGGGCATTACCCGGTCCATCATGACAGCGAACGGTACCGGCAGGAGATGGGCCAGTACCTGCTGAACACCCGAGGCATCGAGGGCGAGGACGATTACTTCGCGGCCAAGGTCTTCCGGGCCGCGTCGACATGGTTGGAGCGCAGCGCCCGAGACCGCCCCTTCTTCCTTTGGATCGATTGCTTCGATCCGCATGAGCCTTGGGACCCTCCGCCAGCGTACGCAAGGCTGTACCGCGACCAGTGGGACTATGACCGCTACCTATTCGGCTATCCCATCGATGTCACCAGCATCCGGGAGTCGGACTATCCAGCCATTCGGGCTCTCTACGCCGGTGAGGTGACCTACACCGATCGCTGGGTGGGGCACTTTCTCGAGAAGATTCGCTCCATGGGCCTCGATGATGACACGATCGTGGTCTATTGCAGCGATCACGGGACGCATTTGGGCGAGTTTGGCTGCGTGCAGAAAACGCCCTCCCTGCTGACATCGGCGATGACGCATTTGCCGCTGGCCATACGGCATCCCGAGTTATCTCTGGCGGGCAAGCGGGTGGAGGGTTTCGTAGGGCCTATGGACTACCTGCCGACCATGCTGTCCCTGCTGGGCCTTGACGATCTCCGCGGGATCCAGGGGGGGAATTTCTGGCCCTTGATCGACGAACCGGGCGACCGCCTCTACGAGCGCCTCTTCAGCGGGTACGGGGCCTTCGGCGGCGTGCGGGACCGGAAGTGGCTCTATTTTCAGAACTGGAGAGGCGAGAATCGCGGGAGTGGGCCGGCCCTATTCGACTTGGAGGCTGATCCTGACGAGAAGCGCAACGTGCTCGCGGAGAACCTTGCCGTGGCTGAAGAACTGCGAGGAGTCCTCTCGGAAGCAATGAAGGTTCGGAACATGCCGTCGATCGGCGAACCCGACACGGCAGCGTAGTGCGGCCTCCCGATCTGGTCACTGCGGGGGCGTGAACTCCAGGACCTGGCCGTCCTCCGTTAGCCGGGCGCGCAGTTCGCCGTAATTCACGTCCTGAACGGGAATCCCATGCTGGATCGCGAGTACCGCTGCCGTCGCAGCGGACTGACCCAGGATCATGAACACCGGTTCCATGCGGATCGATCCGTACGCGATGTGTGACGAGGAGACGCAGACCGGGACCAGCAGGTTCGTCACCTCTTCCCGTTTCGGAGTCAGCGAGCCGTAGGCGATTCCGTACGGGCGCAGCGGACGTACACCGATGTCCCCTTCGTTCTGCACGAATCCCTCGTCTGTGACGTAGCGCTGCACGTTGTGGGAGTCCATGGCATACGAGCCCATGCCGACCGGTTGAGGTACCTCCCGCTTGGCGAGGCACTCGTGCTCGGTCATTACGAATTCGCCCTCCAGCCGACGGGCCTCCCGGACATAAATCTGGTGGGGCCAGTTCCCGTTGTCGGTGAACTCATCGCGGGTAAGGCCCCACTGGGCGAATTCGTCGCGAACGTCCTCCGGAACGCGGGGATCGTTGGCCAGGAAGTAGAGCAGGCCCTGCTGGTAGGTAGCGTGCTCCCGGACAATCCGGTCCCGGACCTCGTAGGAACCCTCCGGATACTCGTAGTTCATGCCGATGTTGTCAGTGCTGAAGGGGCCGTGATTGTTGGTGTCTGTCTTGGCGTTCGGGATCGGGTCGAACTTCCGGAAGGTCTCCCGCCAGCCCGTGTCAAGAACCCGCACCAGTAGTTCGTACTGTCGCGGGTCGTAATCGGCCGGCTTGGCGAACGGCACCCGGTTCTCGGGCACCCTCGTGAGGCACATCCGGAAGCAGTACGCCTGAACCCGATGATCGCCTTGCCCGTTCTCGCCTGGTGGATCCGGACTGATGCGGGGCAGCAGACCGCTTGAGGGATCGCCCGGGACGACATACGGGTCCACTCCGGCGGGGAAGAAGTGGCGATGGTGGCGAGCATCCTTCTGCACTCCGGCCCATTCCTCGCCGAAGGCACCCGTCCCTTCGCGTCCCACCCGGTACGAGACGCTCGCCGCCGCCATGAGGTCCCCTTCGTAGGTCGCATCGATGAAGGCTGATCCGGCGAAGGTGGACCCACTGAGAGTCGTGATGCTGCGGATGCGGCGGCCCTCCTGAGCCACTCCGTGCTCGCGATCCAGCCATTCCTCGCGCCGCACGTCGACTCCGTGTTCCTCGATGAGGTCCTCGAAGACCTTCTCCGCCACATGTGGCTCGAAGATCCACATCGTCCGCTGCTCTCCGTCGACGGCGGGCGTGCCTTGGCCGCGGTTGCCGTATTCCTCTCGGTTCTGCCACCTCCAAGCGTCGGGGGTCTCGTAGTGCTCCCAGATGCGGTGGTAGAACTCGCGGGCAAGGCCGCCGATCACGGCCTTGTTGCCCGTATCCGTCCATCCGAGTCCTCCGGAGGACAGGCCTCCGAGGTGGCGCTCCGGAGCCACCAGAACGACAGAGCGGCCCATCCGGCGGGCTTGTACAGCGGCGGTGACGCCGGCCGACGTCCCTCCGTAAACCACCAAATCAAAGGTTTCCGCGGCTTCCGGGGCTGGTCCCCCAGTGCAGCCTCCGGAGTGCAGTGTCAGGATCGCGAGCAGCACAGCACAGAATGGGCCAGCTGGTCGGTTCACGCGCCGCAACTTGAGGGTGAGCATGTCAGGTGGTCGGACCAGAGGCCGTTGCGAGTTCGCCATGGGTTTCGAGGTATGCATCAGAGTTGCTCGAGCACTCCTATTCTGTGGCAATCTCCAGTGGGGCACAGTACAGGCCTCCCTCGCTCCTCGCCTGCATTATGGTGGACAGAGGGTGAGCTGAGAGCCCGGTGCATGGCGACCAGGGGCCTGTCCGTCACGGCGGAGGATGTTGGAGGGGCTTGGAGACTTCGGCCCGGACGAAAGTCGAGGGGGCGGACGGCGATGCGCGGAAGCCCTGCAAGCGGACGTTTGGAATGTCGGCGAGATGCCCCGCACATCCGGCCCGCACTCAATAGCCTCGCATTTCGACGAGGACCGGCGGCTCTCGCTTTTCGAATTGCCTTGACAGTTCCCAAACCGGTCGCTGAACCCTGTTGACTATCGAGAGATCGCGTGCTTGAAGCGGTTCAGCAGGACGACGATCAGGAGCGACTGGTAGGTGAGGCCGCCCAGGAAGTAGGGCCACGTAGAAGTCGAGCCGGACTCCAGCATCCAAAACAGTTTGAGCGGCCAGTACAAGGGGTCGATCCCGATTGCCAGTTGCCAGGGCGACGAGACGAACCAAGCCATGATCGGCGGCCAGGTCAAGACGCCGGCTCCCTTCAGCAGTGCGAATCCCTGTACCTTGTTCGCTGCGAACGCGCCAACGAACAGGGCGTAAAGCGGTGTCACGGGAGCCGCTTGGACGGCGGCGGCGAGCGCCGGGAAGACACCGATTGTCACCAGATCGGCGATCGCTATGCTCGCCATCATTACGGGTACGCTTACGGCCATTGGGATGGCTGTGCGGTAGACAAGGTATCCCTCGACCGTCAGGGGGGTGACCTGTAACGCGGTGAGAGTGCGATCGTCCCGCTGATCCAGAAGTAGAAAACCCACCGCCGCCCCCAGCATTGTCGGGACCATGAGTACGAGAAAGCTGGTCAGAAGCGGATAGTAGGGAGCGAGGTCGAACTCGTAGCGTTCCCCGAGCCAATCGGTGACGGCCGGGACACCCCACCGGAACAGGAGGGCGAAGACGATCGGCACGGCGATCAACCAGCGCAGCAGACTGTCTCTTGCGACGCTCTTGAGGTCGACCGGACCGAGAGCCCGGATCACGGCGATCGCCGTCGGCATCAGCGGCTTCCCTTCCGGATCACGATGAAGCGATCGAAGGCTCGGCGGGAGGCCAGCAGGAGAATTGCGGTCCAGGCAGCGGAATAGAGTATCCCGTAAACCCATTGCCATGGTGGAATCGGGCCGAACGCACCGGCCAGCAGCACGAGCGGTGCCGAAAAGGGATGGAGATAGAGCAGCCACGAGTCCCAGAGGCCGAAGTAGCCGAGAACTGGAAGCGAAAGAACGATCGTGAACAGTACCGAGGGAAGGAGGTATTCGTTGATCGAGTCGTACCGGACCACAAGAAGGAACCCCGTCAGCGTGTATAGGAATGCCGCTAGCACGATTCCGCTCAACAGCGGACCTCCAGCGAAGCGCGAGCCATGTGCCGACCACACAATGATGACCTGCTCAATCAGGGAAAGGGCCGTCAGCGTTACCGTCTTTGAGACAAGGTATTCCCAGCTCGACAGCGGTGTCACAACCTGGGCCTCGAGTGTTTCTTCGGCCTTCTCGAGCAATACGAGGCCCGCCACGAAGTAGAAGTTGACCATCACCAGGTTGCCGAACACGAATACCGGCAGTAGGTAGGCCCAGTCGACCGATGGGAGGCGGGTGAGCAGGACGAACCAGCAGGCGAGCACGAAAGCCACCGCGTAGTAGAAGCCGTTCCGCAACTGCAGCCGGAGGTCCAGCCGCAGGGTCGCTGCCAATCTGCCCATCGGTTCAGTGCAGGCTGCGTCCCGTAACGCGTACGAAGACGTCCTCAAGCGTCGCTTCCTGCGAGTGGATCGTTTGGATTTCGACCTCACGCAGCAAGGCCAGGAACTTGGCGTTGGCACCGATACCGTCTAGCGGAAACTCGGTTCTCCCGGGTCTGCCGTGGAGTGCGTGTTCCACTGCGACCTTCCGTGCGCCGTGTGCCAGTTTCAGCTTGTGCGGCGATTCGACGATGCCGATCTCCCCGTTGACGATGAAGGCCACGCGATCGCACAGCTCGTCGGCCACCGTCATGTCGTGCGTGGTCAGGAAGACCGTGCGCCCGGCCTCCTTCATCTCCCGGATCAGACTCCGGATGCGTCTCCCGCTGACAGGATCGAGCCCCATGGTCGGTTCGTCCAGGAAGACCAATTGGGGGTCATTGAGCAAGGCACGCGCGACGCCTAGGCGCGTCTTCATCCCCTTGGAATACTCCGAAACGAGACGCCCGCCGTCATCCGCCAGGCCCACAAGATCGAGCAGCGCTTCCGGCCTTCGGGTCTGTCCCCGGTACAGAGCCCGGAAATAGCTCAGATTCTCCAGGCCGGTCAGCCGAAGGTAGTGGTTGGGCAGTTCGAACGAGACGCCGATCTGCTCGTAGTAATCGGCTCCCCAGTCCGCGAGGTCGCGACCCAGTGCCGAGATGGCGCCCTTATAGCCCCGCAGCAAGCCGATGAGAACCTTCTGGGTGGTGGACTTGCCCGCCCCGTTCGGCCCCAGAAAACCAAAGACTTCGCCGGCGTCGATGCGGAAATTCAGGTCCCGCACAGCGGGACTCATCCCCGACGGGTAGGTGAAGGTCAGTCCGGCGACGTCCACTACCGGCATTCGCTGCCCCGTCGCACGGCTCTTCGGGAGGGCTCCGAACACGGCGCTCGGTTAGATCGGCTGCTGCCTAGCATCCAACCCGGCATAGCCTATCACATCGACTGCCGTGCGAGGGGCATCTGTGAGGCTTGCCAGCAACTGCGAGCGGCTCTGACCGATCATTGCCGGGTACCGTGTCTCGGACGCTCGGGCATGGGCACCCCCACACTCGGCTCACGGCTCCAGGATGTCGATCCCCGCGTCGAAAAGGTCCCTGCCCAGGATCTGCAGAGCGTCGTTCCGAACCGCGTCAAGCACGCGTCGCGCGCCGGCTTCCGACGTGGCAACGGCCGCCGCCACGACAACCGAGTCCCGCCAGCTGTCCGGATGGTCGACTTCGGCCACGGCGACATTGTGCCGCTTCTTCAGGCGGTCCTTCAGCGATCGCAGAACCTGACGCTTGTCCTTGAGCGAATGGGAATGCTCGAGGCGAATGTGGAGGGTCAACGTGCCGATGACGAATCCCAAGGTAACCGCTCTGCCCCTTCCCGACGCCTGTGGTCCGGCCCTTCCGCCGTACCCTTCCGTGGATTGGCGCTGCGCCCCGGTTGGCCCGGGAGCCCGCCGGCATCAGACCGGGATCAGCTCGTTGATGTCCTGGGCGATCTCGATCGTCTTGAAGAGTTCGATCTCGTCGCTCTTCTTGACATCGTTATACCGTTCGAAGTGGATGCCGCATTCCTGCCCGGCACGGACTTCCTTCACGTTTTCCTTGAACCGTTTCAGCGAGTCCAGCCGTCCCGTATGGACGACTACGTTGTCCCGCAACAGGCGGGCCGACGCGTTGCTGAGCGCCACCCCTTCTTCCAGCAGACAGCCCGCGACCGTGCCAACGTTGGTGATGTTGAAGACTTCGAGGACACGCGCGCGTCCCAGGAACTCTTCCTTGCGAATCGGCTCGAGCAGGCCCGCCAAGGCCCTCTTGAGTTCGTCCACGAGTTCGTAGATGACGGTGTGCAGTCGGATGTCGATGCCTTCGCGCTCTGCCAGGGATGCCGCAGATCGTTCCGGGCGAACGTTGAATCCAACCACGATTGCCGAGGCAGTAATGGCGAGCAGAATGTCCGACTCCTTGATGGCCCCCACGCCGGAATGAATGACTCGGACCTTGACCTTGTCGCTTGTAAGCTTCGCGAGGGTGTCTTGGAGGACGGTTGCCGACCCTTGGAAGTCCGCCTTGAGGATGATCGACAGTTCCTTGGCGCGACCGGCCGCAAGCTGTTCCTGGAACTG
The DNA here is from genome assembly GCA_964461235.1 of uncultured Bryobacterales bacterium. Taxonomy (GTDB): domain Bacteria; phylum Acidobacteriota; class Terriglobia; order Bryobacterales; family UBA6623; genus VXMF01. The sequence goes on along the minus strand of CAYWUV010000009.1, from coordinate 35,407 downwards.
TTCCAGCGACAGCCGGGCTGTCTGGGCCATCGCCTGCTCGCGAGCCTTCTCCTCGCGGTACTCGACGATCTTCTTGGCCCGATCCGTGTCGGCGATCACGGACAACTGGTCGCCAGGCTCGGCTAGGTCTCCAAGGCCGAGCACCACCACAGCTGATGACGGCCCCGCTTCCTTAACCTTCTTGCCCCGGTCGTCCATCAGGGCCCGGACCTTGCCGAGGACCGATCCAACCACGAACGTGTCCCCGACGTGGAGCGTGCCGTTCTGCGTAAGCACTGTTGCAACGGGACCCATGCCGCGGTCGAGCTTGGCCTCCAGCACCACGCCGATCGCGCTGCGCGCCGGGTTGGCCTTGAATTCCCGCACGTCCGCGACCAGGTTGATCATCTCCAGCAGGTTCTCGATGCCCTCGTGGGTCTTGGCCGAGACCGGGCAGAAGATGGTGTCCCCGCCCCAGTCTTCGGGCACCAGGCCCCGATCCGACAGCTGCTGCCGGACCCTGTCGGGCTGGGCTTTCGGCACGTCGATCTTGTTCACCGCGACGATGATCGGCACGTTCGCGGCCCTGGCATGGTCGATTGCCTCGATCGTCTGCGGCATCACTCCGTCATCCGCGGCGACCACGAGCACCACGATGTCAGTGACGGAGGCACCGTGGGCGCGCATCTTGGTGAAGGCTTCGTGACCCGGCGTGTCGATGAAGACAATCCGCTTGTCGTCCTGGACGATATGGTACGCGCCGATAGCTTGGGTGATTCCTCCGGCCTCCCGTGCCGCCACGTTCGTGGCCCTGATCGCGTCCAGCAGGGAGGTCTTGCCGTGGTCGACATGTCCCATCACCGTGACGACGGGGGGACGGATCTCGATGTCCTCCAGGGCCTCTTCCTGATCGACGTCGAGGACCGCTTCCTCCTCGAGTGTCAGTTCCGTCGCGGTAGCGCCGAAATACGAGGCGATTTCCTTGATGCCGTCCAGTTCCAGAGGCTGGTTGATGGTTGCGAACTGCCCCTGCTCGACCAGGTGCTTGATGACCTGGCTCGCCTTGATGCCGAGCTTTTCGGACAGTTCCTTGACAGTGGTGCCGTCGGAGGCGAAGACCTCCGCATTGGTCGCTTTCGGAACTTCAGCTTTCCGCTTGCGCTGCTGGATCCTGCTCTCTGCCAGTGCTTCGAGATCTCGCTTGCGCTGCTGGGGCGGCCTCGGGCGTCGCTGCCCGGGAGGACCCTTGCCGGGTCCAGGCCCGCGCCCTGGCGGGCGTCCCGGAACGGGCGGCCGCATGCCTCGCCCCGGACCCGGGCGCGGCATGAAGCCAGCCGGCTGCCCTGGCGTCGGTGCGGGGATGCCCGGCATCGGTGCCGCCTTGACCCGCCGCTGAACCAGCGGCCGGCCCGGTACGAGCACGTTGGAACGCGCCGGTTGCGCCCGTGCTGCCTGAACCGCCGACGCCCCCGGGCGGACCCGAGGCCTTGGGGGACTCAGCGGTCGGACCGGCACGGGCGGGCGGACCCTCTTGGTGAGAGGGCGCCCCGGCTGCGGCGTTCCGGGAACGACCACCGGCCGCACAGGTCTGGGCGGTGACGTTGGTGGTCTGGGAGGGCCCGGGGAACGGGACGGCACGAGCGGTGGAGTCGCCTGCTGAATCTTCGGGGACTCCGTAGCCGGCGAGGCTGCAGCGGGCTCCGTTGTCGTCGCCACAGGCGGGAGAGCGGCACCGGCACCGGCGGCTGCCGTCTCGGGGGTTGAGGAGGGATCGGCCCGCTGGACGGTTGGAGTGGGAATCGCCGGAGCCGGTCCTTCGAGAGGGACCTTGGCTACCCGCGGCCGACCGGGCAACAAATTGATATTGGGCCGCTCGACCTCGGGGCCCATTGCGGCGATCGAAGGAGGTTCGGGTTTGTCCAAGTCGGGGTCCCGGAGGTCTGATACGCGGGTTGCCTTTTCAGGTTTGGATTTCGGCTGCAGCGGCGGAACGACGGGCGGCTGTGCCGCGACCGGCGGAGCCACCGCCGTCGGGGCCTCTTCTTGGCCCGCCTCAGCGGCGGCCGCTGGATCGGCGAATGGCTTCTTCGGGGCCACCGGGGGCCGGAATGTCCGGACCGGAGGCCGGAAGTGGCTTCCGGCGGGGGTTGCCCGAATCGACGGCACAGACGCAGCGGTACCACGGCTGAGCCGAGGCGCGACGCGCCCGGCTGAGACTCGGGCCCGTTTCGGTAGGGGCAGTTCGAGTTCGGCCACGGGCGGATGAGGATCCTTCTTCTTCCGCTGCCGGATCCGGTCTCGAACGATCTCTGCCTGTGCGGGCTCCAACGAACTGGAATGGGACCTAGTCTCGTCTCCATCCATGTCCTGGAGAATCTGAATGATCTCCTTGGACTTGACTTCCAGCTCCCGCGCTAGCTCATTGATGCGAATCGTTCTTCTCCTCTACACCCGGCTGGCCTGCCCCTTCGCCACCTGCTGGCACGCTATCCGAATTGGTCCCGGCCGCTTCGGGCGTGCCGTCCGCGGCGGACTGGCCCCCGTCCCGCCCCTCGAGCGGGAATCCGGCATCCAAGCTGGGTCCCCGATACCGGTTCATTCTACCAAAGCCCTCCAGTTCTTCCGCGTCGAAGTCGAGGTCCTCCTCCTCCTCCTCCTCCTCTTGCGAAGCTGACTCAGGAACGCCGGGCAGCACCGCCGGGGCCGCCTCCGCCGGGTCCTGCTCGTCTTCCGGAGGCGCCTCCACGCCGTCCGTAGCGGCGACCACCTCCTCGTCCGACGGCACAGCGCCCACCGTCCTGGCCAAGTGCGAGTAGCACTGGCTGACGGCCAGCCGGATTCTTTCGACCAGTTCCGGGCCGACGCCTGGAATCTCCATGATCTGTTCCGGCGTACGGTCCGCCAGGGACTCCACCGTTACCGCTCCGGACTCGCTGAGCCTGTCGACCAGCCCCTCGCTGAGTCCATAGCCCAGCAGCATGCTGATGGGCGTCCCACCACCGCTGATCGCGGCGTAGGCCTCCTCGATTTCCCTGCGCTTCTCCTCCTCGCCCTTGATGTCGATGCGCCAGCCGAGCAGCTTCGCCGCCAGGCGGACATTTTGGCCCTTCTTGCCGATGGCCAGCGAGAGCTGGCTCTCGTCGACGATCACCTCCATGTGGCGCTCGTCCGGATCGACTACGTTGACGCGGGAGACCTTCGCCGGGCTGATGGCCCATCGGACCATCTCGATCGGGTCTTCGATGTACTCGATGATGTCGATCTTCTCTCCGCGCAGCTCGCGGATGATAGTCTGCACGCGCATGCCCTTCATGCCGACACAAGCGCCGACCGCGTCGACTTGGCGGTCGCGGGACTGAACCGCGATCTTGGTGCGTTCCCCGGCCTCGCGCGCGCAGGCCTTGATCTCGACGGTCTTGTCGTAGATCTCCGGCACTTCCTGCTCGAAGAGCCTCTTGACGAGTTCCTCGCTCGCGCGCGAGGCGATGACCGCCGGGCCCCGCCCGGCCTTCTCGACCGACTTGATCACTATGCGCACCCGGTCGCCCGGCATGAAGCTCTCCAGCCTGGACTGCTCGCGGCGCGGCATCCGGGCCTCGGTCCGGCCCAGCTCCACGATCACGTCCTGGCCCTCGGTGCGCTTGACCGTGCAGTACTCCATCGTGTTCACGCGGCCCTCGAATTCAGCGCAGATCGTTTCCCGCTCGGCTTCCCGGACCTTCTGGAAGATGACCTGCTTGGCCATCTGGGCCGCGATGTGGCCCATGCCCGCGGTCGACATCTTGAAGCGAATCTCTGCTCCGAGACGGGCCTTGGGATCGTGCCGGCGGGCCTGCGCGATGCTTACCTCTCTGGCGGGGTCTGCCACGAGGTCGGTCACAACCTTGACGGCGTACACGTCGATTCCTCCGGTGTTCGGGTTGATCTCCGCGACGAGATCCTCCTCTGTCCGGTAGTGCCGGCGGGCTGCCGCGACCATGGCGTCCTTGACCGCATCGAGGACGACTTCCGCGTTGATGCCTTTGTACTGGCTCAACTGCTCGATTTCCGAGAAGATTCCCCGCGCCATCTCTGCTGTTACCTCCGGCCTTCCGTGGTCCGCTAAAACTCGATGACCAGCCGGGCCTGTTGGATGTCCTCGAGTGGGATCTCCACCGTCTCTCCGTTGGCTGTCCGCAACGAAACGGCTGCGTCCGAACTCCCCTCGATGTGCCCCGTGATCTGCCGCGTGCCATGGATCGGCTCCTCGAAGCGTACTCGCGCCTTGCGGCCGGCAAAGCGCTCGAAGTCGGCCTGCTTCGAGAGCTTCCTGTCGAGCCCGGGGGACGAGACTTCGAGGTTGTACGTGCCGGGAACCAGATCCTCCACGTCGAGCGCGGCCGACAGTTGGTGCGACACGCGCTCGCAGTCCGCGTGGGTGATTCCGGCGGGCTTATCGATGAAGACGCGCAGGATTCCCGTGCGCGATCCCCCCTTCCATTCGGCCTCGACGAGTTCGAGGCCCTCGGAAGCGGTGATTCGTTCCGCCATTGCCCGAACGCGCTGCACTAGAGCCTCCTTTTCGAACCTCATCCCTTCGCGGCCAAAAAAAAAGTGGGCGTAAGCCCACTTTCGGATTCCGCCGAAACTGCGACCAATCAATATTGTACCCGGGTTACGGCCCAATGGCAACCGGAGTTGGCCCGTCGCGAAGACCCGGAGGAGCCGAATCGGGCGAACCCGATCCGCGGGAGATGCCGTGGTACGCCTGCATCGCTCATTCTCCCGCAATGGCTAGAATGGCCGTTTATGCCGGAATTCGAACCAGTGGGCCGGATTGATCGCTTCGATGCCTCGCTGGACGCTTTGGTCGCGTCCGATGCGCGGGTCGAGCTGCTCGATGTAGGATTCGCCTGGCCAGAGGGCCCAGTGTGGGTCGCCCGAGGCGGCTACCTGCTCTTTTCGGACATACCGAGGAACGCGATCTACAAGTGGAGCGAGCAGGAAGGCGCCACTATCTGGATGCAGCCGTCAGGCTATACCGGGATCGCCTACTACGGAAAGGAGCCCGGCTCGAATGGGCTGACCATCGATGGCGAGGGCCGTTTGTGGGCCTGCGAGCATGGAGACCGCCGCGTTTCCCGGCTCGAGCCCGGAGGGGGCAAGTTCACGATCGTGGACTCCTTCGAGGGCCGTCGGCTGAATTCTCCGAACGACTTGGTGCTCAATTCCCGGGGCGACCTCTATTTCACCGATCCTGCCTACGGGCTGCACCGGCGCTATGAGGACCCGGACCGGGAACTGGACTTCTGCGGGGTCTACCTGGTCCGCGCCGGGACGCGAGTGGCGGTCCTCGTTTGCAACGAGCTGGAGAATCCGAACGGCGTGGCACTCTCGCCGGACGAGCAATTCCTCTATGTCACCCAGTCGAACCCCGAGCGCCCCGTGGTGATGCGGTACCTGATTCTCAGCGACGGGACGCTCGCGCCGGGACCTGTCCTGATCGACCTGTCAGACCGGGTTGGCGAGGCTCCAGGGCTGCCCGACGGGATCAAGGTCGATCTCGAGGGGAACATCTTCACCACGGGGCCGGGCGGTGTATGGGTGGCGGGCCCCGACGGGAGCCTCAGAGGGCGGATCGTAACGGGCCGCCGGATTGCGAATCTCTGCTGGGGGGACGACGGCTCGACGCTGTACTTCTGCTCGGACGACTATCTCTGCCGGATCCGGACCCTGACACGCGGTGCGTTGCCCGGACCGCCTGCCTAATCCGGATTGCCGAGAGCCGGAGGCGCATCGATGGCGGGACGGATCACCCGGACATCCAGCTTGCCCAGCGCTTCGCCCAACGCCCGGAAATGGTCGTCGTCGCGATACGTCCCGATGATGGCCCCGCCCGACCCGGCGAACTTGGCCGTCGCGCCAGCTTCTCTGGCTGCGTGTACCATCCGCAGGTTTTCACTGCCGATCCGGTAGATCCGGGCGCGCAGGTCGAAGTTGGCGTTGATCAGGTATTCGAACCGTTCCGTGTCGCCCGTTAGCAGTGCCTCCCGGCCCCCTTCTGCGATGCGCGCCCATTGGCGCATTGCGTCGACCACCGCTGGGTCTCCTTCGTCGAACCGTCGCCTCAGGTCGTTGTGGAAGATCTCGGTACCCTCGCTCAGGTTGGTGCGGAACGCCACGTAGAGGTTGGGTAGGAGTGCGGGCCGCAGACGCTCGTAGGCTCCGTATCCCCGGGCTTGCATCAGTTCCCGATCGAAGTCCATATAGACCAACCCTTCGTAGACCTGGACGACGCGATCCTGCAGCCCGGCCGCCACTCCCAGTTCCCTCGTTTCCGTCTCCAAGACGAGATTTGCCTGGACCGAGAGCGGGATCTCCACGTTGAAATAACGCATCAGCGCCCGGAGTGAGGAGGTAATGATGGCGGAGGACCCGCCCATTCCGAGGCGGAGAGGGATGTTCGAGTCGTACTCGATCGTAAAGTTGCGGTCGTGCAAGGGGATGCCCTCGCTCATGCAGTAATCGGTGAATCGCATGAGCAGAGCGCGGATGATGCGGAACCCTCCGTAGTATCCCCGCCAGCGAGTGTATGCCCGAAGATCCGCTAAGTTCTCCCAGATCGGGATGTCTGCGGCCGAAGGCTTGATCTCGAGCCGCGCGCTGGGGTAGAGCAGCGTTCGGGACCGGAAGTTCTTCAGCGTAAGCGCGATCGTCTTGCCGTAGTAGCCGTCGGACGGGTTACCCAAGACCCCCGCCCGAGCATAGGCGACCGTTTCGATCACGTAGCCAGTCTACTTGGACGCGGCTGCTGTGCCCACGTCGGCCGAATCGCTGCGGACGGTCTCGCTCGCTTGGGGCATGAGCAGCCAGCATACGATATAGGCCACGATGCCCGGGAACAGGGGCGGTATCAGGGCCGCCAGGGCCCAAACGATCCGGATCAGCGTGACGTCCTTGCCGAAGTAAGTCGCGCCGCCGGCGCACACGCCCGCGACCATTCGCCCCTCGCGAGCCCGGGTGCAGGATCGGCCCGGCTCTCCGGGCTTCCCGTCGGCGACCGAAAGGCCGCACCTACGGCAGTAGCGATCATCCTCCTCGATCTCGACTCCGCACGCCTCGCAGAACATGGGCTGCCTTTGAGCCTATCTCATGGTGGTGCGGCTGGCAAGCCTTCCGACGACCACCCTGCCGGATGTCCGGACACCTACCTCGTCGCACTGCCTACTGCAGGTCCGTGGGGAGGATCTTCGGCTCTCGTCCGGCTGCCACCGTCAGTTCGTAGAGGAGGCTGGAGGCCTGCTCGATCGGCCAGATGTCCGCGATCGAGATCGCCGTCCGGCCGCCTGCGTCGACGGGATCCGGATCGGCGCCCTTCTCGGCCAGGAAGCGTATCACGTCGCAAATCTCATCCGCCGTGGACACGTACAACGTGTAGATCACGGAGGCGTGCATCACGGTCCGGCCAATCGTCGTCGTGGCGGCCACATCACTGTCGAGCGAATAGGCGTATTGGACGACCGGGAGCTTGCCGCTGCCGGCGGCTCGCATGAGCAGGGTGGTCCCGTCCTGCGCGCGAGCCTGAGCGTCGGCACCGGCCGCCACCAATTGGCGCATGACCTCGATGTGCCCGCCCGAGGCAGCCGCCAGCAGGGGCGTGTCCTCGCCGTCCGGAGACCGAAGGCCTCGGTTCGATCCGGCGTCCTCGACGGATGCTGTTCGGGAGTTGGGATCAGCGCCCGCTGCCAGCAAGCTCGAAACCAGAGCGGCTTCTCCGAGCTTCGCCGCGTTGTACAGCGGCGTTCGGCCCAGCTTGTCGGGCGTCGAGACGTTCGCGCCCGCGTCGATCAGCACGGCCAGGGCCGCTGCATGCCCGTAAGCCGCGGCGATATTCGCCGGCGTGCTGCCTTCGGCCTCCGCAACGTTCGGGTCCGCCCCGGCCTTCAGCAGAGACCGAATGGACTCCAGGTCATTCCTGATGACGGCGAACGCCAGAGGGGTGAACCCCTGTTGCGATGAAGCGTTCACGTCCGCGCCGGCGTCGACCAGGACCCGGACGACGTCGGCATGACCCTCTGCTGCCGCCCACATGAGGGCCGTCTGCCCCCTGTGCGACTCCCTGTCCTCGAGCCGGGCACCGGCCTCGATCAGGAGACTGGCTCCTTTGGCGAGACCACTTCCCGATGCCAGCATCAGGGCAGTCTCGCCGTTCCAGAGCCGTGCGTTTGGCTCGGCTCCCGAAGTCAGCAGAACTTCGACCAGATGCGAATCCCCGTTTGCGCAAGCCAAGGTCAGCGGGCTATTCCCGTACTCGTCGCTGGCGTTCACGCCCGCACCCGCCGCCAGCAGCACCTCCGCTGTCGCGTGGTCCTGGAGATGGACGGCCCAAGCCAGGGCCGTGGTGCCGTCGGGCTGCGCAGCATCGACCTCGACGCCTGTGGACAAGAGTTCCTCGACTGCTGCCCGGTCCCGGTGCCGCACTGCGTCCAGCAGGCTCAGATCGCCGCTACCGGCTGCTATGGCACCGGTACAGCACAGCGCTGCAATCAGGAAAGCCCTCCGCGAGGCGTGCGACGGTTCTGGAACCGAGGGCACGCCGGATCCCTACCCGTGGGTCAGGCCCTCGAGCCTCCCGGTGCTGTCTCCGAGTCGCTCGGTAGGAGCCCCGGCCAGATCCAGCATGCTCAGGAGCAGGTTGTTCATCGGCGTCTCGCGCGGGTAGAGCAGATGCCGTCCGCCCCGGATTCGACCGCCCGCGGAGCCTGCCAGCACGATTGGCAGGTCATGATGCGTGTGCTGGTTGCCGTCCGCAATCGAACTGCCGTACACCAGCATGGAGTGGTCCAGCAGAGTGCCGTCACCGTCCGAGGTAGATCTCATCCGCTCAAGCATGTAGGTGAACATCGACACGTGGTGCTGGTTGATCAGGATGGTCTTGGCAATCTTCTCCGGATCGTTGGAGTGGTGGGTCATCGCGTGATGGGCGTCTGGAACCCCGATCTCGGGGTAGCTGCGCCAGGTACCTTCACGGCCCATCATGAACGTGGTCACGCGCGTCAGGTCGGCCTGGTACGCCAGCACTTGCAGGTCGATCATGAGCTTCGCGTGCTCCGCGAAGCCCCCCGGGATTCCACCTGGTCGCTGCATCTCGGGCAGGGCGGCCTCGTTGGTGGCCTCAGCCCTCGCTATGCGCCGCTCTAGGTCCCGGATCGATTCCACGTACTCGTCCAGCTTCCTGCGGTCCTCCGACCCGAGTTCGCGTTTCAGGCGGTCCAAGTCTGTCTGCACGAAATCGAGAATGGTTCGCTGTTCCGCCAGCCCTGAGAGTCTCTCTGCCCAGTCCGTGCTGTCCCCGTCCCCGAAGAGCCGCTCGAAGAGCCGCCTCGGGTTGTCCTCGACCGGATTGGGGGTCGTGGGGCTGCGCCAGGAGATGGTGTTGGTGTACGCGCAACTGTAGCCGGAATCGCAACCGCCGGCCACGCTCGCCTCCTCGACCCCCGTCTCGAGCGAGCCGAACTGCGTGAACTGGCCCAGCTTGCGGGCCGCGATCTGGTCGGCGGACAGTCCCGCCCGGATCCCGATGCCCTCGGTCTTGACCGGACGGACTCCTGTGAGGAACGTTGCTCCGGCTCGGGCGTGGTCGCCCGGACCGTCTCCGCCCGGACGTCCGTTGACTTGGGCCAAGCCGCTGAGAAAGGTCAGATGCTCGCGGAACGGCTCCAGACCCATCGAGATCTCGCTGAGCTCGAAATCGGCGCCCACTCCCTTGGGAGTCCACTCCCCTTTGAGGTCTATGACTCCGTTCGGAACATAGACGAAGCCCATTCGGATGGCCGGGCTTCCCGCAGTCCGGCGGGGAGCGGCCATGGCCGGAACCATCGCGTCCAGAAACGGAAGGGAGACCGACAGCCCCATCCCGCGCAGGACCGCGCGGCGGGAGAGCGATTTCTTGGTCACGATCACGATTCCGGGATCCTCCTCATTCGGAAGGGCATGCTACGGGCAACCCCCACCACCAAGTCCGCTAGGCGGTAGTCGGAGTCTTCCGCGTCGCGAACGATAGAGCGCACCGTAGGTCCATCGTAGTAGTCCAGGCCCCTTCCCAGCGCGTAGGTCAATAGCTTTTCGACGACTGTTCTCGCAAAAGCGTCTCTGAGGTGCGTAACGAGCACCCGTTTCAGCCCTGCGGGGCCGTCAAACTTGATCCGGCCGGGCAGCTCCCCCGTGGCGTCGATCTCGACCGTGCCATCGCTGTCCCGCCAGCGGCCGATCGCGTCGAAGTTCTCCAGTGCGAAGCCGATCGGGTCCATCCGGACATGGCAGCTCGCACAGGTTGGGTTCCGGCTGTGCAGGGCCATCAGCTCCCGCAGTGCGAGTGCCCCTCCCTCGGGTGCGACCTCTTCGAGTTCCGGAATGTCCGGGGGCGGGGGCGGCGGGGGCATCCCGAACAGGTTCTCCAGGACCCACTTGCCTCGAATCACGACTGATGTCCGATTCGGGTACGACGTGACAGAGAGAATGCTCCCGTGCCCCAGAAGGCCTCCCCGTCGGGGGTCGTCCAAGAAGACCTCGCGGAATTGCGATCCGTGAACGCCGCCGATGCCGTAATGCTTGGCGAGCCGGTCGTTCAGGAATGACCGGTCGGAGTCGAGCAGTTCGAGGACGCTGCGGTTGTGTCGCAGGACGTCCTCGACGAAGAGCTCGGTCTCCCGGCGCATGGCGTGCCGCAGTTCCGGGTCGAACTCGGGAAAGAGACGTTCGTCCGGTTTGATCCTGGAAACCTTGCGCAGTTCGAGCCACTGTCCCGCAAAGTTCGCGACCAAGGCGATGGCTCGCCGGTCGGCGAGCATTCTGCGCACTTGGCGCTCGATCTCGGCCGGATCCCCGAGGCGCCCCAGTTCCGCCGCCGCCAGCAGTTCCTCGTCCGGCAGGCTGCTCCACAGAAAGAACGACAGGCGCGATGCCAGTTCGTGGTCCCCGACCCGGTAAACGGACCCTTCCTCAAGGCCTTCGGGATCCCTTTCGACGCGGAACAGGAAGCGGGGCGAGACCAGCACGGCCCGCAGAGCGTGCTCGATGCCCCGCTCGAACCCTCCCAGTTCGTAGCCGGACCGGTAGACTTCCATTAGCGAGGCCACATCGCTGTCGTTGGCCGGTCGCCGGTACGCCTGGCGGGCCAGGCCGGAGAGGATCCGCTCCGCGCACGCAGTCTCGTCTGTGTCGTCGGAGGGATGGCAGACGAAGACCCGTCGCCGGCTGGGAGTGTCGCCTGGGCCTTTCGGATCAAAGGGGCCCTCGATCGAGATCGAGTGGACCGCATACGGTATCGACGAGTCCGGAATCGGGATCAGCCGAAGCCTGCGGCCGTCGATCCGGATATCCAGCGGAGGATGCGGGCGCTCCGCGTCGTCCGAGGCACCAGGGCGGGCTGCCTCGGGCCTTGACGAACCCCGCGGAAAGGAGAAGGACAGCGTATGCAGGCCTCCTTCCAGCGACAGGCGGGATTCCTCGTGCTCGTAGCCCGTTTCGGAGTTGCCCCGGGTCAGGGCCAGCTTGAGGGCGTATTCCGCGGTCTGCGGGAAGTAGTACCGAATGGCCGCTCCGCGGCCCGATCCGACCGGCAGGTCGTGCGCGGAGGCCCTGACGTGGCCGGCGTTGCGGAATGCCGCTTCCCGGTCCCGGACGAAGAGATCCTTGACTGGCCGGGCTGGGGCCACGCCCAGCGCCAAGCGGCTGATCCGTCGCGCGGCGATCATGTAGCGGTCCAGCAGGGCTGGCGTGAGGGACAGCACGTCCGCGATGTTGTCGAAGCCGTAGCCGGAGTCGTCGACTGGAAGCCATGGGCTCACATCGACCTCAAGATCGAGCAGGTCTCGCACGGCATTGGCATACTCGGCGCGGTTCAGCCGCCGCGCAGGCACAAGCCCCGGATTCGGGTTCGCCCCGGCCGCTACGTCCAGCGCGATTTCCAATAGCCGCACGAAGCCGGCTCTGGCCTCCGGCGCGGGTGCGGGCGGACCGGGCGGCGGCATCTCTCCGGACGAGACCTTGCGAAGGACCCTCTCCCAAAGCGCCGGGTCCTTTTCGACGTCAGCCGGGTCCAGTCTTTCCAAGGAAATGTCCGCCGTGAGCGCTTGGTCGTTATGGCATGCAACGCAGTAACGTTCGATGAGGGGGGGAAGAGGCTCCTGGGCAGCCAGCCAGGGCGACCACAGCGCCAACGCAGCGGCCGCAACGAGCGGCAAGGTAGGCCGATCGGGCACGGACGAGACCATCCTATCGCGCAACGGGCTACCCCCAAGGTTCGCGCTTCGGCTATCATTCGTTTACGATGCGCCTGAGCCGGGCCGTCTTCCTGATCGCTCTCTGCGGATTGAGCGCTTCGGCCTCCGAGTGGATGCGGTTTCGCGGCCCGAACGGCAGCGGCGTGGCGGAAAGGGGGGCGCTTCCGGTCGTCTTCGGTCCCGACTCGAACGTGATCTGGAAGGCGGACCTGCCGCCGGGAAAATCGTCACCGGTCCTCGCGCGGGATCGTATCTACCTGACAGCCCACTCTGACGGCCGCCTGCTCACGATCGCTCTGGATCGGGCCACCGGGTCGGAATTGTGGAGGCGCGCCGCTCCTTCCAGACGGGTCGAGCGGATGCACAGACTGAATGACGAGGCTGCCGCGACGCCGGTCACTGACGGAAGCAACGTGTATGCGTTTTTCGGGGGTTTCGGCCTCCTCGCGTACGATTCGGACGGCAACGAGCTCTGGACGCTGCCGCTGGGCCCGTTCTCCAATTACCACGGTATGGGTGCCTCCCCGATCCTTGCGGACGGGAGGCTCATCCTCGTCTGTGACCAGGATCTGGACGCGTACCTAATGGCCGTCGATCCAGTGAACGGGGAGATTCTCTGGAAGACACCCCGTCGTGACTTCGTGCACGGATTCTCGACCCCGATCGTTCACGAATCGCCAGGGGGCGAGACCGAGATCATCGTTCCCGGCTCCTACCACATGGCCAGTTACACCGTCGACGGTAACGAGTTGTGGAGGGTGGATGGGCTCACGTACCAAGTCAAGTCCGGCCCCGTGCTCGACGGCGAGCGGGTCTACTTCAACGGCTGGGCGGTGGGTGGGGAGCCGCAAGCCCGTCTGGAACTCCCGCCCTTCGAGCCAATGCGAGACCGGTTCGACGCCAACGGCGACGCTGAACTGGCCAAGGGCGAGATCCCGCAGGAGTGGCTGCCGAACAGCTGGGAGATGCACGACAGAAACAAGAACGGGACGATGGACGCCCGCGATTGGGCGCACTACCGGGCCCGGAGGGTGTCGGAGAACTCCTGCATGGCGGTCCGGCTTGGCGGTCGAGGCAATGTCACCGATACCCACCTGCTGTGGCGCTATCAGAAGTCCCTGCCCGAAGTTTCCTCCCCGATCCTGTACCAAAGAGTCCTTTACCTGGTGCGGAACGGCGGCATCGTGACGGCCCTGGAGCCGGCCACCGGCAAGGTCCTCAAGCAAGGGCGCCTGCGTGACGCCCTGGAGGGCTTCTATTCCTCCCCCGTCGCGGGGGACGGCAAGATCTACATGATCAGCGACGCCGGGACGGCAGTTGTGCTTGAGGCTGGCCCCGACTGGAAGGTCCTACAGTCGAACCGGCTCGAAGAGGACGTATATGCCTCGCCGGCGATTGGAGACGGACGGCTCTACGTGCGCACGGCCAGCCGGCTGTATTGTTTCGGTAACCCCGTGGCAGCAGGGATCTCCGTCGGAAGGCCGGACTAGTCTTGGCGCAACTTTCGCCCAGACCGTTCTTCCCAGGACCAACGGCGCGGATCTGTGAGAGTGAAGAGAGAGTGATGACGCAACTGAACCGCCGCGAGGTCCTGAAGTCCGCCGCAACAGTTCTGGCCGCTCCCTTGGCAGCGTGTGGGACGGCCGGGCCGTCGGATTCAGGCGCCAGCCGGCCGAATGTGATTCTCTGCATGGCCGACGACCAGGGCTGGGGCGACACCGGCTACAACGGGCACCCCTTCCTGCAGACGCCCCACCTTGACGCCATGAGCCAGGTCGGCCTGCGCTTCGACCGGTTCTATTCGGGGGCCCCGGTCTGCTCCCCGACCAGAGGAAGCGCCTTGACCGGGCGCCATCCGTATCGCTACGGAATTCCGACCGCGAACGCCGGTCATGTTCGCGACCAGGAGGTGACGCTCGCCGAGTTGCTCAAGGAACAGGGCTACGCGACGGGGCATTTCGGGAAATGGCACCTCGGGACCCTGACGAACGACCAAGAGGACGGCCGTAGGGGCGGCCGTCGGCCCGAGCACTACGCGCCGCCTTGGGAACACGGATTCGACGAATCCTTCTCCGCTGAAGTTCAGATGCCCACGTGGGATCCGATGGTGGACCAAGCCTTTCCGTCCAAGTACTGGACAGGCCCGGGAGAGTATGCCACCGAGAATCTGGATGGCGACGATTCCCGGGTCATCATGGACCGTGCCATCCCCTTCATCCGCAAGGCCGTGGAAGGCGGCACGCCGTTCTTCGTAGTGATCTGGTTCCATACCCCACACAGTCCCGTCCTTGCGGGCCCCAACCACCGCGCAATGTATGCCGAGTTCAGCGAAGGAGAGCAACACTATTACGGCTGCATCACAGCGCTGGACGAGCAAGTGGGCCGCCTTCGGACCCAACTCCGGGAACTGGGTGCGGCGGATAACACGATGCTGTGGTATTGCAGCGACAACGGACCCGAGGGGAGAACGCCCCAGATCAGGAACAACCGCGGATCGAGCGGAGGCTTGCGCGGGCGCAAGCGAAGCCTTTTCGAAGGAGGACTGCGAGTGCCGGGGATATTGGAGTGGCCGAATCGCGTCGCAGGGGGCCGGTCCACGGCCGTGCCGTGCTCGACCAGCGACTACTTCCCGACGGTTGCCGCGGCTCTCGGCGTGAGAGGTCCTGCGGATTCCCGGCCGATGGATGGTATCAACCTTATGCCGCTGATCGACGGCATGATGCAGCGTCGCGGTAAACGGATCGGGTTCCAGACCCCGGACGGTGAGGAAAGGGGCAGGGAGAGTCGGCTGGGTTCGCCCGATCACGCCTTGGTCGGAGACCGATACAAGTTTCTTTCGTACCTGGACGACGAGCGTATCGAGGAGGACATGCTCTTCGACCTAGCGGTGGATCCGGGCGAGAGGCACAACTTGGCCGAAGACCTGCCCGAACTGGCAGCCTCGATGAAGAGCGAACTCACAGAATGGAACGCGTCGTGCTCGCGTAGCGAAGAGGGTTTGGACTATCCGGCGGGCTGAGGGGGCGGCGCGGCTTCTGATCCTTGCACGGGCCAGGTCCAGGATCCGCACTCCCGGATGCCGCGAGGCGGGCATTCCCCGTCAGGTCTACCCAAGCGAAGCGCGGCTGGTACGCAGCAGGAGGATCAGGATGACAGGCAAATTCACTCGTTCGACGGAGGCCCGACGGGACGCTGTGCCGTGGGGCTCGCTGGCTTGGTTCAGCAGTCCTGCCGATTCAGAGGCACGTTCTCTGGTCGTTATTGAGGTCGAAATCAACCCTGGTGGGGGGCACAGCTTCCACAAGCACCCCAACCAGGAAGAAGCAATCTACGTGATCGAGGGGCAGGTTGAGCAATGGGTGGACCGAGACCGACGCACGCTTGGAGCGGGGGACTCGGCGTTCATCGGTCCGGATGTCGTGCATGCGTCCTTCAACGTCAGCAACCGCCAGGCCAAACTTCTAGCCATCTTGGGTCCCTCGATTGGCAAGGAGGGTTACGAACTGGTTGACGTTGCTGGCGAAGAACCTTGGGATTCCATCAGATAGGGGCCCGGCAGGGAGTTCGGGCGGTATCCGACGGGATCCGCCGTGATTCGGTGCGCCAGGTCGGCCCTACCTCACGATGTCCTTGAAGGCTCGGACTTGGCCGGTAATGGCCCGTTCCGTGGGCAGCCTCTCGACGCTGCTTGCGCCGAAGAAACCCACGACACCTTGGGTGTGGTTCAAGACATAGCGCACATCGTCGGGCTCGCTAACCGGTCCGCCGTGGCAGATGACCAGCACGTCCTTACGCACCTCCTTGGCGGCGTCGTGAATGGCCTGGATCTCCGCGACGGATTCCTCGATGGTCTTGGCTGTCCGGGCTCCGATGGTTCCCTTCGTGGTCAGTCCCATGTGGGCGACCAAGATGTCGGCTCCGGCTTCCGCCATCGCCACCGCTTCCCTAGGGTTGAACACATAGGGAGTTGTCAGCAGGTCCAGGTCGCGGGCCAATCCGATCATCTCGACTTCCTTGGAAAAGCTCATGCCGGTCTCCTCGAGGTTCTGGCGGAAGAGCCCGTCGATCAACCCGACCGTGGGGAAGTTCTGCACACCGCTGAACCCGATGGCCCTGATCTCCCGTAGGAACCCGTCCATCAGGCGGAACGGGTCGGTTCCGCACACACCCGCCAGAACCGGGATCTCACGGGCTACTGGCAAGACCTCGCGAGCCATCTCGACGACGATCTGGTTGGCGTCCCCGTAGGGCATGAGCCCTGAGAGAGATCCGTGGCCGGCCATCCGGAAGCGGCCGGAATTGTAGATCACGATCAGGTCCGCCCCGCCGGCCTGGGCGCACTTGGCGGAGATTCCTGTTCCCGCGCCGGCACCAATAACGGGGATCCCTCGGGACACCTGGTCTCTGAGCCGGGCGAGGATGGCTTCCCTTGGGATTGCTGTTGACGTCTGATGGGGATTCATGGCTCCGAACCCGGCAACATGCCGATTCTCTCAGTCTCCCTTGACGCTGGCGCCGTGTCCGAGCAGACGCAGCAAGCCTTGGGCAACCGCTTCGGCGAACGCCGGGTCGTTGATGCTCGCGTCTACTTCGAAGACCGGTATGTCCGCACGTAAGTTGCTCTTGATGGCGCCGAAGAGCACCTCGTCTGCCTCGGGCCACGCGAAGGGCTGCCCAGGAGCAGAAATAACCGAAATACCCCTCAGCGGCAGGTAGACAGCGACTGGCCCTGTCGACGCATTGACCCTCAGCGCCACGCGCCGCCCAAGTTCGATGTTCTCCTGCGGGGTCGTTCGCATCAAGGTCACGTTGGGGTTGTGCTGGTAGAAGCGGCGTCCCCGGTATCTGTCCGGAACTGAATCGGGAGCCCAGAAGTTGACCATGTCCAGACAGCCCGGGGCCACCACCGCCGGGACTCCGGCCCTCGCAGCAGCACCGAGTCGGGTGGGGCCGGCACTCATCACGCCGCCAGCGAGTTCATCGGCCAATTCCGTGGTCGTGACATCGAGCACGGCCGCGATGAAGCCCGAGCCCGTCAGGTCCTCCATCGTTCGCCCGCCGGCACCCGTCGCATGGAAGACCAGGACCTCGAAGCCAGCAGCCTCCAACTGCTTTCGGGCCGCGTCGACGCACTGCGTCGTGTTGCCGAACATGGATGCTGCAACCAGCGGCCTGTCCTCGGCCTTGGGAATTTCGACCTGCGCCATCGCGGCGACCGCCGCCGCAGCCCGGGAGAAGACTTGCCGGCTGATTCGGTTCAATCCGCTCACGTCGACGATCGACGGGATCATCGTGATGTCCTTGGAGCCGACGAACGGGCTGACGTCTCCTCCGGCAACCGTCGAGACCATCACCTTGGGGACCCCCATTGGCAAGGCCCGCATTGCAGCGGTTGACATGGTCGTGCCAGCACTTCCCCCTAGGCCGATCACTGCCTGAAAGCGACCCTCAGCATAGAGTTCCGGGAGTACCTTCTGGACGCCTCGGGTCATGGCGGTCACGGCATGACCCCGATCCCTTGACGCTGCCAAGTCCTTGACTCGCACGCCCGCTCCGGCGGCTACTGTGTGCCGCGGAACATCAGGCGTGAATCCGGGTGGGTCGAGGATGCCCAGATCGACGACCAAGGTGCCGCACCCCTGCGCTTCGATTCGATCTGAGAGGAACTGGACCTCGGCTCCCTTGGTGTCCAGTGTTCCGAGTATGGCTATCGTAGGCATGCTCTGTTTGGCCGGTTCAACCTAGGGTACGGGATCGTCCGGACCTGTTCAACGGATCCGGAGAGGCTGGTGATGCAGGTACGAACGGCCTTTATCTGCGGTTCAATAGGATCTGCATCAGGCGATCCCCGTCCCGAGCGTCAACATGGTCGGGCAGTCAGCCATGCCCTCGCCCGGGTGACTGTCCCCTTGAAGGACCATCCTGCGAACGGACTGGCACTGCCTCGCCGATTGGATTCTGGGTGACCACGTCTTGCGAATATCACTTGGACAGAGTTGTCGGACCCGAATGCCATTGCTTATCGGCGGACCACTTGAATGGGTCTCAAATCGACAGCGTCCCGCTAATTGAAGGGTTCGGTGGAAGCCTGGTTCTCCTGGCAGATTCAACTTCCTCTGGTAAATCTACATAGTTGATTGACTGGACCCGACAGTCAGGGTTCGTGCAAATGGTGAGAAGCAGAAGACATCGGATGCCGGGACGACAGGCTGTGCAGCGGACCAGGGGCGGTGCAAACCTGAAGTTGTCCGATCTCCGGGGCTACCGGGATCGGGGTCGTATCAGAGAGAATGAGGCGGCAACATCATGAAATCTCAATTTGGTGGATTAGTTCCGCGGGTGCTGACCAATCATGTTGGCGACACAATCCTGTCTTGGGGTTCGGTGCTGCTGACGCTGTGTTCTGCGGCGCTATCAGTCGTTTCTGAGCCTGCCGGTGCACAAACCACTAGTTCTCGGCACGATCTCAGCGCAACGGTGCAGGCCTTCGGCGACTGGGATTGGCCAGTGTACCTCGGCGACCAGTCTAGGGGGCAGTACTCGCCCTTGGCGCAGATTAACGCTACGAACGTACACCGTCTCCACCCTGCCTGGGTCTATCGGACCGGGGACGCCGTACAGCGTTCGACGATGTACTCGAACCCGCTGGTCGTGGACGGTGTTCTCTACGCCGTTACGCCAAGCCTGAACGCTGTAGCCTTGGACGCTGCTTCCGGGGAGCGCATCTGGCTGTTCGATCCCTCCGTGCACAACAACGGCACGGTCATCCGACAGCGGAACCGAGGGGTCACGTACTGGAAGGGAGCCGACGGCGAGAGGATTTTCCACTTCGTCCGAGACCGCGCGTATGCCATTGACGCGCGATCCGGGGATCTGATTCGGTCGTTTGGAAGCGGCGGCTACATCGACCTCCGCGAGAATCTCGGCGTCGACCCGGAAGGAGTTGCGCTGCAAATGACCACGCCGGGAGCGGTCTATAAGAACCTGCTCATCCTCGGGTGCCGCGTGAACGAGTCCTATGGTTCCTCGCCGGGGCCGATCCGAGCGTTCGATGCCGTGACCGGGAAGCTCCAGTGGGCTTTTCACACGATCCCCCGCCCCGGGGACTTCGGACACGACACCTGGTCGTGGCCGGAAGGGGAAACGTTCGGAGGCGGCAATGCGTGGGGCGGCGTCACGATCGACGAGGAACGCGGCTGGGTCTACGTCGGGACCGGTGCCGTCACCGACGATTTCTACGGCGCGTTCCGCAAGGGCAGGAACCTGTTCGCCAACAGCGTCATCGCATTGGACGCCGAGACGGGCGAGAGGAAGTGGCACTACCAGATCGTTCGCCACGATATCTGGGATTACGATCTGCCGGCGGCTCCGATCCTGGTGACCCTCAGGTCCGGCGACAGCGAGCGCGATGCGGTCGTCCAACTGACGAAGATGGGCCTGACGTTCGTGCTGGACCGCGACACTGGCGAACCGATCTTCCCCGTGCATGATCTGCCCGTGCCCAGTTCGGACGTGCCGGGGGAAGAGACATGGCCGACCCAGCCGTTTCCTCTCAAACCCCCTCCGTTAGGGCGTATCGGAATCACGGAAGCGGATTTGACGAACATTACGCCCGAGGCTCGCGAATACGCCTTGCGGGAATTCAGAAAGTACAGGTCGGGTTCGATTTACACGCCTCCCAGCCTCCAAGGCACCCTGACCCTGCCAGGCCACCTCGGCGGCTCGCAATGGAATGGCGGGTCCTTCGACCCCCAGCTGAACATGCTTTACGTCAACGTCAACGAGGCACCGACTATTGGAAGGCTCCGGCCGGCGTACGGAAGCGACTCGAGCGAGGAGCAGACGAAGGCCGAACTGGGCCGACAGATATACGAAACGAACTGCATGGCCTGCCACGGTTCCGACCGGCGCGGGACGTCCGAGCCCGGGACCAGCCTTGTCAACCTTGGGTTGAGCCGCGAGGATGTTGACACGGTCATCTCTGAAGGGCGTAACGCCATGCCCGCGTACCCGCAGTTCGGGGCAGAGGAACTGGACGCGATCGCCGCCTACATGGACAGCCCTGCGGATACGGCCGCCAGCAGCGGTGCGACACGGGCGCATCGGTACTCGATTGACGGCTACACGGTCTTCACGGACCCTCACGGCGTCCCGGCGATTGCCCCCCCTTGGGGAACTCTCAACGCGATTGATTTGATGACCGGGGAGATCCGGTGGAAAGTTCCGCTGGGCGAGTATCCGCACTTGGTGGCCAAGGGCATTCGCGACACCGGGACGATGAACTTCGGCGGCGCGGTCGCTACGGCCGGGGGCATCATATTCGTTGCGGCCACTGCGGACGAGAAATTCCGCGCCTTCGAGAAGCACAGCGGCCGGGTCCTTTGGGAGCATAAGTTGCCCGCCGGGGGGTACGCCACGCCGAGCGTGTACCAGGTTGACGGCAAGCAGTACGTTGCGATTGCAGCGGGTGGCAGCGGCAAGAACGGCACCAAGGCCGGGGACGCGATCATCGCATTCGCACTACCCGAGCAAGAGGAGCGAGCGGCAGAGGGTTCGGAATGGATCGAACTGTTTGACGGCAAGTCGCTGGACGGGTGGGTGCACATGAACGGCTTCCACAACTTCTCCGTCGAGGACGGCGCCATCGTTGGCCGAACCGTGGAGGGCAGTGCGAGGATGAACTCGTTCCTTTGCTCTCTGCGGCAGTTCGATGACTTCGAGCTCGAGGCCGAAACGTACCTGGATCCGATCACGAACTCGGGAATCCAGATCCGAACGAAGATCCGGCCCATGGCGGCGGCCGGAGACGCTGCACGGAGGACGGCGGGGAGAGCGGGTCGGGTGAACGGACCGCAGATGGAAATCCGGAGGTATTATCCCGGGCAGCCGACAACCGGGGTCCTGTACGGGGAAGCGCTCGACATCGGATGGATGTCCTCCCAGGAAAAGATCGAAGCGGGTCATCGCCACTACATAGCCGAGGGCTGGAACAAGCTGCGCATCGTGGCGCAAGGACCGAGAATCCAGACGTGGGTTAACGGCCAGATGATCGAGGACCTCGTCAACGAGGAGGTGTACAAGACCCACAAGCGCGGCTTCATCGGCCTCCAGGTCCACGGGATCAACGAGAACGATATCGCCAGGCCTGTGCATGCTGGGAGGGGCATCACAACGAGCCAGCCCTTGCTCGTGAAATGGCGCAACATTCGGGTCCGTCCGCTGCCTCGCGACGATTGATACCGCACCCTCCCGCCCGGCGGTGCCGGTGGACCTAGTGGTCGGCCGCCGGGACCGCTGTGAGGGAGTCCCGGGCCATCGTTGCGAACCTCCGGCAGTACAATGAAGGCGATTCGCCATGACTTTCGAGCAGTTCCGAGCGATCCAAGGCCGGCGAGAGTTCCTCCACAGCGTCGGCGGAGGTGTCGGCATGGCTGCCTTGGCGGAACTGCTGGCGGCCGACGGCCTTACCGCCGCCGAGCGGTCCTCTCCAGTGGGCCCGCACTTCGCTCCCAAGGCGAAGAGCGTCATCTTCATGTTCATGGAGGGCGGTCCGAGCCAGTACGAGTTGTTCGATCCGAAGCCCGAACTCGAGCGCTGGGACGGTCAGTCGCTGCCTGAGTCGATCACCAAGGACCTTACGCTCGCATTCATCAAGCCCACGGCCAAGGTCATGGCCAGCCGGTATGCCTTCGGGCCCCGCGGGCATTCCGGCATGGAACTCTCCGAACTCGTCCCCCACTTGGGCTCCGTGGCGGACGACATCTGCCTCGTGCGCTCGATGCACGGTGACGCCTTTAATCACCATCCCGGTCAGCTATTGCTGTTCACCGGATCAACGCTGCCCGGCCGGCCGACGCTCGGTTCGTGGTTGCTGTACGGGCTGGGCAGCGAGTCGAAGAACCTGCCCGGATTCGTCGTGCTGACCTCGGGCAAGGGGACGTCCGGGGGGACGACCAATTTCTCGTCCGGCTTCATGCCGTCCCACTACCAGGGGACACTGTTCCGGAACCAGGGCGACCCGATCCTGTACCTGACGAACCCCCCTGACGTCACGAACGAGATCCAGCGGGAGACCATCGATTTCGTCAACGACATAAACCGTTTCCGCTATGCAGAGACCGGGGACGAGGAGATTGCGTCGCGCATCAGCGCTTATGAACTGGCGTTCCGGATGCAGACGGAGGCGCCTGACCTTGTCGATCTCTCGGACGAGTCTCCGGAGACGTTAGAAATGTACGGGATCGAAAGCGAGAACGAGCACCGGAGGCAGTACGCCACGAACTGCCTGCTGGCACGCAGGCTGGTCGAGCGCGGCGTCCGGACCGTCCTGATGATGGACGCCTCCTGGGATGACCATACGTACTTGAACCAGAAGCTGCCCAAGCGGATGGAGGAAACCGACCAGCCCACGGCGGCGTTGATCACGGACCTCAAGCAGCGCGGCTTGCTCGACGAGACGCTGGTCGTTTGGGGCGGCGAATTCGGTCGGACGCCGATGGTCGAGATCCGCAAGCCGGAGGAAGCTGCGAATGCGGGGCGCGACCACCAGCCCACAGCGTATTCCATGTGGATGGCTGGGGGCGGCATCAAGCCCGGTCACGTGCATGGTGCTACCGACGAGTTGTGCCTGCACATCACCAAGGACCCCGTCCACGTCCATGACTTGCAGGCAACCGTTCTGCACCTGATGGGCTTCGACCACGAGAAGTTCACGTACAAGTTCATGGGCCGTGACTTCCGGCTGACAGACGTCAGCGGAACCGTGCAGACCGGCCTTCTCGCGTAGTTCCGGGCCGGGTCTTCGCAGGCCGCCCTCGTGACGTACGCGGGCTGGGGCTTTCCTAGGCAGAAATCGTACGAGCCAGGACTGTGCTCGTCGACCGAGCCCTTCGGCGAGCCGGCAGAACGACACGATCTGTCGTGGTTGCCGACCCGCAAGAGTGAGACGGGATCCGCTGTCAATCACAGCAATGCTTGTTGGACCTTGCGGAGGGTTCGTCGGCAATTCCCTCGATGTCAAGCTGCTTGCTGCGGCATCGGAGCACCCTGTTGCCGAGCGATTGAGTCATCCCCGGAATCCAGCTATTCGCGATCAATCATCGATCGAGTGGCAAGCATGCGTACGCCGATGCTGCTGTCCCGGCAGGCCATCTTGCTGCCCATTCCGGTCGGCCACAAACGGTCGTCAACGGCCGCGACGTGGTCCAGCAGACGCACCCGCCGTGTGGCTCCCGACGGGCTGCATTCCTCACGTGCTGGCTGAGAATCCGGCAGGGAAGCATGCGCCGTTTACGTTGTTGACCGTGATTGGGTTTGTGCTCGCTGCGACCCCTCCCGTCCGGAAACCAGAGGGTCAGAGGGCACGTCGTAGCAGTGACGGTAGGTCATCGATTCGACGAGGAGGTGGCGGTGACAAAGTTGCTAAGACTCATCCGTAGCACAGTCTTAACGGGCCTGATTTGGGGCGCGGTATGGGCACCCGTTGGTGCCATGACAGGCCTGATCGTGGATCCGGACGAGTCAATGGACGAGATGTGGGTGGCGATAGGGGCGTATCCGGGCTTCCTCTGCGGTGCCGTCTTCTCTGCGATAGCCCGGGTCTCCGAGCGACGTTGCGGATTCGATGAGTTGTCCCTCCCGCGAGTCGGCGCCATGGGGGCGGTGAGCGGAGTGATCGTAAGCGCGGTCCCTGTTGTCGGAGTGATGTCAGAAAACACCGATGGTTCTCGGGGATGGCTGTTGGCTGTCCTCGTACTCACGTGCATCAGCCTACTCAGTGCCGTCTCGGCCGCTGGTTCTCTGGCGCTGGCGAAGCGGTGGTGGCGCAGGAAGGGCTCCGCGCCGGTACTGCCGTGACGGAGAGGGGCCTGCTGGAGTGCAAGCGCAGGGGCTCAACGGTCATGCGCAGGGCTTGAAGAGGATTCGAACTCAGGGCCGCGGACCCCTCCCAGCGTATGGGTCGCGATTGGGCTTCAGCCGTACCTGGTCGTGTTGGCAAGCCCACAGGTTGCGCTTGTACTGACCCCGGGTTTCCATCGCTTCGGTTGGCTCCGGCTGGTTGACCAAGCGCACCACTGGGGAGAGACTGACCAAGTCCTTCTGGGCTTCCGCCAAGGAGGCGAATTCCGTGATTGGGTTCCATCGATGACATCCATGATAGGTGCCATTCCGAGCAGGCTCGGTCCTCTAGCCAGGTGGTGCAGACCCGGTCGGATTTCAGGCAACCCGATGAGTGCAATCACGATTGCTCATCCTGCCACACCTCGTGTCGGAGCTTCGAGGCTCGGGCCGCCAGTCTTCGCCCAAGCATGGATTGGCATAATGGGCGGCGGACCGGAAATGAGAAGACTCGCACTGCTCTTCCTGGCTGCTGCCGCGATCACCGTGGCGCAATCGGAGCGCCCCAACATCCTGTTCGTGATTTCGGACGACCAGTCAGCCATGCATGCCGGAGCCTATGGCGACGTTGCGACCCAGACGCCTGCTTTCGACAGGATCGCGCGGGAAGGAGTCCTGTTCAACCATGCCTTCACTGCGGCACCGTCCTGCGCTCCCTCGCGCAGCGCAATCCTCACCGGCCGCAACATCTGGGAGTTGGAGGAGGGCGGGATCCTGCTTGGGATCTTGAGGTCCAAGTTCACGGTCTTCACGCTGCTCCTGGAGAGCGCCGGGTACGAACTGGGTGCTACAGGCAAGACATGGGGCCCGGGCCGGATGGAAGGCTGGGACCGAGACATCTTCGGCAGGCGAATCTCCACGCACAGATTGCCCGAAGCGCAGCAGCGTCCAGGACTGAACCCGCTGGACTATGCGGCCAACTTCGACGAGTTCTTCGCGGCCCGTGACAGGGACAAGCCCTTCTTCTTCTGGCTGGGTACGTCGGAACCGCATCAGCGGTACGACATTGGCGCGTGGAAGAGGGCAGGGAAGCGCCTTGAGGACGCCCGCCTTCCCGGTGCGCTACCGGATCATCCGGACGTGCGCGGGGAGATCCTGGACTACGGCATTGAGATCGAGCACTTCGACAGCCATCTACAGCGAGCAATCGCGACGATCGAGGAGGCCGGTGAACTCGATAATACTCTGGTGATCGTGACGAGTGACCACGGCAACCCGCTGCCACGCTCGAAGTGCAACCTGTACGACTCGGGAACTAGCGTGCCGCTCGCGATGCGCCTGCCCGGGGCGATACCCGCTGGCCGGAAAGTTGATGACTTGGTGAGCCTGGTCGACATCGCCCCGACGATTCTGGACGCGGCGTCGGTCGCGGTGCCGGAGGTGATGACAGGGCGCAGCCTGTGGGGGATCGCCCGGTCGGACAAGTCCGGCTTAGTGGACGAAACCCGGGATTTCGTTGTAACTGCCTTCGAACGCCACACGATCGCTCGCCGGGGTGGCGTCGGTTACCCGATGCGTGCGATCCGCACGCACAAGTACGCTTACATCCGAAACTACGAGCCGGACCGCTGGCCGGCAGGCGACCCCGACTACAACGCACCTCCCCAAGGGTTCTTTGGAGACGTGGACCGTGGGGTCACGAAGTCATTCCTGATGGCACATGCCCTCGATCCGGAGATCCGTCCGTACTACCTCATGGCGTACGGGCGCAGACCCGCGGAGGAACTCTTCGATATCGAAAGGGATCCCCACCAACTGCGCAATATCGCGGCGGATCCAGCCCTGACGGAAGTCAAGCAACAGTTGATCTGGCGCTTGAACGCCTACCTGCAGGCGACCGACGATCCCCGCCAGCGAGGCGCAACTCCTTGGGACGAGTATCCGTTCACCGGATCGTGGCGGCTGCTTGAGAATCCGAACTGGAAGCTCGAAGGCATGCCGGCCCCACTTTCCCAGTAGTGGCCGGGGCATTGCATCGTAGGCACTGCCGGACCTACCTATGCGGTTCGGGATTGAGCGGGATCCATGCCCAATTCGAGTCGGTGTCGGTGGTCGGCCGATGCTGCATGCGCGGGACTTGGTCAAGCCGGCGCAGGTCGGAATGGGAAGTGGAGTCAGCAGACGGCGAGCGGATTCGGAAGATCCGGGAATTCAACGGGATAGGTACAACAAAGAGCGATTCGCCGCGAACTCGCTTGGAACGGAACGGCGAGGGGGCTGGCGAGGCGCCCGGACCCTACTGCGAGGAAGGTTGTTGGGCCAGCGACACCGCCCGCACATCCAATCCTTTGGGACGCACGCCTGTCGGCGATCATCCCTGGCTGCAAAGTTAGCGACGAGGAAAGGCCGGAGCCGTTCCCTCTGCCAAGATTCGTCCTCTCGCGGAGAATCCGGACTGTTGGCGGGCGGAGCCGCTGGGCATCGCAGCCCGTCAGTTCGGGTCTTGCTGGGTTTTGAGGGCTGCTTGCACGCGCTCTTTCAGCAATCGGAGTTCCTCGATCAACGTGTCCCGATCAAGGGGCTCGATATCCTCGCCCACCGCTTCGCACCGAAGCTGTACGGCGAAGGGATTCAGCGCGACCAACCCTCGAAATCCCTCGGCATCCGGATCCCTTTCGCCGACTATGTCGAGCAGCGCTTCTAGGTCGTGCGTCATGGGGAAGGTGATGCCAAGCAGGGCTTGAGAAGCTTCTCGGCAGCCTGCTGAGCGTGGAATCCCGCTATTTCGTCTGGGAAGAACTCCCGATCCGACATCCCCTCAAGGGCCCGCATGTCGGATTGGGCGGCCTTAACGAGCGCCCGTGCGCATTTCCGGTCGCTCATAGAGAACCCTCCCCTCCCTCAGGGCCCGGGCCACAACGTGGTTCAGCGAGTCACGCCAGTACTCGACTTCGGGACGACTGTATACGAGGATGTCTTTGGCGATCCTCATGCCCGACAGCGCTTCGTACGCACGGACGGTCTCTCGGTACCGATTCCTGCCCGCACCAAACGGCTCTGAGTGCACGACGAGCAGATCGATATCGGAATCGGCTTTGTCGGTCCCGCGCGCACGCGAGCCGAAGAGGATGATCTGTTCGGGGTCGATTGCGTCGACGATGGCTCGAACCACCTGATCAACAACGGCTTCCGTAACTTGCTGCAGTCCCACCGAATTTCGCCCTTGCGCCCAATCCTACTCCGTTCCTGCTATTCCCCGGCGCACGGAGGAGGGAGCCCCCTGGCAGCCGGGCGCTGAGGTCGCGATGTGGTTCGGCCGGTGTCGTGACAACACGACTCTCGCTACAGGTCGCGGAAGCGACTACTTGGGTTTAGAGGCGCTCATGTCAAACACGGCTGATCGTCCTGCTTGGCGATCCGCCCCTTTCTCCCTGAGGCCGTGTTCAGCGTTCCAGGCTGCCACCTCGTTCTCAGCGGCACGCGCGAACCACTTGTCATAGAACGGCCTCTCGGCCTCGTTCATCCATTGATCCAGCCTCTCCCACATCCGTTCTCGGGTCGTCACATGCTGCGGTTCGTCGAGCAGGTTCGTGTCCTGGAAGGCGTCGGTGTTCGCCCAAAGCCTGTGCTCGCCGTCCTCGGTCACCGCATAGGTGTAGTCGTCCGTGACGACGGCGCGCCAGACAAGCTCGTGGCGGCTTCCCCTGTTGTTCATGTTCGACGGATGGGCAAGGAACACGGAGTCCGGTCGCGGGGCGTTGAGCTCGCCCCGCAACAGGCCGGACAAGTCGGTTCCGGGAAGGGACCCTGCATAGCCGGCTGATTCACCGAGGTCCGATGGCGCCAGTCCGGCGAGTGACACCAGCGTCGGGAACAGATCGATCGTCGATGTCGGTGCGTCCAGACGCACGTTCGCCGGCAGGTGTTCCGACCACCGCACGATCAAGGGAATGCGCGCGGATTCGTCGTTTGGATGCCGCTTCTGCCCGTAGGCAACCCCGTCGATCCCGGTCATGGCTCCATGATCCGAGGTGTACAGGAGAATCGTCGTGCTCGCTATGCCGAGTTCGTCAAGGCGGTCCATTACGAGGCCCACGTCCCCGTCCATCCCGCTGATCAATGCGTGATAGTCCCGATGTTGCTCGAAGTCCTTTGTCACGTCCAAGGGATGGAACGGCAGCGCATCCTCGTCCGGATACAGGGCCTTCATCTCCTCCGGGGCGTCGTCAAACGGCCCGTGCGGCGGATTGACCGAGATCACTACGAAGAAAGGCTGGCCGCTGGCAGCCGCACCCCCGATCCACTCCAGGGCCTGCTCAGTAGTCGCGGTCGAGTTGGAAAGGCCTTCCCAATCCGAGTAGGGGGCACCATCGATCGAGTACCGGCAGTTCCTGTGGTTGTTGGTGCCGGCCCACACGATTGACTTGTCAAATCCGAACGGCCTTGCATTACGACCGCCCAAGTGCCATTTGCCGAAGTGTCCTGTCGTATAGCCAGCGTCTTTGAATGCCCAGGAGATCGTTCCCCTCTCCTTGTGGCCTTCCGGCATGTCGACCCGTTCTGCCAGCGACATGTGGTTGGCAATCAGGCCCTGCTGGTACGGCCACCTGCCAGTCATGAGAATGGCCCGGAAAGGCGTGCAGATCGGCAGGTTTACGTAATGACGATCGAGTGACACCCCTTGCATCTGAAGGCGCTCGAGATTCGGTGTGCGAACGTGTGGCGTCTGGGTGAAGGACATCGCACCCCAGCGATGCGTGTCGCTCACGAACACGACCACATTCGGCCGCCTCGGAGCCTTTTGCTCAGGTGTGAATGAACAGGTCCCGAGGATCGGGAGGAGACACAGGAGCCAACGATGCCAAAGGCGCATGGTTTCTGCAATTGTAGGGGAGGCGAGATTCAGGAGCCCCGGGCCCACCACCGCTCGCCCATCGATTCATGCCGAGATTGCAGGGCAGTTGAGGCCGCAGTTCCAGCAGCCAATCGGAGTCCTTTTCGGTCCAGCTCGTTCGCCTCGGGCGACTCTCAGACGGATTTGCACCAATTTCCCGATGCCGGATTCGCGCGTCCGGTACGGGGTGGCAACCTTGCCGACGCGAGAGCATCTTCGGACGGAGGCACCTACGGCTTCGCCCAGCCGGCCGGCCCGCCCCAATGCGCCCGGAGGAGTTCGCAGAATCAAGCCAGGATCTGCGTCAGGATCCTGCCTTCGTTTGTCGGCCCGATGAGTCGCTGCTTCAGGCCTTGGTACGGGAAGTGGAAATCGTACGGGTCGAGGCCGAGCAGATGCAGCAGTGTCGCTTGCAGGTCGCGCGGCGTTGCCGGATCCTCGGCCACGTAGTAGCCAATGTCGTCCGTGGATCCGTGGCTTACCCCGCCCTTGATTCCGCCTCCCGCCATCCACATCGTAAAGGCGAACGGATGGTGGTCCCGGCCGTAGTATTCAGTGCGGTCCCCTTGCCGATTCTCGCGCATCGGGGTACGCCCGAACTCGCCGCCCCAAACGATCAAGGTCTGGTCTAGAAGGCCTCGCTGCTTGAGGTCCTTGATCAGTGCGGCTATCGGGCGGTCGATGTCCCGCGCTCTCTCGGGAAGGTCGTAGCGGATGTCAGTGCGCCGGGCATTGCCATGGTGGTCCCAGCCCCAGTCGAACAACTGGACGAACCGCACGCCGTTCTCGACGAGTCTCCGCGCCAGCAGGCAGTTGTTGGCGAACGACAGCTTGCCGGGCTCCGTGCCGTACAGGGCGTGAATCGCGTCGGGCTCACGGGAGATGTCCATGACTTGCGGCACCGAGACCTGCATCCGGTACGCGAGTTCGTACTGCTGGATCCGGTCGAGCGTGTCCGGCGCGCCGGACCGCTCCTGCTCCAGCCGGTTCAAGTCCCCAAGAGCATCGAGCGTCTTGCGTCGCAGGGATCGGCTCATGCCCTCCGGGTCGCTCAGGAACAGCACCGGGTCGCCTTGGGTGCGGCACTGAACGCCCTGGTAAACCGACGGCAGGAACCCGCTGCCCCATAGGCTCTTGCCAGCACTCGGAGTCTTGTTTCCGCTCACGAGCACCACAAACCCGGGTAGGTCCTGATTCTCGGTCCCCAAGCCATACGTCGCCCAAGCGCCGATCGAGGCGGAACCCAGCCGCTGGTTGCCCGTATGGAGCAGCAGCTGCGCCGGAGCGTGGTTGAATTCCGGCGTGTTCATCGACCGGATGATCGCCGCCTCGTCGGCGACCTCAGCGAAGCGAGGAAGCAGTTCGCTGACCCAGGTGCCGGAGTCTCCTGCCCGCGAGAACTCGTACGGTGTCCCGAGCAGCTGGGGAACTCCCTTGATGAACGCGAAGCGCTTGCCTTCGAGTAGGTGCTGGGGACAGTCGGCACCGTCGTGCTTCTGCAGTTCCGGCTTGGGGTCGAATAGTTCCAGTTGCGAGGGCCCTCCGGCCATGTGCAGGTAGATCACGGACGTGGCCTTGGCCGTTCGCTGCGGCTGCTTGGGAGCGAGGTCCCGTGCTGGCGACGCGCCGACGGGTCGCAAGGATCCGAGGAACATCGAGGCCAGGCCGAGGTGGCATCCTTCCAGGAAGTGTCGGCGGGTCTGCCACTGGGCGATTTCGAGTCCGTGGGACATAGCTTCAGCGTTTCGTCAATGTCTCGTCGAGGTTCAGTACGACGTTGGCGACCACGACCCACGCCGCTGGGGCCACCGCCGCGCTACCGGCGATGCCGAGTTCCGGCGGCCGCAGGGCACTCAGGCCTACGTCGATGTTCCGCGCGGCGTCGGTCAGGCCGGTATGGATGGCGCGAACCGCAAGGATGTTCTCGGCCGGGCGCAGGGCTGCCCGCGCTGTCTCGCTCAGAGGGTAGGGCGAGTGGGTGCCCGAACCGTCCATGTCCCGTGCTGCCAGCACCCCGTTGATGTAGGCCTCGAATCCTCCGGAGTGGCGGATCTCCAGGCGGAACCCGTCCAGGCCCGCGCTGTCCGCTTCGAAGGCCAGCCGCATCCAGAGTTCGGGCGTGTCCCAAACGGTCCGGAGGCTGGATTCGTAGGAATTTGAGGCGCTGCGGTCCCCCTTGCTGAATCCGAACGCTCCGCGTGCCTCGTCCCAACTCGATTCGTCGAAACCCGGGTCCGTCCATCCGTCCGCCGGCTTCTCGATCGTGTAGCGCCAGACCGGAGCCTCGTTCCTTGTATCACCCACCAGCGTCCGTCGGCGGCTCGACGAATACAGCACCTGGTCGTAGTTGGCGAGCTTGGCGGCACTCGGGAGCGTCCGGGACAGGTCTTGAGCCGCGTCCTTCCGCAATGCCAGGAGCCGCTCCCGTTCAGCTGCCGTGGGTCGCCGCGCTAGCACCAGGCGGAACATCCGCTCCAGAATGGACTCGCTGGTCGGTCCAGCCTCAGAGACCGCCCGCGCCGCGAGGTGCTGGGCTGCTTCCATCAGGGCCGGGTCGTTCAACGTCACGAGTGCCTGCACGGGAGTGTTCGTCCGGATCCTGCGGATCGTGCAGGTCTCGCCAGAGGGAGCGTCGAAAGTTGTCATTGACGGGTAGGGTGATGTGCGACGCCAAAGCGTGTAGAGCGCCCTGCGGTAACGGTCGTTTCCGGGACTCGTCTCCCACTGGTTGCTGCTGTAGACAACTTGCCAGATACCGTCCGGCTGCCATGGCATCACCGGAGGGCCTCCCATCTTGCGGCTCAGCAAGCCGCTCGCGGCGAGTGCTTGGTCCCGCACCGTCTCCGCGGGAAGACGGAACCTCGGCCCTCGCGACAGCAGCGTATTGTCTGGATCGCGCTCCAGCTGATTCGCGGACGCGTCGGACCGCTGGCGATAGGTCCTCGAACTTACGATTGTTCGGATGACGGATTTGACGTCCCAGCCGACCCGCATGAACTCCATCGCAAGCCAGTCGAGCAGCTCCGGGTGGGTCGGAGTCGTTCCCTGGGTGCCGAAGTCCTCCTCGGTCGAGACGATCCCGGTCCCGAACAGCCTCGCCCAGATCCGGTTGACAGCCACTCGTGCCGTCAGCGGGTTCTCCTCCGAAACGAGCCACCTCGCCAGCCCGAGTCGGTTGAGGGGCTGGTCTGCGGGGAAGGCATGGAACGCTGCGGGCGTCGCTGGCTCGACCTGCTCGCCCGGATTCAAGAAGTTGCCGCGCTGATGGACAAACGTCTCCCGCCACTCGTCCGACGGAAGTTCCCGGAAGATCGGCGTTGACACACCCTCAGTGATTTCCAGGTTCGGGCTGTCGTCGTTCTTGTCGGCATCCGCTGTCTGGTTGAAGAATGCGTAGAGCGAGTAGTACTCCTCGTGGGAGATGGGATCGTACTTGTGCGTGTGGCATTGAGCACAGCCCCACGTGAGTCCCATCCACACCTGCCCGGTCGTCGCTACTCGGTCCTTGACCGCCGCGTCCCGGAACTCCTCGTCGTCCGTTCCACCCTCCGTGTTCGTCATCGTGTTGCGGTGGAAGCCGGTCGCGATCAGGTCGTCCTGAGATGGTTCCGGCAGCAGGTCCCCCGCCAGTTGGAGAACAGTGAACCGGTCGAACGGCATGTTCTCGTTCAGTGCCCGAACCAGCCAGTCCCGATACGGCCAGATCGTCCGGAGGCTGTCCTTCTCATAGCCCATTGAGTCGGCGTAGCGGGCCAGGTCCAGCCAGACCCGTGCCCACCGCTCGCCGTAAGACGGGGAGGCAAGCAGGCGATCGACAAGCCTCGCGAAGGCTCCCGGGGAATCGTCCGCGACGAATTCGTCAGCCTCTTCCGGGCTTGGCGGCAGGCCGGTCAAGTCCAGCGAGAGACGCCGAATCAACGTGTAGCGATCAGCCTGCGGCGAGAGCTTGAGTCCTTCGCTCTCCAATCGCTCAAGCACGAATCGATCAACGGGGTTGCCTACGTCTTCGCGTGCCGAAACGGGAGGCTCAGTCGTTTGCATGGGTGTGTCGAAGGCCCAGTGCCGCCGGTACTCGGCACCGGAGTCGATCCATTGCCGCAAGGTCTCGATCTCCGCGTCCGTCAGCCGTTCCCCGGTGGGCGGCATGGCGTTCTGGTCCGCTTGCACGCGGGCCATGACGCGGCTGCCAGCGCTGTTGCCCGGGATGAGCCCTGCGTAACCTCCATTGCTCCCCGTCGCGTTCTCGTGAGTGTCGAGCCGCAGGTTCGCCATCCGGCTGTGATCGTCCGGACCGTGGCATGGCAGGCACTTCTGCAGAATCGGGCGTACCTTTGTCGTGAAGTCAGGTTTGGCGTCCGCCGGGTCCGCCAAGCCCACAACGGCGCATCCGGTGAAGGCGAGGAAGATCCGCTTGGCTCTGCGTCTCCGAGTCAATTCAGGTCGCGATCTCTGGCCGGTCTCGTACCCGCCTTCGCTTCGCAGGGCAGCCGGGTCTGGTGGGGGCACGTTCCTTTGCCGGGTGAGCCACCGTACGCTCGAACAGCTTGGAACGGGTGCGGGCCTCAACTGCACTGTAAGCCCGACGCGAAGGCCTCGTCAAGACCGGACCCTAGCGTTCCGGCACCCCGGTTACATCCTGCTGGCCTACTGCGGACGAATCCGCTCGAAGTATGCCCCCAGGATATCCTTACCGGACTCGTTCAGACACCAACCTTGCAGGGTGTGCCGACTCGCTGCCAGGCTGACTTCGAAACCAACCGACTTCGCCCCGGGCCCTGCCGACACGGTATTTGGCTCCCCGCCGTCAACGCTCAGCTTGGCTGATGCCCTAGGCAACGCCCTTCCCGTAGCGATCCGCATGCCCCCGATGATGGCCACGGGGCCCGTCGCGGTCAGGGCTCGGTCCAAGTGGAACGGCCACCGGCTCAACTCGAGCTCGATTTCCCGATCGCCTGGCGCGCCGAGGCTGGCTGAAATTCGATCATCCAGGCCGCGGGCCGATGCAATCGCGAGGGCAGGGCGACTGAGGGTCATGTGTTCGTATTTGAGCCGGAGGGACGGCCTCTCCGACCAAGATTGCGGAATCCGCGGGTGCCCTCGCAGCGTTCTGCGCCACTTTCGGGACGATCCCATGTCCCTAGAGGCCATCTCTGCCCACTCGATGGAACTCCATTGGTGGAAGGGCCGCGAAGAATTGGACGCGAAGCCGATCTTGCGCCCGTTCGCCGAGCGGCAATACAACCTCGGTTTTCCGTTCGCGACGATCGTCAATGAATTGCGGTTGATCGAGGATTTGCAGGTGCGGATAGTTGTGCCTTGGCGGGGTGAATCCGGAGACGACGAAGCAGCGGAGCGCCTGCTCCACGACTCGGCTCGTGTACCGCGTCCGGGACCGGTCGCACGTCGACTCGAGCCATACGTGGTGCAGATAGCGCCCAAGAGGCGGGGAGACTCCCTGGCACCTGGTGCCGTGTGTCCGTGATCTGCAAGGAAGAGATCGCCGAGCAATTCGTAGTGCTCGCAGACCCTGGCCTGTACCGTGCGGGTACTGGTCTCTCGCTGGACGACCCGACGTTCCACCGGGTAGAAGGGCTGGTGTGGTGACCTTGGATCTTGGCCTACAACTGGCCCGAAGGCCATGATTCGATCATTGTGTTGGTTCGCAAATCGACGATGCAAAGGTCGACACGCGCGGATTGAAACGTGTAAGTGGTGGGCCATGCCAACCAGTGTCGTTCCGCGGGGTGAAAGCCTCGGGGACGTGGACCACGACGTGGGTTGACACGATGAGCTCAAGCAGCGAGGGAATGCAGACCGGGACCGGCGACGACGAAAGTCCGCAACGCCATACGGAATCTCGAAGAGCATGGATTCCGTCTCAAACGCACGACGGGCAGGCACCGACAGTTCGAAGGCGTCGTCAGCGGCCAACGCCGATTGGTCGCGGTTGCCGGAAAGCAAGCCGATGATCTGGCGCTATCTACGCTCGCGTCAATTGTGCGTAAGTCGTAACCGCTCAGGCGTCTGTTGATGTCGGGCCATAGGGTTGTTCGACCGTGTCGGCAGCGTGCCCGACGAGCGCGATTTAAATGGCGACGAGCGGATTGTGACCGAGCGCGGCCATGGACCGCAGGTAGCCGGAGATTCGCGCATGGGCCTCGCTCCCTGACTAGCGAGCCTGATCGGCAACAGGCGAACGTGGGTGCCGACCGGCGCATGGATCGAGAGCGTCCAACGGTCGAGATTCCTTGCCGTCAGCCGCTGAACCTGCGGTGGCCCGACCGCGCAAGGCAGAGCGATCGTTTGATGGGACCTACCCGGTAGTGCTACTGTTGCTGTCCGAGCCGGGCGAGCAGGGCGTCCCCGCTGTCGCAAACCAACAGCCACTCGCCGACCTGCTCCAGGCGATCCGCGTCAGCGATCCCATCCAGCA
>CAYWUV010000008.1:0-92906 GCA_964461235.1 uncultured Bryobacterales bacterium | reverse complement strand
TTTGCTTCGGGAGACTCTCACTCCCTGTCCTTCGCCAGTTAGCCTGGCTGTTCCTACGACTCCCTGCACTGCATCCCTTCGGCTTATTGATTCACCAGCCGGTACCACGCCTTGCCTGCTTGTTCGCTCCCGGTCCCCCACAGGCAGGGGCGGGCCCGGACCCTTTGTTTCGGCCAGTGGTCCGTGTTCCGGCCATCATGCGTGGACAGTGCGGGGCCTCCCAGGTTCCCCGGCGAGCCATCCCGTGGCTATGCGGACGTTCTCTGACCCCGGACGACCCGTTGCGCCTCGCCGATCGCGGCGCTTCCGGTGCAGCCCCCGCAATTATAAGAACGAAGGCGTCGACGTTGAGGATTTCGAGGCTCAATAGCGTCGCTTCACCACCCGCTGTGTACGCTTCACGACACCTGTTACCAGATGCCATGCCACACTCGCTCCCGGCTGGCGGGCTACGCCTTTGCCGGGCAGGTGTCGAACCTGCTGGCTCGCGGTGCAAGGTTTCAGCTCATTCGCATCCTCCCTGCCAGGGCTTTCCCTGGCGCACTATAATCCCCTTCGGAATCTCAGGCTGGAATGAGGTTGGCTCAACCGGAAGCGCAGTGGTTGGGCACCCACAGTCGTCGCAGTGTGGCGAGAGGATAGGCAAATCGGCTGCGACAAGGCCTTGGCATTGCCAGTGCGGTCGTGTGTTGTCCGATTGCAGGATCCTCGAAGTCGTAACCGATGGCCTGCCAAGGAATCGACTCTTTCCCGCGAGATGGTCGTTGCCGACGATGCCCGTCAGCACGACAAAGTCTGCAGTCTTCGACGTGCCCCCGACGTGACACTGCGATCGTAACGCTGGCGCCTCGGACGGCGTCGGAGAGAAGCAGGAGGCTGTTGTCGCACAAACCGACTCCACTCTGGACCCGACCGTCGAGCAAGTTCGCGCCGAGGCGGCCGGAGGGCCGCCGAAGCCCTTGCTGGAGTGCTCCCCGGAGGAGACTGTCGAGGTGTGGGGACCGCTGCCCGAGCGGACCGGCTCGAAGAACATCCTCGCTGACGCGGAAGCGCTGCTTGGCGAAATCGCCGAACAGCTCCACAAGGTCTCAGACGCGGAAATTAGCAAGCATGACTCGAATCACATGGTGCTGGGGTCCTACGTCAAGCACACGACGTATACGAAAGGGATCTGGAAGCGAATCGCGCCTTACATCGACGCCCTCGGTCCGCAAGATCTTAGCGACGTCAACCCCATCAAGCCCAGTGTCGAAGCGACGGGCGTGCCGGCAATGCTGAGCGATCAAGAATTCGGAAACGTGTATCCCCTCGCTCTTCAGGGCAAGACGGGCGCTCCCGGCGCGGTGCCTGATCACGTGGATCGGCGAGTGCTCTACGACCTACTGGCCGCCCGCATCGCTCGCGACCCGGATTTCATCGGTGTCTCTTACTGCGCTGTCCTCTACGATCAGTCCCATTGGCGGCGGCGCTGGCGCTGGCCACCGAAGGTGGTCGAGGCCATCTGCACGATGCGCGGGTCCAGTTCGGCGGCGGGGTCGGTCATTCAGGCTGCCTGCACCCACTCGCTGTCCGCGCGGTCGGCGACGGACCCGACCCACTCGGCCGGGCCTGGCCCCCGTGGCGGGCACAGGCCGCCAGCCAGTCCATCATCCAGGCATACGGGTTCAGGCCCGCCAGGCGGATCGTCGCGAGCACGCCGAACAGCAGGCCCGCTGCCCGCGCACCGTCCGGCCCGCCCGAGCCGAAGCTGGTGCCGCGGGCGATGACCGGCCCCCGCAGCACCCGTTCCGAGAGGTTGTTGTCGAGCGGGATGCGCGGGTCCGCCACGAAGCGGCTCTGCGATTCGCGGTGCCCCAGCAAGGCTCTGCAGGAGCAGATCGAGGCGGAGGTGCGGCTGGACGGGACCTACATCGTGCGCACGAGCCTGAAGGCGAAGGAGTTGGGATCGGAAGAGGCGGTGGCGGCCTACAAGAGTCTGGCGCGGGTAGAGCGGGCCTTCCGCTCCCTGAAGACAACGCAGTTGCAGGTGCGGCCGTTGCCGAAGAGCACGTGCGGAGACACGTGTTCCTGTGCATGCTGGCGTACTACGTGGAATGGCATCTACGCCGGAAGCTGGCCCCGCTGCTGTTCGAGGACGCGGAGCGGGAGGCGGCGGCGCGACGGAAGACAGCGGTGGAGCCGGAGCAGGGTCTGCGGACCCTGCTGGCGCATTTGGGAACGTTGTCGCTGCACCGGGTAGCGCTCACTCAGGACAACCCGCACGAGTTCGATCTGCTGACTGGGCAGACCCCGTTGCAGAAGCAGGCATTCGCCCTGCTCGGCGTGGAGCCCGAGAAGATCGTTTCCAGTAAATTGACAGGACGAAATCGCGGAACTCGTTTCGATTGAACACGCTAACCTTTGTTTTCCGAATGAAGCTCAGTCTAGCCCGCCCACCCCGGAGTTCCTCCGCATTAGGCGCAGATCTCGCCAACAACCCCTCCGAAGACATCGGATAGCCGCACGTCGCGACCGCCGAAGCGGTAGGTGAGGGTCTCGTGGTTGACACCAAGAAGGTGCAAGACCGTTGCCCAGAGGTCATAGACGCTCATCGCGTTCTCAGTCGCGTGGTAACCGTACTCGTCAGTGGCCCCGAAAACGAATCCCGGCTTCACCCCTCCTCCCGCGAGCCAGATACTGAATCCGAACGGGTTGTGATCGCGACCGTCGTCTCCTTGCGCGAACGGTGTCCGTCCGAACTCGCCGGCCCAGATCACCAGGGTCTCCTCAAGCATGCCGCGGGCCTTCAAGTCCTTCAACAGGCCCGCAATCGGCTGGTCCACCTGCATGGCCATGTCGGTGTGCCCTTCCCGTAGCTCTCCATGCTGGTCCCAGGGGTTGCCGACCTGTCCCGGCACGCTTGGTCGCATCAGGCACGTTAGCTCGACGAAGCGCACTCCGCGCTCCACCAAGCGTCGAGCCAAGAGGCACTCCTTTCCATAGGCAGCCGTCTCGGGATTCGAAGAATCCATGCCGTACAGCGCCTTGGTGGCTGGAGTCTCATCCCTCAGGTCCAAGAGTTCCGGCACGGCTGCCTGCATCAGATAGGCGGTCTCGTAGTTGCGAATCGCAGCGTCGATGGCGGGGTCGGTTCCTCCCTCGTCGACGAAGTGCGCATCGAGTGCTCGAATCAAGTCAATCTTCGTGCGCTGCAGGGTATCTGGATCAGCGGGTTGGATGTTGTTGAGCGGTTCCTTCTCCTCGGGGTAGAGGAACGAAGCCTGGTGCATGGCGGGCAGAAAGCCATTGCCATAAATCCCGACCCCTCCCAATGGAACGCCGCCGCTCGCGAGAACAACGAAACCCGGCAGGTTCTGGCTCTCCGATCCCAGCCCGTAGGTTGTCCATGCGCCAGCGCTCGGATGGCCAAGGAACGGATGACCGGTGTGAATGAAGTAGTTCGCCTGGGCGTGTTCGTTGGCCTTGCTGGTCATGCTCCGAATCACGCACAGATCATCGGCGCAAGAGGCGATCTTCGGAAACAGCTCGCTGACCCAGATCCCGCTCCGGCCGTGCCGCCCGAACTTCCACGGGCTCGGCATGATGCCTCCGACGTCGTCGAACATCGTCGGGCGGACCTCGACGGGCATTGGATTGCCCGCTTCGCGCTCCAGCCTCGGCTTGGGATCGAAGGAGTCAACGTGGGACACTCCTCCCGACATGAAGCAGAAGATGACGCTCTTCGCTTTCGGCGCGAAATCCGGCCTGCGGTCGCGCAGGGGTTGTGCGGACCGAACCGATGGCAGGAGCGAGGCCAGCGCAACCGAGCCGAAGCCCGTGGAGCATCGAGCCAGCATTTCCCGGCGCGAAAGACGATTCCCACCTAGAGAGCGAGGGGTCATCTCAACTACCTGAGATACAGGAACTCCTTGAGATTGAAGAGCGTTTGCGCCAGATCCTTCCAGAGATC
Source organism: uncultured Bryobacterales bacterium (assembly GCA_964461235.1). Lineage (GTDB taxonomy): Bacteria > Acidobacteriota > Terriglobia > Bryobacterales > UBA6623 > VXMF01. The sequence goes on along the minus strand of CAYWUV010000008.1, from coordinate 88,957 downwards.
CTGGTCGCCCATCCACTCCTCTTCGGGGACCTGGTGATTGCGTGCCAGTTCTTTCAGTGAGGACAGAAGGAGGTCGGTTTCGACCGAATCCGGACCGCGGCCAGTTGCTCGACGGAACATGCGCGCAACTCTGTCCTCGGGCGAGATGGCCCCGTCGGCCAAAGCCCGGTTCGCCCATCGCTCCGCTTGACCTACCACGAACGGATCGTTAAGCATCGCGAGCGATTGCGCCGGTATGTTGGTTGCGTCCCTCCTGCCGCGAGTCGTGGATGGTTCCGGGGCGTCAAAGGTTCTCAGAAATGGGTTGTAGGCATTGCGCCGGATGGCTTGGTAAACGCTGCGCCGTCGATGACCGTCGAGCGGGCCGCGAGGCCCTCCGCCTTCGGTCTTTCCGACGTAGTAGACGTTGACGCTCGGACCGTACATCGTGGCGTCAAGATCGCCGGACGTTTCGAGAATCGCGTCTCGAATGGACTCGGCCGACAACCGCCTCACGGATTGATGCTGCAGGAATCGATTCCCGGGATCCTCGGCAATCGAGACTGGGGAAGCCGCAGTGCTCATCTGGTAGGTCTGCGACAGAACGAGCATTCGGATCATGCCCTTGATCGACCAGCCTTCAGCCACGAACCGACCGGCCAGGAAGTCCAGCAGCTCGGGATGGGACGGACCGTCCCCCATGGTGCCGAAATTGTCGACAGTCTCGACGAGTCCGCGTCCGAACAGGTAGTGCCAGAGACGATTGACCAGTACTCGTGCCGTCAGCGGATTGTCTTTGCTCGCAACGGCCTCCGCCAAGGCCAGCCGACCGCTGTCGGCCGCGCGGAAAGGCCGGCTGCCCAGAAACTGCAGGTAGCGTCGCTCGACGGGCTCGCTCGGCCGGGTATGGTCGCCCTGCAGGAATAACGCCTGATCATAGCTGGTACCGGGCAGCACGCCGGGCGCGCGTCGAGGCTTCGGGGCACCCACCTCCGCCTTGCGATACTCCTCTACGACGCCGCGCGCCTGGGGAACCTCCTCGAGCGTGGCGGGCAGGAAGCCGCAACGCACAAGCGCGTCGAGGAACGCTGTCTGTCGGGAATCCAGCCGGCCGGCCTCCCAATCGGCGGCGGCGTCGCGGACCAATGTCTGGTACCGCTCTTCCAACTCCTCGATTCCGGTCGGAGCAGGCCCTTCCAGCAGATGCAGAAGTGCCAGAGGTTCGTCCTTGGGAGGCTCCTCGCCGTCGTGGAATACAACCTCGATGACCCCGTAGCTCGATCGGCCGTCCTCCACGGCCTTGCGGTCAGGTTTGCGCGGATTGAGCCGGAACGGTCGCGATCGGTCGTCAAGCGATTGCAGTTCCAGGTAGGCGTTCTGTCCCTTGCGGTAGGCCGTGTCCAGACGGACCCAGTGAGGGCTGTCCGACTCCAGATCGGAAGCCGGGTGAATGCCGCCGGCACCGATCGGATAGTTCTCGACGATGACCTTGGCCGACGGGAAGTTCTTCCCTGCCACCTTCAAGCTGATGTAGTCCGAGTCGATCCGAAAGCGGGGCGAGCCCAGGATGCCGCCGTACTTTTCGCTGTCGAGTCCCGAGTGCACTCCGGCCGGCAGCAACCCGGCCAGTATCCGATCACCATCGGGAATGACCCGGAACTGACCGTTCCCCGTGGGAGTCGCCGGCAACCCCGGACCGTAGGGAAACCACTCGGGGTAGTCGCCGCCCGGTCGAAGGTCCCAGCGGGTACGAAAGTCTCGCTCGCGCGATTCGCGCCGCTGGGCCGCTACGCTTCGCCACTTCGACTGAGTGTCCTCCCAACCATTCCGGAAGTCCGGGCCCTGAAGCTTTCGAAGGTCCAGCCAGGGCTTGAGCGGGTGCTCCGCGTCCGACTCCAGTTCGTTGAGATAGCCGACCAACTCGTCGACCTTCGGGTTCGATTCGTGTTCCGGGTCGTCCTCTTCGCTGGATTCGTCAGCAATATCCAGACCTGCCCCGACTGCACCCAATAGCTCAGCCAAGTCGGACTGCCGCCACGCCAGTGCGATTTCGTCGCGGACCTGGTCCCGGAGTTCCTCAAGCCGGTCCCGGCCCTCATTCAGCAACTCGGCCGAGTCGACCGTGACCAAGCCTGGACGGCTGCTGGCGAAAACGCCGTACAGCGCAAAGAAGTCCTCCTGCGTGATCGGGTCGAACTTGTGATCGTGACAACGGGCACAGGAGACGGTCAGCCCCTGGAACGCCTTCGAGAACACGTCGATCTGGTTCTCGACTACCTTGAGCTGATCCTCGAGCGCGTCGACGGGCACGTACCCGTACTCGACCATCCGCAGGTTCCCGGGGCCGAGCATCGACTCGTTCAAGCCGGTCTTGGCGTCAACACGCGGACTCTTGAGCAGGTCCCCCGCGAAATACTCGCGGATCATTTGGTCGTACGGTACGTCCGAATTGAACGCACGTATCACGTAGTCGCGGTAGCGCCAGGCCATCGGCAGCTCGAAATCCCCCTGGCTCCCGTGTGACTCGCAATAGCGCACCCAGTCCATCCAGTGCCGGGCCCAGTGCTCTCCGAAGCGATCCGAATCGAGCAACCGGTCCACCAGGTCTTCGTACGCAGTCGGCGATTGGCTCCGGACAAAAGCCTCGACAGCTTCCGGACGAGGTGGAAGTCCGGTCAGGTCAAAGCTCGCGCGGCGGATCAGCGCGCGTCTGCCCGACCGCGCTGCAGGCTCCCAGCCGAGCCTTTCCAGCCGGGCCAGCACAAACCTGTCGACCTCGTTGCGGATCCACGATGTGTTCTTCACCTGAGGCGGCTCGACCTGCCGAACGGGCTGGAACGCCCAGTGCCGATCAGTACCTCCCGCGCCAAGTGGAGCTGCCTCGGCGCTGCGAGATGAAGCAGGCCAGACTGCACCGTCTTCGATCCACTTTTCGAAGGCGGCAGCCGTCTCGGCTGGAAGCCGACCCGTCGGCGGCATCTGGGGACCTTCGTGTCGCAGTGCCCGTAGCAGGACGCTGGCACGGGAATCACCGGGAACGACGGCCGGGCCCCGCCCGCCGCCCTTCAAGATTGAAGCCCTGGAATCCAGCCTGAGCTGGCCCTGTTGCAGATCGGAACCGTGGCACTGCCAGCACTGTGTCGCAAGCACTGGGCGCACCCGGCGCTCGAACCACTCTGTAGCATCGTCAGCGTGTCCTGCTGTCCAGAAGAACAGCAGAGCAACGACGCATCTGGATGTCAGGCCATTCATTGCCCCTTGCCGGATGCCGCAATCATACAATGGCCGCCGAGCCTGCTGAAGCCCTCGGACTGCCAGCAAGCGGGCCGGGCGTCGAGAGGACTTGCTGGCAGCAGCCTCGTGGCTAATCGGTAGGTTGATCGTGGTCCAACTAAACGGAGGTTGGGTTATGCCTCTGGTATGCCGTGCCCCTCTCGGAACCCGCGCCAGAGTCCTCAGGGCAGCTTGGTGATGGTCCAGCTGCCGTCGTCGTGCTGCTCGGCGTCAGCGCCAAAGAGGATCAGGGTGGACACTAGGTTTCCGGCGGAGTGGCAGAATTCAAGGGCTCCCGCCCCGGCGCAGGCTTCTCCGTCCTCCTTGACCTCAAAGGTTGCGGTCAAGCCGCTGATGACTGTCTGGCAGCTTTCGCCAGCCTTGAGGGTAAGGCCGACCATACACTGTTGGACTTCCCCATCGTCCATCATCGACGTTTCGGGCACAGCGATCTCGAGCTTCGGGCCCTCAGGCGACGTCACGGAGTCGAGCATGACGGAAAACGCGTGCTGGCCAGCCGGGGTGTTGTCGGGGATCTTGAAGCTCATTTGGTAGAGGCCGGCAAAGTTCGGCGCGGCGCCGACGTAGATCAGGTCGGTATCGGCGACTTCCATCTCGCCGATCATCGGCCGGGCACTCGAGCTCGCCAGCGGTGCAGGTGCCACCGCGATCTCGCCCGTGCCGAGTGCTGGCGACGTCGACCCGAATCCGGTACCGAAGACGGTCACGATGTCACCGGGATTCGCTGGTTTGGTCGTCACGCCTTCAATGGCGTCCGCAGCGCCCACCAGCTCGCCATCCGTCGTGATAGCAACGATGCCGAGGGTGCTGTCGGAGAACAGGTAGAAGACCGGCTTGACGGCCTCAGCCGTGACAGACGCACTGTTGCTGCGCTGTTCGACCATCTCCCCGCAGTCTCGAACAACCTGGACCGAAGTAGTTCCCAGTCCAGTTCCGAAAGGCACTTGGAAGATGACCTCTTCATTCGCGAGTCGGATCACCGGCGCTTTCGTTTGATTGACTTCGACGCAAGTTCCGCCGAGGTTCGTGGTGACCAAACCGGCATCGTCAACCGTTCCGGCGACCGTCGCTCCGTCCTTGGAGAGATTCGCCCCCTGGGCGACCGCGATCGCGCCCGGGGCAAGCGCGGCTGTCATGCTGGCGCGATCGCCAAGGATGACCCCGTTCTCCGAAATCGACGGTGCGGGCACCTCCACCGCGGCAGGCTGGATCGTAGCGATCACGTTGTAGATCTTGTCACCGGTGCGGGCCTGGTCACCGTTCGCTCCGTTGACTGCGACCGCGACGGTCACCGGGCCTGCGCTCTCCGCAGGTGCCGTCCAGGACACGTTCCACGTTGCCGAGGTTCCGTTGGTCGGCCGCCTGTGCGTGGCCCGCTGGATCATTCCGGTCCCGCACGTTCCCTCCAGGATCGAGATTGTCGATGTGGTCCCTTCCGGGGTCCCATCCGCCAAGGTGCCGGGCTGGCCGCACCCGTCACCGGATCGCGCCGTGAGTTGGAATCCGCTCCGGGATACTGTCGAATCCATGAACTGGACGACCAACGTGACCGTCTCTCCGGGCGTGTAGGTGTGGTCGGCAGCGGATGCCCCGTCGATGAGCAATTGGAGGGTCCCGGTACCCGAATTGAGCTCAGAGCCCGCATGGCAGCGCGTGCAAACCATTTCTCCGGGAAACGACCCGCCCGTCTCCCCGCTGTTGAGATTGCTCCCCGTGGAGCGCGCCCCGGCAACGGACGCTGAGCCCAACAAGCCTGCAATCATCAAGGCCGCCAACACGGGCGCACGCATCATGTTCATGTTCGACTCCGGATCCACCACCAGCCCGAATTCTTTATAGCACGGGGGCATTGCCTTCTAGGAACGAGGCCGTTCCCCGGTACCGCTGATACAGCGGCTGGTACCTCTTCGTACGGGTCCTGTCAGGGGGCACCATGCGCCCTTCGCGACCCTCGATGTCCTTTCGTATCCCTCCGATCGTCCGCACTGCCGACCGGACGGAACTGAAACCGCCAGCGCGCTTTCCGGCTGCTACGGCCCCGAGAATCGCGGCCCCCAGGGCCGGCCCCTGCTTGGAAGGATGCACCAGGATCGTCTCTCCCAGCACGTCGGCAAGGATTTGCACGAAAAGCTCGTTGCGATGCGGCAACCCCCCCGTGGCGATGAACTTCTTGACCGGGACGCCGTGCTCGCGCAGCATGTCAACGATCCAGCGCAACCCGTAGGCGTTCGCCTCGATCATCGCTCGATAGAGGTGCTGCGGTCCGTGGTGCAAGCCCAGCCCGGTAAAGGCGCCGCTGAGGTTACCGTTCATGAGCGGCGTTCTGCATCCGTTGAACCAGTCGACGCAGAGCACTCCGTCCGCACCGGGGTCAAGGGTCGCGGCAAGGTCGGTGAGTCTGGAGAAGTCCTGCTGGCGCGTCAACTGGCGCAACCAGTCGAAGGCGTCGCCGACCGCAGCCTGCCCTGTCTCGTACCCGAACATCCCGGGCAGGATTCCGTCCTTCACAACGCCGGCGATCCCCGGTACGGCATGGTACTCGGCCGAATTGAGCATGTGGCACGAGCTCGTACCGCAAACCATGACCAGCGTCCCTGGATCCGCCGCCCCTACGCCCGGGACACCGGCGTGCGCGTCAATGATGGCCGTGCTGACCGGGATCCCTTCCTGGAAGCCAAGCTTCTTCGCCATCCTGGCTGAGAGCCTGCCCGCCTGCTGCCCCGGGGCCTTCATGCGACCCGGCATCTTCGTCCGGACAATGTCCACCAGCTCCGGATGGACTGCGCGCAGGAACGGCTTGGAGGGGAAGCCGTCCGTGGCCGTCCACATGCCCTTGTACCCGGCCTGGCAGGTCGAGCGGGCCATCTCCCGAGGCATGCAGCCGACGAGCTGCCACACGACCCAGTCGCCAGCCTCGAGCCACACGTCAGTGGCCCCATAAACCTCCGGTGCCGAGACGAGGGTCTCCAATACCTTGGGAAAGAACCACTCCAGCCCGATCGTCCCGCCGTACTGCTCGAGAAACTCCTCCTGGCGCTCACGCGCCACCTTGACGATGTGCTCGGTCTCGCGCTTGGCACCGTGATGCTTCCACAGCTTCGGCCAGGCATGCGGATTGGCCTTGAACTCCGGAAGCAGGCAGAGTGGCGTGCCATCTCCCTGGGCCGGCAGGACGGTGCAACTGGTGAAATCGACTCCGATCCCGATCAGCCGGGTCCCTGTCTTGTCTACTCGCCGCCATGCATTGCGCGTCGCTCTGGCAGCGGAGTCTAGCCAGTCGCCCGGATGCTGGAGTGCAAAATCCGAAGGCAGCTCGTCGTTATTCCCCGGGAGTCGCTTCGTGATCTGGCCGTGGCGGTACCTGGCAAACGCTGAGGCCCTCTCATTGCCGTCCAAGTCCACGAACAGCGCACGTACGGACTCCGTGCCAAAATCAAGCCCCAAAGCCAATGCGTCCTTATCTGGCAAGTCGTTACCACCCCGTACTTCGATCTATAGTTCCTATCCTAGCGCCGCGCAATTATTTACAGGTAGGCCCAGTAACTGGCCCCTCGGGCAAAAGGGGGTCGATTGCGGGGTCCAGTCGCAGAAATTTGGATCGGAGAATCGCCAGCAGGAGCCAGCCGATCACGTGTTACGGCAACGAAAGGCCGCAGGTCAAACTGCGACCGATAGCGCCGTTATACTAGCAACCGTGGCGGCAATTGCGCTGGTTGCGCTACTGTGGATCGCCCCGGCAGCGCTCGCACAGGAGGCTGAAGCCACTGGGGGCGGGTTTGCCGAGCGCCCCGAAGCAGAAGAAGAATACTCCGAGCTTGTCGACGAAGACGAGCAGTTTGCCCCCAAGCAGCAGACCTACGCGTTCAACCCGGTACAGGCACGCAAGGAGCTCAAGGTGGGTAACTACTACGCCAAGAAGGGCAGCTTCCGGGCGGCGGCCGGGCGCTACGAGGAAGCGACTCGCTGGGATACCAACTTCGCAGAGGCCTACTGGCGGCTCGGAACGGCCTTGGAGAAGCTGGGCCGTCGAGATGACGCAATCGCGGCCTACACCAGCTACCTGCGCGTCGAGCCGGCCAGTAAGAAGGCGCGATCCGTGCGCCGGAGCCTCGAGCAACTCCAGCAGTCCGCGGAGCGACTCCCCCTGTCGGCAGAGGACAGCGAGAACCGTGAACTGACGAATCGCTGAAGGCCCTCTTGCAAACACCTTTATGACGCTAAGGAGGATACTGACCCAAAGCCTGCTTCACTATCGGGCGGTGAACGGAGCAGTCGCCCTCGGGGTGGCCATCGGCGCGGCGATATTGGCCGGGGCCCTAATGGTGGGATCGTCGGTCCGCGGCAGTCTCCGCAGTCTGACCCTGGACCGTCTCGGGGCGATTGACTTCGCCGCAGTGGGCGAGCGGTACTTCAGGGAATCGGCGGTCGAATCCTTGGATGCGGTGGATCAGGCAGCTTCCGCCATCCTGATCCGGGGCAGCGCCGAGCACGCCGATTCCGGCTCGCGAGCGTCCAAGGTCCGGATCCACGGTGTCGACAGTGGTTTCTGGAGCCTCTACGAGACCCATCCGCCCGCTATTGGAACTCGTGAGATCGCGCTCAACCGACGCCTGGCCGACGAACTCGGGGCAGACGAGGGCGACGCTATCCTGATCCGTTTCCACACGGACGACCTGGTGCCCGCAGAATCCGTGATGGGCCGGAAGGCCGACAATGTCCGCCTGCTTCGCTTGCGAGTGACGGCAGTGCTGGAGAATCGCGGCCCGGCGCGTTTCGGGCTCTCGCCTCAGCAGCAACTTCCCTCCAACGCGTTTGTCTCCAAGGAAGCGCTGCAGCGCGCCCTGGGGCATCCAGGCAGGTCCAATGCCCTGTTTGTCGCGGGCGGGACGCTGGAGTCCTCGAGCGCTGCCTGGCGGGAGGCGTTCTCTCCGGAGGACGCGGCTCTCGTCGTGAAGCCCTCCCCGAACAGCCGCGAATTCCTCGTGGAGTCGGAACGAATCGTCCTGGACCGGTCGGCTGCCGACACCGTCAGGGCCGCGGCCGCCGACAGCGGCTTCACTTCCGAAGAGGTGCTGACCTACTTGGCCAATTCGATCGAGGCCAACGGTCGCACAGTCCCCTATTCAACGGTCACGGCACTGGATGCGTGGCCCGAATCCCTCCGCCTGACCGGGGCGGACGGCATCGAGGGTCCCGCCCCCGGCGAGATCATCCTCAACGAATGGACCGCGGACGATCTCGGAGCAGTCCCCGGGCAGGCCGTCACGCTGACCTACTACATGGTCGGTCCAGAATCGACTCTCGAAACCGCTTCCCGCGAATTCCGACTGGCAGGGATCGCTCGGATGGAAGGGGCCGCGCTCGACCGCAACTATGCCCCGACCTACAAGGGCATGTCGGACAGGGCCCGGATATCCAACTGGGATCCTCCATTCCCTATGGACCTGCGGCTGATCCGGCCGCGGGACGAGGACTATTGGGACCGCTACCGGGCAGCGCCCAAGGCGTTCGTGAATCTGTCTGACGCCAAGGAGCTCTGGACCAGCCGATTCGGACAGCTCACCTCGATCCGCTTGGGCCTGCCCTCGGGGACAACTTCGGAGACGGCCGTCGCGCAGTTCCGCGACTCGCTTCGGCAGAGGCTGGATCCGGCGGCATTCGGTCTGGCACTCCAGCCCGTCAAGCAAGTCGGTCTCGACGCGTCCTCGGGGGCGACCGATTTCTCTGGCCTCTTCATCGGGTTCAGCATGTTCCTGATCGCATCGGCAGCGATTCTGGTCGCGCTGCTTTTCCGCCTCGGTGTCGAGCGACGGGCACGCGAGATCGGGCTGCTGCTCGCCAGTGGGTACGCACCCGGACTCGTCCGCCGAATGCTGTTGGCCGAAGGAGCCGTCCTGGCCGTAGCCGGGTGCCTGATCGGCATTCCCGGAGCAGTCGCCTATGCCCAAGTCATGCTCTACGGCCTGAGCACCTGGTGGAGCGGCGCGGTGGGCGGCTCGTTCTTGGAGTTCCATTTTCGGTGGCAGGATCCCGTGATCGGGGTGTGTTCCGCCCTTGCTCTCATGCTGCTTTCGATCTGGCTCTCCCTTCGTCAACTCGCCAGGCTCTCGCCGAACGCACTGCTTTCGGGCAAGGTCGAGCCTGCGGCAGGGACCGCCGATCAACTACGGGCAGCGCGGAGGCTCCGGCGCATCGCGACGGTCTTGGCCGTCCTTGCAGTAGTGCTTCTTGCGATGTCCTTGGGCGGGGACTCGACAGCCCGCCTGGCGGCATTCTTCGGAGCCGGTACGATGGCACTCGCCTCGGCCTTGGTGTTCTTCCGGGCCCTGCTCCTTGCACCGCGCCGGGACGGGGAAGCGCTCACCGGAATCGTCCAGCTGGGCTTCCGCAACGGCGGCCGCAACCCCACTCGCAGCGTGCTGTCCGTTGCTCTCGTCGCATGCGCATCGTTCATGATCGTGACGGTCGCGATGAACCGCCACGACGTGCGGTCACAGGAGCCGGCACTGGACTCGGGTGACGGTGGTTTCCGGCTGATCGCGGAGGCGGACGTCCCGATCTTCCCGAGCCGGATCGACGAGGAGGCAGCCGGTCTGGACGGCACCGCCAGCATCCTCCCGCTCCGTGTCCGAGCCGGGGAGGATGCCAGTTGCCTCAACCTCTACCAGCCCTCGAAACCAACCTTGGTGGGCGTTCAGGACGCCCTCATCCAGCGCGGAGGCTTCGCGTTCCAGAAAACGCTCGCCGAGACGGAGGAAGAGCAAGAGAATCCCTGGCTACTCCTAGAAAAGGACTTCGGAGGAGCCATCCCCGTGTTCGCGGACGCGAACTCGGCAACGTGGATCCTTCATGTCGCGATGGGTGACGAACTGAGCGTGGAGGACAGCGCCGGAGAACCGCGACGGCTGATCCTCGCCGGACTCCTCTCCCGCAGCATCTTCCAGTCCGAACTGGTTCTCTCGGAAGACAACTTCCTCGGTCTCTACCCGGACCACAGCGGCTACCATGCGCTGCTCGTCGAGACCGATTCGGACGAAGTGGCAACCGAATTGGAGAACGCCTTCGGGGACGAGGGGCTTGATGCGGTCCGGACGTCGGACCGGCTGGCCGGGTACCTCGTGGTCGAGAACACCTACCTGAGCACGTTCCGGACACTCGGCGGCCTCGGGTTGCTGCTCGGCACCCTTGGACTCGCCGTAGTGATGGTCAGGAGCGTTCTGGAGCGGCGCGGCGAGATGGCACTGCTTGAGGCGCTAGGGTTCGCAAGGGGCTCGATTTCACGCCTGGTCTTCGCGGAGAACTCGTTCCTGCTGGTGTTCGGGGTCGTCACGGGCACTGTCGCGGCCCTGCTCTCGGTAGCGCCCCACCTGGCAAGCGGGGCAGCGGACCCGCCGTGGGCCCCCCTGCTCATCACTTTGGGAGTCATCGTGGGACTCGGCTTGCTCGCGGGAGCCGCGGCGGCTGCATTCTCGCTGCGGGCGCCGCTCCTGCCGAGCCTCCGGCGCAATTGAGCCCGGCTCCTGCCGGCTCCGCTACAATTCGTGGGCCAGTTCCACTGCCTTCAGCAAGGCGCGGGCCTTGTTCATCGTCTCGTCCCATTCCCGCTCGGGAACGGAGTCCGCCACGATTCCCGCTCCGACCTGGAGGTAGGCGGTTTCGCCGCGCACCATCATCGTCCGGATGGCGATGGCAGAGGTGAGCGCCCCGGAGAAGTCGAGGTACATCACGCTCCCGGCATAGACGCCCCGCTTGGTCGGCTCGAGCTCGGCGATGATCTCCATCGCGCGGACCTTCGGAGCGCCGGATACCGTTCCTGCCGGGAAACACGCCTTGAGCGTGTCGAACATGTCCCGGTCGTCCCGAAGCGTGCCGAAGACACTCGAGACGATGTGCATCACGTGCGAGTAGTACTCGACGATTTCGAATTCCGGGACGTGCACCGAACCGAACTCCGACACGCGGCCCACGTCGTTGCGGCCCAGGTCGACCAGCATCACGTGCTCGGCGAGTTCCTTCTCGTCCGAGAGCAGGTCCACAGCCAGTGCCTGGTCCTCCTCGGCAGTCTCCCCGCGAGGGCGCGTCCCCGCAATCGGCCTGTATTCCACTTCGCGGCCGTCGACCTTGACCAGCAGTTCGGGGGAGCTGCCTACAATGACCGATTCCCCGATCTGGAGATAGAAGAGGTGCGGCGAGGGATTCACCGTGCGAAGCGCCCTGTAGATCTGGAACGGGTGGACGCCGGGCATCATTTCCAGCCGCTGCGAAAGCACCACTTGGAAGATGTCGCCGGCATGGATGTATTCCCGGGCCCTCTCAACCGCGCGGCAGTAAGCCTCTTTGCCCATGTTCGAGCGGAGTTCCAAGGGGCCGTTCCGACTTCCCGCTGGCGGCAGAGGCACAGGCTTCGCCAGGCAGGCTTCCAGCGCATCGATCTCCGCGGACGCCACTCGGTAGGCATCCTCATGGGATTGCCCGCTGCGTAGGCGCGCGTTCGCAATCGCGTAGACCTGATGCTTCACGTGATCGAAGACCAGGACGGACGTGAAGAACATGAACGCGGCGTCCGGAGCCCGCACGTCGTCCTCCCGGAAGGGCGGCACGCGGGTTTCGATCCGTCGCACCAAGTCGTATCCGGCGTAGCCAACGGCACCGGCGCTGAACGGCGGCAGATCGTCCGCCCCGGCGGGTCGGAACCGCTCGCACTGGGCCTTCAGAATGGCGAAGAAGTCGCCTCGCTCGCGGCGAACTGTGCCCCCCTCGCGGATTTCGACCTCGTCTTCGATGGCGGTCAGGACCATATACGGATCCGAACCGAGGTAGGTGTAGCGCCCGATGCGCTCACCGCCCTCGACGCTCTCCAACAGGAACGCGTGTTCCTGCTGCTCCGAGAGCTTCAGGTAGGCGGAAACCGGCGTTTCCAGATCCGCAGTGAGAACCTTCCACACCGGCACGAGGTTGCCCTCGCCAGCAAGTCGCTCGAATGTCTGGAAGTCCGGATTGACCATCCCCAAGGCACCGCCCGCCTATTTCACTGTACGTTCCAGCACAGCATCGCGCATGACGTCGCGCGGGGCGTCGAGCCCGGTCCAGATCTGGAACTGAGCGGCAGCCTGCTCCACGAACATCTCGATCCCGCTGATCACGACCTTGCCCTCCCGCCTGGCGTGCCGGAGCAGGGCCGTCTCGAGCGGGTTGTAGACGAGGTCGAACACTACGTCGGCCGGGATCCTGCCCGGGAAGAGATTGCCGTCGACGTTCGGGGTCATGCCGACGGGCGTCGATTGGACGAGCACGTCAAAGTGACGGCGCGCCAGCGCCTCGAAGGCCACGGGCTCGGCACCGTGAAGAAGGGCGATGGCCCGGACCCGATCCGGATTCCGCCCGGTCACGGCCACTTGGCAGCCCTCGGACCCCAAGGCGACGATCGCCGCCTTGGCCGCTCCTCCATTGCCGACCACGAGAGCCCGGGATCCTCTCAGGGAGAGCCGCTGGGCCAAGGGGACGGTGATTCCGGCCGCGTCGGTGTTGGTGCCGACGAGCTGGCCCTCGCGCCAGTAGAGCGTATTGAGGGCACCGATGCCTTCCGCAACCGGATCGACGGAATCCAGGAACGGAATGATTGCCTGCTTGTGGGGGATCGTCACGCTGGCACCGGCAATGGGTAACGCACGCAGGGTTTCGAAAAAGTCCGCTAAGTGCTCGGGCTCCACCAGCAACGGCAGGTAGATCCCGTCAAACCCGGCGGCCTGAAACGCCCGGTTGTGGATGAGAGGCGATTTCGAGTGGCCGACAGGCTTGGCAATGACTGCGTAGACCTTGGTGTCGGGGGTTCGCTCGTCAATGCGGTAGAGGTTCCGAAGCAGGGACGCTGCGAACTGCCCGGGCGCAGTCGGAGCAGCCCGTTGACCGGCTTCGCTCGGTGCGCCGGAGTCCGGGGGGGAGTCGGGAGCCGCGTACGTGAACACGCCCCCGCGCAACGGCGAGAGCAGCCGCGCGGGAGTGCCGGTTTCGCCCATTCCGGCGATCACAACGTTCTCTCGTGCGTCACAGAGTGAGAGTAATCGGAGGTTGTCGCTCGGCCGATTGACCCGTGTGGCGACCTTGAGAATATCGGCACCGGTGCGGGCGAGTCGACCGAGGACAGGCTCCAGGGCCGGCGTCTCCAGGAAATTGTGATACGAGGCGAGTGTGATCGCAGAGCAGCGGAAAGCACCGAGTGAGCGGGGGGCCTCGTCGATCGTTTCGATCTCGATATCGACAATCGCCGCACCAGCTCCTACAGCGGCCCGGAGGATCGAGATTTGACTGTCGATCGATCCGTCGAAGTGCCCACCGTTGATGGTTCGGCGGCAGGTGGCGAGGACGTTGGCGCCCGACTGCTCCGCCACCACCCGCCGCACGAGACTCTCCGCGCGGGTCGGATGCGACAGCATATCGATGCGCAGCTCGAGCAAGGTCTGGCCGGGAGCGTAGCTGGCGGTGGCGATCTCGGCTGCACGCGTGTCGTCGGGATGCCCGATACATGCGCAGATCCTGGGTAGCTCCGATACCTTCTTCATTGCAACTGGTCGATCCTGACTACCTGCCGGTTAGGTCCTTTGCCGCCACGAACAGAGGGATCGTCGACACCCTCAACGGATCCCTTCGCGAGACTGAAGGACACCGCCGACGTGCGCCGGTTCATCCCCGGAGACCACACGAGGTTGGGGCCAGGGAGCCGGTGGACGAACGGCATTGCTGGGATGGAGGCCCGCGATGTCGGAGCCCAGGCTGGGACGATGACTGGCCTTGGCACTTGGGGCTGTTGGTCCTTGCTTGCGGCACCGCATGTCGCCAAACGTCCGATTCACCCGCACGCGAGTGCCTCGCGGAGTCGCGCCAAGGTGGGCCCGACTTCAGGAGAGTCACTCGATGGGCTTGCCTTCACCAGCAGTTGCATCTGTCTCATGTCTTCGGCATGCACCGTGACGCGTCTGCGGTAACTCTTGGGAACCTTTTCGCAGATTAGCGTGTACGGCCGGCCGTGCTTTGCTGTGCGGCACTCGATGTCCAAGTCAAGGTTCCGAACGGTGCCCTCAAGGTGCGCGCGGATATGCTGGGCAGCCCTGAATCCCTTCGACTTTGCGACGGGGTCAAGGCAGAATGCTCTAAGAGCCCGACAGAACTCGCATCCGCATCGGATCGGTGCCTCGATTCTCTGATCTTTGGGCACCTCTGGCGGGGCAGCGCTGCGTTCGAGGAGGCAGTCCGACGAGTGGTGCCACATTGCTGCGAAGGCAGGGGTCTCGCTGAACCCGGACACCAACTCCCCGAGTTCACTCAAAGCCGTGGGAATCGTTCGAAACGGATCAACCTCCTTCGGACATCGAGCTAGCACACCGGCCAAGGCCTCGGCTTCGGAGTCCGGCAACAAGCCATGACTCACAGCGAAGAGGTCACGGACTGCTCCAGAGTCCAGTGTCTGGGGCGTGGGTCGCATCCATACGGGCTCACCCTCGGATAGCGTCGGGGCAAGCGCCTCGGGGAGTGCCTGAATGGCGGCCAGGATGGCCATTCGGAAAACCGGTTCCCAGTCGGGTCTTTTGCGCGCATGCTGGGCAGTGCGCAGGCGAGCGACCAGGGAGAGTGCAGGGCCAGGGCAGCGAGGAATGTTGGTGCTCATGAAGGCCGGGAGAAACTCACCGAGGGGCGATGGCCCGGCCTTGAGCAGCAACGGCGCGAGCGTGTCGCTCATTTCTCCGTTGAATTGCTTCGCTAGTACGTCGCGCAGGAAACGGATCCACTGTTCCTCGTCAGATACCCTTGCCAGCAGTCGCAGCATGCTCGGATAGCTTCTCTCGCTCAGGGACGGGAGCCGTCGCCAGTTCAGGACCGCGGGTTCCTGAGGCCAGGAATCGATCAACTGTGAGACCAGCTCCGCTCCAGTGAGAGGCGCTTCGGACTTCGCCGCACCTCTCGCCAGTGTCCGCTCTGCATACTTGATCGCCGCGTCGATGTTGCCGTCCGCAATGACCGACACTTCGTTCGAGCGTGGCCACAGGACGAGTGCTGCCAGCCGGTACGAGCGCTCGATCGAAGCGCCCTCATTCCCTGATGCCTCGAACAGCATCTGTTCGTCGGGCTCCGCATTCTCAAGGCACCCATTGGGCAAGGCCTCCTCATCAAGCAGCGGAATCTCGGGCAACTCGGATCCCGTGAGGTCGGTCCGTGACCAGGAATGGAGCAAGTAAGAACAGTCGAAGAACTCCTCAATCGAGCAAGTGTGTCCCGTATAGTCGACTTCCCGGCCGTACTCGTCGATGTCGTCGTATTCGGGTGCCCCGGATTCGCAAATGCTCAGGATCGCGCTCTGAAGCACGCAGTTCGAACGTTCTGCGGCACATGCCAGCGTCCGCCCCACTGCCTCGTCAACTCCCTTGAGGGTCGAGCGGCTCAACCCGACCTGGCTGTACTCATGCTCCAGCAGCCACACGATTTTCGTCGGCCCTTGCCCCGAACCGGCCCATTCCGAGAGGATTCTGGAGACTTCGCTAGCCTGCCGAGCATAGTCCGGCGGTCCAAGAATTGCTGACCGAGAACCAGGCTTCATGACGAGGTTGTACACGAGGGACACGCGGTGGCCGGTCTCGATTGGCTTGGTCAGGTGAACGCAGTCTGCATAAAACGCCGCATAGGCGAGTTCCCCCGGGTCATCCACTTGCATGTCGACGGACACCGTGCGGTCCGAATGGCGGATCTCGAGATTCCCGCCACGTCCGTCGGTCGGCAGCGATACAACCAAGGTCGCGATCATGCCTTCGACTTTCTCCGTATCGCGGTGCTCGGAGAAAAACCCGCCAGGCTCGTAGACGAGAAGCTTGTACAGTTTCGGGCGCAGGCTGCCGGCCTCCCATCCCAGCCCCTCGGTCACGGAATCCAGGATCGATTGCAGAGTCCTGGTCCAAGCTGTCCCGGAAAGCCGAACTCGGTTCGCGCTGATCTGCCAGCAGTCCCGCACGGTCGTGTCCACAAGCGTGTCCGGGCCTCGTCCGTACGGGGCTCGCTCCGACGCATCCACCAATGAGCGGACTTGAGCGTCAAGAATCGGAAACGCGACCAGCCCGACTCCGCTAACGCTCATTCGTGGCGGCGATCCCTCGACTCTGCCGGCGGTGAAGTAGTCGCCTGGCCTGTCGATCGCCTTGAGAGCCTTCTCCAAGTGTGTGAAGTCATGGTTGTACTCGATCTGCGGGCCATCCATTGCGTTCTACCTCTCGATTGGAGACCTCCATACGATTAGGGCCGATGAGGACGCCTTCGCACCCAAGGACATTACCAAGACTCTGGAGTATCCCTTCGGCCGGAGTCAACCCCCTCCGGAGCACCTGAAGCGCATGACGGACACGGGTTTGCTGGAAGCGGCGGGCGTAGTCAGTTGACGACTGATGCCTCCGCATGCGCGACATTGCCGGGGGGAGCTGGGGTTGGAATCGACCGCAGTCCCGGATACGGTGTGCACTAGGGTCTCGACGGTGAGAAGCTGGTGATTCTACTGATCACCAGCCAGCGAAGGCTCTGCTGACACTGGCCGCCGAACTCTTCCGCCTCAAGACTGCAGCTACCGATCTGAACTGGAATTCGCTATCAGCGACCATCGACTGGAGCGGTCAGCGACACGTCCAGCCTCACTTGGTCGTAGGGGACTCGCGGTACCAGCGTCCTGCGTCGTCCCTGCTCCAGTTCCACGAGTCCGTAGCGCGACATTGTCATCGACCTGAGTTTGTCATTCTGCGATTTCGGGTGCGGATAAGTCGTTACGCACCAGTCACATAACCATTCACGCACTACCAGTATGTCACTACACGATTCTTCAGCAGACACCGATTTCAGTCCAGCGGAGTGCGCGTCCGGACGCGGTGCAACTCGGGTTGGACGCCGGCCGCCCGGTCCAGGGCCGCAGCCTCCTGGTCCGGACGGGTGTCCTGACGGCACTCGATCCGCCCCCCGCCAGCGGTCTCCAGCGTGGTCGTCAGCCGCATCCAGGTCGACAGCTTGCGGCGGATCGTCTCCCAGCTGTCGTGAATGCCGTGCGTGCCCAGACGCCGCCGCAGCAAATGCACGGCGTGGTAGGCCAGCACGGCGATGAACAGGTGCGCCCGGATGCGGTCGCGCTTCGCGTGCCAGATCGGCCGCAATCCGATCTCCGATTTCAGGCTGCGAAACCTTCAGAAGGCCCGCTGGGACGTAAGAGAACTGCTCACTGAGGAGCGACCAGCATGGCACAGTATCATGAACACCGAGGAATCGATGGGCGTGCCCCGAGAGCGTTTTCGAATAGCCCAACTGGACGAAACTCCGGCTGTCAACTGCCCATGCGGACAGGCGCGCAGGGCCTTCGAGGCTCCGGACAACGACTTGGCGACTGTGCACCTGACTGACATCAGTGCCGACTCGCAGACCCACTACCACCGGCACATGACCGAGATTTACGTGGTGCTGGAGGGCGAGGGGAGCATCGAACTGGACGGACAAACCTTCCCGCTACGGCCCCTGACGTCTGTCATGATTCACCCTGGTTGCCGGCACCGCGCCACAGGCCGGCTCCGCATCCTGAACATCCCGATCCCGGCATTCGATCCGACCGACGAGCATTTCGATTGACGTAGCTGATTCGCCCTGACCGGTCAACCTGCCTTCAGTTGCGCCGAGTACTGGGCTACTCCGTCCGTCGGTAACGGCGAACACTACAGCGCTGAACCGGCGGAATTGATCGGCAAAGCTGCGTATCGGGGGCCGGAGTCCGAGAGTTGGCGACAACAACCAACCCGATAGAGTGTTCGGTAGCATTGTGATTACCCCAGTGAGAACCCCAGCATCGGCCTTCCTCCTCCTCTTCCTCCTCCCGCTCCCGAACAGCCGGGGGCAGGAAGATGGCCAGCCCCCGGAATTGCCTCCTGCCGAGATTGCCGGCGAAATCCCGTCCGTCCGAGTCACTCCCGCCGGATCCACCGCGGACTGGCCCGCCCTCGCCGCAGGTTCCGACGGAAGCCTTTGGATGGCGTACGTGGAATGGGACGGTCACGCGTCGGATAGCGTTGTCGTTCGCCGCCGGGATCCGTCCGGCTCGTGGCAGGCGGCAGTGCGCGTGAGTAAGTGGAATGGGGACCATTACCTCCCGGAGATCGTCGCGGTCCCGGGAGGCTCCATGGCCTTCTGGTCGAGCCAGGTGGATGGACGGTTCGACATCTTCGCGGCGAAGATCGGGGACGACGGTAAGCCGGGACCTGTCGAAGTGGTCGCGGAGGGCGCTCACAGCGACTTTCACGTCAAGGCTGCATCGGACGAGATGGGCAATGTGACGGTTGCCTGGCAATCGTTCAGGGACTTGCAGGGAGAGATCTACGCCCGGCGTCTCTCGCAAGCCGGTTGGGGACCGGCAACCAAGGTCTCTCGCTCCGCAGCCAATGACTGGGAACCGTCCATTGCCGTCGACAGCACGGGCAGGGCCTGGATCTCCTGGGACAGCTATCACGCCGGAAACTACGACGTCTTCCTGGCGTCGTTCGACGGACAGGTCGCCAGTGATCCGGTCGCCATTACCTCCGCGCCGGAAGCGGAATTCCATTCGAGCGTTGCTGTTGACGCCAGCGACAGGGTCTGGATCGCGTATGATACAGCGGGCAAGAACTGGGGCAAGGATTTCTCGACTTCAAGCGCGATGGAAGGCAGCGAAGGGCTGCACGCGCGCCGGGGCCTGGGGCTGAGGGTCTACTCGAACGGTCGCGTGTCAGAACCCACAGATGACATCGGCAAGATCCTGACCGGCCGCATGAGCAAGTTCGCGGAACTGCCGACCGTGGCGTTCGATGGCACAGGCTCGGTCTGGATGGTCTTCAGGCACTGGACCATTCGGAAGCCGCACGAGATGTTCCACGTCTACGCAACTCGCCTCGGGAACGGGGGCTGGACCACGCCGATGCGGCTGGAGAATAGCGCCGGTCGGAATACGCAGCGCACCCAGGTCCGAAGGACGCCGGACGGCAAGCTGCACCTAGCCTTCTCCAGCGATCTGCGCTCGCCCGAGAATCTCCCGCCGACCCCCACGCACGCACTGCACTACAACGTCTTCGTAGCGTCGCTGGACAGGGCGGCGGCACCGGATCCGACGCTGAAGGAGATCCAAATCGAAGCTCCAGGCCCAGCGTTCGAGCACCGCGTTCGGAGCCAGATGACCGCGGATGGCAAGACATACACGCTACTGCTAGGTGACTGCCACCGGCACACCGACGTGCGAGGCCACAGCGCCGTAGACGGCTCGATCGAGGACACCTACCGCTACGCGTTGGACGCCGCAAAGATGGACTTCGTCGGTCCTAGCGACCATAACGAGGTCCTCGGAGGGCGGTGGCCAGACTCGCTAAGGGACTACCAATGGTGGTACACGCAAAAGCTGGTCGACGTGTACACTCATGCACCGAAGTTCTGGGGGATCTATTCCTACGAGCACTCCATGTCGAGGCCAGGCGGACACCGCAACGTGCTCTACCTGAAGCGCGGGGCGCCGTTGCGACCGATCGACCGGGCATTGGGCCGCAACGCGCCGGACAACCTGCCGCCCGTGCTGTGGGAGTGGATGCGAGGGAACGTCCTCAGGCAGGACGGCCAGAAGACGGTCATCGTGCCTCACACCTTCGCGGCCGGTCCGCTGGCCGACTGGAACTGGGAGCCTGCACCGTTCGACTGCCTGCTTGAGATCTATCAAGGCGCTAGAGGCAGCTACGAGCGCTTGCGAACGCCGGACGGCGAGAAACGGGGAGGGACGCAAGTGGACGACCCGGGGCACTTCGCCCAGGACGCGCTGGACAAGGGCCACCGGTACGGGTTCGTGTCGTTCAGCGATCACGGGTCGACCCACAACTCGTGGGCTGCGGTCTGGTCCGAGGAACCGACCCGTGCCTCGCTCTTTGAAGCAATGCTCGCCCGTCGCACGTTTGCCGCCAGCGACGAGATCTACGTGAAGGCCACCGCCGGCGGCCATATGGTCGGGGACGCTTTCGCGGCAAGCGTCACGTCCCCTCCGGAGATCGTCGTCAGCGTGGAGGCCCAGGACCAGATCCAGCGCGTCGACATCGTAAAGAACGGTGAGTACGTCTACACGCAGACCCCGGGCGGCCGGACCGCCTCCCTTTCATACAAGGATGCCGATGCCGAGCAGGGGGAATCCTACTACTATGTCCGGGTCTTCCAAAGGGATCCGGAGAAGCCCGACGGCGACCCTGAGATCGCTTGGACTTCTCCGTTCTTCATTCGCTACGAGTGAGTCGGGACTGCCCCGACGGAGTTCCCGGGACCCTTCGACGCCGAGGGTCACCCCTCGGGGTCGAGTGCAGGTGAGGCAGGACCTAGTTGGTGAAGATGCTGGCGTGGACGACGCTGTCTTCGAGCACAAGCGCTTGCCCGGTCATCTTCGGTGCGCTGACGAGTCGTTCCAGACCCAGGCCAATCCCGCGTGCGTCGCGCGAGGCACTCCGGCCGAAACCGCGGATGATCCGCAAGACCCTCGTGGTTGAGGGATAGCCGCCTTTCGCAGGCCGTTCGAGCAGGTAGGACTGAATCAGGGCCCTCCAGTGCGCGGCAAATAGATGCGGCGCTCCGAAGAGCTCGATCGCGACGATCCAATCCCCGTGCGCTACGGCAAAGCCGCACTGTTGCGGGAGCGGGCCGAGGCGGATCAGCTCGTCGACCGTGTTGGACCACGAACTGTCCCGGCGGTACGCCTCGTGCAAGTCCTCTGCAGCCTCCGTCGACGAGGACACTCGGTTGGCCTCGAGCACTTCGTCGACCGCGCCCCAGACAGCGCCCTGATTGCCTTTGCGGGAGCGGTCGCGTGCCATGGACTCGTGGACGCCGACTGTCTTTTGGCGACGGACCTCGCGTGGGGCGAACGCAGCGCTGCGACTGTACTCGCGCCGGCGGCCCCACCGCCCCTGCTCGAGACAGGAAACGGGAATCTCGAGCTTGGCGTTCGCGGGCACGAGGACTGTCACGTTGAGAGTCCGGTTCTGCTTGCCGCCGACGAAGTGCTCGCCCTCAACGGCGAGGATCGGGGTGTCGGTTGGGTTGCGGGCCGTCAGGGTGGGAATGGACGCATCGTCCAGTTCGTCGATCACGAGGCCCGAATCGGGCCCGGTGGCGATTTCGGGCAGCGCATTGGCTGCCAGGTAGATGGGCATAAACGAGATCCCGGACCGCGTGATGGGCAGCCCGACGGCCGCCTTGTCGAGCACTTGCAGTGTCATGGTTTTGTGTTCTCCTTCCAGTCGTGATGCCGGTTGTTCTTGTCATCTCTACAATAACATGGTTATTGTCAAATCGTCAAGAACCTTGTAGAATTTCCCTGGGATGCCGGGATCACCGCCTCGTCCGTATGACCCGCGCGACTACCCTCCGGTCGCGGTTACCGTCGACATGGCCGTGTTCACGATCCGCGACGACGCCCTCCACGTGCTGCTGGTAGAGCGTGGCGAGGAACCGTTCAAGGGAGCCTGGGCGCTGCCCGGAGGGTTCGTGAGGCCGGACGAGAATCTCGAGGCGGCAGCGGCACGAGAGCTCAGGGAGGAAACAGGCGTGACGGAGCAGGACGCCTACCTCGAGCAGCTCCGCAGCTACGGCTCGCCTGGCCGCGACCCGCGGATGCGGGTCATCACCGTCGCTTACTGGGCCGTGTGCCCGAACCTCGCGGCTCCCACGGGAGGCGGGGACGCAGCGTACGCGGACCTAGTGCCTGTAGCGAAGGTCGAGGGCGGTTCGATTCGGCTCGCATTCGACCACAACCTGATCGTCCGGGATGCTCTGGAGCGCTTGAGGGCGAAGTTGGAATACACGGCGGTGGGTGCCAAGTTCTGTCCGCCGGAGTTCACGATCAGCGAGTTGCGCAGGGTCTACGAGGCAGCTTGGAACACCACTCTGGACCCGGGCAACTTCCAGCGCAACGTGCGCTTGAGCGGCTCGTTCGAGAGGGTCCGACCGGGACGCGCACCCAAGGGAGGTCCAGGCGGCCGGCCGGCGTCGCTGTGGGCAACCCGGGGCGAGCCGAGGCCCCCGAGACTGCCGCTCGCCAAGAGACGCGGAGCCGACGACGAGGACCGGGGCTGACGCGGCTCTAGCGGGCGGGGGTCAGTGCAACCGCGGCCTCGGCCAGCCCCGGAGGGCGCACGTTCTTTCCGGGCCTCGTGCCATCACCCAAGTCGATGCGAGCCAGTTCGAGCAGGGCCTGGAGGCGCTCGACCACTTGCGGATAGTCCTCCGCCACGTTGCGAGTCTCGCCGATATCCGAATGCAAGTCGTACAGCTCCAGCACGGGATTGCGCTCGTAGTTCGGGTAGCGGCCGCCCTTCCGAGCGACATGCAGCTTCCAGCGGCCGCTCCGCACGGCGTTCAGGTGGGTCATGAAGTAGTAGTAGTACGCCAAGTGCGGGGTCGGCTCCGTCTCCGGACCGAGGAGGAGCGGGCGGATATCCTTACCGTCGATCACCCGGTCGGACGACATTTCCGCACCGGCGAGCGCCGCGAACGTCGGAAGTATGTCGAACGAGACCGCGAGCTGGTCGTTCGTGCTCCCCGCAGGGATTCGACCGGGCCAGCGCGCCAGGAAGCAAACACGATGCCCTCCCTCCCAGGTTGTGCCCTTGCCGCCTCGCAACGGCGAGTTGCTGGCACCGTGACCAGTTGCACCTCCGTTGTCGGATGTGAAGATCACCAGCGTGTTGTCATCGATTCCGAGGTCCCTGAGCTTGTTCAGAATCTGGCCGGTTGACCAGTCGATCTCCTCGACAGCGTCGCCCCACTTGCCGTTCCTCGACTTACCTGCGAAGTTCTCGGAGGCGTACTGCGGCCAGTGCGGCATCGAATGGGCCAGGTACAGGAAGAATGGGCCGTCCCGGTTCTGGTCGATGAAGTCAAGGGCCTCTTCCGTGTAGCGCTGGGTGATGTACCGCTGGTCGGGCTCCGTTTCGATCACCTCCTCCATCCGCAGGAGAGGCAGGGGAGGATACCTGTAGGGCGGCTCCCTGGAATCGTGGCCCATGTCGTTCGAGTACGGAATACCGAAATACGAATCGAATCCATGGCGGGTCGGCAGGAACTGCGGCTGGTCGCCCAAGTGCCACTTGCCAACGCATGCGGTGCTGTAGCCGGCATCCCCTAGGACTTCAGCAACCGTGATCTCTTCGGGATGCAGGCCCTCCTGGTTGACCGGGAAGAGCACCCACTGTCCTTTCTCGTTCTCGTCGAGACCGACTCTCCGCGGGTAACTGCCGGTCATCAGCGAGCTACGTGAGGGCGTGCAAACGTTCGCGGTCACGTAGAAGCTGGTGAGCTTTCGGCCTTCAGCCGCCATGCGGTCCAGGTTGGGCGTCCGATGGAGCTTGGACCCGAACGCGCCGATGTCCGCGTAACCCAGATCATCCACGAAGATCAGGACCAGGTTGGGCTGGTCCGCAGCCCCCAGCGAGCAAGCAACGCTCAGGAACAGGGCCACGAGCATCTGTGGCCCCCAACCACGGCGACTCGCAAACCTCACGCGTCGAACCATCGAGTCCTTGGTGGCATCCATCGAATTGCTGAGTCCTTCGCGAATGAGAAAGCCACGATATCACGCAGGGATCTCGCGCCGCTCGCAATCAAGTCCACTGACAGTTCCGGGAAGCGCCGCGGGGCACGCTCGAGATCCTCGCGCGGCAGCGGACCACCGGCTATTCGTAACCCA
Source organism: uncultured Bryobacterales bacterium (assembly GCA_964461235.1). Lineage (GTDB taxonomy): Bacteria > Acidobacteriota > Terriglobia > Bryobacterales > UBA6623 > VXMF01. The sequence continues at coordinate 64,938 of CAYWUV010000008.1, read as the reverse complement.
TGACAAGCATGCGCAGGTCCCGCACGTTGTTGCCGGTTGGACCCGTCACGATCGAGTCGCCGAGCCGGTCAAAGAACCGGTAGGAATCGGATCGCCGGTCAAACTCAGCAGCGTCCATTCCCATGGCCGCCGCCCGAGCAATGGTCGTCTCGTCTGCTACCGCACCGGTCGCCGGGGAGTTTCCGTCGATTCCGTCCGTACCGGCGCTGAGCACGATCGCACGCATTCCCCGCCCGGAAATCTTGCGAGCGGCCCAGAGCACGAACGCCTGGTTGCGCCCTCCCATTCCGTCGCCGGTAACCGGGCTGCTCACCTCGCCTCCGCTCGTGACAGCGACCGTGCTTCCGGGACGGGCATCCGCCAGTGCCTGCAGTCTGTCGAGCAGTACATCCGCAGCCCATTCGACCGGCTGATCATCCACGCTGATGTCGCGCTCGAGGAACCAACCGAGACTTCGGACTCTTGATTCGAGTGCGCCGAGGGCATCCGCGTTGTCCAGCAGGCAGGCCCATTGACTCCGTGCGAAGGCTTCGAAGCCTGGCTTCGGTGTTTCTTCCAAAGTGCGTTGCGCGAAGCGCCGACGGATGGTCGGCGGTAGCCGCGGCACGATGCCCAGACGGTTTGCAATCGAGTACGCATCCTCGCAAGTGGACTCGTCTGGCATAGTCGGCCCGGAGGCTACCGACGATGCCTCGCCCGGCGGGACATCGGAGACGTACAGCGTGAGCTGTCGGGCGGGGCTGGCGGCCTGAGCTAGCCTCCCTCCCTTGATCAGGGACAGGTGCTTGCGAAGCACGTTGATCTCGACGATGTTCGCTCCGCAGGTGACCAGCACTTCAAAAAGGGACCGGAGGTCTTCGAGCGAAACGTCCGAGTCGAGCGGCGCCTCGCAAATCGCCGACCCTCCGCCGGACAGCAGGCAGATGAACAAGTCCCGGGGTCCAAGGTCGCTGGCCCGGGCCAAGATGAGCCGAGCGGCGGTATCGCTCACCCGGTCCGGATACGGATGCCCTCCAGCGAACGTTCGGACACCGTCGGGTTGAAAACCAGGGGATTCCGGCGCCACGACCGCGAGAGACGTCTTGTTGGCATCCAGCAGCGGTGCCAGGGCGTCGCACATGGGACGGGCTGCCTTGCCGATGCCAGCCACGAAGATGCGGTCCGGAGCCTCGACGTCAACGACAGCGTCTCCCCCAACAAGCCTCGAGCCGTCTCTCCGTACCTTCGAGGCCATTACCCGATCCAGAGACGCCTCCTCGAGCGTCTCCAGCAATAGCTTCAAGAGCGTTTCCTTCATGCCCACAGCACCTCAGGGTTGGCCATTACACGGAACGGGTCGAAGGGACGCAGACCCTCCCCGCCAAGTGCTTCCATTTCCAGAGCTGTAGTACAGTGACGACGGCCATGAGGCCGGCGCGAATCCAGCACTCAACATCCTGGGCAGTTCCGGGACCGTTCACGCCAGGCATCCCAATCACTTCGCCACATGAGCGTGGTCGTACCTCGCACGGACGGTGTATTCTCTCACAGCATCTCGGAGAAGTTCGAGATGACGAACTGGCTCGCGGGGGAGAGTGCCTTGCGGACGACGTGCCTGCTCCGCCTCGCGGGCGGTGACGGAATCAGCGAGAACCAACTGCTCCGGAAACTGTCGCGGGAAAGCTGGAGCCGGCCAGTTCAGTCGGTGAGGATGCTCACGCCACCATTGACGGTGGAAAACTCGAACTCGGCTCCATGCTCTCCGATTCGATCATCAATCGATGGGTGTCGCCCGAATCGGCCCTTGCGAATCTCCAAGGGCAGGTCCGTCTTGATTGATCCGTTGACGGTCTTTGCATTGAAGCCCCCGCGAACGTCACTAGGGACCCTCACCTTGATCGAGCCGTTCACCGTGCTCAGCGTGTTCTTGTTGACACCCTCGAGACTCCTCCAGTCAACCTGGACCGAGCCGTTCACGGTCTCTGCCGAGAGGTCTCCAGCAAACTCGGCGATCTTCACGGAGCCGTTCACGGACTTGGCACGCGTCTCCCCACCGGTCCCGCTGATCCGGATCGACCCGTTCACGGTCTTCGCTTGGATCTCGACGTTACGCGGAACCTCCAATTCGTAGCTGACGCTAGCGTTTCGAACTCGTGACACGAATACAGTCTCGACAGCAACTCCCTCAGGTGACTCTTCGATTTCGACTCGGACCCTCTCGAGGTCCTTGGGAGATCTGGCCTTCTTAGTTGCCCGAAGGCGCATCTGATCGCCGTCAACCCCGACGAAACGAAGCGAGCCGTTCGTAGTCTTGACCGTAACGGTTGCGCCCTCGCGGAGCGTGAACGAGCGCTCGATGTCCTCCGTGATCGGAGCACCGAGCGCCTGGCACGATACGGAAATGATCAACGCCAGGGCTGCGGTCAGAGAGCGAGGGATGCGATTTCTTGGTGTCACTGTGCTTTCTTTCAGGGGTGGCTTGAGCCCGAAACGCCGGGACGGACAGCACTTCCCACGAGTTAGACGCAGACCGACCGACTCGGTTAACCTGTCTCGGGACTTGAGGTGCCCCAAGGCCGCATCAGGCGCGGCAGAGTTGGAGGAGCGGGTTCGAGCGCCTGACGTAACCAACCCGGTTGCTGGCCTAAACGCCATGGCGGGCGGGGAATCCCACTGGTTCCTGTCGAACGCGGGCGTCCGGCGCTGCAGTGCATTCTGATATCCTCGGCCGCATGAGAACGATGGTTTCCCGATCCCTCACCAAGGCCGGGCTTGCGGCTGCGTGCTGGTCCTGCATTCTCGCCGTCGCGCTGCTGCCGACGCCGATCACCGCCCAGTCGAATCTCTCGTACGAGCCGGTCAGCGGCTGGGGAGAATTTCCGCCCGACTACCAGCCCGGTGCCGGGATGGCCGTGTCGCTCGATTCGGGAGGCAGGGTCTGGTTCTACAATCGCGGATCCCACCCGGTTATCCAGTTCTCAAGTGAAGGCAAGCTCCTGCAGGCCTGGAAAGAGAATAAGGAGCGTTCGCTTCACCAGACCGCGGCTCATGGAATGGCCGTCGGACCTGACGGTGGCGTATGGCTGGTCGACCGGGAAGCGAACACCGTCTTCAAGTACTCCCCGATGGGCCGCACGCTGGTGACGATCGGCAGTTTCGCCGCCGTCACGGGCAGTAACGACTCCCAGTACGCCTTCAATTACCCCGCCGGAGTCGCGCATGATAGTGCCGGTCGGGTCTACGTCGCCGACGGCTACAGGAACACGCGCATCGCGAAGTACACTCCGAGTGGCGACTATCTCATGCACTGGGGAGGGCCGGGCGACGCGGACGGTCAGTTCAACCTGGTACACGGCATTGTTCTGGATGCCAACGATCGAGTCTATGCCGCGGATCGTGGCAACAAGCGCATCCAGGTATTCGACTCGAACGGCAAGCATCTGGCAACCTGGACGGGTCTCGGCACCCCGTGGAACGTCGCCTATGACCGCGCCAACGACGTGCTCTGGATGTGCGACGGGGACCTAGGGCGAATCGGCAAGCTCTCGCTCGACGGCAAGGTGCTCGGTTGGTTCGGTACTGACGGCGAGGAGCCCGGGCAGTTCCATCAAGTTCACAGCATCGCGGCCGATTCGGAGGGAGCGATCTACGCCGCCGAAACGGTCAACCAGAGGATCCAGAAGTTCGTGCCAGCGAAATAGGGCGACGGGTGCTGCAGCCCGTCACGTCCGAGCGAGCCCTGCTGTCCGGGTAGTCCTCCGACCCTGTTCAGAAGCCCTGCCGCGCTGTCCAGGTCTCAACTTCGGCCGACGTCGCCCGGGGTCGTTCTTGCCAATCGATTGAAATCACGGCAAGCTGCCGTGCACTCGAAATCGTTAGCGACTGCCAATCCGAGTTGCCACTTGCTCAACCTTATCCGACGGCAAGAAGGCCGTTGGACGAGATCGCCTGGACCTCGGAACTTGCTCTGGATAATCTGCAGGCTGAACTCGCCGAGCAAGAAAACTCGCGGAGCGCGCATCGGAGCGCTCACCGCCGCACAAGCCTGCAACTGGTTCAGGTTCAGGTGGCGTTCCTTGGTCTCCGGGGTCCGATCGATCCTGCAGCGACACAGTGCCCGCGCCGACCAATCGCAGATTCCAGCCTTCCAGGGCGAATCCGACGGTCGGTTCGGTCGCTGAAACCGTACCCAACATGGGCCACCGGGCTCGTGCGGGATATCCACCACGGGCTCACGATCATACGCTTACGGGTCCGCAATCGTCAGACTGCCTGGGCCTCAAAGTGCGTTACTTCGCGTGTCTTGACGCTGAATTGCACACCCACTAGGTAGATCGGCTCCCCAAGTCCTCGGTACCGGTCTGCGTACCCTCGCGACTTCAACTGCGCCAGCGCCGCCCGCGGGCCGGCGCGCTCCCGCATCTTGAACTCGAACACGTACACTCGCCCAAACGCCCGTACGCACATGTCGGCCCGTCCTTGGCTCACGCTCTCCTCTGCCCGCACATCCACGCCCAGCGCCGCGAAATGCGCATACAGGACGCTCGCGTACCAGCCCTCGTAGTCGGCCATGGGGTTGCGCCCGTGCCAATCGTGCGGAATCCCTGCCAGCAGCGACCGCAGGTGCTCTTCCAAACCGGCCACGTTGCCGTCCCTGAGCACCTTGCTCAGACCTACCCTTCCGTGGTGGCTCTGACGGCCGGTCCCCAGAAGGCTCCCAAGCAGAGCGCGATTCAGGCTCTGCCTTACCTCGCGATTCGGATAGCCCAGCCGGTAACTGGGCTCGCCGTCAACCTCCTCACTCTCCAGAACCGTCAGGTACCCGGTCTGGAACAGCAATGCCTCGGGAGCGATGTCTTCCAAGTCGAACTTCGAGAGCAGGTCGTCGGAAGCCCGGAGATCGTCAATCCGATGCCACGCCACTCCCGCCTCGGCGAGAAGGTCAATCAAGAACCCCGGCGTGCCGGTCTCGAACCACCAGTTCTTGTACTGGCGATTCTTAAGCAACAGGAGCACGTCGAAGGGGTTGTAGAGTCTTTCCTCGCCGCCCCAACTGTAGCCGTTGTACCATTCGCGGACGCGCTCCCGGTCAAGCCCGTCCATCCGGTCCGCGAACACCGTATCCAAGTCGCGCTCGGCGTAGCCACAAATCGAGGAATAGCTCGGATTGAGGGTGATGTCCTCAAGGCTATTCAAGCCTGAGAACAGGCTCACCTTCGAGAACTTGCTCACACCCGTGAGGAAGCAGAAACGCACATGGGCGTCGCAGGACTTGATGACTGAGTACAGTCCTCGCAGGTATTCGCGGTTCGCCCGCGCAATGTCCGGCTGGTGCAGGGCGTCCAGAATGGGCTTGTCGTATTCATCCACTAGGACAGCCACCCGGCACCGGGCCGATCGGTGCAGTTGGCGAATCAGGTAAGCGAATCGTTCCGCACCATTCTGGTATGCGGCCTCAACGCCTGCCTCCTGCTCGATCTCCTCCAAGTGTGCGGCCAAGTTCACCTGCAAGTAGCCAGGTTCGGCATAGTTCCCTCTTCCGAATTCGAGCCGCACCAGCGGGAAGCGCACGGACCAGTCCCAACGACCGTGCACCGCCAGTCCCTCGAACAGATCCTCGTTACCCTCGACGAGCTCTTTCAGCGTGTCCACGAAGAGGCTCTTGCCGAAGCGACGTGGGCGCGACAGGAAGTAGTGCTTTCCTTCCTCAACCAGCCGCAAAGCGAAACCGGTCTTGTCCGCGTAGTACTGGCTCTCCTCGCGGATTTCCCGGAACGTCTGGATGCTGATCGGCAGTCGCCCCTTTCCCGCAGATGCGGTCCTTCCCTAAGTCGATACCGGACCTTGATTCTATGGCATCCGGGACACTCGCCAATGCTCCGGCGGCTCCGGTCAAGCTGGTTGTCGGAACTCCCAGCAAGTCCTGAATCGACAATCCTGCGTGGCCGGGGATTGCCTCGCCCGTTCTCGACAATCGGGGTCGCCGAGTCAGCTACATGCAGGGCAGTCCGTCGATGTCACCCAATCGGAACAGGTCCTGGAACGGTCGTCGTCAGCAGCCATTCGGAGCGAAGTCGGCTGATGTGTCCGCCGGCGCCACGAAAGTCGGGAGAGAAGCTAATGCACATCAAGGTCTCACCCGATTCGCGAGTTGCGGTGATCGGGCTCGGGGGTTCACTGCCTTCGCTTCCGCCGCTGGCGCGGTTTCCACTCTGATCGCACGGCAGGGCGGCACAGTTTCCTAACCTCTCGGGACTGACCGATTTCCCGGGCGGAGAGCGTACGCTCCAAGCGTTTGCATTCCCTCTTGGCAGACCGGTCACCCGATTCTGACACCAACGAGAGGAGGATGTGGGCAAGTACCGGGTAGGGTAACAGGCGTTTGGTAAGGGTGAGGAGGCGTCTTGCGTGTTCCACTGCGAATCCATAATCTGTCCGGCTAATGAACTTCCGAAGCCACTCAGCGGCCTGCTCGAGATTCTCCGTACACCCTCCGCCACCCAGGTAGAGACACACAAGCATCGAGATCGCATCCAGATCGCCTTCGCTAGCTGGCTTGGTCAGCCATTCGATCCCTTTGGCAGCGTTCGCTCTGACGCCGATTCCAAAGATATGCCTAGACCCCAGCTGCACTTGTGCGTTCAAGTCCCCTCCCTTTGCGGCTCGTTCCATCCATTTGAAGGATTTCTTGACATCCTGCTCCACGCCAACGCCCTGTAGGAATCTGTGGCTCAGCCAGAACTGCGCAGTCGGATCGCCTTGCTCGGCAGCGAGCCGATACAGTCTCGTGCATTCGACCGGGTCCGGATCAACTCCGAGACCTTCCCTGTACAAGCCCGCAAGAGCTAGCTGGGCGATGGCGCTTCCAGCAGCGGCAGCGGGAGCGTACCATTGCGCGACGTCCTCATGGGTTCCGGGGACGCCATGATCCTTGCCGCACAGAGCGCCGATCTCGAGCCAAGCAGGCTCGTGCCCTTGGTACGCGGCGTGCCGCCAAAAGTTCATGGCGTCGAACTCGCGCCCAATGGCGAGGAAACGCCGGCCCAGATCGACCTGTGCAACCGGATCACTCTCCTCTGAGGCACGAAGCAGGAGCGCTTCGAGCTCGGCTCGGCTCACAGTTGCATCGGCCGAGTTCTCACGGGCCGGGGACTCCACGGGCCGCTTGCGAGATCTCCCCCAGATCGGCATGGTCCACCATCCGGGATGGTAGCAGGGCGGATGGCCGACGGATTCAGGGCTGGTAATCTGGGCATCGATCAAGGCTGGGTCGAGTCTTGGGGAATAGGCAACGCCGACGAGTCCGAGGTGGCCATCGGCCCTAGCCAACCGAACCTCTCATCGCGAGCCGGCCGCTGGCGAGGACTATCCCAAAGGATGCCTCGGACAGAATCTCGGCGGATCGCCCCAGCTCGCCAGTATCAGTTGCTCTGCATTTGGGAGAGTGCTGACCACGACCGCTCGGGGAGCGGTGTGAAATGCAGGGCAAGTTGGCAGGTGCAGTTGCCATTGCCATTCTGGCCAGGGGGTCGGCTGCTCAGGCGTTCCGATGCGCGGTTTGCTGCTCGTGCTCTGCGGCTGCTGCAAGGCAGTCGGTGACAGGCCGCAATCCCCTCGCAGCGACCGACGCGGCTGTCCTCGCGAACACACTCGAAGGCACGGGGCCTCATAGAGAAAGAGCCAATCTGTGAATCCAGCACAGCGGCCAATCGCATCGCCACCAGCGATGGCTTGTCACACTAACGCGCAGAGCACAAAACGCCGGGACTTCCCAGCCGGCGGGGCGCTCGGATGAGTCGAGCCGCCCAGCCAGAAGATCCAGATCTCGGAGCGGGCGAATCCAGGCCGCCAGTTCTCAACCGTTTCCTTCCAGCCCGGACCCTGCCGCTCGGAAAGGCGTTGGGCGCTGTTCACGGACTTTGCCGGGCCGCCCAGGCCTCGACCTCGGACTGAGTCGCTCCGAGACCGGCGGCAGTGTTCGGATGTACCGGCCGTCCTGCCCGCGTCCCGGGCCAGGCGGGCGGTGGATGCCCCGCGTGCCAGGAATTCGCAATCCTCTCGAGTTCCCCCGCCCGGGCACTGTCGTCTCCGCTGATGTCGTTGGCTTCGGAAATGTCCGTGGCGACGGCGTAGAGCTCCGGCTCGCGGTCCAGCACTCGAACGAGCTTTCGGTCGGAGGTGCGGGTTGCTAGCTGGTCACCCTCGTCCGAATGCCAGAACAGGTGGGTGTGGGGCGCCCCGCTGTTTCCGCCGGTCAGGAATGGCATCAGATCAACACCGTCCAAATCCTCCGGAAACTCGATGCCAGCGACCGTGGCCACCGTTGGAAAGATGTCCAAAGCACTTACCAATGGCTCGTACTCCGTCCCCGGCGCAAGACGCCCGGGCCACGAGAGGACGAACGGAACGCGAACTCCGCCTTCGTAGACCGTCCCTTTCGTGGACCGGAGGGGGGAGTTGTCCGATGCGTTCGCAGGCGTCGGACCTCCGTTGTCGCTGAGAAAGACCACCAGAGTGCTGGCAGTCAGCCCGAGTTCCTCCACCAAGGACACAACCTCCCCGACTCCGTCATCCAGGGCGGTGACCATCGCGGCGTAGGTCCGCCTGCGCTCGTCCGGGATCGAATCCACCCGCGCCAGCAATTCGGGAGGCGCCTGCAATGGCCCATGCGGCGCGTTGTATGCGAGGTACAGGAAGAACGGATCTGTCGCATTCCGCCGGATGAAATCGAGCGCAGCACCCGTCAGCTGCTCTGTCAGGTACCCCTCGACGGGAACCTTGGTCCCGTTTGCGTCGAGCGGTATCAGGTACTCCCGGGCATCCTCGCCAGCGGATCGGAAGTAGTCGTGGCCTCCGCCGAGGAGGCCGAAGAACTCGTTGAAGCCGCGTTCCATGGGGTGGAACTCCGGCGCGTCACCCAGGTGCCACTTCCCTACGAGCCCGCTGACGTATCCCGCTCCGGCGAGGACTTCGGGCAAGAGGGTTTCCGACAAGGGAAGGCCCTCGCCCTCACCGAACTTGGGATTGTGCACATGGCCGAAGCGATGCTGGTATCGGCCTGTGAGCAGCCCAGCGCGCGAGGGACTGCAGTAGGGGTGGCTGACGTAGCCGTTGGGGAACCGGACTCCGGACGCCGCGAGCCGGTCGATGTTGGGCGTCGCGAAGTCCTTGAGTCCCTGGAAACCGACATCCGCATAGCCGAGATCATCCGCAAGGATCAGGACGACGTTCGGTGGGCGTCCGGAATCCGCAGCCGAAGGCTCGGGCGATGGAGGCGAGCAGGCGCAAGCCAGCAGGGACAGCAGCAGGAAGAATCGCACGACTTACACGATTGCGCGGAAAGGATGGTCCTGTAAAGGCCGGGACTCGACGTGGGAAGACTGGACGGCCGACCTGCGATCAGCCGAGGTCTCCCCGTTTGGCCGCATCCACCAGGTATTCGGACGATCGCCGCGCAAGAGCCATCATCGTTAGCGTCGGATTCACGCAGCCGATCGAGACGAAGGCCGCACCGTCCGTGACGAAGAGGTTCTTCACGTCGTGGGCCTGGTTCCATTGGTTGAGGACGGAATTGCGAGGGTCGGTGCCCATGCGCGCCGACCCGACCTCGTGAGTTGCGCCGCCGGGCCAGCGCGGGGTGGATATCTTGCGTATGTCTTCGGCGCCGATGGCGCGGAGCATCTCCTCGCCAGCGTCCGCCGAGTACTCGAACAGGCGCATTTCGTTGTCACTCCAAGTGACGTTCATGCGGAGCGCCGGAATGCCCCACGCGTCCTTGACCCGCGGGTCCAGTTCGACATAGTTCTCGTACCGAGCGAGGCATTCGCTCGACGTGCCGATACTGAATCGCCACCAGTCCTCGGAATCCCTGGCCGCCCGCTTGAATCCAGCGCCGAAGCCCGGGATGCGAGCGATCGCTCCGGGCGAGCCGTACGAGGAGCCGTTTCGCATCTGCGCTCCGTATCCTCGGATCATTCCGTCAGTGCGGGGGCGGTCGACGTTGAGGTAACGGGGGAGATAGAGCCCGTTGGGCCTCCTCGGGGGTCCGGCCCACTTCCTGTCTTCCTTGACCGGCAGAACTCCTGAGGCACCCCCGTACATGTGATCCATGACGTAATGGCCCAGCGCACCCGACGAATTACAGAAGCCGCTGCCGGAATTGAGCAGGATGCGGGTGGACTCCAGCGTCGAAGCGGACAGCACGACCACCTTGGCCCGGATTTCCCTTGGGGAACGGCTCAGCCGGTCGTAATAGGCGACGCCATTGGCGAGACCGGTGTCCTTGTCGGTAAGGACGTGTGACACGACCGCATCGGTCAGGACGTCGCAGTTTCCGGACTTCTCGGCGTCTGCCACCGTCGTCCAGACGCTGGAGAAATAGGAGTGGGTGATGCAGCCGTGCTCGCACGGCCCGCAGTAGTGGCAGGGCTGTCGCCCGTTGAGCGGCCTGGTCAGGATCGCAGTCCGGCCGATCGTCACGTTGCGGCTGAAGCGGGCGTTGACTTCCTTCTGGAAGTACTTCTCGCCGCAGGTCATTCCCATGGGCGGCTGCATGACACTGTCCGGAAACTGCATGAGCCCGAGCGGCTCTCCGCTGATGCCGACATAGCGTTCAACGGTCTCGTAGTAGGGGACCATCTCGTCGTAAGTCAGCGGCCAGTCGTCACCATAGCCGTCGTGGCTGGCCGCTGAGAAGTCCAGCTTGGAGAGGCGATAGCTCTGGCGAGCCCACGTCAGGGAGCGCCCTCCGAGCTGGCGTCCGCGGGTCCACTGGAAGGGCTTGTCCTCGGGATAGGTGTACGGATTGCGGATATCGTCCACGAACCACTCGAAATTCGACTCCCGGCAGGCGTATTTCATGCTCTGGATGGGCCGGTTTCGGCGGATCTCCGGCGAGCGGCCGCGGTACTTCAGGTCGTAGGGCTGCAGGTGCTCGGTGAATTCGGCCTCGGTGGTGCGGTGACCCGCCTCCAGCAGGGCGATTCGCATGCCTGCCTCGGCCAAGGTCTTGGCAACCCAGCCCCCGGTAGCTCCGGAGCCGACGACAATGGCGTCGAATATGTCGTTGTCCTTGGCAATGACCTGCATGAGGGAATACCGACCCGCCTCTGGTTAGTCTAATTCGACCGACTGCGGCACGACAGGCGGGGCAAACGGCGGCCGCACCGCCGAAGAGCTGCGAACCCGTCGGGAGGATCCGAATTGGTCATTGAGGGCCCGATTCGTCGATGACCGGCATCACTGTTACAGCTCCGCTCTCGGATGCTGGGTGAACGGGCTCGAGCCGACCGCCGAGAGTTGCCAATTGACCACCGCGCTGCGTCGCGACCTACAGCAAGCAGGGCGTCTGTATTCTGTCGGTAGCCCTGCATGCGATCTACAATCTCAGGCCGCAAGAGACAATTCGAGTCGGCATCCTCGTCCGCCTTCGGATACGAGCGGGGTCGATTCCGATGGACGAGACTCGGTCCATCCCCGGACTCAATCCTTGTGTCCAGCTCGGGCCGTCACCGGCCTTGACTGGCCAGTGTCGAACAATCGGGATCCGTCAATTGCATTCCTTTGTCGATGTCGTAGAATTCGATCGCCGTGTCACGCCATCCCGAAGCACCTACGCGGTCGACCGCCAGTCGACGCGGGTTCTTCCGCGCTATGGCTCTGGCCGGAACCAGCGCGAGTTGCGATCCGGGTCGGACGCCAGCCTCGGTCAGGACGTACACCTACAAGTCGGTTGGCGGTCTGGAGGTCCGGGCGGACGTGCACGGTGCCCAGGAAGGGAACCTGCGACCGGTCGCAGTATGGATCCATGGCGGGGCGCTGATTATGGGCCGTCGGCAGGGAGTCCCCCGCCCCTTGCTGGATCGGCTGATCGAGGCTGGCTTCGCTGTTCTGTCCATAGATTACCGGCTGGCGCCGGAAACCAAACTGCCTGCCATCATCGAGGACGTCGAGGATGCCTTCGATTGGACCCGAAACGAGGGACCCGACCTCTTCGGTGCCGATCCGGATCGGATCGCTGTCCTTGGCTCGTCTGCGGGCGGGTATCTGACGCTGACCACCGGGTACCGGGTCGACCCGCGGCCGCAGGCCCTGGTGTCGTTCTGGGGTTACGGAGATCTGATCGGCCCGTGGTACTCGACACCGAGCCCCCACGAGCGCCACCACCGGATCGTCATGACGAGCGAGCAGGCCCTAGCCCAGGTCAGCGGGCCTCCGATCTCCAACTCGGACGACCGCGACGGCAACGGAGGGGCCTTCTACCAGCACTGCAGGCAGCACGGGACCTGGCCCAAGGAAGTGTCGGGTTGGGACCCCCGTTCCGAAGCCGCGCACTTCGTGCCGTACATGCCGTTGCAGAATGTCACGCCGGACTATCCGCCCACCCTTCTGGTGCACGGCACGGCGGACACCGATGTACCTTACGAGCAGTCCACGCTAATGGCCGAGGAGTTCCGTCGGCACGGCGTGCGGCACGAACTGATGGCATTCGAAGGCGCCGAGCACGGAATCGGCGGACCGGGATCCCCAGAGTCGGCAAAGGCGTATTCTGCGGCCGTGGCTTTCCTCCAATCGGAGATCGGAGTCTGAGCAACGAATCGCCGGACCGGACTGCCCGATAGCCAGGGCCGACTCGAACGGTACGGCGCGTTCTCCCCAGAAACCGGACCCACCAGCCCCTGCGGAGGGTTCCGACACCCCAATTGGCTTGTCATTGCCCAGTCGATCTCGTCTACGATCTATGTGGAAACCCACCAGGAGGGAACCATGCGTCATCTGATCGCCAGCTACTTGAACAACGACATCTCTCGTCGAGGACTCTTCGAAGCCCTAGCGGGATTGGGATTCACCGCCGCGGCTGCCCAGTCGCTCGTGGCGCCGCTAGAGGCATCCGAGAACGGTCAGGGAGCCACCAAGATGACCGGCACGGGCGGGGAACTCGTTGTCGCCCAGATGAAGGCTGCGGGCGTGGAGTACCTCTTCACCAACCCCGGGTCCTTCGAGGTGGGGTTCTTCGACGCGTTTCTCGGCCAGGACCACACCCAGCTGATCATGGGCCTGCATGAGGGAATCGTGATTTCGCTGGCGGACGGCTACTACCGGACCTCGGGCAAGCCGGGTTTCATCAACATCCACGTGATCGCCGGCACCGCCCAGGCCGCCGGGCAGATGTACAACGCCTCCAAGGACGGTTCCGCTCTGGTGGTCACCGCGGGGCTGAACGACAACGAGCTCTGGAGCGACGACGCAGGACTCGCGCCGCGCCCCGGGTTCGACCAGAAGGAGATCAACCGCCAGTTCACGAAGATCTCGTGGGAATCGCGCGAGCCGCGGAACCTGGCGCTGATGCTGCGCCGGGCGTTCAAGGTAGCGACGGCACCGCCCGGAGGGCCGACCTATCTCGCGATGGCGCACCATGCGCTGGAAGCGAAGAACGTCGAAGCGCTCATCCTCCCCGGCGAGCGATTCACACCCGAGTCCAGAATGCGGCCAGCGAAGGACGCGGTGGAGCGCGCCGCCAAGGCACTGGTCGATGCGGAGCGCCCAGTGCTGGTGGCCGGCGACGAAGTGTGGAAGACCGGAGGATGCGACGAGTTGCTGAAGCTTGCCGAGAGTCTCGGGATCCCGGTCACAAACCAGGGCCAGGGGTACGACAACTTCCCGGCCCATCATCCCCAGAACTTGGGCCGCTTCAACCAGAACCACAAGATGCTGGCCGGCGCGGACCTCGTGCTGAGCGTTGGGGCGCCCGACTTTGGCGGGAGAGTCATACCCCGCGGCCCCGAGGCGCCGATGACCGCGAAGTTCATCCGGCTCACGGCCAACACCGATGTCATCAGCCGCAACTACCCGACCGACCTCCTGCTCGCCGCCACGCCCAGGGAAGGTCTCCGGGACCTCAACGAAGCGATCGATTCCGTCACCACCGCGAACCGTCGCAAGAAGATCGCCAAGCCGCGCGCCGAAGCCCTGGCGGCCTACACCAAGGAATCACGAGCCAAGGCCGAGGCGGCAGCCCGCAAGAGCTTCGGGCAAGGTCCAGTGCACCCCGATGAGCTCGGCGCGAGGATCGCGGGGGTTGCCGACGACAACGCGATCATCGTTCCGGAGAACCTCACGGCCAAGTTCGGAGCGTTCAACTTTGGTCACCGCGACGGCGAGAAGATGCGCGTCGCCAACACCGGCAACGGTCTCGGGTGGGGCATCGGAGCGGCCGCGGGCGCGAAGCTGGCTGAGCCCGATCGCCAGGTTATCTGCTCCATCGGGGACGGTTCGGTCATGTACAGCGCAGCAGGCTTCTGGACGCAGGCGCGCTATGAGATCCCTGTCCTCACCGTAGTCTCCAACAACCGCAACTACCAGACTGTCCGACGCGCCTACTACCGCTACGGCGGAAAAATGAAGGAGACGAACCGGTACACGGGGATGTACCTCGGTGACCCGGATATCAGTTTCGCGGAGCTGGCAAAGAGCCAGGGCGTCGCCGGAGAGAAGGTCAACGAGTCCGCGGAGCTTGAAGCTGCTCTGCAGAGAGGCGTGGAAGCGACCCGGGAAGGGCGGCCGTACGTAGTGGATGTCGAAACCGCGCGGTACGACGGCGGGGCCGACTCGGAGTGGCACCAGAAGTTCAGTCTGGCGGGGAAAAGGACCAAGAACGTATAGCCGGACCCGGGTCGCAAGAACGACGGCACCTACTTCGAGCGTGCACCTTCCAGTGCCGAGCCCAGAATCCGTTCTAGCCGCCTTCGTGTCGCTGCCTCCTCGGGCAATGCACCCGTTGGCCGAAGTGCGTTCCGAAAGTCGAATTTGTCTCCGACGATGCGCCCTCGCGAAGCGTTCTATATAATTCCGAGCGACGTCATGGACTACCGGCTAACTCGTCGCACGTTCCTGCGAAACACGGTGGCAACGTCCGCAGCGTTGGCCTCAGCGCCGGCGCGTGCGTCCCGGGGGACTTCGAACGACTGGCGCCACTACGGGGGATCCCTGGAAGCGACACGGTATTCCGAACTCGACCAGATCGACAGGTCGAACGTTTCAGAGTTGAAGGTCGCATGGATTCACAAGACTGGCGACAGCCGCCAGCGGCCAGCGACGAAGATCGAGTGCACGCCAATCGTAGTCGATGGACGGATGTACATCACCACCGCCCAAGTGCAGGTACGCGCACTGGACGCAACGACCGGCGAAGCGCTGTGGAACTTCGACCCTTTCGAGGGCATCGAGATGCGACGCACCAAGGGAGTCAACAGGGGCGTTGCGTACTGGTCCGACGGTGACGACCGCCGGGTCTTCATGTCCGGGTCATCCCAAGACAAGCTGTATTGCCTGAACGCGGATACCGGGAAGCTGGTGAAGGAATTCGGGCGAGACGGCATGCTGCACATGCGGGAGGATCTGGACCGCGACCTCGCCGAATCCACCCGCACCTCGTTCGCAAGCCCGGCCGTCATCTTCGAGGATCTGCTGCTACTCGGCGGCGGGTCCGGCAGCGAGGGCCCGGGTCCCGCCGCACCCGGTCATATTCGGGGATACGACGTCCGGACTGGCAAGAGGCGCTGGATCTTCCACACGATCCCCCATCCGGGAGAGTACGGCCATGAAACGTGGGGCAAGGACAGCTGGAAGCATGCGGGGGGCGCGAACAACTGGGCCGGCATGAGCCTCGACCCGGATCGCGGTCTTCTCTTCGTCTCAACCGGATCGCCGACATACGACTTCTACGGAGCCGATCGCCCGGGCAAGAACCTGTTCGGGAATTCAGTCATTGCTCTTGACGCCCGCACCGGGGAGCGCAAGTGGCACTTCCAGACGATCCACCACGATCTCTGGGACTACGACCTGCCCGCCCAGCCGGTACTCGCTCGCCGGAGGAACGGGGAGCAATGGCAGGACTTGGTCGTGCAGATCTCGAAGCAGGGATTCTGGTACATCTTCGCCCGCGACACGGGCGAGCCTGTCTGGGAAATCGAGGAGCGGCCGGTTCCGGGCTCTGATATGGAAGGCGAACACACATACCCCACGCAGCCGTTCCCGACCAAACCGCCCCCCTTCGTCCGACAAGGCTTTGACGACGACGCCTTCGTGACGGACATTTCGGAGGAGGCCCGCGAATACGTGTTGCGGCGACTCAAGGACCTCCGAAGAGGAGGGCTCTTCACGCCACCGAGCCGCGGGGGGACGGTTTACAACCCAGGCACGGTGGGAGGGACCATCTGGGGTGGCGCAAGCCATGATCCGGAGGCCGGACTCATGTTCATCAATACGAACAACTGGCCCAAATTCCTCACCCTCATGGACGCCCCTGAAGGGGTCGGCTATCCGTACATGCATGGGGGCTATCCGTTCTTGGTGGACCACGAGGAGTATTCGGCCGCCAAGCCCCCTTGGGGCGAGCTGCTGTGCCTGGACCTGCAGACTGGCGAATACCGCTGGCGACGCCCGATCGGAGAATACGCGGAACTCAAGGCAAGAGGCATCGAGGGAACGGGCACGTTCAACGTCGGCGGGTCCATCGCGACCAAGGGCGGACTGCTATTCCTCGGAGCGACGCAGGACGAGAAATTCCGGGCATTCGACACCCGCAACGGGGAGATCCTGTACGAGCACAAGCTTTCGGCCGGAGGCTACGCGACGCCCTGCACGTACTCGGTCGACGGAACGCAGTACGTCGTAATCGCCGCGGGCGGCGGCGGGAGGGACATCGGCACCGGCGGCAAGAAATCGGGCGACGAATTCGTTGCGTTCCGCCTGGGATAGGCTCGGTGGAGGACCATCGACGCCAGTGGGTCGAACCGCGTGCCTAGGTTCAGCGATCGGAGTGGCTGGCGTTTGCGAGCGATAGGCGCCAAAGGCTCCACATCAAGTCGTCGCCACCCAAGTACGAGCTGTAGAACTCCGGGAACGGCGTGCCGTCCAACAGCTTGGGAAGCCGGTCGATGGAGCGTGGCAAAGGGGAGTCCCCGGCAAGGAACAGATCGACTGCCTCCCGTGCCCGGACCGCCGCAGCCTGAAGGTACGCTCGGGTCTGGTTTCCCTGGGATCGCTCGACCGCAAGAAGCAGGACATCGATGGCATCAGCGAACTGCTCGGGAATCCGGCCCGCTTGCGAGACGTCGGCAACCTTCTGGCCCAAGGTTCTCGGCGGGACTGGCTTGAGGTACTGATCCGCAGCGTCGAAGAAGCTTGCCAGGTAGGCGTTGGCCGCTGCAGGATTGGCGTCCGCCCGCCGCAACGCATCAGCCGGATGGATGTGCTCTGCGGCCCGCGTAACCGCCCGGTCCTGCCGCACGGCAAGCGCTCGCATGCGGTTCGAGAGTTCCGGGAAACGCTCGGCCAGACGATCTGCAGCCGCTTCGAGGTCGACTGCCAGCGACCCGACCTGGCGAGGGTGAAAGACGATGTCCTGGTTCTGGAGGTAGATCGCGAAACCGTGCTCATCGGTCTGCTGCTCGAGCGCTGTGATGAACCTTTTCAACCGCGGTTTCATGAAGCGGACAAAGTCGTCGTTTACCGTGGCTGCCAGCGCGGTCGACCAAAGGGCGATGTAGTAGCCGCCGTGCCTCGGGAACATCCCGAACGCGGTCCATTCGCCCTCGTCAGGCCGGAGGAATCGGAATAGCGGGGTGTGCCGGCCGTAGATCAGGCGATCGCCTCCCTCGCTCACACCCCCAACCCATAACCCCCGGCTGAAGTTCTCCAGCACGGTCCATTCGCCTGGCCGGATCCTGGGTTGCAAGACCTTGAAGCGGTCCCAGAGAGGCCATCTGCTGTCAAACTCGTGCTTGCCGTCGAAAGCGTAGCCGTAGTCGGCGCGCTCCCGGCGGAAGTCCCAGCCCGAATGCTCGCCCCAAGGAAGCAGACCGTTATGCACCGGGGTGTTCGCGAGGAACCAGGCCAGCGACGCGTCAGCGGCTGCTGCGTAGCGAGGTTCCCCGGTCCTGCGGCTGATCGCATAGAGCAACCGATAGAGGCCGCCATCGGACGCGACGTCCCCGCCCCGGTAGGTGATCTTGTGGGCGCGATTGTTGCCCTTGTAGACATTAGGAAGGTTCTGCACGTGCATACGGTGCACGCCGCGGGGCTCGACCGGAAAGACCGCGTCCGGAAGCAGTTCGGGGGGGCGGACCCTGAGCAGCATCGAAGCGAACTGCGGGCTCTGCTCGCGCCCCCAACGGTCCGTGCCGCTGGCAATCATTTCGTCGGCAAAGCGACGAGCCAAGTCGGCATAATCCGGCTCTGCCGCCAGCAGGAGAGGGCCCAGCAGCAGAATCGGGAGCGCTGCAGCTAGACGCCTCACTTCAGCCATGATCTCCCAATGCCGGGCGACGACCCTCCCCATCCTGCGGCCGTTTCTCCAATCGCAGCATTGACGTGCAGGCAGGAGTAACCGACGGCGACTGGAAGGGGTTCTGCGACGGGGCCGCCTGCACTTGTGGGCCTATCTCTTCCGCGGAATGAACTCCACCGACACCGGGTCGAAGGCGTTCAGATCGGGCTTGTCGGTCTCCACTCCCCTGGGCGGCACCGCCAGGTTTGCCGTCCAGACGATTCCGTTCAGGATGAACCGGCGCAGGTCGTCGTTCGTCCAGCTCCTATAAAAGTGCGGCATCACAATGCCAAAGCCGCGTCCGCCATCAGCTCTCTCGACGCCCCAAGCGACAATTTCCGACTTCGGGTCATCAGGGGGGAGCATGGACGTCGCCAATGCTGTCACGTGTGGCGCAGGCCGGTTGCCGAGACCGCCGAAGTAGTTGTTGGTGTAAGGCTCGTCGTGGATGGTGAAGCTCTTCCAGCCGCGCGAGACGGGGTGGCTTGGGGCAGCGGGCTCGATTCGGGCCTCCTTGTAAACGCGCGCGATTGATTGGTGGTGCGGGCACGAGCGATTGGCGAAGTATCCGCCCATCCACCGCAAAAGAGGGTGGTCCCCATCGGGCTTAACGTCCTCACCGAGTAATCCTGTAGCGTAGTGCAGGGAGACGATTCCGCATCCGCGCTCCATCATCTCCGCGAGATCGGCGAGGTTGCGTTCGGGGTTCTCGAAGCGGTTCGGCGGGAACGTGTCACCGATGAAGACAATCGTCGAGACCGATTCGCGTATCGCCTTGTCCTGGGGCCATTCGTAGGTGATCTCTGCCTGGACCGAGCCAACGTTCTTCATCCCATGGAGGGCATCCAGCAGGAGGCGTCCGCCCGCGGCCACCTCGTGCGAGCCAGGTGGATGATTGCTTGGACCCACGACGATCAGGATCCGAGTAGCATCCGCCGCCTGAAGGACAGAGCTCGCCGCTACGAAGAGCAGCGCGATTACAGGGCACCGATTCATTGTGCAAATACTATCAGCATCTCTCCCAATATTGGGCTGACTCGATTGGCCGTGCACTGGACACAGAGGACACCAGCACGCAACGGTGTGTCCGAGTCCAAGGGTGCGCCTCGCTACCGCCCGTTCCGAGGGCCTATTGCGTAACGAGATTGCATCCACAGCGGTTCTACGACTTGCATGACACGCACCGGGTGCATAATCGAGTACGCACTACCGGAAGGACGGTCAAGTATCTCCCCGGCGGAGCCCTGTCCGCCAGAGTTCCGAGGAACGTGCCTGTTGACATGATCCGGCTCGCATCCATCGCGTTGCTCATTCCGCTGGCGGCGGCTGCGCAGGAGCCGTATGCGGCTGTAACCCGGCAAACGTTCGCGGAACTCCTGAAGACCTCTGCGGACCCACCGCAGGTAGCTCCCGCATCTCACGGCCAAGCCACCGAAGACGGACTCCTGGTCGAGGACCTCTCGTGGAACTCCAGCGACGACGAGACCGTGCCGGCCTACCTGATTCGCCCGTTGGGGCCCTCGGGGCCATTGCCGGCGGTTATCTGCCTGCACGGGTCCAGCGGCAGCCGGGAATCGATGGCGACGGAAGAGTTCGGACCCGGACAGTGGACGCGGCCAGGACGCAACGCCCCGCACACAAGAATGCTGGGCTGGGCCCGCGAACTGGCGCGACGTGGCTTCATCGCGCTCGCGATCACGCAACGCGGCCTCGACCGGCGGGAACCGCCGATCAACGTGCAGGCCAACGCCATGCTCGTCCAAGGCCGCACGGCAATGGGGGAGATTCTCCATGAGATCCGACAAGGCCTTACCTACCTGGAAGGGCGGGACGATGTGGGAAGAATTGGCATCACCGGGATGTCGTTTGGAGGAATTACGTCGTTCTACACCTGGCTCCTGGATGACCGAGTCACGGCCGCCGCTCCGATCTGCGGAGGGGTGGGATCGCTGGAATCGTTCATCCGCCTCGGGAGGCTCTCGTATCACGGCACGTACTGGTGGGTGCCGGACATGCTGCAGCGAGGCGATCACGGGGACTTCGCCTCGGCGATGGCTCCGAAACCCTTGATGCTCTGGGCACCGACATCGGATGTCGGAATGCCGCGGGATGGAGTGGACCGATTCCGCGAACGCGTGGAGCCTGCCTATGCCCGAGCCGGGGCTGAAGGGGCCTTGCGGATCCATCAGCCGCCAGGCGAGCACAGCTTCACGATGGCAGCATTCGAAGCAATGGCTTCGTTCTTCGATGAGTTCCTGCGTTAGGGCTTCAGGAGGCTCGCCAACAGCGGCGTCGCCTTCACGCCGTTCCAGCGATGGTGCCCGTCGAAGGAGTCCATCGAGAGGTGTTCTTCGGCTCCAAGCGCTCGGTAGGCCCGCCGCATCCGCTCCCACGCCCCGGGGATCCACTCCTTGACCATCAGCCCGTCGCGCTGCCCGACCTCCCAGAGGGCCGGCCTGGGCGCGATCAAGCCAGCGATCTCCGGCACGTCCCCGAATTCCAGCAGGCCGGGAATAACCTGGGCCCCACAGCTGTAGCGTCCCCCGATGCGCTCCTGCATGACGTTCAGCGCACCGGAAATCACAGCGACCCGAATGCGCGGCTCCACTGCGGCGGTGAGCATCGTCATCCTGCCTCCGTAAGAGAGTCCAACGCAGCCGATCCGGTCGGGGTCGACGGCACTGTTGCGGGCCAAGAACTCGAACGCCCACAAGGCGTCGCGCAGGTTCTCGCTCATCAGGTTCCGGCCCAGCAACTGCAGGCGCACGAAGGCTACGGCACAAGCATCGTTGCCCCTGTACGACTCGGGCGAGTCGAGCCGGCGGCCGAACGGAGTGAAGCAAGGAGCCACCACAACGTAGCCCTGGCGGACGAGTTGCCTGCCGAAGTCGTAGTTCGCGGCCTCGATACTCTCGGCACGCTCGGGGCTGAAATCGATGCCAACAACTGAATCGTGGCCGAAGGGACCGTGGCCGTGGAGGGCCACAATTCCCGGACGAGCTTCATCGCGAGAACCTAAGGGCGTCAATAGATGAATCGGCAGGTCGGGCACACCGGGAGCACTCAGAATCACGGACCGGCGCTGGTGATCGTCGAATTCGACCGTGTCTTCGACAAGCAACTCCCACCGGCGAGGCGGTCGGTAGGCTCCGAGAAGCTCCTCGAGCTTGTTGCCGAACAAGCGTTGCCACGTGCGGCACTCGTCGGCCGTTGAGCCCTGAAACTCCATCTTTAGCGGTGCCTCGCTCGCGAGCCTGCGGATGTGCTCGTGGACGTCTTCGGCGCGGGCCGCCGCGACGCTTCCGCCGAACAGGGCTTGCAGCAGTCGTCGCCGATGGATCAATCTCATGTTGGTCCCCCCTTACTCCATCAGCCTTGCTGCGAGTGCGCCGAGGGCCTCACGGGTCTCGGCGATCTGGTTCCGGAGGCTTTCGGCATGCCTCCATGCTTCGCTGTCGAGTTGGGAGCCGGGTTCAAGGATTTCCTGTTCCAGTTCCCCCAGGTCCCGCTCGCAGCGCTCCAGGTTCGCCTCGAGGGTCTCTGGGTTGTGGAAGCTCCCCCCTTCTACGGTCACGTATACGGGCGTAGTGTGGGCCAAGTAACCGGGTCCGGCGGACACGCGAGCTGCGATCCAGATTCCGCGCTCGACTTCGAGCTCGAACTCCAGGGACAACTGCTTCTCCCCCTGGCCGGAAACCCGCTTGAGCACCTCGCCGTGGCCCACGATTTCAAGGTCGGTCAGGCCGATGCGCGATCCGTCGCCGAAGGCGCTCGCAACGATCCGTACGGTATCGCCCTTGCCGATGTCCACTTGGCTGCCGGGCAGGCTGTCGTTGACCTTCAGATCTACGATCGGTCCCGTGGTCGCGAAGGTATGGCCAGCCTTCACAGCCGAAAGCCAGTTTTCGAATGTGAGGTCCTCTCCGACATACGTGTAGAAGCGCGCGTCGCCGATCTGGCTGATTCGATTCGGGTCACCTCGCTCTCCCCGGCCGCACCACGGGAAGTCCGAGCCGCCGAGGGCTGTAAGGCGGAAACCGAGGTCGAGGAAGCGGTAGTAGTGCTCCGTGTGGATGGGGCCGTCGGGAACGCAGAACTGGGCCAGTTCCAGGAAATCGAGCTTGCCCGCAAGTACGGTAACGGTCATCCCGCGATAGCCATGGAACGACATGCCCTGATGGGCAAAGCCGCTGACCCCTCCCAATTCGTGCACCCGGTCGAAGAGACGTCCGTACGAGTAATAGTCATCCCGGAAACGGACAAAGTCGTCCGCTCCGAGCGAGATGGTATGACCAAACTCCGGCGTCCGCGGCTCCTCCTGGCCCGAGGAGAGGATCGTGTGGCCCTCCTGATAGCGACCCGTTTCGCCCCACCCGTACTGGGAGAAGACAAAATGCCAGAAATCGCCCATTTGCAGGAGATGGCCCACATGAACGTCTTCCGCTGCGATCCAGCGCAGGACAGACGGGTTGTCGCGTGGCGAGCGGCGGATGTGGATGTGGTCGTCGGAGGAGTACCAGCCGCGGGCGGGCATGTCGATCCATCGCCTTAGGGCGTACGTGTGTTTGGCACGATCCCCGCGCTTGAGCTTGAACTCGTGCTCCTGCATCGAGTACTCGTAGCCCTTCGACAGTTCGACGCGATAGGTGCCCACTGGCAATCGGGCTTCGAAGGATCCATCGACATAAAACGAACCGTCCGGCTGCAGGGCGTAGCCGTCCGGCCGGTCCGAGCGGCCCCACATGATGGCGATGGCTTGCGACGGAGGGCCGAATGCGGATTGCGTTTCCGCGGACGCGCCGAGCATCTTGGGGGGATTGCCATCGGCATCCGTGAGCCGCACTCGGACTGGAGTCGGATCCCCGGTGCCGGCGTCGACCACGTTCAGGGACAAGTATGCGTCGCGGGTCATCAACGCGGCGACGATCAGGCAGGCCGAGAATAGGCCCATTGCGATTGCTCGGTGCTTCATGGATCTCCGTCCCGACTAGATTGTACGTTCGTGGATTCGTCCGGAGATAGGATGAGATCGGCCTTAGAGACTTTCGACGCCGGTGGAGAGCATAGTCGGGTCGAGGGACGAACGCCCGGCCGAAGCAGCGTGGCTGCCGTATTATCAAGCTAGGTTCACCCAGAACGAAGCGATCTACCGTCAGTGACTTGCCATGAGTTCAAAGCAGATTTCAGGCACCGCAAGCGCAAGGGCCCGCATCGAAGCGCTGCTGAACGAACCCGGCCGCAAGGCGCTGCTCAGGCGCGAAGCACTGGCCCTTGGAATCCCAGAACGAGCTTGCGACCGTGCGATTCGGGCCCTTCGCGATGACGGCAGACTCTGTCGTTTTGGGCAAGGTGTCTACGGAGTCGGCCAAGTTAAGCTCTTTGATGCCGCACCGGAAGTGTTGAAGAGACTCGGGTACGAGATTCTTCCGGGCAGACCGGTCAAGGGGTATAGCCAGCGAGTCAGCGGATCGTACATTCGCTTGGATAGACCCTGCTACCGAACGCTCAGGGCACGCGGAGTCTGGCTAACATTCGAAAAGCCGGACGGCAAGCCCATTCTTCAAGAGCCAGCAATCATGGGTCCAAACGCCGTAATGCCGTCGAAACGGGAAATCGAGGATCACTATCACGACTTCGATTACTGCCATTCATTCGCACGAGCCGAAAAGGACCTGCTCGTGCATAAGGCCCTGAATGTGGTCGAGCAGTTCCAGTGCGAGGACGCAGGCCTAGTGATGGATGGCGGAACCTCACTCGTTTACTACCATCGAGCCTTCTCCAGGTTTTCTGAGGACATCGACATTCGCCTGGCCCTACCGACTGGAGCACCGCCGAAGGGAGACCCCAAGCGCACGCCGTTCGTAAAGGAGATTGGAAAACGCTTCCAATCACATATCGAAAGGGAGTTGCCTTGGCTGATCAGAACGAGCAAGGGTAGGATCCGCAGGGACGGCGTCGTTCAGGTCTTCATTTATCGTTACACCCCCAAGGAACGTGCGGAAGGAGTCCAACCCGGACTCAAATTCGAGATCGTTGATGTTCCTACACGATTGCCAGTTCGTCCGCTGATTCGAGACGAGCGAACAGCGATCGTCGTGGATTCGGCTGAGATCGCCGCCGGAAAATGGTCCGCTTTGTCATCCCGAGTCCCGTACTCGGAGGAAGCTCATCAGGACTTGGTGAGGCATGTTCACGACATCGCAGTTCTCCACGCATCGATCCGTAGCACCGTTGCGGACGCGATGCGCACGATTGCCTTCGAGGATCCGAATACCACCCCGGAATCCGTGATGGCTACACTGGCCAAGTTGCGTGATGATCCTAGATGGGAGACTCGCTACGTCGACTACTTGAGGCGGATGGGCACGAAGCGGATCAGCAAATTCGGCGGGGATCACCCCCCTTGGGACGTCGTTCTCCGAATCGTGGCCCTGAGCGCAGAGGACAACGGGCTGGTTGCAGCAAGGCGGCGTCGAACGTAGGCGCATTGATTTCCAACAACCGCTCCCGAATTTCCACGTTGCGCCTTGGGCTCTCCAGCGATAGCGATGCGCAGGTGGGTTGAGAAACGCTCGCTGCGAGACGAGTCTCGCACCTGCGGAAGGCGGGCAGACAAATAGTGCCCGCAGCCACGTTGGGGTTGTACATCGAAACAAGACACAGGGGTATTCAGCGACATGTCGGACGGCACGCAAGCCGTTCTGCCACAGCCTGATAGACTCCTGTAGCGATGACCACCCACAGAATTCTCCTGCTCGCCTCGCTGGCCGTGCTAATCGCGTCGGCTGCCTCCATCGAAGGCCGTCTCGCGAGAATGCACGAGCATCACCCGAAGGCGGATGCCAACGCAGACGGCAGGCTGACGGAGGACGAGGCGATGGAGTATGTGGTCCGGGTGGCTGGCCGAAGGGTCAACCGCGGCCCGGTCGGCGGATCCCCGGAATTGCTTGATGCCTTTGAGGAACGGTCGCACGAGGGAACCAAGTACCGGCTCATGCCACCGCTGGACATCAATCCTGGCGAGCGGTACCCGCTGATCCTCAGCCTGCACGGTGGCGGCGGGGCGGGCGACGACAACGAGTCCCAATTGCGCTGGTGGAACGGCGTGATGGTCAAGGAAGAGTGGCGACGCGCCCATCCTTCCTTTGTCTTCGTTCCCCAGGCAGTCTCCGGTGGCACTTGGGGAGAGCGATCCGAAGTCGGCGATCTGAAGAACATTTACATCAAGAACATGATTCCGGTGGTCTTCGATCTGATCGAGGCCCTCCAGCGAGAACTTCCGATCGACGCGTCGCGAATATACGTTCTCGGGTCATCGATGGGAGGGTCAGGGACCTGGAACTTCCTCAAGGCCCGGCCGGGGTTCTTCGCCGCCGCCATCCCTGTTTGTGCGGGTCGGCCCCCTGAAAACGTCAATGGATTGACGCAGACCCCGGTCTGGTCGTTCCACGGTGCCGACGACCCAACGGCTCCCGTCGAGAATTCCCGCAGGATGTTCGAAGGAGTGAAAGCTGCCGGAGGCTCGATCAAATACACCGAGCTTCGCGGTATCAAGCACAACTCCTGGATCCAAGCATTCACCTACAGGGGGGACGATCCGGCCCGTGGCTTCGTGACGAAGGTCAGCGGCGAGGACGTGGACCAGACCAGTGACATTTGGGAGTGGCTCTTCCGCCAGAGCCGCCGGGACCAGAACTGAGACCCGCCGGATGAAGGACTCTTCGGGTACGATCCACCGATGGTGTCAGCCGCAGGACCGATTTGGATCGCTCCTGCGGCGCAGGGAGCGATGCCGGGTGGAGACCCAGCTTGACGAGATGGCCGGGATGGGCTTTCGAGTCACCTAAGCGTGAGATAATCTGCCGGACATGAACTCGCGGATAACCCGACGGGGATTCGTCGGCGCGACCGGAGCGGGACTCGCGGCACAGCGTGCGGCTGGTGCCGACACACGCCCCAACATCCTCTGGATCTGTACCGACCAACAGCGTTGGGACACGATCCGTTCCCTCGGCAACGAGTACATCCGGACACCGAACATCGATCGCCTGGTAGCCAGCGGCGTTTCGTTCGAGAACGCCTACTGCCAGTCTCCGATTTGCACGCCCAGCCGAGCGGGCTTCCTGACGGGAATGTACCCGTCGTCAGTCCACGGCTGCATGAACGGGAACGAGCGCTGGGCCGACGCGGCACCGCTCGTGACCAAGACCCTGGCGGACGCCGGATACGACTGCGGACTGGCGGGCAAGTTTCACTTGTCCGGGGCACAGGGCCGCGTCGAGCCGCGCGTGGACGACGGGTACAGGGTGTTCCACTGGAGCCATCATCCGCACGACGATTGGCCGGAGGGGCACGCGTACATCGACTGGCTCCGATCGAAGGGCAAGGACTACACCTCGATTTACAAGGAGCTCGGGTACATTCCCAGCGAGTTTCACCAAACCACCTGGTGCGCTGACCGAGCGATCGAATTCATGAACGAGGAGCGCTCGGGGCCCTGGCTGTTCAGCCTCAATTGCTTCGATCCGCACTCCCCGTTCGATCCGCCGCAGGAGTGGCTGGACCACTATCCGGAATCGCAAATGCCCGGCCCGCTTTTCCGCGAATCGGACCTCGCTGCCCAGGAGCGTCTGAAGAACGTCAACTTCCAGCGGACGGCAAGGCGTCCAGAGGACTTGAACGCGAAGTCCTACCAAGCCAAGTACTACGCGATGATCGAGCTGATCGATCACAACGTCGGGCGGATGCTGGACGCGCTCGAAGAGTCCGGGCAACTGGAGCGCACCGTAGTCGTCTTTACGAGCGATCACGGCGAAACCCTGGGCGACCACGGACTGCTCCTAAAGGGCTGCCGCTTCTACGAGAGCCTGGTGCATGTTCCCTTGGTGATCTCCTGGCCCGAGCGATTTCAGCAGAATCTGAGGAGCGGAGCGCTGGTCGAGCTCACCGACCTGGCACCCACGTTCCTCGAATTGGCCGGTCTGCCCATACCGGGAACGATGCACGGGAAGCCTCTCACGGCAATCCTCAAGGGGGAATCGCCTGCGGACAGCCATAGGGAGTTCGTGCGAAGCGAGTACTACCGCGCCCTTGCTGGTGTCCAGAGTTTCGCCAGCATGGTTCGGAGCCGGCAATACAAGCATGTGGTCTACCACGGTCATGGCCTCGGTGAACTCTTCGACCTGGATGCGGACCCGGGCGAATTCGAGAACCTCTGGGACGACGATCGCCTGGCGCAAGTCCGTCACGAGCACATGGTGATGAACTTCGATTCGCTCGCGGTGACAACTGACGTTGGTTTCCCGCGCGTCTCTCGTTACTAGTGTCCAAGCGTTGCGAACGGCCTTTGCGGCAACCCCCGAAGATGCGGGGATCCGGCAACTCCACACGCCTAGCGCGACGCGGCTGCGGCCGGCAATCGCAAACCGCAGGATGGTGTCCCAGGCGAGCGAATCGCCGACGAAACGGTTCCGATACAATGCTCATTTATGGCGAAACTTGGATTCCTCGGACTCGGACTCATGGGTTACCCCA
Organism: uncultured Bryobacterales bacterium; assembly: GCA_964461235.1. GTDB lineage: Bacteria > Acidobacteriota > Terriglobia > Bryobacterales > UBA6623 > VXMF01. The sequence continues at coordinate 37,097 of CAYWUV010000008.1, read as the reverse complement.
TGGCCGGGCACTTGCTGAAGCACGGCCACGACGTGGCACTCTGGAGCCACACGAGCTCGAAAGCTAAGGAACTCGCCGATTCGAGCGACAAGGGCCACTACTGCGAGACACCAGCCGAAGTAGGGGCGTTCGCCGACTGCATCTTCGTGTGCGTAGGCGACTCCGCGATGTCGGAGGAAGTCCTTACGGGTGACAACGGAGTGCTGTCGGGCGCCAAGCCGGGAACGGTGGTTGCCGACTGCTCGACCATCGGCCCGAGCACGGCGCGTCGCATCGCCGCGAAGTTCGAGGCCGAAGGCTGCAGCTACCTCGACTCGCCGTGCAGCGGCTCGACTCCCGGCGCGAAGGGCGGCACGCTGACGTTCATGATCGGAGGCGACGAGGAGGTCTTCGAGAGCGTGCGCCAGTATTTCGAGTGCATGGGAAAGAAACTCTACTACTGCGGGGGACAGGGCATGGCGCTGCACGCGAAACTGTCCCAGAACTCTGTTCTGGCCAACACCCTCCAAGGCTTCGTGGAGGGCATGGTGGTGGCAACCAAGGCCGGCGTTCCGCCGGAACTGATGTTCGACATCCTGGACAACTCCGCCGCCAAGTCGGGCCTGGTCGCATTCAAGGCTCCCTTCCTGTTCAAGCGAGACTTCAACCCAGCCTTCGCGCTGAAGTGGTTGCGTAAAGACGTCGGGCTGATGCTCGAATCGGCTCGCGAGCTGGGCGTTCCTCTGCCAAATACGAGCATGGTGCACGAGATGTTGAGCGCCGGGGTGGCGCAGGGTCATGGAGACGAAGACATCATCGCTGCCTTCAAGATGTACGAGGACCTAGCTGGCGTCGTGGTAGAACCCTGAGGCCCCGCTTCGGGTACCCGGGCGCGGACAGTCGACCGTATCCGGAAACCAACACTTCTTGGCCAACGCCAACCACAGCCGTGGCGATGAGACTGTGGCAGTTATAACGACCTAGGAGCGCGAAGGGCGATGTTCAGTCAAACGCGACGAGGAATCCACTCGGAGTTACATCATCCAACTCCGAGAACTCTCTGACGGCTTCGACTAAGTCCTTCTCGGACCGGCCGCTGAACAGGTAAATCCTTCTCTTGGACGTTGGGACTGGGGAATACGCGAATCCCCGATGCTGCATCGCAGGACTGCCCGCCGGAAGCAGGTCCTTCACCGAACCAAGCTCGTCATGGGTGAGTAGCCGAACCACGTTGGCTTCGGGAAACAACGCTACCCAATCCTCTGCAGTGCTGACGGATCTAGGTGGAATCAGGTCAAAGTACGCCATTGCGGCATCCGGATGCCTCTCGGTCCCGAGAACCCCAACACCAAGCAGCATGTACTGAGGACACCGGACTTGGTCCGTCAGTTCGGCATCTGCAGCGAGCATGTACCGCCCTGAAAATCCGGTGTAGAGTGTCGATCCGGTCGCAAGCGCTTCCTCCAAGAGAGGCTGCGTCGACAGGGCGATCCTCGGAATGAACTGATCGGAATAGAAGTCCTCGGTCTTCTCCTCCAGCCTCTCGAACGCGATCAGCTGTGACGCCGTTCCGATGGCCTCATTCAACAAGACGTAATGCGCCATCGAGTGGGGCTGCTCTGCTTCGAGGAATTGGGCGATCAACTCCTGATGGCGATTGATCGGACCGTTGTCGTACAGGATGTGCGTGAACTCGTGAAGTGCCTTCCATGCACCGTCAGTCGAGGTGTCGGAAGCTGAGAACTCAATGAACAAATGCCTTCCCATGATGGTTGCGAAGGCTCCAGCCCCGGTATAGGGCGCAATGATGGTGTGAATTCCCGCCTGGGCGACGTCGGCCTCCAAGAAATCTGCCAGCTGGTCCGCCAAATCCCAAAGGCCGGCACCCTCCATCCTTGCCAACAAGTCCAAGCCATATTCGGTGGCCGAATCGGAATCCTGAGTCTCCCACCATGGTCGGAGACGGTCTTCGAAATGCCCGAATGCCGCCGCCAGGCGTTGCGCCTCCGCCCCTCCCGCGGAAGCCGCAGCCACTTCCGCAACTGCGGGAGCCGACCCTGATTGGAGAATAGAACTGAGGAAGTCGTAGCGAGCCCGATACCCGGGATAGTATCCGCTGAAGTTGGGAGGAACTGCTACCGCCTCGGGGAATCCGGCGGCATCATCGAGTCGTCCTAGCGCCGACTTGACCGTGGAGAGGGCCTGTTCGTCCCCGTCGCCCCACTCGAGTTCCTCGTTCCAGAAGCGTTCGATCCTCTCACGGCTACAGCTGATCTGCTCGGCCAAGCAAACGACGTGGTAGATCGTGTTGGCGAACAAGCCGGAATCGAGCGTGACATCGACGGGAACCGCTAGGAGGAGGGCAACAGCTAGCACCTTACTGCTCCTGGCTAGTTCCGACTAGTCCCGAACACCCGTTCGAAGATGGCGTCGACGTTCCGCAACTGCCGCTCCAAGGAGAAGGCTCGGTCATAATCCTCGGTTCCGAGCACATCGTTGATTTCGTGGTCTCCCTCGACCATCTCCCGGAAATTGCCGTCCTCCTCCCATGCCCTGAGCGCGTTGCGCTGGACCCATCGGTATGCCGTTTCACGGAGGACTCCCTTAGCGGCGAGTTCCAGCAATAGCTGGCCCGAGAACACAAGCCCGCCATTCGACGACAGGTTCCGAGCCATGCGCTCGGGATACACCAGCAGCCGCCGAACCAGGCTGCAGGCCTTGTCGAGCATGTAGTCCACGAGCGTTGTCGAGTCGGCCAGAATCACCCGCTCCACGGAGCTATGGGAGATGTCCCGCTCGTGCCAGAGCGCGACGTTCTCGAATGCCACGACAGCGTTCCCGCGTACCACTCGAGCCAGGCCGCTGAGCTGTTCCGAGACGATCGGATTCTTCTTGTGGGGCATCGCCGAGCTGCCCTTCTGGGTCTTCGAGAAGTACTCCTGCGCTTCGCGCACTTCCGTGCGCTGCAGGTGCCTGACCTCCACCGCGATCTTCTCGATGGTTGCGGCGATATTGGCCAGCACCGAGACGAAGTGTGCGTGGCGGTCGCGCTGGATGACCTGATTCGAGACAGCGGTCGGCTGGAGGCCGAGCTTCTCGCAAATCCTCGCTTCCGCCTCGGGGCTGATGTGGGCCAACGTGCCAACAGCCCCCGACAGCTTGCCGACTCTCATCTGCTCGCGGGCGGCGTCGAAGCGGTCAATTTGACGGCCAACCTCGCTGAACCAGTTGGCGAGCTTCAGCCCAAAGGTGGTCGGCTCGGCGTGAACCCCGTGGGTCCGCCCCACCATCACGGTGTCCTTGAACTCAAACGCACGGTCCCGCAGGATTGCATGCAATTCCCGGAGCTGAGTCGCGATCGGCTCGGACGCCTGCTTGAGGAGAAGCGCCTGCGCGGTGTCGACCACGTCGTTGGAAGTCAGGCCGTAGTGGAGCCACCGCGAGTGCTCGCCCGCTCCGGCCTCCGCCATCTTCTCCGAAACCGAGGTCAGAAAGGCGATGACATCGTGACGAACCTCCGCTTCGATCGCCTCGATGCGAGCAAGATCGAAATCCGCATGTTGCCGCAACGCTGCAGCAGCATCACCCGGCACTTCGCCGAGTTCCGCCAGAGCCTCGGACGCCATCAGCTCGACCTCGAGCCACTGGCGATACTTGTTCTCGTCGGACCAGATGCGCCCCAACTCGGGACGCCTGTAGCGAGGGATCATCGCCCTAGTGTCTCGCAGCATCGCGAGTCTGCTCCGCAACTGTCTTTGGTGACCATGCAGAACCCGATCAAGCCGAAGAAATCGGAACTCCGCACCACCAAGGGATGTCGTCAATCTGGCTGCGGGTTCGATCGCGCTTCAATGCTGCCGCCCGGGCTCGATGTCGAGCCCGGATCGAGGCACTTCAGTGACAAATCGGTACGACACTGCCGCATGTTCAGGCGCATGCAGTGGACAACCGCGATATCCTAATCCCACGGTCTTCCGGCTGGCTCGGATCCGGCGGCGTGTGCCGCAATGCAATTTTTGCGTGCCCGCGAAGGAACCTTAACCACTCGGCACCGTTGAACTGATGCCTTTGACTAGACGCCCAGCCTCGAGGATTACCTTCCTGGGGCTTTATCTCACTGGCATCCTGGGTCTCGCTGCAGCGGACCAAGATGCCACAGAGAGCCCGACCGTTCTCGCAACCTCCGTAGAAGGAAACGGGGCGCTAGTGGAGTCGCAGCAGGATGAGACCGCGAGCAGCCAATCCCGTACAGAACTGAATCTTCTCGGCGAGGTCGACTCCGAGTCGGGCGAGAGCCGGCGCAACGAGAACGTCCAGCTCACCCTTGTCGACAACAACGTCCAGAAGGAAATCAACATCCGAATGGGCACCACCGCAACAATCGTTCGGGAATTCGCGCCGTCCGAAGGGTATTTCGGGAGCGAGTTTGGTAGCGCGCCAAAGCGGCAGTTCCATCTCAAACCGCGGGCTCGACGCGACTTTCACGGATCTGCTTACGAGGTCCACGGCAACAGCGTGTTTTCCGCCCGGTCGTTCTTCCAAGTCGGGTCGGTACAGCCAGCCAGGACGAATGACTACGGCGCTAACCTGCTGGTGCCGCTCGTTGCAAAGTCGGCGCTGTCGGTCGATCTGTCCCAACAGCGGAACCGTGGGAACGTAAATGGCAATGTTCTGATCCCGCTACCCGAAGAGCGGACACCCCTCGCAACCGATCCGGTGCGCCGTAGCAGGGTCTCCCAGATCCTTGACTCGTTTCCGGACGAAGCACCGAACCGACCCGACATCAATCCGAGGGCGCATAACACAAATGCCCCGCAGAGTATCAATAACGACGTAGCGGGCGGGCGCTTCGACCTGCCGCTTGGCGGACCGGATCGTGTGTCATTGGACTACCGCTTCCACAAGCAATATGTCGACGCGTTCCAACTGGTCAAGGGACAAAACCCGAACACCACGACAGGATCGCACGACGCCCGTCTGACGTGGACGCGCGACATATCGGCCGATACCACCGGCCTCCTTTCCGTCGGATTCAGGCGCATGACATCGCTGATCGTTCAGGACGAGACAGCCTTCGGCCCGCTCGTCTGGATGATGCGCCAGTTGGAAACTCTGGGCGGAACGTCGAGCATTCCGTTTGACCGAGCGCAGAATTTCTTTCGGTACGCCGGCTCCGTAGCTACAAGAAAGGGCAACCACCAACTCACCGCCGGCGTTAGTGTCGTGCGGGAACACCTCAACGGCATAGAGAGTTCTGGGCATGCCGGAATGATCATGTTCGGGGCAGACTTCGGCCGGGACATGATCACCAACGTGCGACATGGGACGCCAACCAGGTTCACCTTGGCGATCGGCACGCCGTATCGAGGGTTCCGTCGCTGGCGGATGCAGCATTTCGCCGGTGACACATGGACTCTGCGTCGAAACCTCACCTTGAACTTCGGTATCCGTTACGAGCCCCTCACGCGCCCGGTCGAGGTGAACAGCCTGTCAGACCTGCCTTACCGGTGCGATTGCAACAACTTTGCGCCCAACTTCGGATTCGCGTATCGCACGCCGCTCGGCGTACTTAGGGGGGCCTACGGACTCCAGTACGGTGAGATCTTCGCTGCAACGTACTCGCAGGAACGATTTAATCCCCCGGGCAACATTCGCGTCAATGTGGTTGCGCCGAACTTGGTCGACCCGTTCGCGGGATTAATGGTGGACGCTGGCAACCCGAACGCCCGAAGCACGATCGTCCAGATCTCGCCGGACTTGGTGTCACCGTACTCGCACCAGTACAACTTCAGCTGGGAAGTGGCGAACTCCGATGGTATCTACTCCCAAATCGGATACGTGGGAAGTCGTTCGCACCGTCTGCTCGCGGGATGGATGTTTAACAGGGCGAGACGGGTAAATGGCATTGAGCGCACAACCAGGACTGTGAATCAGAGGCGCCCGGATCAGCGCTATTTCGACGTGCGCCGTATCCTCAACGGGTCCCGGGCCTACTTCGACGCGGCAAGGGCAACACTGGGCATCCGCGACGTCAGGGGATTGACTCTCGATTTTTCGTACTGGTTGAGTAAGGCCATCGATCTGGGTGCCCACTACGCCAGTACTGCTTCCACCCGCGACGCTTTCGCCGGGCGGAGCCAGACGGAGTTCGAAGTCCACCGCGACGTCAAGGCCCTCAGCGCCTTCGACCAGTCCCACGCCGCCATGGCACGGCTGGGCTACCGGACACCGACGATCGGATCTTCGACCAGTGCATTGAATCAGGCGTTCGGAGGGTGGGAAGTGAACTCCGTGGTCCTACTGAAGACAGGCACGCCATTCATGATGTACGCAGGCTCAGACGGGCCCGGGATCGGCAATGTTGACGGCGCAGTAGGCGACCGCCCGCAATTGCTGGACCCTTCGATCCTGGGACGAAGCATCACCCACCCGGACACTTCCAGAGTGATGCTGCCGCGCTCGGCGTTCGACTTCGTCCCCCTGAACCGGGACAGCGGAAACCTGGGTCGGAACGTCTTCCGGAAGGACGGGATCCAGAATGTCAATTTCTCGATGTCGAGGAGCTGGAAGATCGCAAGCGAGAGTACGCTGACGTTCCGGGCGGAATCCATCAACCTGTTCAATACCCCCCAGTTCGCCTATCCGGGCAACGACCTGACTGGCGGAAACTTCGGACAGATCACCAACACGCTCAACGACGGCCGCACGTTCAGCCTGCGGATGCGCTTGACGTTCTGACCCGGACGGATCGGCCCGCACAAGGGTCCCGGGACATGCGCGAGGGGAGAGTTCCGAGCCTTCGTCGTGTGTATACTCGGCTTGCCAGCATGGAACGGATCGAGCCGGTCGTGATCGCTCGCGACGCGTCCGATTCGGATTCCCGTTGGCGGAGAGCATGTTGAAGCACGGAACCGCGCTTGCGAACGCATGGCTTGTCGTCGCGAGCTTCGCGGGGCACGGGGCGTTGGCGCAGTCCCCGACGGGACGAACCCCCGACGGGAACCCGGACCTCAACGGCATCTGGCAGGCGATGGGGTCGGCCCACTGGGACTTGGAGGCCCACGCAGCCCGCCACGGACCGGTCGAGGCTCTCGGGGCTCTGGGAGCGATTCCTGCCGGCCTGAGCGTGGTCGAGGGAGGCACGATTCCGTATCGCCCGGAGACACTGAAGCAGCGCGATGAGAATCGGAAGAACTGGCTGAAGCTGGATCCTGCAGTGAAGTGCTACATGCCCGGCATTCCCAGGGCAACCTACATGCCGTTTCCCTTCCAGATCGTCCAGACTCCCGACGCGATGCTCTTCGCCTACGAATTCGCCAGCACGAGCCGAGTCGTCCGCTTGGACCGGCCCGGGTCAGAGGCGCTGGCACCGTCGTGGATGGGCTACGGGCTGGGCCGCTGGGAGGGCGACACGCTCGTGGTTGACGTAACCGCCCAGGTGGCCGGCACTTGGTTCGACAGTTCCGGCAACTTCCATAGCGAGAACCTGAGAGTCGAGGAACGGTACACGCCGACCGGCCCCAACACGCTGCGGTACGAGGCTACGATTGACGACCCTGAGATCTTCACGAGGCCGTGGAAGGTCAGCATGCCGCTGTACCGCCGTCTTGAGGAGAATGCCCAGATTCTGGAGTTCAAGTGCGTGCCGTTCGCCGAAGGCGCGGTGTACGGCCATCTACGCCGGGGGGCCACGCCGCCTCCCGAGGAACCGGAGCCCGCACCGCAGCCGGGCAACTAGACGGGGGCAACCATGTCCATTCCACCCGATTCTCCGAGACGTTCATTCAAGAGCGCCTGTCTGATTGTGCTGGTCGCGGCCCTGGTTGCTGGGGCCATGGCCCCAGCGGCCCAGGGAGCCGATGTCCCGAAGACAAGCTGGGGAGCGCCCGACCTGCGGGGCACATGGGATTTCCGCTCGCTCACGCCGTTCGAGCGGCCCAAGGAGTTCGGGGACAAGGCGTTCCTCTCTGCCGAGGAAATCGCGGAATGGGAGGAACGGACGCTGAAGGCGCGCGCAGCCAGCAGGGAACGGGATCCGGTCCAGGGCCAAGGGGACGTGGATGTAGGCTACAACGCGTTCTGGCTGGACCGAGGCGAGAAGATGACGGGCACCATGCGGACCTCGCTGGTCGTCGATCCTCCGGACGGTCGGGTCCCCGGGCAAACCGAACTGGCGAAGCGTCGTTCCGCCGAACGCTACGCCCGCTGGGGAGGGGTGCCGGCTGGGCCCGAGGACCGCAATCCCCTTGAGCGCTGCATCATGGGCTTCAACTCCGGCCCGCCGATGACCCCTGGGGCGTACAACAATTTCGTCGAAATCTTCCAGACTCCGACGCATGTGGCCCTACTCAACGAGATGATCAATGACCACCGCATCATCCCCCTGGACGGCCGGGATCACGTGCCGGAAAACATGCGGTTCTGGAAGGGCGACTCCCGTGGTCGCTGGGAGGGCGACACCCTGGTCGTGACAACCCGGAACTTCTCGGAACACACGAACTTCCGAGGTTCGGGCCCGAACATGCTGCTGCAGGAGCGCTTCACCAGAACCTCGGAGGGCGCGCTGCTCTACGAGTTCACGATCAACGATCCGGAGTCATTCGAGAATCCGTGGTCTGTCGCCGTCGAAATGAAGAGGACTTCTGACCCCTTGCTCGAGTACGCCTGCCACGAGGGCAACCGCGCGATGTTCCTAATGCTGTCGGGCGCCCGAGCGCAAGAACGGCAGGGCAAGACGACGGATGACTGGCTCGCGACGTGGTATGGCGGATCGAAGGCCGTCAAGGCAGCCGAGGAGCGCCTCAAGAAGGACGAACCGGAACAGGCCGAGGGGAAGTGATCAGGGCAGCTTCGGCTCGCTCGGATCCGCCCCGTCTCGGGGCGCACCGGTTCCGGATGATCCCATGAAGAGCTTGCGGCCGTCCGGGAGCGTGATGTCCCGGCCGCTGCCCTTGCAGTTCGGATTGCAGAGCCGGTCCTTGCTCTGATAGCCCCGTACCGTCACGTCGGTTCCAGGTAGCAAGATGGTCCGAGTGAGGCCCCGCCGGAGGAGCGTGTTCGGCGTGCCGGCCTCCAGCTCCCAGACAACGTTGTCGTCCTGGTCACTTCGCACGTGCACCCAGGCATGCGGGTTGATCCATTCCACCTTGACGACCGTGCCACTCACGCGAATCGGCAGGTTCGCGTCGAACTCGGCGGAAAAGGCGTGATGAGCCAGCGAGCACGGCGCTACCGCTAGCGACAACGCGACAAGGGCGGAAGCGCTTACAGAACTGCGAATCACTGCATTCCTCCTTTCACTGCCAGCACGAGTCTCACTGCCAGCACAAGTCTCTCAGAGCATTCGGCTCTGCCGTTCAGCATCCTAGCACCGGCGCCGGACCAGCTGATGCAACAGCTGTTGTGCCCGTTCCGCCCCGGCCCCTTCCCTGACAGTTAGCGCGGACACCCGCACCGAGGGGGGAGTTCTGTCAGCAACGCGTTGGAACAGCTGCGACCAGCACGCACCGTCCGCTTCAGCCTGGCTATCCCCTTGCTGAACTTGGATGTCACGAATGCCGCCAATCGCAAGACAGGGACATGACTTCGCCATCAGGAGGCAGACGCTACGAAACCGAGATCAGAAGGGCTTCTGCGAAAACAACTTATCGACCATGCCCGTTTCAGGAACTGGGATTCCCTTGTGAAACGGCACCCCACTGCTTCGCCCTTTCTCGGAAGGCTTCTTCGTAGATCGGCCAGTCGTGAAGTATCGCTGGATCGAAGTCAGCTCCATTAGGCCAAACAAGCGTGTGCACTTCAGCGTCCACTGTCACCTCTTTGAACAAGGACCGATCAAGCAGAGGGGCATACATCTCTCCGGCCATCACGGGCCGAAAGTCGCTATTCTGCTTCGAACCGTCGGCGAATTCCACCTCAAGTGTGTAATCTCCGACAATCCGCACTCCCGTGACGCGATGGATTGCGGGACGCATTGGATCACTCCAGCGGCTCGAAAGGAGTGGCTTCAGGGAACGTTGTTCCTGCAACGCACGTCCTTCAGCCTTCGACTCACCTTGGTGCAATTCCGTCCAAGCTTCGACCAACCGACGCTGCCTTCGAGGCAGACCGTCCCCAAGCAGCTCCACCGGATCACTCGCGAAGACCCTGACCTCGTCCTGATGGTCGACGTGAAACTGCAAAGTATGGTGCGGCGCCCCAACCTCCACGAACATTCGAATGGACTCTGGCCAAGAATCGACTGATCTCTCCCACAGCCGCATTCCTGTCGATATAGGCACCCGTCCGTTCGTTCGGATGGACCCAGTAACCGGCTGTGAATCCTTCGATCCAACTGCCAAGGGTGGTTTTCGCAACGTCGCGCAAGCAGCCACTCGACGCCGCCCTCGGATCCCTAGAAAGCGACGCCTGCTCGTGCTCGAAAGCCCGCCGGCCATGGCCGGGCCGAGTTCCCCCCGAGCCAATGCCGTCACTATGATCGGCGTGGGCCGTAAGCCCGGTCGCCCGCGAGCCACGCTCTGCAACTATTCCAGCCGGTGCGATTGATCCGGGTACCATCGAGCACAGCGACGCTCGACTCGGGTGTGGCGTTTCGGCCGCTCGCCGGCAGGGGCGACCAGGGACCAGCGACCCCAACTTTCGGTGGAAGCAGGCGCATTGAAGGAACGTGCCGACGCCGGACCCTGCCCATAAACCCCGCCGCCGAACGCAGGGCCGTCTCACCGTCGAGCACGATATCGAAGGGTGGAGCCTCACCCGGTCCTAGACCGGAGGACGCGGGGTTCGGCTCGTACGCGCCGGTAGACTTGCGCGGGTTGCGATAGCGGTTTGCCTCAATCAGGGATCGGGGTACACTCTGTGGGGAGCTGCGCATGATTCGAATCCTATTGAGACGCAGGGCCAACCTCTTCGGGGCGAACGCTTCGACATTGGTCTTGTGTGCTGCCTTGCTGCCCGCGGTGGCTTTGTCCCAGCAATACGAAGTGCCGCTCACACCTGATGGCAACCCCGACCTGAACGGTATCTGGCAGGCCTTGGGAACGGCCCACTGGAATCTCGAAGGCCATTCGGCCGAAGCCGGGCCCGTCGTCGAGATGGGCGCTATCGGGGCGATCCCTGGCGGACTGGGGATCGTAGAAGGCGGTGAAATCCCGTACAAGGCTGAGGCCCTTGAGAAGAGGAATCAAAACCGCAGGAACTGGCTGAAACTCGATCCGGTCGTGAAGTGCTACATGCCCGGCGTCCCACGCGCCACATACATGCCCTTTCCGTTTCAGATCGTGCAGACTCCGGACCACATCCTGTTCGCATACGAGTTCGCCAGCGCTTCCCGGGTAATCTACATGAATCAGCCGGACTTCGAGCATCCCGGCGACGCGTGGATGGGACATTCGCTCGGCCGGTGGGACGGGAACACACTTGTCGTGGACGTGACCAATCACGTGCCGGACACATGGTTCGACAGTGCGGGGAACTTCCACACGGAATCGCTGCAGGTCGAGGAGCGCTATACCCGGATCGGCCCCAACCACCTGATGTACGAGGCGACGATCGAAGACGAGAACGTCTTCACGCGGCCGTGGAAGATCAAGATTCCGCTGTACAGGCGGATCGAGGAGAACATGCAGCTGCTGGAATTCAAGTGCGTGGAGTTCGTCGAAGAGATGATGTACGGGCACCTGCGCAAGAAGGAAGGCGAGTGAGGCAGGAGACCGCAACATGACGTCCCGACTGTTTGCGCTGGGGTTTGCGGCGCTGTTGGCGACACCGCTGACCGCGGCCGAAGGAAAGACCGAAGGGAAACAGGGCGAATGGACGCCCCCAAGAACCGCTTGGGGAGTACCCGATCTTCGCGGTGTTTGGGATTTCCGAACCATCACTCCGCTGGAACGCCCGAGAACCCTCGGCGAGAAGCAAACATTCGACAGCGCTGAGGAGGCCGAACAGTTCCGAACGGAGGAACTGGCCCGCCGGAACAAGGACCGACGCGCCGCGGACGGGATTTCGAGAGAGCAGGATGTTCGCAACGCCTACAACCAGTTCTGGTGGGACTTCGGCGACCAGTTGATCGAGGACGGCCGGACCTCGCTGGTCGTTGATCCGCCGGACGGCAGGATCCCTCCGCTGACGGCGCTGGCAAGCAAGCGGTACGGGGCAATGCGAGCCGCGAGAGCCCGTCCTCCGCACGGACCGGAAGACCGGGGCGTGGCCGAGCGCTGCATCCTGGGATTCAACGCCGGGCCTCCGTATACTCCGAGCGCCTACAACAACAACGTCCACATCTTCCAGACACCGGGCTACGCGGTACTTCTGATCGAGATGGTGAATGATGCCCGCATCGTGCCGCTGGATGGTCGCGCACATCTCCCGGATCACATCCGACAATGGCGAGGCGACGCTCGTGGACGCTGGGAAGGTGACACCCTGGTCGTGGAGTCGACCAACTTCACGGACAAGACTTCATTTCGAGGGTCCGGCAAGAACATGCGGCTGGTCGAGAGATTCACACGGGTGGGCCCGGAGAGGATCGTGTATCAGTACACAATCGAGGATCCGGAGTCGTTCGATCGACCGTGGACGACCCTGATCCCGATGAAAAAGACGGACCAGCCCATGTACGAGTACGCCTGCCACGAGGGCAACTACAGCATGTTCACAATGCTGGAAGGGGCCCGGGCTACGGAAGGGGCGGGGGCACAGGAGACGGGCTCGAACCTGCCTTGAGGAGCGGGAACTGCGGACCCTGGGCCCGAGACGGGCCGGATTGTTCGCCCCGAAGCACTAACGGGCCGAGACCGATAGGGGTCTGTGCCGACCCGTGCCCGGCGTTGCGCAAGAAGGGAACGCCCGAAGTGCTCAGTCGAGGGGTCGACTCCCTGCGCGGGCCAAACCCTACGGTCATTCACGAACAGGCTGGGATTTCGCGAGTGAACAAGCTTGACGAGCGTAACCTGGCGGCACGCAAACCTCCCGCGACCAATGTGGTAAGGTTCCATTCTCCGGATCCGGCAGATGGCAATGGGCATCAGCCTCGTCTTGGCGGTCACTGATAACGACTGGTTCGACCAGCTCCGGCATCGACCGAATCTCGAGGAGGTCAATTTCTGGTCGCCGTCGCCGAAGAGATTCCTGTCGCTCGATCGGGGTGAGTTGCTCTTGTTCAAGTTGCGCGCGCCCCGTAACGCAATCGCAGGCTGCGGGGTCTTTGCGCACACCAACACCCTGCCCTGCTCGCTTGCCTGGAGTGCGTTTGGCGCGGCCAACGGCACACGTTCGTCAGAGGAAATGCGAAAGCGGATTGCCAAGTACCGACGCACGGGCCCGGACGATCAAAGCGATTTTCCGATCGGGTGCCGAATCCTCACCCAGCCAGCCTTCTTCGAAGAGAGCGATTGGATTCCGGTACCGGGGAGTTGGTCCCCGAGAATTGTCGACTACAAGACATACAACACATCGGAGCCTGAAGGTCTTCACCTGTGGGAAGCCGTGACAGCTCGGATGAGATGGCCTAGCGAGATCAATGCGGGACTGCCCTTCCCACGATTCGGAAAGCCGCAACTGATCAAGCCCCGGCTGGGCCAAGGCGCGTTCCGGATCGTTGTGACGGACTCGTACGAAAGGCGTTGCGCGGTCACCCGGGAACGGACCCTGCCGGTTCTCGAGGCAGCGCATATCAAGCCGTACGCGCAGGGCGGCGGGCACGACCCGCGAAACGGGCTCCTGCTTCGAAGCGACATTCACCAGCTCTTCGATAGCGGATACGTGACGGTCACTCCGAAGCTGCATTTTGAGGTCAGCTCTCGGATTCGAGAAGAGTTCGAAAACGGTAAGGACTACTACGCCCTTCACGGCAAGAGGATCCTGATTCCGGAGTCGGCGAACGCACGTCCGGACCCGGTTGCGCTCGACTGGCACAACCAGAACTGTTTCCGGTAGCAAGAGGTGTGCCGGTCATCTCCGAACTTGGGGACGCGCCGATCCGCATGAAGAACTTCACTCAAGTTGAAGGCCTCCAGTAGGTCCACGACCACCTGACCAGGATGGAGCTGCGGCCCGGCTTCGTTCTGGAGTCGACCACATAACGCAGGTATCGAACGTCCGGCGGAAGAACGACGTGCCAGGCTTGATTGGCACCATGGACATAACGCCCTTATTGTGAGTGGCTTGGGAGCATTATTCGCCCCACGTTGCTAGGATAATCGCGTGTCGTCAGCCGGGACCCGCACTCGCACGCTCAGCCCGTACCCGGCACGCTCTGGCGGGGATTCGGCCTCTGCGCTGACCAGTTCCTGGACGGAAGACTGAGGCAGTCAAGTGCTGCTGCGGACGGCCGTGCTCGAGCGCATCGTCAGCGGGGAGATCTCGTTGGTGTTCCGTCGCTGGCGCAGGCCGACCGTTCGTAGCGGCGGCAGCCTGCGCACGGCAGTCGGGGTGCTTCGGATTCTCGACGTCGCCCCGGTCATCGACGCGGACATTACCGACGCGGACGCAGCGAGAGCGGGGTTCATCTCACGGGCCGCTCTGCTGGATGGACTCGGCAGGGGGGAGGGACAGGTCTATCGCATCACCGTGGATTACGGAGGCGCGGACCCGCGCGTGGCCCTGCGGCAAGACGATGACCTGTCAGACGCGGAAGTCGAGCAGGTCATCGGAAGGTTGCGGCGACTCGATGCCCGTTCGCCGGCCGGTCCGTGGACGGCGCGCGTGTTGGTCGCAGTGGAGAAGCACCCTGGTGTCGTCAGCAGGACTCTGGCCGCACGGCTGGACTGCGACAGGGACTGGCTGAAGCTGCAAGTGAGGAAACTGAAGAGCCTCGGACTGACGGTCAGCCTCGCGACGGGCTACGAACTCTCGCCGCGGGGCCGGGTCGTGCTCAGCCACATCCGCGGTCATTCGCCTTGATCGACGACGACCGGGAAACTCCGGCCGTCGTGGCAGGGGCAAGCTGACCAGCGGCGGTTGGTCTCGCAGTTCCCGCGGTCAGCCCCAAAGAACGAAGATGATGCTCGTCACCACATAGTCGAGCAAACCGCTTCGAAGTTCCGGAAGCGGGTCAGGATTCCCTTCCTGCCCAAGTCAACTCAGTCCGCCTCTCCGAACCGCGCCCCGAAGAACGCCCCCGCGGCAGCCAGCGGCAGGTTCAGCCAGCTCAGCCATGCAGGACTCCGCGCCGAAGCCATGGCCTCGAACATTCCGACGTCCGCAGGACGATCTCCCTCGGCCGCCGGGACGTAGAAGAGCGCCGCCATCGCCCCGCCCACCACCAGTACGGCGATCAGGATCCAGACGGCGCGCCGGTCAGCGGCCACCTTCGAGCAGACGAAGCCACCCGCAGTCGCGCCCACCAGGGCGACGAGGATCCACCCGGCGTTCCATGCGGAGGACGTATCCCAGCTATCGGGCCGAAACGAGCCGTCGGCACCCAGCACCGTCCACATGACCACCGGCAGGACGAAGGAGCACATCGACACCGCGACGTAGCCCAACGCAGCCGCTCCGAGATTGCGTAAGACCGCCCTCATCGCATCTTCTCCCTGCCCCTCTGGCAACTACCTGATCGTGTACCGCCAATCAAAGCGTGGTGTCTGTCGTTCGAGGCTCTCCGAAGCAACCATCGCAGTAGACGGGGCGCCACCGGCCATTCAGCATTGGAATCGCAGCTTCCAAGTGGTACCGACGAATCCGCAGTATGAAATGGACTCCGGTGAAACTCTCCGATAACCGCGCCGAGCGACCTCCGCAATTATGGCATCCGAAAGGAATCGCTCCGAATCTCGGCTGCTTGGCGTTCCCAGGCGTCCAAATCCACTCCTCGGGCTGCTACTGATTTCTGTAGTGCCCGGAGGACCTGCAACCTGGCGTCGGCCCGCGATAGCTGCCGCTCGGCTTCATGCCGGATCGCCCTTCGAAGCGCCTCGGACTTCGAGACGTTCCAGCGACGCGCCAACCCCTCCAGGGCACGGACCGTGTCAACGTCGAGGGAGTACGTCGAATTGATGGTCATGGTAGCCATATTCAGATTATCTGGCCGTACCTTTCGGTGGGGCAAATCGTCCCGAGTGTGCGGCCGGGCAGCCTTGCCCAGGCGGTTAGCTGGTTCTGGTCCCCGGCGGTTCACACCGTCAGCCGATTCTTGTCCGGAGGGCCGGGCCACCGCCAGCCTGGCGCGGGGCTGGACTCTGTCCTGCAAGTTGCGGGACGTTCTGCGCCTGTCCGCGGAGGACCTGCGGGGCGGTCACCGACCGGACCAACAACGTGATTGAACAGTCCTTCGCGGCATCAAAACAGGGTCTGCGCCGCCGGCTAGGTCGCGCCCATCCGGGGCGCGACGTGGAGGACCAGTCGGCTAGGTCGCCCTAGCAGCGAACCTGGAGCATCCGGACTACGTGCAGGTGGTGTGCGGCACACCGGACCCATTGCCCCGGGCCTTGGCCGAGCTGGATCGTCAGGAACCGATCGGACCGCCGAGCATGCAGCGCACCAACCGGAATGCGGGATTGCGTCACCCCAGCCGGGCGTGGGCCACCGAATCTTGGTCGGGCGTACCGCTCTTGAACCCGGCAAAATCGTCCATGGTCGCGTCCCCACCCGCAGAATTCTAACCGAATCCTGACGCTGTAGATCAGAGTGGCGGGCCGAGTAACCACCAAGGGGATTCTTGCCGGTGTCCGCATCGACGTCGGTCGCGGCTCCCAAGGCTAGCCGTCCAAGGGATGTCTCGCTCATGGACAGCGCCCCGGCGAGTCCATCCCTTCATCCGGCAACGGCCCGCTAAGGGGGAAACACGGAGGGGTTGGTGTATCCTTGCTGCCAAGGCACTCTGCGGGAAGCCATAGCCAAAGGCGACGTTTGTTCCCGATACACCTCTTCCTCTTCAGGTGCCAGCAACACCCGTCCGGTTGTCTATGCTCGAACACGGCGAGACCTTCAAGGGCGAGTCAAAGCGGCTCTCCGCTTCTCTCGCGGACCTGACGGCCGAAATCGCATCACATAGCCCCGAGCGGGTGCCCGAGGCGGTTGATACCGTGAGTCGGAACCCTGATGCCCCGCTGATTGACAAGCAGACCGGCCGTGCACTTTCGCTGCAGACTCGGGGCCGAATCGACGAAGCGATCGAGCTTTGGCGCAGTGTCGCACGCACAGCCGAGTCCGGCGTCGACCAAGAGCGCGCCGCCAAGGCTTGGTTCTCCAGTGGCTATCTCCTCTTGGGCAAGAACTCGAGAGAGGCGGTCGCTGACTATTCCAAGGCGATCGAGCTGAACACGGGATTCGTCAGCGCCTACGACAACCGCGCTACCACCTATGTCGCGCAAGGGCGGTACGAGGATGGAATCGCCGATCTCGACAGGGCCATGGAACTCGACCCCAGAAAGTCCGGACGGTTCTACAACCGAGGCCTTGCCAAGGACCAATGCGGACGACGAGAGGAAGCCATACTTGACTATTCCAAGGCAATTGAGCTGGATCCCGAACACACGAGTGCCTATGCCAACCGCGGTGTCGCGTTGGTCGTGGTTGGGCGACGCGAAGAAGCGATCGCCGATTTCGACAAGGCAATTGAACTGGACCCGGAGGGTGCGGAGCGCTACTTCAACCGAGGCCTCGCCAAGGACGAGTTAGGGCTGTACGAAGAGGCGATCACTGACTATTCCCGGGCGCTCCAGCTGGCGCCGGAATTTAAATTGGCCGAGCAGAGTCTCCACTTCGCGAAGCGCGCGCTGAAACGCCAGGAGGCAGGGATTTCCGAATTCGCCCAGGATCTCGGGCTGACTTCCGCTGACTCCGAGACCTTCATGGATCGGGGAATCGACAAGGGCGAGGACGGACTGTATGAGGAAGCCATCGCCGAATTCGACAAGGCCATCAAGCTGGACCCAACCAATGCGGAGGCATTCGCCAACCGAGGCATGGCTAGGCGGCTCCTGGGCCATTACGAAGAGGCGCTAGCCGACCAATCCAGGGCGATCGAACTGGACGCTCACTGTGGCTTCGGCGAGGCATTCAATGGCCGGGGGTACACGAAATACGAGATGGGCCGGTACGAGGAAGCTGTCGCTGATTTTGACAAGGCAATCGAACTGGGGCCGACGGATACCATGACGATGACCTACACCAACAGGGGACTCGCAAACGCAGCGTTGGAGCGACACGCGGAGGCGATCGGCGATTTTGACAAGGCAGTCGAGGATAGCCCGCAGAATTCCACGGCCATCTTGAACCGAGGCCTCGCGAAAGCCGCGCTGGGCCGGCACCGGGAAGCAATCACCGACTTCGACAGGGCGCTAGAGCTGGAATCCGACAACGCGATGAATCTCTACGGGAGGGGCGTTTCAAGGGTAGCGTTGGGACTCCGAGAGGAGGCGCGACAGGACCTTCTGAAGGCACGATCCCTAGCCGACTTGACCGGAGACCGTTCGGCTAGGGAGATGGTGATGCAGGCGTTGCATGAGCATTGGCCCGAGGGTCCTGGGGAGTGACCCGTTTTGCCAGGCGCCTCGTGCCCCCTCGTACTCAGGCGTCAGATGTGACGTAGCGCTAGCCCCTCGGAGGTGGGCTGAGTCTCCTCGATGAGAGGGATTTCACGCCTGTGAACCTACAACGCTCAGGAGGAGCAGCAGAAATGTTGAACCGCGTGAGACTAGAGAACTTCAAGGCTTGGCGAAAAGCCGATCTGACCCTTGGCAAGGTAACCGGGTTCTTCGGCACCAACAGCGCGGGCAAGAGCAGCCCCCTCCAGCTTCTTCTGTTGCTCAAGCAGACAAAAAACGCCACCGACCGTGGCATCGTGCTCGATTTTGCCGGCCCGGCGAACCTAGTGAACTTAGGGACTTTCGCAGATGTCGTTCATGGCCATGACAACCACGCACGAATGCGGTGGCTACTGGAGTGGAAGCTCCCCAAGTCACTGAGGATAGTGGACCCAATGAGACCTTGGAAGGGATCGTTGTTCAGGGGTGACTGCCTCGCCACGGAGTGCGAAGTCGGATTGAGGCAAGCACGTCCCTGGCCCTACCGGTTGACGTATCGGTTCGATGGCACCGAGTTCAGTTTGCAACCACAGGCTGACTCCGAAGAGGTCTTCGAACTTGACGCTGTTGGCCAAGAATTCCGATTCGTTCGCACTCCGGGCCGGGCTTGGCCTTTGCCGCGCCCGGTCAAGACGCACCTCTTTCCGAAACAGGTGCGGAGCTACTTCCAAAACTCGGATTTCCTCGCTGACTTCGAGTTGGCATGCGAGGACCGGATGGACTCAATCTACTATCTCGGACCATTACGCGAGCACCCTAGGCGCGAGTACCACTGGACCGGGTCGAGCCCTGAAGACGTGGGCCAACGGGGTGAGCGCGCGATCGACGCGGTACTTGCCGCATCTCGTGACGGCGAGACGAGGAGGCTCGGATACCGAATGCGTCGAAAGACCTTTCAGGAAATGATCGCCTATTGGCTAACGCAGCTTGGCTTGATCGAGGACTTCGATCTCAAGGAAATCGAAAAAGGAACAAACTTGTATCACGCGAGAGTGAGAACATCGCCCAACGGTCCGCGGACATCCCTGGTGGACGTTGGATTCGGAGTCTCCCAAATCCTTCCTGTATTGGTCTTGCTCTACTACGTCCCGGAAGGCTCGACGGTTCTGATGGAGCAGCCGGAGCTCCGTTTGCACCCATCCGTACAGAGCGGACTGGCGGACGTCATCCTGAGTGTGGCCTCAGTACGAAAGGTACAGGTCATTGTCGAGAGCCACAGCGAGCACCTGATGCGGCGCCTGCAGCGTCGCGTCGCTGAAGAGGAGGTTTACTCTGGCGACGTAATGCTCTATTTCGTCTCTTCGAAAGGAGGTAGAGCAACAGTCTCCGAACCGCTGTTGAATGAATGGGGCGTCATCGAGAACTGGCCAGAGAACTTCTTCGGCGACGAAATGGGCGAGATCGCGGCGATCACAAAGGCATCCCTAAAGAGAAGGTTGGAGCAGCCAGAATGAGAGCAATTGTCGTCGATACTAACGTTGCACTTCGCCAATGGGTGCGATACTCATGCCGACATCCAGCGTCAATTGGCGTGCGTGGAGAATATTGAGTCCTTACTCCGGCACGGAGTTGTGGTCATCGACAACAATGGAGAGATTCTCGAGGAGTACGGGGGCAGCTGAACGAGAAACGGAACAAGGAGCTCCGGGGAATGTCGGGAGTGGGGAGCGAGTTCCTCATTTACCTGTTCGACCATCAATATTCCAGCGACCGAGTGCGGAGAATTACCATCACGAAGTCGATTAGACGAAGCGATGATGAACTGAAGGACCGGTCGGACCGCAAGTTCCTAGCGGTTGCAGTCGCAGCTGATGCCGTTCTCCTGAACGCTACGGACAGCGATTGGGGCGAGCAAGAGGCACTCATCGAAAGGCTCGGAGTGAAGTTGCATCAACTCTGTCCCCAACACGCATTCGAGGCTGGGCGACGGCAGCAGTGAACACGAAGAGTCTTCCTTTGCGTGCCAAGTATCCGGCTACGCCGTACTGGCCTTGGTCTCCAGCCCTCGGTCGGGGGGACAGTGTGCATTCGAACTCGGCGCGATTCGTGGGGAATGCTGTCGTCGTGACCGAAAAGCTCGACGGAAGCAACACACTTCTGCACGCGGGTAGAGCATACGGGCGCAGTGTGTCCGCACCCTCTGCCGGCAAATGGATGGCGATGGTCAAAAAGCACCACGCCTGGAAGGTCACGGAACCCGAGGTCTACCTTTATGGCGAGGATATTTACGGTGTCCACAGCATCACGTACGACCCCGTGGAGGAGCAGGAGACCTTCTATGCCTTCGCCCTGCGAGACGGTAAGGGCCGGTTTGCGGCTTTCGGCGAGGTTGAGTCGTACGCGAAGTCCAAGGAAATCCCAACCGTCCCCGTGATCTTCAGGGGATGCTTCGACTCCGTCGCCGAGATAAGGGCGTTCATTGAGCATGCCCACCGCGAACCATCCGTTCTCGGCGGCCCGCGCGAGGGAGTCGTGTTACGTTTGGCGCGAGGATTTCCGTCAGAAGAGTTCTCGCTCAACGTCTGCAAGAGCGTTCGCATCGGTCATGTGCAGACAGACAAGCACTGGACACGGAACTGGATGCCGTGCCGTATCGCAGTGCACACAGGATAGGGTCTTTCTCCGCCAGTGTCGGAGGATACGGGAAGGCCGATGAGGGAATGCGGAAGGCTCGGAGCGACAACACCAACCTTGCGGTCGCGGCCAAGGAGAGCATCAGCCAGTTCCGTCTGCCGCCAATCTCGAGGCTGGAAATCTAGCACCCAACAGCTCTTCGTGATTGATGTCAAGCGTTTCCCCCTAGGTGGGGGTTGTCTTGGGATCGTGAGTATTCGGGCGGGCTGTGAGGGGCGGCTGCGGAACTACCGATTGAGGGTTTCCTTCCAGCCCGGGCAGAGGGCTTTGATGAAGGCGTATTCGACGGGCTCGTTGTATTCGTGGCGGGTGTCGAGTTCCCCGCGGCCCTGGGTCTGGCCCAGATGGATCCGGTTGGCGGCGCGATAGCAGGTGTCGCGGAGGCGGGGGGCGCGGAGCGTTTCCAACAGGACCGGTCGGATGCCCTAGCGCTGCTGCCAGTCGTGGAGGAGTTGGCGCTGGAGGCAGGCGAGCAAGTCCGAGGCCAGCGAGGGGAGACGGATCCAGGGCTAGATACCCAAGCAGACCCACATTGCACGTTCCGGCGGGCCCTGCCGAGGTCACCGTGCATTTCCGTTTCCATCCACTTGCCGGCCAGCGGGTCACCCGTCTGCGGCGCAGGTCCTGGTTCGGTCACCCGCAGCTGGTGGTGACGGATCCGCAGGGAGTGCGCTATCACATTCCCGAGTGGATGACGGCTCCCGGGGCGTCCCATTGATCGGTGCGTGAAGTGCCCCGCTTGTTCGTCGCAGCCTTGGCGGACCTGCGGGAACTGGTGTCCGCCTTCCTGGGCGAACCGTCGTCCGCCGGGAAGGGAGACTCTCAAGAACCACCACGGCCACCCAGGACGGCAGCTCTGCCTGTTCGACCGGTCGCCTCCGGTGAGGCTGCCACCGGAACTGCGCCAGGCGGCCCGGCCGGCCCTGCAAGTCCCGGCCGGCAGCACCGCATGACAAGGCCTGAACACACCGTGCTCACACCGGACCACTTGCACCGCAAGAAGGCCTGCGTCTACGTGCGCCAGCCCTCGGAGGTGCAGGTCCGCACGCTTGTGGAACGTCAGAGCCTGCAACACTGCGTTGCGGACCTGTTCCGCGGCAGCGTCAGGAACTGGGAGCCCCCCCTTTGTCGCCGATCCGGTGCAGGTCGAAGCGCTCGAATACGGCCTGCACCCGCCCTAGGGGGATAGGCGGGGAGTGGCCCTGCAGGCGGCGGGCGACCTGCCCGGGCCGGGAGCCGGGATGCTGGACCAGCACGAGCAGCACCTCGATGATGATCGCCAGGTCCAGCGTGCCGGCGAGGTCAGCGGCCCGGCCGGCGTCGAGGCGCGCCAAGCGAGTTCGGCGCTGGCGCTCAGCGGTCTCGGAATCGGCTGAGAAGTAGACATAGACGCCGCCGAGGCGCTCCCGGAGGGCGCGGTCCTGGCGGACGGCGGCGAGCAGGAAGGGGTACGCGGAGACGTGCAGGAGATCGCGGAGTTCCTGGTCGGTGAAGCCGTCCTCGGATTCGCGGAGCAAGCGCTCGACAGTGGCGGCCAGAGAGCCGTCGCGGGAGAAGTGGACGTCGCCGATGGAGAACAGACCGAAGGGGTCGAAACGATCGGGATCGCAGTCGGTGTAGAAGCGGCCGTTGTAGTTGTAGCTGCGGAGGTGGCGGACCTGGCGGAGGTACCGGAAGGTGGTAGCGCGGGAGGCTTGGCCGAGGGCTTGCTGGAGTTGTTCGAGAGTGACCGGGGAATTGGAAGCGAGCAAGGGGACGAGCAAGTCGGGGGAGCGCCGAGGCATGATGATACGGTATAAGTTTCAGGACCGTGAATTTAATGGAGTATGTCACAATGCAGCATCGAGATCCGGCCGGGATGACGAGAACCACGCTGAATCGGGGGATCCATTGGACTCGGAGTCGGGAAATGGCCCAGTCATGAATCACTGCGATGCCGGTAAGGCCAGCAATATCAAAAGATTCTGAATCCCTAACTGAATCCTGACGCGGTAGTTGGTGGCATCATAACCAATTGAAATTCCGCGGTGTTACAGGATGGAGATAGGGATCTGCCGAAACAAGGGAGCACCCCGAAACCTGGACTACTACGCCCTTGACGGAAAGAGGACCCTTGTTCCAGGGCCAAGGAAGGCGCGTCCGGACCCTATCGCCCTCGACTGGCACAACCAGAATTGCTATCAGTAACGGAGAGTGTGTTGGTGATCCCGGAACACAAGGATGCTCAGATGCGCATGAAGGCCTTCACGCACGTTGAAGGCCTTCAGCAAATCCACGACCACCTGACCCGGACGGAACTGCAGCCTGGCTTCATCTTTGATGGGGAGCGAATCCCTCTCGTCAATCCCCAGCGAGGCATCTTCAAGCCGCGGAAGATGCGGTACCTGCTATCCATCAGAACCGTGTTCCCCGTACCAGGGAGGAAGATCTGGTACGACGACCAAAGGCAGATCCACCGACAGATCTACGAAGGAGACGACACCGTCGAATACGCCTTTATGGGGCAGGATCCAGAGGCACCCGATAACGTCTGGTTGCGCGAAGCGTTCGAACGGCAGATCCCTGTGATCTACTTCCTCGGGATCGCCCCACGTCGGTACCAAGCGATTCTACCCGCATTCATCTCGGGATGGGATGCCAAGGCGTTGAAGGCGAAGGTTGCGTTCGGACCGGCACGGTCCTCGGTCGCACCGAAGCAGGAAGTCCTTTCGGTCGAACAGGTCGCCACGATGCCCAGTTCCGTCGTGGAGCGGCGCTACGCTCTGCGATCCGTGAAGCAGAGGCTGCACCAATCATCCTTCCGCGAGGCGGTAATCTCCGCCTATCGCGGCCGTTGCGCGGTATCGGGTATCCCCGAGCCCAAGCTGCTCGACGCGGCGCACATCATTGCAGATCGCGACGAGCTATTCGGCCAAGCAGTGGTCCCGAACGGCATCCCTCTGTCCAAGATCCACCACGCCGCATTTGACGCTCACCTCATCGGCATCGATCCGGACTACCACCTGCACGTGTCCGATCGGCTCCTCGAAAGGGAGGACGGCCCTCTACTGGAGTCGCTCAAGGGCATTGAGGGGAGAAAGATCCACATGCCGGGCCGAGTTCTTGATCGACCCGACCGCGATCGCTTGGCAATTCGGTTCGAGGCGTTCAAGGCGGCGGCGTGATACTGGCAAGCCGCACCGGCCGGACGCTGGCGGCACAGTAGCGTCGTACTCGTCAGTAGTTCCGCGGAATCCCTCGGTAGATTCGCCGAGAGAGTGTCTCCAATCGTCGGCAGTGCTTCGCGTGAGAGCCGGAGAAGATACCGGTGAAACGAGGTCGCTTGGATCCAGGCGGTCCGTGTTGGCTCGGATCGACAGTCCCTCTGTCTCGGGTGTCAGCGCTCATCCGTCTGTCGCAATTCGCTTGCGAATCGCCTCGTAGGGATCAGTCGGGCGGATGGCCGGATCGACGTACCGGACTAGATCGCGCATGGCAATGACCGTGCAGTTGCGCTCTTTCAGGTAATCCATGTAGCGAATGAAGTCCTCGGGCTCAGTCTGGACCCACGGATGCTCAGCGGCAGGCACACCGTGAAACGTCAGCACCGTAATCTTGCCATTCCGAGCTTGGTCAACTGCCCATACGAGGTCCTCGAATCCCCACTCCGGACCTGCATAGCCGGTGGTCGGAATCAGCAGCGGGTGATCCTCTGCAGGATCGTAGGCCCGGCCCCGCGCGCCCCTGCCGCCGTCAGGGTGCTCAGGACTCACTCCTCGGCGAGCGAGGACATACTGCCTCTCGGCGAGAACTTCGACTACCGGAAGGCTGTGTCGCCAGCCCGGATACACGAATGTGACAGGACGCGGAATGCCGTGCTCTTCGCAACGCTGCTCGATCAGCTCAAGGTTGGAGTGGATCTCGTCCTTGGACAACATGGTCATGTTCGGGTGGGAGCCCGTGTGATTGCCAACCTCGAACCCGAGTTCGTGAAGCCGCCGGACATCCTCCCACGACACGTAGCGTTCCTTGTTCGGGTCGGCCCCAAAGCCCAGCCCCTCCGTGATGTAGAAGGACGCTCCGAATCCGTAGTCCTTCAACGTGGGAGCGACGAAGGTGATGTCGGACTTGTTGCCGTCGTCGAAGGTCAGTACTACCAGCCCGTCGGGAATCGGAGCCAATCCGCGTGGCGATCGGACGTCACATCCTGAGCCTAGACCGATCAGCAATGCAGCAGGCAAGTAGTTCCTCAACTTCATGGTCGCCCCTACTATAGGAGTCGATTCGTCGCGCGACGAAGCACCAGGTCTAACGTTCAGTCAGAATCTATTGGCCGAGGTCGTGGCACAGGAAGCACTCGTTCGAGGCCTCTCGATCGGAGTGGCAATTCATGCACGCCACCATGTTCGTCGACACCTCCTGGCTGAGGACGGAGCGGGTGGCGACCGGCCCGTGGCACGTCTCGCATTCGACGCGAGCTGCGGCATGCGACAAGTGGCTGAAGAACACGAAGTCTGCGACTCGATACGCCCGCACCCAGGAAATCTTGCTGCCCTGCGGTAGCTTGGCGAGCGATTGCACCACGGAGCTGTCGGTAGCGATCGCTTGGTGGCAGAGCATGCAGTCATCCCTGCCCGGCAGGCCCGCTCGCTCCTTCGTTTCCGCTCCTGGGTGGCAGTCCGTGCAGGCGATCCGGTTCCTCGCGTGCAACTGATGGTCGAAGGGAATCGGCTGCGGTTCCAGCACCCTAGGCAAGTCCTCGGGAGGAGACTCGTAGGGAGCTTCCTGGGGGGCCCCTGAGGACCCGCCGAGAAACGCCATCGACGCGACGGATATTCGCAGCAGCCGAAGCGTCCGCATCCCTGCCCTATTTCCGCCGGTTGATCTGGTATTGCGTAA
Organism: uncultured Bryobacterales bacterium; assembly: GCA_964461235.1. Lineage (GTDB taxonomy): Bacteria > Acidobacteriota > Terriglobia > Bryobacterales > UBA6623 > VXMF01. The sequence continues at coordinate 11,079 of CAYWUV010000008.1, read as the reverse complement.
ACGGCGAGCCGGCGCCATCGATCTCGATATTGACCAAGAAAGGTTTGTCGCTTCGAAAAGCGCGATCGAAGGCGTCGTCCAGCTGGTCCGGCGACGTGACGTGCGCCCCGTCCCCGCCGAAGCCCTTCATCACGAGGTCGTAACGCGTGCTCCTCAGCTCGCACGCTACGGTATCGGATTCCGGATAGTACGCCTCCTGCAACTCCCGCTCGATTCCCCAACCTGCATCGTTACCGACGACGATAACCATGGGCAGTCCGAATCGGACGGCCGTGTCGAGTTCCCCGATGTAGAAGCCGATAGAGCCGTCGCCGGTCACCACGACGGTCCGGGAATTCGGCCGCAGGATCTGCGCGCTCAAGCCGACCGGGAGAGCCACACCGAGCCCCGCCAGAGAGCCCAGGCGCATCCAGCGCCCTGGATGCCTGGCCTTGAGCAAGTACCTGCCCCAATGAACGAAGTCGCCACCGTCCCAGCAAATCGTTGCATCCGACGGGATCCGGTCGCGCAGCACCTCGTAGGCATGCAGCGAGTGCATCGGCGTGCGCGGGCGGGCGGCAAGCTCGGCAACCTCCGCCGCGTAAGCGTCGCACCCCCGCTGCACTTCGGCAAGCCAATCGGAACGATCCGGGGCGTCCCGGCCGGAAACCTCGGCGTTCAACGCCGCCAGCGTGGTCCTTGCGTCCGCCAAGACGCCCACATCCAAGGATCGGTTCAGTCCCAGTTCCGTGCCGCAGACATCGATCTGCACGGTCTTGGCACCTGGAGCGAATAGCTGCGGGCCTCCCATTCGCAGGCCATAGTCCACTCGCTTCCCCACGATGACAACCAGGTCGGCTTGTCGCAGGGCGTTCTCTGCCCCGCGATTGAGCGTTGCGTCGGCATAGCCGAAGCAGAGGGGATGGTCGTCCGAAACCATGCCCCGAGCGAGGTTGGCAGTGAAGAGCGGAATGCGGGAAGCCTCGACGAACGCCTCGAGTTCCGCGTCAGCACCCGACCAGTAAGCGCCGGACCCAGCAATGACTGCCGGGCGGTCGGCACCTGCCAGCAGATCCACGATCCTGTCGACGTCGCTGGTGACGGGAGCACTGCGGACCGCCTCGATCCGCTCCTTCGGAATCGGCGCATGCGATTCGCTGTTCTCCGTGAACAAGTCGACGGGAATGCTCAAGTGCGCGACTCCCGGGCGATCGCGCAGCATTTCCAGAAAGGCGCGCTTGACGTGAAACGGAATCTGGCCGGAGCGGGCGGGTACTGCAGCGTACTTGGTGATTCCCTGAACGAGCTTGAGCTGGTCCATGTCCTGGAAGGCGAATCGGTCCCTGGCATTGGAATCGCTCATGCCGCTGACCGCCAGCATCGGCACGGCGGTAGCATCCGCCGTGGCGATGCCGGTGATCGAATTCGTGTGGCCGGGCGCACCGGTCACCAGCGAGACTCCTGGGGTCCGCGTTAGCCTCGTCCAGCCGTCCGCCATGTGCACGGCCGCAGACTCGTGGCGCGTGTCGTAAATCGACAATCCCTCGCGCGCCGCGACCTGCAGGACGTCGTTCAAATGGTCACCGACCAGCGTGAATATGCAGTCAACCCCCTGGCTCTTCAGGCTGCGGACAAACAGTTCCGATCCTGTCGGCATGACCTAGCAGGATACTACTCCGGCCGATCCGCCTTTTCCAGGTCCACCGCCGCTTGAGGTCGGTGGCACCGGATGTCGGGGCGATTCAGGTCTCAAGGGCCGCCTTCTATTGGAAGCGCCAAGTTCCTAGTCATGCATTTGCCGACATCTGCGGAGCTCTGACGGAGACTGGCGCGCAACGCGGCAGGTTCGCCGCAAGCTTTTCGTGAATCACACGAAAGGTACCGCTGAGTATACGCAGAGCACCTTCGTCCGGCGGTATCTCCTCTTGTGCGCCCCTCTCAGCGCGGGACACCACAAGACGTTTGCGGACTCGTGAACAGATTTCCACGGAATGCCAACCACGTTTCGAGCGTCTAGCCCCTCAGCCTCTAGGGTGCTCCTTCCTTCTTGTGCGACGCGCTCGGAATGCGAACCACCACTTCTTTCCCGAACTCCAGACCGGCTACCTTGCATGCATTCTTAACCCGATCTAACTTTGCAGAATTTTTGCAGTGTGTAGCGAGCCACCATCCACCCGGAAGAGGGTGCGACTGCTTTTCACGCTCCGGGTGTCCGGGGTAGAGCAGGTCTTTGCTCCTCGCCACATACCTCCTGACTCGGCCAAAGTGCTGCTTCGAAAACCGAGTGCAGAATTCCGGGTCCATGGAAGCAAGCTTCTCGAAGACTCTCCCGAACGCTTCCGCGCCAGAATTGAAGTACTCAGTTTTCCCTTGGAATGTGAACGAATATCGAGTCTCACGAATCGGATCCCCTTCCTGCACCGTTCGCCGCTTCCTCGACTCTCCCGGTGACTCTGTCGTTGTGCCAGTCTGGGCCCGAATGAACTCCGAGGCATGTTTCGGATCCGGTCGGATTCCCGTCGCTTGCTGCACTTCCTCCATGAAGAGGTCGAGCAACAACGACTCTGGCCCCGAAAGCAGCTTTCGCCATACCGAGGGGTAGTTCATCGCCGCCTCTCTGTTCTTCCGAGTCGTCTCATAGTCACTTTCGGCCCGTTTCCGAGCCTCGCCGGATCGCACATCGCATGCCTGCAGATAGCGAATAAGGGTTTTCGAGGAAGCCCCCGGATCGTGGATCAGTAGGTCTATGCGGGCGAATCTCCGCTCCTCGTAGCTCCCTTGCCCCGACGGAAAAAAGAAGTTCCAGATCTGGCCGTCAGTGAGAACCGCAATCGGAACGCCGTGGTGAAAACAGTATTCAAAAAGCTGTTTCTCCCCTTTTCCGTCAGCCTTCCCAAGATCCTTAACCTCTAAGAAAACTGACGGCCGTCCTGGCGGATGGCATAGCGCATAGTCCACCTTTCTCGTACCGATCTTGAACTGGGGGGCCACGACTTGGGTATCGTGGAACGGCCATTCGAGCATCGTGAGGATCTGGCCTACGACGCCTTGGCTGATTTCCGCTTCGCTACGAAACTTCCGCGCTTTGATACCTTGCCTCAGGTCTTCTATGGTCGAGGTTAGTGTGTCAGGCATAGCCAAGGCTCCCGCTCACATCGAGTGACAGGGAAAGAGCAAGAGTATTCAAATCAACAGTCTACATCGCTCGACCTAGCAGAGTTTCGGGGTCAGCCTTTGGGTCTTTCGGCAGTAGAGCGTGGACCCCGGTTTCTCGTGGACGAATGGTCTCTGTTGCGACTGGCTGACCGAAAGGGCTCCAGAAGACTGTCAAAGTAACTCCAAGTCGGGAGCCCCTTCAACGGGAGCATGTGGACAGATTCGGGCGTCGGCGACAGTGGCGGTCAAGGGCACCGACATGTAGAATCCTTACTGGGACAACACCCTAGGAGTTCGGATTGTCCGTTCATCAGCCTCTCGGGTTTGTCCGTTCGGCAGCGACGACCCGGGTCCGGCGCCAATCTATGCGCTCCGGCCCTGGAAGGGGCCGCAGGACTCTGATCAACCTGCTCGCCCTGACGGCCCTTCCGTCACTGGCGATCGGTCAAGCCGCTTCCGAACAATGGCAGTCGCTGCGGCTCGAACCCGACCGCATCGTTCTGGCCGGCCCTGGGGCCACACAGGCTTTCCTGGTTACAGCGGTCGACTCCCTCGGGCATGAAGCGGATGTCACCCGGGACTGCACGGTAATCTCTTCGAACCCTGGCATCGTTGCGGTCGATGCGAAGACGGGTCAACTGGCAGCCCGGGCGCCCGGGCCCGCCGATATCCATGTCAATTTCGGAACCGTTGGCGTTACGAGTTCGATCCGCGTGGGCTCGAAAGCTGGCGAGATGGCCGTCCGATTCGCACCGGATATCGTCTCCATCCTCACCTTGAAGGGCTGCAACGGATCGTCCTGCCACGGGTCGCCGGCCGGACAGAACGGATTCAAGCTCTCGTTATTCGGGTACGACATCGCGGCCGACCACCAGATGATCGTCTCGGCCAATGACGGCCGCAGGGTCGATCTCAATCGACCGGAAGAAAGCCTGTTGCTCCGCAAGCCAACCTTCGAACTCTCACACGGGGGCGGACGGCTGATGACAGCCGATTCGGAGGAATACGAGGCGATTTTCAGCTGGCTACAGCAGGGCGCACCCTTCGACGCCCGCGGTGTTCAACTGGAGCGGCTCGAGCTCTATCCCCAAGAGCGAATTCTCGTGGGAACAGGGACCGAACAGCGCATGGTCGCGATCGGACGCCTGTCCGACGGCACAACTCGTGACATGACCCGCGAGGTTCGCTACTTTGCGGGCGACAGCGCGATCGCAGAGGTCTCCTCGGACGGGACACTCGCCGCCGCCGGGCCCGGAATGACGACGGTCATGGCCCGCGCCATGGGAAAGGTGGCGACGTCGCAATTCGGTGTGATCGAGGCCCGCGCAGGTGCGGACCACCCGGAACTCCGGCGTCGCAACTTCATCGACGAGGCTGTCGCCGCCAAGCTGCGGCAGATGAACGTCCGCCCGGCAGGGCCTTCTTCCGACCGTGAGTTCGCACGGCGGGTTTACCTGGACGCGATCGGCCTGCTTCCGACGACTCAGGAGCTGCACGCGTTTCTCCGGGACCCGAGGCCTGACAAACGGTCCCGTCTCATCGATAGCCTGCTCGACCGGCCAGAATACGCTTCCCTCTGGACCGTGAAGTTCGAGGACTGGTTCCGCAACTGCCAGCTCCACTCGCAGGGCCGCTCGATGGGCGTTTTCAAAGACTGGGTGCGGGATTGGATCGAAGAGGACAGGCCCTACGACGACTTCGTCCGCACCCTGCTGACCGGCACTGGCGACACCATGCTGAATCCCGGCGCAAACTTCTGGCACCCGGCAACCGATTTCATGCTGAAGGAGTTCAGCGTGACGAAGGTCACGCCGACCGTATCGCGGCTGTTTCTAGGCGTCCGCATGGAATGTGCGGAATGCCACAACCACCCCTTGGAGAACTTCACTCAGGACGACTTTTACGGCTTGGCTGCGTTTTTTGCGCGCCTGCGAGTCAAGCACGGCTACGGCGAGTACCGCCGCACGTGGTATCTCGACGAAGAAGGCGAACTCGAGCATCCGGTCACCAAGAAGGTTGTCGCGCCAAAATTCCTGGGCGGGGCGTCGCCCGCGATCCGGAACAGGGAGGACAGGCGCGGCGTGCTCGCGGACTGGATCGTCTCGCCGGACAACCCCTACTTTGCCCGAGCGACAGTGAACCGCATCTGGCACGAGTACTTCGGCACGGGCATCGTGGAGCCCCACGACGACTTCCGTTCCACCAATCGGCCGTCGAATCCCGAACTGCTGGATCGCCTGGCCGAGTACTTCGTAGCCAACGGGTTCCAGCTCAAGCCGCTCCACCGCCTGATTCTGAATTCGAGCACCTACCAGCTCACTTCGAAGTCGGAGCGGACCACTCCGCTCGATCGGTTGCTCTTTGCCCGGTACATTCCGCGCAAGATCCAGGCGGAGGTGCTTCTCGACGCCCTCGGGCAGGTGACGGGCATCCCGCATTCGTTCGACGGCTACCCGGAGCGCACGTCTGCCAAGGATATCTACGTGCCTGACGGGCCCGACTATTTCCTGGTCACTTTCGGACTTCCGAGACGCGACATCCTCAAGGAACGAGTGCAGTCGCCAACGCTGAGCCAGGCGCTGCATCTCATGAACGGCGAGTCGGTGCGCGACAAGATCGAGGCGGAAGCGAACATTCTCGGCGAACTCCTCGGACAGGATCTGGGTGACAACGAGGTCGTCGCGGGGATCTTCGAACGCGCCTACTCCCGCCCTCCGACCGAGGGCGAACTGGCCCGGATCACAGAGTTCGTCGAGGGCGAGCAATCCAACGGCCGGGGCCGCCGTCGGGCCTTTGAGAACATCCTGTGGGCCGTCTTGAACTCCAAGGAGTTTCAACTCAATCACTGAGGGGACACAACCATGCTGAATGTCCGGCCTCCATGCTGCCGAGACGGCTCAAGCCGAAGGGACTTCCTCAAAGTCGGCTCCCTCGCCTTCTCGGGCATTCATCTACCGAGGCTTCTCGCCAGCGAACGGGAGAGCAGTGAGAGCGCTTGCATCGTACTCTTCCAGCACGGCGGAGCCAGCCAGCTCGACACGTTCGACCCCAAGCCTGAAGCGGTAGCAGACATACGCGGAAGCCTCAAGGCGATCCCGACGGCCATCCCCGGCGTGCACTTCTCGGAACTGCTGCCCCGCTCAGCCAAGGCAGCCAACAAGTTCTCGGTCATCCGCTCAATGCACTCGGACGAGGCGATCCACGAGCGCGCCAGGCAGTACGTCTTTAGCGGCACGAAGCCAAGGAACGAGGTTCTCCAGCCGAGCTACGGGGCGACCCTGTCCAAGGAGTGGGGCCAACGCAACGGCCTTCCGCCCTTCGTGACGATTCCGAGCGGGGATCTCGCTGCCGAAGCCGGGTTCCTGGGGCCGGCCTACGATCCATTCATCAGCGGGGATCCGAACACCTCCGACTTCTCGGTCAAGGATCTGACGCTGCCGGGCGGTGTGAACCTGGACGAAGCGCGATCGCGCACCGATCTGCTCGGGGCGCTCGACCGACGGTTCAAGGCCGTCGCGCACTCCCCGCTCATTGATTCGATGGACGAGTTCTACCAGAAGGCGTTTGATCTCATCTCGTCCCCAGCGGCCAAGAAGGCGTTCGATATCGCGGCCGAGCCGGACAGCCTGCGCGACGCCTACGGCCGCTCGACGCTGGGCCAAGGAGCGTTGCTCGCCCGGCGGCTCGTGGAAGCCGGCGTGAGGCTCGCAACGGTCTTCCACAACGGCTACGACACCCACGTGCAGAACGAGCCCACGAACAGGCGAATCGTGCCGGAATTCGACCAGGCATTCATCGCCTTGCTCGAAGACCTGGAGCAACGCGGCCTCCTGGAGACGACCCTGGTCCTGGTGATCGGCGACTTCGGGCGCACTCCGAAGATCAACTTCTCGGGAGGCCGCGATCACTGGCCCGGGGCGTTCTCCGTAGCCTTGGCAGGAGCCGGCATCCAGGGCGGCGCGGTTGTCGGGAGCACGGACCAGGACGCGGCCCATCCCGTGGACCGGCCGGTGACGATCGAGGATCTCGGAGCGACGGTATACGAGGCCCTGGGGATCGACTACCGCAAGAATTACCACGCCAACGGCCGCCCGATTGCCATCAACAAGGAAGGGCATCCCGTCCAGGAACTCTGGAGCTGAACGTTGCGACGCCTGCGGCTACTGATCTTGCTCCTCGGGCTCGGGGCATTCGCAGCGGATCTTCCCAGCCCGACCATCAGCCGCGTGTTCCCGCTCGGTGGACAGTGGGGCACGACCGTTGATCTGCAGATCCTAGGGGAGTACCTATCCAACGCTGAGACGGTTGAGTTCGACAGCCGGGACTTGGTGTGGACGCAGACGACACACGCGAGCTCGGGGAAACTCGAAGGAACCGTCGACATCGCCCCGGGAGCGGCTCTGGGCTCGCATCTGCTGAGGGTCCGGACTTCGGACGGTTACTCGACGTCGGCACTGTTCAACGTCGGGCAGTTCCCCAACCTGGTTGAGTCCGAGCCGAACGACGTGCTCGGCCAGGCCCAAGAGGTTCGGGGCGGTCCTTCCGAAGTACAGGGAGTTCTGGAGGGCGCGGCCGATATCGACGTGTACTCGATTCAGGCGCGGGCGGGCGAGCGCTTGGTGATTGACCTGCGGTCGATCGAGTACGGCTCGGCAGTGGAAGCCAAGATGTTCCTGCTGGACCGGGAGGGCCGGCGCGTCCGGTTCAACGACGACCGCGACGACTACCTCGAGACCCCGTTCATCGATCACACGTTCGAGAAGCCCGGGAAGTACTACATCAAGATCGACCAGTACCGCGGACCAAGGGGGTTCAACTTCGGCAAGAATTCCTCCTACATCCTCCGCGTCAGCTCGCTTCCAACGATCCACTACGCGTCCCCTCTGGGGGCCGCGGCGGGGAGCACCGCCAGAGTCCATCTCCATGGCAAGGGCCTCGACGGCGTCGATCAGGTGTATCTGACCGAATTGCGGGGTGCCGAGTACGCGCGGATGACGTATCCCTACACGATGCCTGTTCGTTTTCGCCCCGCCCCGGCGACCGCCGACCGCATACCGCGCATCGAAGGGCGGCTGATCCACTCCAACTCCGAGTCGGTCGAGGCCGAATTCGACATCCCTGAAGATGCCGGGACCGGGCTCTGGCGCGTCTGGGCCGCCGGAACTCGCGGCATCGTCGACGGCCCGATGTTCGAAGTGGCCCGGCTCCAGGAGTTCGGAGAATCCACCGCTTCCCATGCCGACTGGCGCGACGGAGGTTACGCGATCAACGGCGCACTTGAGAATCCTGGCGAAAAGGACATCTATGCGATTCACGTCGTCGCTGGCAGGCCGGTTCATTTCTGGACGCTGGCAACCCAGCTTGGCGTTCCGCATCTCGACCCCGTGCTCACGTTGCGCGACTCGACGGGCAGGAGGCTCGCCGAGAACGACGACGTGGTCGCGGGGCAAGGGAGTCTGCTGGGCAATCCCGACAGCAGCCTGTTCTACACGCCGTCTGATGACGGCGTGCTGTTCCTGGTCATCAAGGACCGGACGGACCGCGGCGGGCCAAGCTACCAGTACCGACTGAAGGTTCGAAGCGAGCGGCCGGGATTCCAGCTCTTCACGACGCCTGAGAACTTCTCTGTACCGTGTGGGGGCGGGGCCGAGATCAAGGTCCACTTGATCAGGGAAGAAGGCTTCGAGGGAGAGGTTTCGTTCTGGTTCGAGGGGATGCCGCCCGGCGTCGATGCCCCGCGCGGAAGGTTCCGTGCGGACCAGTTGTTCGAGCCGAACGCGGATGGTGCGGACATGATCATCCCCGAGTTCGCCTTCCGGATCGCCGCACCAGAGACCCTGGCCCCCGGAACCTATCCGATCCGCGTGCTGGGCACCCCCTCAGCCGAGGAATCAAGTCCGGACCGGCGGGTCGTGGAGGCCGGAACGACGCTCACCATGGGGCCCCTGCTGGACCTTTGGAACTTCGTACGCAGACCGCTGCCCAGGATCGAGATAACCGTGGTCGAACCGCCGGAGGGCAGGCTCTCTAGCGCGGATCGAACGCTGTCGCTTACGCAGGGCGGGCACGCCGCGGTAGCCCTGACTGCCGAGAATCTTCCCGAACACGCTGCTGTGCGCGTGGCGGGACTTCCGCGCGGAGTCTCGTTCGAGTCTCGCCGGCAAGCCGACCAGATCACGCTCACGCTGCAAGCCGATTCGGAAGCTGAAGTGGGTTCATTCGACATCTCCGCAGAGGCGCGCATTGCAAGCCGCTCGGTGTCCACGGGAGTGATTGCGCTTACGATCAAGCCTGCACCTCGGGTTCGCGCCGGCAACTAGCGTCAACCGGAGCCTTCCGTCCCCAGCGTCGGAATCCCACGAGGGGCACTTGATCGGGCGACTTCCATCAGCCTGCCGCTGCCTAGGAACTTCCAGAGCCAGGCCCGGACCAGCCGACAGGGCGGCGGCGGCAGTCCTCCGGACCCAGTGGGTTGGCGCGTGAGCAGGGCTCGGAGGGGTGTGGCGGGAACCGCCCCGAAGCCGGAACTCTCGTGTAGCCTAATGGCAGCCCGGGCCTCTGGATGACTCTCCGCGAGATCCGGCGGCTCCTGGTCACAGACTCAATCAACCGGGGGATGCATAGACAATGTTGAAGCGAACGATCCTGGCCGGAGTTACCGTTTTCCTGGCCTTGTCAATCCTTGACTTCGTTATCCACGGTGTCCTGCTGGAGCCCACCTACCAGGCCACAGCCGATCTCTGGCGCCCGATGGAAGAGATGAACATGGCACTGATTTATGTCGTCACCCTGGCAGTGACGGCGTGCTTCGTGACGCTCTACGCACACCTGATCACACCCAAGTCGGTCCAGGCGGGAATCAAGTTCGGTGCCCTCTTCGGCCTGGCATCCGGCATCTCCATGGGACTCGGCACTTACACCGTCATGCCCATTCCCTCGAACCTGGCGTGGAGCTGGCTGCTGGCAAGCTTGGTCCAGTTCGTGGCAGCAGGGGCGCTGGTGGGGAGGCTGATAAGGCCGGACGAGGGAAGGCCCTGAGAAGGCCGGGCAGCGGCCGGCCCCCGCGACGACTCGCAAGCGTCGCTGCCTAGCGGTAGGAAAGCGCCCTGTGCGAGCAGTCCGAATGGCAATCAGAGATCCGGACTGATCACGACCAGGAGCGTCCGTCAGGAAAGGCCGGTTCGAGCAGCATCGCATCCCCGTCCGGTACCGAACCGCATTCCATCGCCTCGCTCCCGACCCGGCCTACTTGCGTCGGGTGGATAGCCCTTGGGTCCGATTCGACAACGGAGCACCTTGAAGGATCGGCCTTGCGCGGGTACGACTAGACTTGGGATCGGTACGGTCCGATTGAGTTTCCGGCGGGCCGACTCGCCCCTTGGAGAGCAACAAGATGCTCCTTACCCAAGACTTCCGACTGACGGGAAACTGGCGGGGACACTGGAGCTTGTCGATTGACAATGGTGCGGAGACCCCGGGCCCGACTCCCCTGAAATCCGGGTTCTGTCAGAAAGCGAGTCCCGACCGGACACGAGCGTCGGCTCACTTGGGCGTCTGGGGCGACTTCCGCAGGAGCCAACGGGCCGGTCGGAAGGGCCAACATCGGCCGAGGCCCGAAGGGCGCGTGGACCACAGTTGTGCTGGTGCCGCGAGGCACCGAGCTCGTCGACGGTCCGCAAGCTCCGCAGGATCGCCCTGCCGCTCAGAAAAACAGCTTTAGCGCCATCTGCACTTGGCGTTGCGTACGCTGCAGGGTCGGTTCGCTGCCAGCTCGAGTGATTCTTCCCATAGCAGCTGCTCCGACCCGGACGCCTGCTCCACCGGGGTTATTGAATTGCGGTGTATTGAAGGCGTTGAAAAACTCCGTCCGGAACTGGAGCCGCACTCCCTCAGTCAGCTGGAAGTTCTTGAAGAGTGACAAGTCGACTTGCTTCGTTCCCGGGC
>CAYWUV010000007.1:0-94100 GCA_964461235.1 uncultured Bryobacterales bacterium | reverse complement strand
CGAGCCACGCCAGTCTGGCCGGGGCGTTCGCGGCATGGATTTCGAACGTGCGCGTGGCCGAACTCGGCGTGTTGGACGCAGCGAAGAGCGATCGCCTGAAAGAGGTGCTGGACATGTTGGAAACGGAGAGCGTGACTTGGGCAGACCGCATCCGCGACGAGGGCCGGCGCGAGGGCCGCGACGAAGGGCTAGTAGCGGGGGAGCGCAAGCTGCTTCTGCGGCAGGCGCGAATCCGTTTCGGCGAGTCGCTGGCGGGCAGCCTTGCTGCAGTGCTCGATGGGATCGCTGACGCGGATCGCCTGGAGCAGGTCGGCGAGTGGCTGTTGGTTTGCGACAGCGGGGACGCCCTGCTCGCCCGACTCGGACAGCAACGGTAGCACTACCGAGTAGGTCCCATCACACGATCCCTCTGCCTTGCGCGGTCGGGCCACGGCAGGTTCAGCGGCTGACGACAAGGAATCTCGACCGATGGACGCTCTCGATCCATGCTCCGGTCGGTACCCACGTTCGCCTGTTGCCGATCAGGCTCGCTCATCAGACAGCGCGGCCCATGCACGAATCTCCGGCTACCTGCGGTCCATGCCCGCGCTCGGTCACAATCCTCTCGTCGCCATTCAAATCGCGCTCGTCGGCCACGCTGCCGACACGGTCGAACAACCCCTATGGCCCGACATCAACAGACGCCTGAGCAGTTACCACGAACGCGGAATTGACCGTCCGCTCTTGGGTGCCTCTTGACCCGAACCGGAATCGCAACTGATTCGGACAGAACGAGATGACGGCCATTGGCGTGTCCCAACCGCCGTCATGCAGAATGAATTTAGCATGACCAAGCAAGCTTCAGCCGCCGTCCAGGCTGACATCGATCACTTCATGCACGGGCTTCGTCGGAGGAATCCTGGGGAGAAGGAATTCCACCAGGCGGTTGAGGAGTTCGCGCAATCGATCATTCCGTTCTGTCACGACAACCCGGAATACGGAAAGGACCAGATTCTGGAGCGGATGACCGAACCTGACCGGATCATCATCTTCCGCGTGACCTGGGAGGACCGGCGCGGCAATTTCCGTGCGAACCGCGCCTGGCGGGTTCAGTTCAACAACTCGATCGGCCCGTACAAGGGCGGGATGCGGTTTCACCCGTCCGTGACACTGAGCGTTCTGAAATTCCTGGGATTCGAACAGGTCTTGAAGAACAGCCTGACCACGCTGCCGATGGGAGGGGGGAAGGGAGGGTCGAACTTCAACCCCAAGGGCAAGACTGACCGCGAGGTGATGCGTTTCTGCCACTCGCTCATGGTGGAACTCTCCCGGCACATCGGCGAGGACACCGATGTGCCGGCCGGCGATATCGGAGTCGGAGAGCGGGAGATCAGCTTCATGTTCGGGATGTACAAGCGCCTCGCCAACCGCTTCACGGGTACCTTGACGGGCAAGGGGCTGGCGTTCGGCGGAAGCTTGGTTCGCACCGAGGCCACGGGTTACGGGAGCGTCTACTTCATGCGCGAGATGCTGGCTACTCGCGGCGACGGCGTCAAGGGCAAGACGGTGGTCGTGTCCGGCTCGGGCAACGTCGCCCTCCACACCATCGAGAAGCTGACGCACCTGGGCGCCAAGGTGGTGACCGCGTCCGATTCAGGAGGGTTCGTCTACGACCCCGACGGCATCGGCCCCGAGAAGCTGGAGTGGCTGAAGGAGCTGAAGACGGTCAAGCGCGGACGGGTCCGGGAATACGCCGAGAAGTTCGGCTGTGAGTTCCGTGAACGGGAGCGTCCCTGGGGCGTACCGTGCGACTTGGCATTTCCATCCGCGACCCAGAACGAGATTCGCGGGCCGGACGCGAAGACCCTGCTCAAGAACGGCGTGGTCGGTGTCTCCGAAGGCGCAAACATGCCGACCGACCCGGACGGAATGCAGCGGTTCCTGGATGCCCGGATACTGTTCGGACCGGCCAAGGCCGCCAACGCGGGTGGAGTCGCGGTTTCGGGCCTCGAGCAGAGCCAGAATGCGTTACGGATCTCTTGGTCCAGGGAGCAGGTCAATGAGCACCTCGAACGCATCATGAAGAGCATCCATGGCCAGTGCGTGCAGCATGGGCAGGAGGAAGGCTGGATCAACTACGTACGGGGCGCAAACGTCGCGGGATTCGTGAAGATTGCGGACGCAATGCTGGCGTACGGGTCAGTGTAGGTTGCCGGTACCTCCCGCTCCCGGGATTTCGATTGCAAGGAGCGTCGCCCTCGGTCCCCGGGGTCTCACTGTCCCCACGAAAGACCCGGCTTGCCCCACTCTCCGCCGAAGACGAACTCGTCCAGTGGACGGCGCGTCCGGGGACGTTCGTCTCTGGTGAGCAGGCCTGGATCGCCGGTCCATGGCTCGCCCCGGTATCCAAGCGCGAGGGCGGTTACAGCTTCGAAACCCTCCGGAATCGCAAAGACCTCTCGTGCCTTGTCGGGCATCATTCCGGCCATCTGATGCACATGGATTCCACGCCTCGTTGCCTCGAAGGTAAGGGTCGCAGAGGCCAGTCCGAGGTCGTGCTGGGCAACCCGGTTGGGCCTGTTGTTCCAGGAGAATGCCTGTCGGACGCATCCGAGGGCAACCGCGGGGGCGTCCTTTGCCCACGCCCGGTTGCCTTCGAGCAGGCAACTCAAGACCCTTTCGAAGTCCTCGATCCGGTCACGGGTCGCAACGACATAGCGCCACGGCTGCTCGTTGAACGATGACGCGGCCCAGCGAGCTGCCTCGAATACGGAGAGCAGGTCCTCGCGCGGAATCAGGCGGTTGGAGAAGCAATAGGGGCTCCACCGGTTCGCGATCAGTTCGTGGATGGGGTGGTCCGGGGAGGCGCCCTTGGGCATTCCCCGAGTCTACAAGAGCGACTGCAAATTCCCGCCGAATCGCGCCGGTACAGACTCTCTTGCCCTGACTCCGACGGTACGCCTTCGGCTATACTTGCGGCCGGCTTCGTACGCCGCATGAGTTCGTTCGACTACGTCGTGGTTGCCGTCTACCTCCTCGGGGTGGTCTGGATCGGGGGGCGGCTGGGATCTGGCCAAGGATCGCTGAAGGCGTTCTTCTTGGGCGGGCGCACGATCCCTTGGTGGGCCGCGGCCTGTTCCGGAATCGCGACCATGGTCAGCGCGATCGGCTTCATTGGTGGGCCGAGCCAGGCTTTCGCGTCCGACTGGACCTATTTGCAGGCGAGGTTCGCCTGGCCGGTCGCGATCGTGGTAGCTTGCATCCTTTTCATCCCGCTTTTTCACAAGCTGGAAGTCTTCACTGCCTACGAATACCTGGAAAAGCGGTTCGACCGGAAGACCCGGCTTCTGGCTGCGACGGTGTTCATTCTCCTGAAGTGCAGCTACACAGCCGTGGCGATCTATGCTCCGGCAATCGTCGTGTCCCAGATGACCGGCCTGCCTGCCGAATGGGTCTGTCTCGGAATCGGCGGGCTGACGACCCTGTACACGTCAGTAGGTGGTATGCGAGCCGTCATCTGGACTGACACAGCTCAGTTCCTCGTGCTCTTGGCGGGCCTGATCGCAGCCCTCTACTACGTGGTTGTCAGCGTCGACGGCGGCTTTGCGGAAATCATGGCCGAGGCGGGAACCGCCGGAAAACTGCAATTCCTGGACTGGTCGACGAGTTTCGAAACCGAATTCACCGTTTGGGGATGCCTGATCGGAGGTACCTTCTACCTGCTCAGCCAGTACGTAGTAGATCAGGCGGAGTTGCAGCGGTTCCTTACGACCTCTTCGGTTCGGGGCAGCCAGCAGGCGCTCACCTCCACGATGGTCTTCACCTCCCTTTATGGGCTCTTCGTCTTCTTTATCGGCAGCGCGCTGTATGTGTATTACACGCAGCAGCCGACCCAGGCGGCCTTCGAAATGGATCCCGACCGCGTGTTTCCGATGTTCATTCTGGACCGACTGCCCTCTGGCCTGCGCGGTCTCCTTCTCGCGGGCATCTTCGCGGCCGCTATGTCGACGGTCAGCTCGATCTTGAACTCGCTGGCGACGGTCGCGGTCCGCGATATGCTCCAGCCGCTGGCACGCTCTGCTGGCTCGGTCAATGTCGCAAGGTGGGCGACTTTGGCCTTCGGCTGCGTGGCGACGGCTCTTTCACTACGTGCCGGATCCTTTGGAACGATTCTGATCGCGCAGGGCAAGATCCGGAACTTCTTCGGAGGGAGTCTGGTTGGGGTGTTTATGCTGGGGCTGCTGAATCCCCGTGCCAACGCACGTGGAGGGTTCTGGAGCATCATTGTTTCGTTTGCTGCAACCGCCACCCTTGCCATGGCAACCGAAGTGTCATGGATGTGGTACGGCGTGTTCTCGGCCGCGGTCGCGTACCTCGTGGGGAGTGTTGTCAGCTGTTCCGCGGGTCCTCCCGCCGAGTATCATCTAAATGGCTTGGTCTGGCGGCGCAGGAATGGCTAGTTCTCCCCAGAGTCTGGACGGGCGGTCCCGTTGGGACGTACGGCTGAGCAAGTACAACCCGCTCTCGCGGATCCTCTACTTCGACGACTTCGACGAAGGCATGAACGGCTGGTGCGAACTGGTCGGCAACCATACCGGGGACCTCGATCAGATCCGGCCCATCGCGAAGGATTTTCGGCCTCCTCAGCTGAGTAGCTGCACGTTCTTCGACATCGGAACTCACGGCTCCGTGGACGGCACCTACTCGCTCAAGCTGGCCACCCGCCCCCAGCGGAACCACCTCGCGATCGCCATCAAGCGGATGACGTACGCAGCGCGCGGACTTGTGCAGTTTGAAACCTATGTGACCTTCAAGTCCGAGCTGATTCCCCAAGGTGAGCGCGCAATTCAGTCGGAAGAAGGCCGTCGGTGGGACGGAAACCTGGCTCCGTCCGAGCGGCACTTCGGTGAGTTCACGTTCTCGAACGACATCTGTGTCGGCGAGACGGGTCCCCGCTGTCACGGTGTCGTTCGCTACCGCAATGCGGATCGCGACGGCAATCTGGTGCAGAAGTGGGTGTATCCGACATCCGTCGAGCCGACTACCAAAATGGACCGTTTGGGCCTCGTAGCGAGAGATGCCCGGCCGGACTTCTTCGCCGTCAGCCCCGCGGACTGGCGGGAAATTCCGGGCGGACGGCAACCGCTTTGCTTTAACGAAACCGCCTCCAAGGTGAACTGGCACTACGTACGCTGGCTCTTCGACCTCGAGTCCCTGCGTACGCTGGAATTCCAGTGCAACGACCTGTGCATGGACATGCGGGACGTCGCGGTGCCCACCTACGATGACGAGTATCGCGGCATTCCGAACCTTCTCAACCTGTACGTGGCCGTTCGAACTCACGTGAACGTGCGGAATTTCCTGTATCTGGACTCCGCGGTGGTGTCGGTGGACTGGTAGTGCTGCGACGATCCTTCACCGCTGTCCTCGAAAAGGGATCCACATTCGGGGGGGAGTTCTGCACCGAACCGTACGAGACGGGCTGGGCGCGCGAGGCGCGATGGTTCGTTCGGGTTCTTCGCGCGGACGAGGGTGTGGGACTGCATTTGGTTCCCCAGGTCTCGCCGGACGGTGCCGCATGGTGCGATGAGGGCTCCGGTTCCTTGCGACTGCAAGGCGTTGGCCTCGTCTCCATGCCGTTAGTGAACTTCGGCTCGTGGCTGCGGCTTCGCGGGACGACGACGGGCCAGGCCGGATCGGTGACGGTTCTGATCTACCTGGCACTCAAGGAATGATAGGGGTACAGTCGGCACCGGCCGCTGTGGAGGGTAGCATCGTTGTTCTCCTCGGACCCCCACAATTTGAGTCCCAACTCAGCAAGGAGCCATTGATCGGCGCATAGCCGGGGCCCTGAAACTGGCACGCCGGCCACCTCCGTCTCGGGCGCCGCTACTGGGAACACGAGCTGATGGGCGAGCGCGCATTGTGCCGCAACAAGCTGCGACTCGATTGCCGTGGGGCGATTCCGGCTTCTCGGAGGCTGGTCTGCCGAAAACCTCCGATGATCCGGATGATCTGACGGGTGGTCCAACAAATCGCCGCCGGAATCATTGACAGTCCCATCCGTTCGAAGTACCATTGGCGCAGCCTTGGGTGCTGATACATCAGCACGGAAGTATGAATTCGTTGGTGAAGGCGACTACCAGGGCTGTCGCTTGGTAGCCAGCACCGGAAAGGGGAAGATCGCAATGCAATTTCGGCTAGCAGTGCTACTTGCTGCATTCGTCGCTAGCAGTTCCGTTATGACGGCCCAGATCGGCACCGCAACTCTTCTCGGGACCGTGACAGATGCGACTGGCGCATCTGTCTTCGGTGCCGAAGTCTCGGTTACCCACACCGATACGAACAGGGTGATCGAAACAAGGACCAGCGAGACAGGCTTTTTCACAGTGCCGGGAGTCCCGGTGGGCCTCTACCAAGTTGAAGTCCGGATGGATGGATTCAAGACCGCGGTTCGGACTGGCATCAATCTTCGCGTGGCAGACCGGCAGCAGATCGACTTCCAACTTGAGATCGGCGAGATCGTGGAGTCCGTCGAGGTTGTCGGCCAAGCTCCGCTCGTAGAGAGTTCCAATGCGACGGTTGGCAAGGTCCTCGAGAATCAGCGGGTCAAGAGCCTGCCGCTGAATGGACGGAGCGCTCTGGCGCTTGTGGTCCTGACCCCGAACGTGCGCTTTTCGTCGCTAGGGCCCGCCGGCTTCAGTGACCGAGGCGTGCTCGTCTCGGCGTTCAGCGTCAACGGTGGACCGGTCGGACGAAACTACATCGCCATCGACGGTGCGACCAACATCAACAACCGGGGGGCGGACAACAATGTCAATCCCTCGGTCGATGCCATCGAAGAGTTCAAGGTCGAGAGCGGGACGATGTCTGCGGAGTACGGCTTCACCCTCGGCGGCGTGGTCAACATGGTGACGAAATCCGGCAGCAACGAATTCCACGGAACGGCCTACGAGTTCATCCGGAACGATGCGCTCGACGCTCGGAATACGTTCGCCGAGACCAAGGCACCGTTGCGCTACAACCAGTACGGCGGTTCGGTAGGGGGTCCCGTCCTGAGGAACAAGACGTTCTTCTTCTATAACTTCGAGCAGTACAACCTGCGCAATTCCTACACCGCCGTCGGCACGACAGCGATTCCCGAGCAGTGGGCGGGGGATTTCAGCAACCTGGCCGATCGGCGAGGCAATGCGATTCCCGTTTTTGACGTCAACACCACCCGGGAGAACCCCGATGGAGGAGGATTCATCCGAGATCGCTTTACCAACAACGTGATTCCGGCAGACCGGCTGGATCCCCTGGCGCAGAAGTTCAAGCCCTTCTATCCCACGCCGAACCGCCCGGGACAGGATCCCGCCAACACGAACAACGTCGTGTTGAATCTGGGCTGCGCCACCGACGCACGGCAGATGACAGCCAAGGGAGACCACAGCTTTGCCGCCAACAATCGATTCTCCATTCGATACATCCTTTGGGATCACGAACAGGATCGGGCCTGCACCGGCAACGGGTATTTCCCCGAGAAGATCGGCCGCGTGCGCAACGACGACTACGCGAACCACAATGGCGCGATCACGGACACTCACTTCTTCGGAGCGACGAAAATCAATAACTTCAAGCTGAGCATCGCACGCCAGTTCTTTCCCTTCATCCCGGGAAGTGTTGGCACCAATCCCGCCAGCGGATTGGGTTTTCCGTCCAGCGTTCCCGACATCACGTTTCCGCGAGTCAACTTCCAGGGCACGCCTGCCCTGCAGCGGTTCCCGGCGGGCTTTGGCACCATCAACGGGTTCCTCGCGTTCCACACGCTGCAGCTGCAGGAAAGCCTGACAGTGATCAAGGGAAACCACAGCCTGAAGTTCGGCGTGGAGTTCCGCGACAACCTGTACAGCCTGAACGGCTGCTTCCAATGTTCCGGAAACATGCAGTTCAGAACCCGGCTCACAGGTAATCCCCAGCAACTCGGCGGTACCGGCTCCGGCTTCGCGAGTTTCATGCTGGGCGCGGTGTCCAGCGCCGCAGTGGACTCCAACGTGGGAGTCTCCTACAAGAACTTCACGAGCGCGTTTTATGTCCAGGATGACTGGAAGGTCACCCCTCGCCTGACGTTAAATCTGGGGTTGCGCTACGACTACCAGCAGTGGCCCAGCGAGCGGAACAACGGAATCAGCAACCTGAGCATCACCGAGACGAATCCGGAAAACGGGCTGCTAGGAAAACTCGAATTCGCGGGAATCGACTTTGAACGCACCCTGCACGATCCAGATTTCAACGACTTCGGGCCTAGGATGGGCTTCGCACTCGATTTGTTCGGCACGGGCAGGACCGTGCTCCGTGGAGGTTACGGGCTGTATTACAGCTTGCAGGGCACTGTGCGCGGAAATCGTTTTGGGGCACTGGGTTATCGCGGCAACGTCACCACGTACCTTCCGCCCGGCGGAAACAATGACCTGCCGGCCTTCTACTTGAGTGACGGATTCCCGTTCCCGGTGCAGCTTCCACTTGGCAACAAGATTGGTCCCAGCGCCTTCCAGAGTCAGAACCACACCCACCTAGAGCGGGGAACGAGAACGCCGTACTCGCAGCAGTTCACCATGACGCTACAGCAGCAGTTGCCCGGTGAGATGCTGTTCGAAGCCGGTTACGTCGGCAACCGGGGCAGCAAGATCGATTCCGGTGACTACGACTGGAACCAGTTGGACCCCCAGCATCTGT
Organism: uncultured Bryobacterales bacterium; assembly: GCA_964461235.1. Classification (GTDB taxonomy): domain Bacteria; phylum Acidobacteriota; class Terriglobia; order Bryobacterales; family UBA6623; genus VXMF01. The sequence goes on along the minus strand of CAYWUV010000007.1, from coordinate 85,406 downwards.
CCTTGGGAAGGGACCTCCAATCGCGGGTCCCAAATCCGTATGCGGGCATCGTGGCCGGTAGCTTCGGTGGTCCAACGATCCAGAGGAGACAGCTGCTCCGTCCGTTCCCGTACTACAACCGCATCAGCATCCGGAGACCCCATATGGGGAGTTCCATCTATCACGGGTATCTGCTGAATGTTGAGAAGCGGTTTGCGAGAGGGGTTGCTTTCTTGGCTTCCTACACGTTCGGCAAGCAGATCAGTGACGCGATCGAGGGCTTCGGATTCTCGGGCTCTGAGCAGGTCAATGTGCTCGGAATGCAGAACGGCAAGTATGACCGGGCCTCGGAGCGGTCGATCCACTCCACGGATTCCGGCAAGCGGTTCGTGTTCAGCGGCCTCTATGAGTTGCCTTTCGGTCCCGGGAAGAGGTTCCAATCGAGCAGCGGGGTCCTCTCCAAGCTGATTGAAGGCTGGCAACTCAACGGCATCCTCACGATGCAAGACGGACTGCCGATTCGCATTACCGGAGCCAATAACTTCGTGGCTACCCGCCCTGACTCCACGGGCACCAGCGCGAAGCTGAGCAATCCCACCAGGGACGAATGGTTCGACACACGGCAATTCGTGAATCCACCCGATTTCACCTTCGGCAATGTGGGACGTCTGTTGCCCGATGTGCGTGGCCCGGGCTACAACGCAGTGGACTTTTCGGTGATCAAGAGTACTCGAGTAACGGAGAAGGTCACGCTCCAGTTCCGCGCCGAGTTCTTCAACTTCTTCAACCGGACCAACCTGTTTCTGCCAAGCTCGGGCTTCAGGGCCGGAGCGGACGGATTTAACCAAAGCGGGAGCTTTGGGCGAATCACAAGGGCGAAGCCTGCCCGCGTGTCCCAACTGGGTCTCAAGCTGATTTTCTGATTGGATCCGAGGCGCACGACGCCAGCCTGCAGGGGCACGTCGCGACCGCGACGTGCCCCTCAGGCATCGAATTCTGGTCCCTTAAGAGGCTCTCTTGGTCCCGTGCACAGTCATTGTTCGAGCCCGCGGGCTCAAGCGGACTGATGAGTTGTTCTGTGCGCGTTCCTATCGAGTCAATGGCTTGATCCCGCGACCCAGCCAGCTAAGCGTCGCGCTTGTCGGGCAGGACGGCGCCTACGGCGGCCGCTGGGAAAGAATGCCGCCGTGTCCAAGCGGACAGACATTTCACTGGCAAGATTCCCCCTGTCCGGTGCCCCGGATTCAACCCGGATCGATCTGCCGACAGAGGTCAAGAAGCTGAGTGAGTTGTCCCGTCAGTCTCCTCGGCTAACGTCGATAACGCAGATTGCAATCTTGCGAGCCGCGCCTTCATGCAAGGATGCCGCGAGTTGCCGTTCCAACTCCTCGGGGGAACTGGGACGCGTCCCGTCGGGATGCCGCCTCTGCCAGTTCTCACCGAACCAGAAGACCAAGTAGATGCCGTAACCGTTGGTCGCCGGGTCACCGGTGTACTTGGCGATAAGTTGATCATGCACGGCACTCCAGAGCTTGGCGTCGCTGTTCTTCTTGACCTCGATAGGTAGGTGGAACCCTTGGGTCGAGACCTCAATGTCGGCTCGAGTCTGATTCGCATGCTGGCGCTCCGGTTGGGCGTCCGCCGAGTCAGGCAATAGCAAACGCAGATCCGAGAGCAGAGTGTCACGGCACAAGTTCTCGACCTTCGGCTCCGGCTGCTGGTCGTGCCTGCCTTCATCCCAATACTGGCGATAATCGCTCGTGTTGGCGGTTCGCAGTCGGTCGGCGATGTCACGGAGATGATCGAGCGTGAGCGCGGCGAGGTCACCCGGATTTGCGGGACGGCCGGCACGGAGTGTTTCGCATGCCTGCGCCAACGTGGGGTGCTGATACTCGGCGTCCCGCCGAATCGCGAGCTGCGTGTCCCGGGCTAGTGACAAGTCCTTTCGCCAACGGACAAGGCTCGCATCTGCAACGAGTGAATCCAAGGCTTTGCTGGCGACCGGGTCCGGCTTGGAGCCGAGGGTCCGTATGAGTCCGCTGAGGAACAGCGCGACACGAAACTCGTCGGTCACGATCCCGAATCGCCTTTGCTCGAATGGCGCAAAGTAATTGCCCAAGAGGCGGATGATGATCTCCAGCGTCGCAGCTTCGAGATCGTCATACCGAATGCGCCCAGAGTCGTCGCGAGGGTCCAGGGGGTCGGCTCCTTGGACGTAGAACTCCGCTAGATGACGGACTAATCGGTCCTTGCTCTGCACGAGCTCGGCAATGGCCGTTCTGTACTCTTCCGGAGCAAGGATCAGGCCCAAACCCACCCAGCGCACACGCTGGCCGACATTCAAGCTGGCTTTGGACAGCTTGTGCTTGGCTAGCTCCCGAAGTTCGCCTTCGGCATCGTACCGGAGCCCCGTCCAGATGAGGTGATCGAGCGTCTCCAGCTGATGATTCTTGCAGCGTGTGGGAAATGCCCTCAACACCTCCAGCATCGCGTGGCGACCAACCGAACCGTCGACCTCGTTCTCGGTGATGTCCCAGAACCTGGGGCTGACCGCGTCTCGACCGCGAAGTGCGGTCGTAGCACATTGAACGGCCACTTCCGATACGATTCCCGGCCTGCACTCAAGGAGCTGCCGATACCAAGCAGGCTTGTTGCCCCTTGAATCCGAGAGATCGGGAGCCCAACAGTGGTAGCATGCGACGCCAGCCCGTAGCCCGGTTTCGTCAAGGTTCAGTACGAAGCCGGGCGATGATGACTCCAATTCCTCTAGAGCTGCCAGCAGCGGCAAGCTGAGGTAGTGTTCTCGCTGCTGCCTGGCAAGGCGAATGATTCCCCTGACATTCGGAAGGTCAGCGCGGTCAATTGTGTGCAGCAGGCCTTGCATCGCGGCCTTGACGGTGTCGCCTCGGCGGAGAACGTGGGCAAGGGCATCCCTTCCTCGCCTGTAGCCCTCCACATAGGGAGCCTCGCCGAAATACGCGAGCGCGAGCTGATGCAACAACGCTGGCTGGGCTCGATTGTCGAGGAGGGCGCTCTCGTTCGAATGGATCCAATCAATCCACTCCTGCTGCTTCCGCTCCCGCGTTTCGATGTATGCCTTCTGTTGCTGCTGCCACTCCGTATCCTCGGGCGAAGGTGGCGGCGGTGAAGTCAACTTGGCCAGCAGGTCCTCCAGTTGCCTGTTTTCGGCAGCATATTTCCGGAGGACATCTGAGGTGAGCCCCTCTCCCCCTTCAACAGTTCCGTGCGCCCGGAAGGCCTCCAAGAACAAGTGCTGGGCGAGCTTCGGCCTCTTTCCGACCAGCTCAACGGCCCGTCCTAGGCACCAAAGGCCGAAGTCGGCCGGGAGCCTCGCGCCGAAAAGGCGTTTCCGAGTCCTGAAATCGCAGCTGCGGACTCGACTGTCGTCGCGGCACCCCTCTAGGCCCACCGCAATGATTCCCTTCTGGACGTTCGGGCGGCATTCAAGCCAGTCCCGGACCTTCGAGACAGCCTCGGAAGGATTGCCGGCGATGCGGTCAAGCGCAGCAGGGCTGGCGCCAAGCCAGTTGTATATCCGTGCAGGGCTAACACAGTCTCCATGCGTCCGCAGGCCTCGCGCCAGTAGCTCGAGAGGGAGCTTTCTCAAGTGCAAGTGTTCGAATGCCGGATCCAGTGCCGAACCTCTCGAGGCCAGGTCATCAAGCAGTTCCAAGACATCGCTCTCGGATGACTTTGCGATTAGCCTTCGGCTCCAGAACCGCATGTAGCGGTCGTATTCACCGCTTCCGGCTCGCTCCGTGAGGTAGTCCCAAATCTGACTGGGCGGGACGGATTGGGGATAAAGCGCTTCAAGCAGAGTTCCGCATAGGCTTCGGTTGAAAGCAGATATCCCGTTCCGCTTGATCTCCGCAAGGAGCTCCCCCAGTGCCTGCGTTAGTCCGGAGCAGTCCTGCTGGTTTCGAATGAACGCATCGAGCGCAATCTGCCGCACACGGGGTGACCAGGAATCATCTCGAGCGATCTCGATCATTTTTTGAGCCAGGGCGGGAAGATCGCGGCTCTGGCCCAAAACGAGCAACACGAATCCGACCCTAATCTCCTGTTCCGGGTCTCGATCAGCGCATTCTAGGAGCTGGCGGATCTGCGGCTCGTTTCCAGTGGCGGCCAAAGGCGCGAAGGCCTTGGCGTTGGCATACGCCGCCGCTAGTCTCTTCGGTTGGCTTACCAACGTCGCTAGGAGCGTCTCCTTGTCGTGGCAAGAGAAGGCATGGATGTCGCCGTATAGGCCCACGCCGACAGGGTCGTCGGCGACAAGCTTTGTCCTAACCCCCGCGTTGAATGCCGCCAGCCAGGCGGACAGCCCCCGAAGCGCCGTCACCACAATTCCATCGCTGCCAACCATCAGCGAAAGCACCCGGCGTGCGGGAAGGCCTCCTTCGATGAGTTGGGCCAGAAACATGGCGCCGAGGAATTCTGCAACCTGACGATGGACCGGGGTAAACCGGCGTTCGGATGCTGCTGCGAATAGCTTTGACGAGAGGACTTCGGACACTGCGAAGGCGTAGCCCAGATCTCTGGTGTCCATCCACGGGTAGTCCTCGGTTTCGGATTCGGGGTCAATTGCGTATCCCATCCGGTCGGCAATCAGCTGCAATGCACAAAGGTGCCCGGCGCAATCGATCAGTGCCTGGATGGCAGGCCGCTGCCGGCTAGCGGTGCGGTGTTCGTCGTTTTGCTCACGCGCTAGCTGCCTGCAGGCTCGTTCGAACGTTTCGAGTCGGCTATTGGGCCAGTCAGCTCCATTCTTCACGGACTTGGCGAGTAGTCCCAGGCACTGTGGATTGGTCAGGAGACCGCTCACTCCTTGTTCGAGGGCCAACTCCGTGAACGTTTCCGGATCGCTCACCCCGAATTGGCCTCTCAGGATCTCGTGAATGTCGGAGATCGATAGAGGATTCAGCCGCAATGCCGTCACGGCCGAGTCCTTCGCGACATATTCGAGGTTTCTCCGGTCATTCGTTCCTAGCCAGTCCGCTTCGCGACAGGAAATCCGGAACTTCGGGCTGCCCAATTCGATGATGCGGCTGCGGATCCGGTCGAGCGGCGTTCTTAGGTCGTTCGCTCCGGCCCGAACCTCGTCAAGCCCGTCGATGAACAGAGTCCGCCCACGCCATTCATCCAGTACGGACTCGTGCATGAGGAAGCTTCGCGCCGATATGAATACGGACTCGTGCTCGGTCTTCTGGCTCTCGGCCTGCAATGCGGTGGTCTTTCCGGAGCCAGGATCGCCAAGGAGTACGTATGCCTGCGAGGACCGAAAAGCACTAAGCGGTTTCGACTCCGAATCAAGCGCACTCTCCCCGTCAATACGAAGCTCCGTACAGGTACGCTCGACCGGGGTGATCATGAGATCTCTAGCCATCGGGCGGCGGGTTCACTCAGGAACTGGTCGAGCGGTATGCCGCTGGCACCGACAAGAATCGAACCGTGGGGCTTGTACTGGCGCTTGAAGTCATCCATACCCGAGAGGAACGGCGCTTCCGGACCGCTCTTGACCTCGATGGCGACAACAACTGGCCCACGGACCAGCACGAAATCCACCTCGTTGCTACGACGGCGCCAATAGTGGACATGGATGTCAGATGTCGCCGTGTTCAGCAAGTGCGCACCAACTACGCTTTCGACGACGTGCCCCCAATAGGTACGGTCGTTGCGGGCTTGGTCGAAGCTATAGCCGGACGGGGCCGTCATCAGGGCGGAATTGAGGACGTTGAGCTTCGGGCTTGATGCCCTGCGCCGGTGTACGGCCCCGCTGAATTTGGGCAGTCCAGCCAACAAGCCAACCCGGGAGAGCAGATCGAGATAGCGTGCCAGCGTGGTGGTGTTGCCGGCGTCCTGCAAGTGCCCCATGATCTTGTCGTACGAGATGATCTGCCCCGAATACGAACTGCCGATCTCAAACAGCCGACGTATCAGAGCCGGCTTCTCGATTCGAGTCATCGCGAGAACATCACGTTCGATCGCAGGAGCGACCACGGATTGGAGAATGTAGTCTCGCCAGAGTTCCTGCCGGTCCTTCAGGGGTGCCGCACCAGGGTACCCGCCGAAGTAGCAGTATTCGTCCAAGCTGAAGCCGAAGGACCGCGACATCTCCTCGTAGGACCAGTGGGTCACGGGAAGAGGTAGGAAGCGGCCGGCCAGGCTCTCGTTCAAGCCGGACTGCATGAGCAGCGGGGCCGAGCCCAACAGCACCACCTGGAGCGGGCATCCGCGAGCCCGGTCAGCGTCCCAAAGCCCCTTGACAGTACTCGACCAATCGGGGATCTTCTGGATTTCGTCCAACACAAGTACGAAGCCTTGCCCGGAGCGCTCCGCCTCAAGCCTGGCGGCATGCCAGTTCCTTACCAGCCAGTCTGCGTCGCGCACCTTCGGGTCCGTCGCGTACGCGTCGAAGGCTTCCGATCGGAGGGCCAGTTCGGGATAGTCGGGCTCGTCGATTGCCAGATAGCGGCTGTTGATGCCGTGTTCTTGGAGCGCTTGTCGCACCAGCGTGGTCTTTCCGGTCTGCCGAGGTCCGAAGATGGCAATCAGGTGCTCAGGCGTCGAATTGAATCGCTCGCAGAGCAGCCGTACCTGTGACCGCTGAAAGGGGTGCACCCCACCATGGTAGGCTACTGAGTAAATTATCTCAGTAGACTTCACAGTCACGGGCGTCAAGGCCAAATTCGATCATGATCGCGCTTGCGATCACATGGCTCGCGGCTTGCCCAGCGCCTGAGGGGTTCTTCCCGGGTGCAAGGGACTTGGCGAGCTCGGAATTGCAGTTGGCCCCTTCCACCACGGTGTGCTCGCGTCTCCGGCACTTGGCACGCGGTGTTGCGCTTCAAGGACGCCGATGTCGTGGACATGGACTTGGTCGACTTTCCCTGACCGGAAAGCGTGCTGGCCGAGAACGTAATCTCAGGCAATTGCGTTGTCCCGATGCTGGATCCGTCGCACCTAGCGCACCGCTCCGCGCGAGCATGGACGAAATGGGCTTGAACGTGACCGAGATAGCAACCCGTCTTGGCTGCGAGCGCCGAACGCTGTGGTGAGTGCCGTCCTTCGCGGGTGGGTGCCGCTCGCGGCCAACGGCAATCTGTCGTTGACGTGGTCCAGAGCGGGCGGCGCGAACTGGTGCGCTGTTCGTGGAATGAGGCTTGGGCTCGCTGCCGCAGATTTCGCCAAGGGGTGGCGGACGGGGTTCGCGAGCAGGGCGAGACGCAGGACCGCTGCAAGCCCTTATTCCGGGTATTCGGAGTGCAGAGATGGAACGTCGCCCGCTGGGTCGCAACGGTCGCGAAGCTGGAACTCGAGATTCCTTGACCTGCGCTGGCCGGGCGTACTACTCGTCGACAGGACCAGCGCCGGCTCTGATCCGAACCCGGATAGCACCGTGTCAAGCGGGATCGTGCCCCTCGCCGCCGGATTGGAGTCGCGGTCCGGAAGGTAGGTGAAGTGAGCCCTCGGCATGCCCGGACCCTCCGCCTTGCTCCTTGCCCATGCCCCCCAGTGCCTCGCGGATGCGGTCCAACACCCAGTCGGCGTGCTTTTTCGCTTGACAGACCCCTGATGTATCAGATAGATTCAGGTTGCTGGGTTCCTGACCAGCCCCTCCGATGTTCCGTCTTGCGAATGGTCTCTTAACGAGGCCAGTGCTTCTTTCTTTTGCGCTGGTGCTGCTGGCAAGCCTTGGTGCGAACGGGCAGATCCACACCGTGGACGGCAAGCCTGCCTCCTCGGAGTCTGTAGTCACCGACCCGCCCACGGGTGAACGGGCGCTCCCCGCATCGGAGATTCCGAGGAACAACTTCATCGATGACTACATCTTCGGCAAGATGGAGCGCGATGGCATTGCCTCGGCACCGCTGGCACCCGATACCGAATTTTTCAGGCGCATCCATCTGGACCTGACCGGCCGGCTTCCGAAGCCCGAGGAAATTCGAGAGTTCCTGGCCGACGGTGACCCTGACAAGCGGGCCAAGGCCATCGATTCGCTGTTCCCGAGGCTTCCGACCCAAGGCATCGGGCGCCGTCACACTCGTGTGGGGCCCTTCCTCGACAAGTGGACGAACTTCTTCGACGACCTGTTCCGCAACAACGAGCAGCTTCGGGAAGGGATCGTCAGCTTCCACAAGTACATCTACAAGGTCCTTGAACTGAACGTTCCGTACGACGAATTCGTGCGGGACATGATCACAGCGAATGCCGTGTCCACCTGGACCACCGGAAAAGCTAACTTCGTCGCCCGTCACCGGATCATGTTCGGCGACGGCTATTCCCACACCAACCATGAAGACACCGCCGACGAGCTGGCGATCTGGACGACACGGCTGTTTCTTGGTGTCGACCTCGAGTGCATCTCATGCCACGACGGTGCCGGGCACTTGGAAAGGATCAATCTCTGGTTGGCACGACACGAGCGTGCAGACGTCTGGCGCCAAGCCGCCTTCTTCCGGAACACCTTCGTGGCACCGATTTATGGTCGAATCCCGGAGTTCATCGTCAATGAGACCGAGGACGGCTACGACCTGACTACGAACAGCGTGGTGCGGCTGCCACGCTACACGGCGGACATCACTCCGACGTTTGCCCTCACGCGTGAGACCTACGAACCGACCGCAGGAGAATCCGAGCGAGAAGCGTATGCGAGGCTGCTGACGTCCGATCCGCAATTCGCCCGGGCAACCGTCAATCTGTTCTGGTCAAGATTCATGGGGCGGGGAATTGTCGACCCGCCGTTCGCGTTCGACCTGGACCGGCAAGACCCGCAGAACCCTCCCCCCGAACCGTGGACCGTTCAGCCCTCGCATCCCGAGCTTCTGGAACGGCTGGCGGACGATTTCCGCGAAAGCGGGTATGACCTGCGGCACTTGATGAAGCGGATTACCAATTCGAGCGCCTACCAGCTCTCGAGCAATTACCCGGGGGATTGGAAGCCCGGGTACGACGAGTACTTCGCTCGCCACAAGGTGCGTCGGCTGAATGCCGAGGAATTCTGGGATGCCGTGTCGCAGGCCACCGGCGTGTTCGAGGAATTCACGTTCAGGACGGACGACGACGTGTTCCAGTACCTGATGCAGTCATCGTTCAACCACGATTTCGGTAGCAACAAGGCACTCTGGAACATGCTTCAGGATTTCGGGGAGACGGACAGGGAAGATCCGCCGTCTGACGAAACCAGCATGGTGCAAGCTGCCAGCTTGATGAACCATGAGCTGGTCCTCGAGCGGGTCAAGATTCAAGAGGGCGGCAGACTCCATGAGTTACTGCGTTCGGAGCCTTCGAAATCGAACGAGGAGATCGTCGAGGAGCTGTTCCTCGCAACGATAAGCCGTCTGCCGTCGGAGCAGGAAATGAGCATGTCCACGTCCTTGCTGGGAAGGCTGCGCGACCAAGGGGCTGAGGATCTGATGTGGGCGCTCTTGAATCGAGCCGACTTCATCTTTCGCATGTAGCAGTGCCTGAGATGACTTTCGGTGAGGTACGGTCGATTGGTTGCCGGATTGGTAGTTCGGTGGTGAGGTGAGTCCATGGCTGCAGAAATCACTCCGTTCCCACGCCTGAGCCGGCGGGAGTTCTGCCGAGTCGGGTCGGTAAGCGTGGTCGGCGGTTCCTTGCTGCCATTGGCCGGCAACCTCAACGCCAGCAGCGACGCGAAGGTCGAGCCGCGCGGCGGAGCCGATTGTGTCATCTGCCTCAATCTTGTTGGCGGTCCGTCTCAGATGGACACCTTCGATGTCAAGGAGCTCAAGCCGACCCCGGACGATCTTGACATTCGGACAACACACCTGGGGTATCGCTGGCCGTACGGGCTTCTGCCGAAATTGGCCGAAGTCCTGGACGACATCCTGGTCGTGCGTTCCATGGCTGCGTGGGAGACGCTGCACAACCTGGCTCAGTACTACCTGCAGGTGGGGCATCCGTTCAATCCGGCGCGTGTCCGCGAGATGCCGTCGATCGGTTCAGTGATTGCCTACGAATTGCTCGGGAAGGCCAAGGAATCGGATTTCCTGCCCCCGTTCATTTCGATGAACTACCCGGCCGGTTCGGTGAACGGCACTCTGATTCGGCAGGGCTACCTGAACAGCTCTACCGCTCCCTTGACGCTGGACGTGCGTGCGGGCGGCAACATGCCTTTCGTGCTCGACGAAGCCTACAAGGGTCGGTTCAATCGCCGCTTGGATTTCCTCCGGTCATTCGACACGTCGAGACAAGAGACTAGTCCCGGAGTTCCGCAGGAACTTCGCGAGTGGGATTCCTTCAGCCGAAGTGCCGAGAGAATGATCAAGTCTCCAAAGATTGCGGGGATTTTCGAACTGCCCGAAGCCGAACGAAGACGTTACGGGGGCAGTCCGTTCGGAGATGCATGCCTGATCGCACGCAACATGGTTGCTGCGGAGTCGGGCGCTCGATACATCCTTGTCAGCCAGGGTGGCTGGGACCACCACGGCGATATTTACGGGAAAGACACGGACGGGCTCATGGAGGACAGGCGCGCGCGCGGAGGGCTGTACAAGAATTGCGGAGACCTGGACCCCGCAATGGCAGCGCTGTTAAGGGACCTCAAGGACATGAAGTCCAAGAACGGAGATGCCCTCCTCGATCGAACCTTCGTGGTGGCGGCCGGCGAATTCGGGAGAACTCCCGGAGATCTGACGGACATCAAGGGTAGGGATCACTGGCCTGCGGTACGAGCGGGCTTGTTCGCGGGTGGTGGTGTGAGTCCCGGTCGCGTATTGGGTGCCACGAATGACGGCGGGGGTGCGATAACGCGCTTCGACTGGCGCCAGAATCGGCCGGTTTACCCGGAAGACGTGACCGCGACGATTTACTCGGTCCTCGGAATCGACTGGACGAAGAAGATTGGCGGCACGCCGTCGGGTCGCGAATTCCAGTACGTCGAGCCCATGTCTGGCACGAACTATATCGGAAGCACCGAAGTCCCGGAGTTCTTCGCCTAGACACGGTTGTCGATAGTCGAGGGAACAGTGTTTCCCGTCGCTCATCCTGATCAGCGACACAATCGGGATCGGCCCGCCCTCTTGGATGGCACCTGTCGGGTCAGCCCGCCAGCCGAGACCTTGACGACCAAAGACGACCTCACATCCCAGTTCGACAGCGACGCTGCACGCGCCGGTTACTGACGGGACCCTGCCCGTTGCTGGAACGAGGCCAGATCGGCCTCGATTGCGTCCGCAAGCGCTGTGTGTCCGAGAGAGAGTGCAGTCGCGTGCGCCTCCCTTGCGACGCGTGAGGCCTCTGCGAAATCGCCCGTCATCGCGGATGCGGTTGCGATTCCGTAGAGGAGTTGGTCCTTTTGGTCCTGCGCTGAATTCAGCGCCGCCCGGAAGTGGCCGATGGCCGCCTGAATCTCGCCTTGGGAGAGGGCTAGCCGTCCCAATCGGAATCGGGCTGTCGGGTTGCCGGGTTCGTGATCCAATGCGCGTCGGTAATAGTCGACTGCGGCTTCGACATCACCCGATTCCTCCCGGAGATAGCCTAGGTTCGCGTGGCTGTCGGCGTGTTGGGGATTGATCTCCAGCACGCGTGCGAAGAGCTCGGATGCTTCGTGGAATTTCCCTTGTTGGGCCAGGATGGTTCCGTAGTTGAAGTGGATGTCCTCCGAAGCCGGAAAGATCTCGACTGACTCTCGGAAGTGGTCAGCAGCCCGCTCTGGATCTCTCATTCGGCCGTAGGCGATCAAAAGGCTCAAGGAGGCCCCTTCGTCGTTAGGATTCAGGTCGACGGCGCGCTCCAGAAGCCGTGCCCCAAGCTCCGCCTCCCCCGCGTTGACCCGCTCGACGCCGGCACGGATGTAGACGTCCGCACCGGCTTCCTGTTGGAGAACTCCTTGCAGGACGGGGTCTTCAAAGGACGGGTGGCTGGCGGGGTCCTGTTCGTACAGAGCGAGATGGTGCTGCGCTTGTTCGAATTGGTTCAACTCCCGCAACGCCATCGCCAAGGCGTAGCGAGCCTCGGCATAGCCTGGGGCCAACCTGCAGGCCGCCTCGTACTGCTGGGCCGCGATGCGGAATTCCCCCCGGGCAGCGTGAACCCGCCCGAGTCCGAGGCGGGCCCTGGGATCGCTGGGTGACCGTTCCAGAACACTGCGGTAGAGGTGCTCGCTGCCACCCAGATCCCCTTGGTCCAGCAGTCCATCAGCCACTGCGATCTGTGCCGGAACATAGTGCGGATCCAAGGCGAGGGCCTTCTGGAACCAGGCCACTGCGTCATCAGTACTGCCTCGAGCCGCGTCGACGACGCCGAGCAAATAGACCCATTGGAATGCGTCCGAGTCGAGACCGTGCGCCCGCAAGTAGAGTGCTCGAGCGGCTTCGAACAATCGATGCGCATGCAACAGCATCCCGAGTTCGCCATTCGAGGCCGGGTCCGACGGATCATCCACGAGGCGGCCATAAAGGGCCTCGATCCTGCTCTTGACGGACGGCAATGGATCCGCGGACTGCAAGGCGCTGATCGAGGGCAACTCTGGCAGCGCAGCGGGTCGCTCGCTCTCCTCGCCGGCGCAGCCGGAAAGCGTCAGGACGATCGCAGCAGGGCTTGGAAGGGCACGGTGGATCCATCGAATCAAGCGCGGTCGCAGCCTCCAGCGCTGGACCGCGTCACACCGCTTTCCTCGGTGGCCCACTAGAACCTCGTCGGCGATCGCCTGGAGTGCATCAGCCCTTACCCTTCGTTGCCCGCTAGGCCTCTGGATTTCCGGACCGCGCTCTCGGATGCGAAAACTGTAGAGCTGCGCATCGTTGGGATGAAAGCGAAATCGAACCGGTTCCTGAGTGGCGAGCCGGTTCCGCTTGTTCCACGTACACAGTATGGCGAACGCGGCTCCCGCGGACCGGCTGCGGACGGCGCTTCGACTGGAAGGCGGCCCTTCGAGGCGTCAACATTGCCCTATAGACGATACGCGTTCGCCGCAAGGAGAAGGGTGTCGGCGCTACCGCCTACGCGGCCTGCTTCGAGTGACGCAAACCCGTCCGAATGCCACGACACGCGACCGACCGTGATCCCGATTGGTTCGCTCTGCTGACCGCGCGACACAGACGCTGGAACCGCTCGAACCCGGAACATCGGCGGGAAACCGAGGAACAGGCTTTCATGGGTGACCCCGGAGAAGTTGTCAAGTTCGGGGCAGACGTCGCCACACTGTTTCCACGTATCCTGCTGAAGCGAGATTTCTGTCGGATCGCGACGATTCCACTCCAAACGTGAGGTCAAGACAACCTGAGGTCAAGATCCAGAGCGGGTCGCTTGCCCGCGCGCGTGGGGCATTGGTCTGCTGAGTTTGACCGGCGATCCGATTCCTACCCGCTTGCCCGCGCGCGTGGGGCATTGGTTCGGAAATTGACCAGAGGCGCGTCGGTCTGGCGAGGACGGCTTCGAGTCGGTCGGAGGAGGCGTGAAAATCGAGGGCTCCGTGTCTCTCAAGTCCTGGTAGGCGCAACTCGTATCCCCGCCCCGGCCGGGCCAGACACCTCGCTCGCCTTCCCAAGGACGGTCCGCCCATGGCACCGGACTGCCGAGCTCTTGCCCGGGGTGAAGCGTCCGGCGCACTCGTTTCAGGCGATCGACCAAGTGGTTGTCGACGGAGAGTTGGGATTCTGGCCCTACGGGGACCGATTGGGGCACCCGGCACCGCAATGGGTGAAGATTCCTGCTGTTGGCATCGCGAGCGGCCGATTTCTCACAGCATGATTCACGGCTCAAGGCCTAGCTTCAGCGTTTCCGCAGCTTGGATCGCGAACTGCCGCAATTCCGGGTTGCTGCTTTGTGAAGCTGTCGCGAAATGCTGCAGGGCTTGCGTTGTTTCCCCTTGCTTGGCCAGGACCGCACCGAGCCCGTAATGGGCCAAGTGGTGGATAGGGTCCAGTCGGACCGCTTGCTCGTAGTGCTCGCGAGCTCGAGAAAGCTCCTCTTGGCGCTCGAACACGCCAGCGAGATAGAGATGGGCGTTGGTGTTGAACGGATCCTGTGCGAGCGCGGTCTGCAACTCTCGAGTCGCTCCCTGCAGGTCGCCGGTCTGGCTCAGAGCGTAGCCGAGGCCCACTCGGGCCGGGACGGAGCCGGGCTCAATGCGGACAGCAGCCCGGAGATAGGTAATGGCCTCATCGAACCGCTGGCGGCGGTCCGCCAAGAAGATGCCGTAGTCGAGCAGGCCCTTGCCGTAATCCGGATCGAAGGCTACGGCCCTTTCGAAATAGAATTCGGATTGGTCCAATTGACCCTGCTCGGCGAGCAAGGCGGCGAGATTGGCGTTTGCGACGGCGTGCCGGGGTTCCCAGCGAATAGCGTTCCGGAACTCGAGTTCCGCACCCAACACATCGCCCGTTGCGTACAACTGGGTCGCCAAGAGATTGTGGGCCTGCGAATTCTCCGGATCTGCGGAGATTGCTCCGCGCAACGCATCCATTCCCTGGGCACTGTCCCCTTTGAGGAAGTAGGCCAATGCCATGTCATAGAGTGCACGGGGATCCCCTTCGCGCACGGCCAGGACGCGTCGCAGTACCTCGATACCCCGGTCAGGACGGCCTGCCTTGGCCAACTCCTTGCCGTAGTTTCGAAGGGCGGGCAAGAAGTCTGGCTTGCGCCGCAGCGTCTCCTCCCACCACTTGAAGGCCTCTTCCAGATCTCCGGCCTTGAAATTGGCCTCGGCAAGCTCGTAGTAATAGTGATGACTGACGGGTTGATAGGAGTCGACTGCTCGCCGGAGCCTCGGAAGTCCGTCCTCTAGATTGGTCCCGGCCTCGACCTGAGCCACCGCGACATCCAGTTCGTTAGCAGGCGTGTCCGGAAGCTCGTCGGGGTAGTACAGAGCAACCTCCCCTTGATAGCCGGTATTCGGACTCTCGACGATTTCGGGGCGTGGCGCTAGTAGGTCTTGTTCAGGTTGATGCCTGCGAATGAAGTGATCTGTCATGACAACGTGGACCACGTCGTCGGTTCGGCGCTGCGGCATGTGACACTTCAAGCAATCCGATGCCGGGTCGTGGTCAGCGTCGCCGGGCAGGCCTAGCGACGGCTGCCGATGACACGAAAGGCAGACCTCGATGTACTCTGCCGTGTCCTTCGACAGGTGTCTGTGGGGATCGTGACACGTGGTGCAGCTAAGGCTGCCACCGCCCTCCTGGAAGCACGCTGACTTTCGCAGCCTGTAGGCTGCGTGCGCGATCTCAAACTTGTCGTCGTACTCACCACCCGGCGGATGGTCGAAATGCAGAATGTAGTCCGCAAGCGGCTGTCCGGGCCGATACGAGAGGACCCCTCGGCCCGGTCGCTGGCTAGCGTAAGGCAAGCGGAAACTTGTCGATTGGAGGTGGCACTGGTAACACACTTCGAGGCTTCGTTCGGGCGAAAGCGTTGCCGGATTCACGATGCTCTCTCGGATGTCGGAGTCCGATCCTCCGTTCGCCAAGGCCTCGATGTGCGGCTTGCCGGGGCCGTGACACCGCTGGCAGTCGATCCCCTCGGGGAGTACGTCCCCGTAGACGGGGTCCGCGTCGAATCCGTCCCCGCCGGACCCGGCATCGAAGTAGCTGTTGTGACAGAACATGCAGTCGAATTTCACCCGCCGGGAGAACCCGTCATGGTCGGGACGGTCGTAGCCGGGATTCATGGCCCAGAATCCGCCCCGTTCCGTGTACCAGGCCACGGGCAGTTGCAAGAGTTCGCCCTGGGCATTCTTGGCGAGATAGGTCCTTGCCTTGTACCCGGACCCGAGTACATATTGAATCCGCTTTTCGACCTCGTTAATCACTTGGCCGTCGGGTCCGATCTGTGTGCGCTTCATGAAGAAGCGGTTGCCTTCCCGGTACATGTGATATTGGCGGTCCGATGCTGCATGGTAGTACGTGTTATTGCCTTCAAAGTCAGCGGCGGAAACGTCCGCATCCATCGCGGAAAAGGAACGGGCCATCCCCGTCTCTTGGAATTGAGTCCAGATTTCTTGATGGCAGCCCGCGCACGCGGCGGAGTCGATATACCCGGAATCTGAGGGTGAAGTGAGCGAACCTGGCGCTGCAAGGGTTCCCTCCGGCGAGGAAGCGGCATCACCCGGACGGGCAACTTCACCGCCGTCCAGGCTCCAGTACACGGCAATCGATACCGCCACCAGACCCGCAGCGGCCACGGAGACAGTAGCCCTTGAGTGCGCTTTCCGGGGGGGCTCGATGTGAGTTGGTCGGCTCCTGGCAGTCTCACCAGGGCGTCCTCGGTTCGCTGTCTTGGCCCTCGGCTTACGACGCCTGGAACTCATCGACTGGTGTCAAGGAGTATACACACCCGACCGAATCCTGCTGCTCCGAAGGCTCACTCAAGCCCGCTCGGCTCAAGACCGTTCTTGGACACGATGACAGATCCGTGGCCCTTCGGCTTTCGGGTGCTTTCCAGATCGCCGAGTGAGCGACCGTTCGGCCACTCTTTGCGGGCAGCACTCAGCGGAACCCATTGGACTTGGACCGATCGAAGTACGGCTCGAGGTGCTTGAGAATCAGGTCAAGGCCGGACTGGACGTGAGAGCGCATTTGGGCCTCGGCCACGCCGATGTCTCTTCCGGAAAGCGCGCGGGCTAGCTCCGAGTGCGAACTTGACTTCCAGGTTGGTTCCGAATTCGCCCGGAAATCAGCCCAAAACACCGAGCAAGAGATCCACGTCCAAATCGGCAGTTGCGTCTTCTCGAACGACGCTACGAAGGTCGCAGAACCAGTAGCACGCGGCACGAGGCCGTGAAAGTGTTCGTGCAATTCCAAGTACACGATTCGGTCCACGTCCGGGCCTCGGAGCATCCTGTCCAATTCGGCCCCTTGCTCTTCCAGCAATTCTCGCTCCCGCTGGCTGGCCCCGGCTGCGAACAGACGTGCTGCTTGGCACTCGAGTGCCTCCCGGATCATGTAGTGTCCTCGGACATCCTCGGCGGATGGAAGTCGGACCCTGGTTCCGACACGAGGCCGGCTTTCGAGCAGCCCTTCGTGCTCGAGCCGCTGGAACGCCTCCGCTACAGGAGGCAGACTGATTTCCAGCTCCCGGGCGATGGTGCGCCGGGACACCAGGTCCCCGAACACCAGTTCGCCGCTCTGGATTCGCTCCAAGACCAACTTGTACGCGTGATCGGCGAGGCTTACGTAAGGCAGAGGTTGCAATTCGGGCGTGCGAGTCGTGGCTTCCGGAGTTCCGGATCGGCACTGATCCAGCACGGTCCTGCCCGCTATCATATCGCGCCGGTTCCTGATCCTGGCGCGGGGTTCGCTGTTGGTCCAGCCGCTTCGAGAAGGCCTGCCGAGGCTGCTCCGTACGACGAGGGCAGCCAGTGAGCCCCTGAGGCGCAACGCCACGATCAGCAGCGCGCCATGGCGGGGAGACTGGTCGAACAGACGACTGCCGGGTCTGGAGGAGGATTCAATGGAATCAATCGGAGCTCGATCGCGTCCCAGCGCTTGGCTCGCTGTCCATGTCTCCGGACCGCTTTGCCATCCGCCGTTGGACGCGTCTCTCTTCTCCTTGGGGAAGTGCCGGGAAGAGGGATGGCCTCGATCCTGGGACTTGACCGTTCGGCCCGCCTTGCGCCGAGACAAGGAGTCTCTGGGGAGGTCCGCAGGTCGCCGAACGCTCGCGATCCGCGCGAACGCCCTGGAAATGGTGGAGTCCTCTTGTCCGAGTCCGTGACTCCGATGGGGCGAGGGGAATCTCCCGATGGGGCACGGATGGACACGCGACCCCCTGCACCGTCGATGTGCCCGTTTTATTCAGCGGCTCTGGATTCGTTGCAACGTGCCTGTTCGCCGTTCGCCCGATCTTGCCGCAGGCCGGACTGTCTCTTGAAGTGGCCATTGCCGCCGCTCCTACGGTTGAGGGTCAGTAGAGCCGGGGAGCCGGGAGTTCAGGGTCGGCGCTGCCGCAGCCGCGCACTCTGCAGCAGAGGGGGGCCAGCGCGCCTGCTTCCAGTCGCAGCGGTCGGGTCCCGCAAGCCTTGGAACTGGGCCTGGCGAGGGCGGCTGTCGATGGCCTGAGGAAAGGCCCGTTCGTCCAGTACCGGACCCGCAATCTCCGGATTCGGCGGCGAGTGACCCCGCCGTTCAGGCCCCTCCGATTGCTTGGCCGGCCTTGCCAATCCCGACGGGAGACCCCGGTCGAAACAGGGCTTGCATCCGAGGTGTCCGCACAGTGTTAACATGGGCATGGTCGGGGACAGTGTGCTTGTAACTGCGGGACTTGGGTGACTGAGTGGCCGCCGACATCGTGCGGTGGCGGGAAGGACGATGCCGGATCGACTGCTGGTCGTCGAGGATGAAAAGGGCATTCGTGTCGCGCTTGAGGACCGGTTGCGCATGGTCGGCTACGAGGTGGAGACCGCAGCCGACGGCACCGAGGCATTCAGCCGCGCCACGCAGGGCGGCCTCGACCTCATCGTGCTGGACTTGATCCTGCCGGGCAAGGATGGGATCGAGGTCTGCCGGGACCTGCGTCGCATGGGGATCGACACGCCGGTCATCATGCTCACCGCGCGGGACCAGCTCGACGACAAGCTGAAGGGGTTCGCGGTCGGGGCCGACGATTACGTCCTCAAGCCCTTCGACATTGCGGAGGTGCTCGCGAGAGTTAAGGCGCTGCTGCGTCGCAGTACTGCCGGGAATGATTCGGACGCCATGCCCGTCCTGCGATTCGGTAACGTCCGGGTCGATCCGCGGCAGAGCGCGGTCTGGGTGGACGGCGAACAGGTGCGCCTCTCCGTGAAGGAGTACGACCTGCTCTACTGCTTCATTACCCACCCGAACGGCACCCTCACGCGGGAGCAGCTCCTGAAGCGGGTCTGGAACCACCAGACGGTGTCCCCGACCCGGACCGTTGACGTGCACGTCGGCTGGTTGCGGCGAAAGCTCAAGGACGATTCGAAGAACCCACGCTGGATCCGCACGATACATGGCCGCGGTTACCGCTTCGTGCCCGACTAGCCCTTGCCTTTGACCGGGCGCATTCCGTGCAGGTACAATACAGGTAGAATTAGGTATACGGCCTCTGTTCTGAAGGCCGTGGCGAAGCGCCCAATGTCAATCCAGCGTTCAGGTCAGCGGGGATCCTGCGCCACCCGCGGATCCCGCCTCCAGTCGGTCGAGCCCTACCGCGCAGCGGCACGGCAGGATTCCTCTGAGCACCAGAGCCCCGGGTTGGCCGACAAGTCCTTCGCCATTGTCCGTATCGGCAGCGTCATCATTCTCGTCGCTGTACCGGGCCCCGGTTGAGCCCCTCACCGCTGAATGCGGTCAGGGTCGTCGGCCGGGGCAAGCGTTCAAGGCCGGGGGGCGGCAGTGTCTTGTCCTCGGTTTTGTGGATGATGGGACCGAGGGGACAAGAAAGCGAAGGATTCCAGCCATGGCGTTGCTGAGCGGAGCGCAAATCCTGATCGAAAGCCTCGCCCGCGAAGGGGCCGAGGCCGTCTTTGGATACCCGGGCGGCGTGACGCTGCCCATCTACGACGTGCTGTACGGCCATCCCCTGCGGCACGTGCTCGTCCGCCACGAGCAGAATGCCGCGTTCGCGGCCCAGGGGTTTGCCCGGGCGACGGGAAGGGCGGGCGTCTGCATGGCGACCTCCGGGCCCGGTGCCACCAATCTCACCACCGGCTTGGTCGACGCTTTGATGGACTCCATCCCGGTGGTCGCGATCACCGGCCAGGTACCGCAGTCGCTGATCGGTCGCGACGCGTTCCAGGAGGCCGACACGTTCGGCATCTCCCGGTCCGCCACCAAGCACAACTACCTGGTCAAGGACATCGGCGAGCTGGCGCAGACTGTCCACGAGGCGTTCTACATCGCTACCAGCGGCCGGCCCGGCCCGGTGCTGGTGGACATCACGAAGGACGTGCTGCTCTCCAAGGCTGACTACAGCGCCGGCCAGCAGATGGAGCCATTGCGGGGGTACCTGCCGGACGAAGAGCCCGACGAGGAGTCGGTCGAGCGCGCTGTCGAATTCCTCTGGAAGGCCGATCGCCCCTACATCTATGCGGGCGGCGGCATCATATCGTCTGGTGCCAGCGACGAGCTGGTCCGGTTCTCCGAGTTGCTCGAAGCTCCCCTCGCCCACACCGTGATGGGACTCGGAGCCATGCCGTCCGGTCATCCGAACTTCATTTCGATGCTTGGCATGCATGGCAGCTACGCGGCCAACATCGGCGTCACCGAGTGCGACGCCCTGGTCGGCCTCGGCGTCCGCTTCGACGACAGGGTCACCGGGCGACTGGACCGGTTCGCCCCGAAGGCGAAGGTCCTGCACGTCGACATCGACCCCGCCGAGATCAACAAGAACCGCCGGGCCGACATCGGCGTCGTCGGCGATGCCAAGGCCGTTCTGAGGCGGCTCAACGAGCGGCTCGCGGAAACGCGCGCCACGGCGGGCCTGGCCCGCCGGGAGGCGCGCCGCTCGTGGATGAACCGCATCCGCGCAATGAAGCGCGAGCACCCGTTCGCCTACGAGCAGTCCAGCGACGACATCAAGCCGCAGCACCTGATGCAGAAGCTGGACGCGATTTCCGGTGGCGAGGCGATCGTCACTGTGGACGTGGGCCAGCACCAGATGTGGGCCGCGCAGTACCTGCAATTCAACCGCCCCCGCCTGTGGCAGTCGTCGAGCGGACTGGGCTCGATGGGCTTCGGTCTGCCCGCCGCCATGGGCGCGAAGTTCGCCTGTCCCGACCGGACGGTCATCAGCATCGTCGGCGACGGGGGCTTCATGATGTCGATGCCGGAGCTGGGCACGATTTCCGCGAACCGGCTGCCGGTCAAGATCATCGTGATGAACAACAACACCCTCGGCATGGTCCGGCAGTGGCAGCAGCTGTTCTACGACAAGCGTTACAGCGAGGTGGCCATCGACTCGTTCCCCGATGCCTCCCTGCTGGCGGCCGCCTTCGGGATCGGGGGCGGCTCGGTGAACCGACCCGAGGATCTCGACTCGGCCCTGGAGCACGCATTCGCCCAAGAGGGGCCCTACCTGCTGAACGTCCAGGTCACCCCCGAGGAGTGCGTGTACCCGATGGTCCCGTCCGGTGGTGCCGTCAACGAGATGATCCTGCGCGCCGAGCCCGAGCCCGCCGAGCAGGTGTCCGGCGACTAGCCCGGAGGAACTGACCATGCAGCAGCTGATCTCTCTCCTGGTTGAGAACAAGCCGGGCGCCCTGATGCGCGTCGCGGGGGTGCTGACCTCGCGCGGCTACAACATCGAGAGCCTGACCGTGGCCAAGACCCTCGATCCGACGCTCTCGAGCATGACCATCGTCGCCGAGGTAGGCGACCAGGGCAGGGACTTGCTCATCAAGCAAATCTCGCGCCTCGTCAACGTGATCAAGGTCGTGGACCTGACCGACTCCCAGGCCGTGCGCCGCGAATTGGCCCTGATCAAGGTCTACGTCAGCGAGGATCGGCGGGCCGCTCTGCTGAAGGAGGCCGAGATCTTCCGGGCACGGGCCGTGGACGCCTCTCCCAAGGCCATCACCCTCGAGGTCACAGGCTCGGTCGAGAAGCTCAACGCCATGATCTCCCTGCTGCACGTGTACGGCCCGATCGAGATGATCCGGTCCGGGACCATGGCAATGGCCCGGGCGAAGCACAACAAGCTCCCTGTCCCGCGATACACTGCGGCCTCCTTGTCCGAGGCCTAGCGTCGCGCCGGACGAACTCTCTCCACTCACGAAGGAAAGGAACACCGACACTGCAATGCCCGCAACCATCTACTACGAGCCGGACGGCAACTTGGACCTCTTGAAGGGCAAGAAGATCGCCATCATCGGCTACGGCAGCCAGGGACACGCCCACGCCCTGAACCTCCAGGAAAGCGGACTCGACGTCGTCGTCGGACTGTATGAGGGATCGAAGTCCTGGCCCAAGGCGGAACGCGCCGGCCTCGACGTGCGCCCGGTTGCCGCGGCCACCAGGGCGGCGCAGGTCGTGATGGTCCTGCTTCCCGATCACATCCAGCCCGACCTCTACAAGCGCGAGATTGAGCCGAACCTCTCACCGGGCGACACCCTGATGTTCGCTCACGGCTTCGCCATCCATTGGCAGGAGATCGAGCCACCGCCCGGTGTCGACGTCTCGATGATCGCGCCAAAGGCCCCTGGGCACCGCGTGCGTGAGCTCTTCGTCGAGGGCGTCGGAGTGCCCGGGCTGGTCGCTGTGGCGCAGGATGCCTCGGGCCGCGCCAAGGAGCAGGCCCTTGCGTATGCGCTGGGCCTGGGCTGCCTCAAGGCGGGCGTGATCGAGACGACCTTCAAGGAGGAGACCGAGAGCGACCTGTTCGGCGAGCAGGCGGTCCTGTGCGGTGGCTGCTCAGAACTGATCCGGGCGGGTTTCCAGACGCTCGTTGACGCAGGCTACCAACCCGAGATCGCGTACTTCGAGTGCCTCCACGAGCTGAAGCTGATCGTCGACCTGATCTACGAGGGCGGCCTCAGCTACATGCGCTACTCGGTGTCCGACACGGCGGAGTACGGCGACTACACGCGAGGCGGTCGCGTCGTCGACGAGGCGGTTCGCGAGCGGATGCGGGGGATTCTCGCCGAGATCCAGTCGGGCGAGTTCGCCAAGGAGTGGATGGCCGAGAACCGCTCCGGACGGGAGAAGTTCCTCTCGACGCGATCGGCGCAGGAGAACCAGCTCATCGAGCAGGTTGGCGGAAAGCTGAGGGCCATGATGCCCTTCCTTCGTAAGGAGAAGCCGGACTCGACGCCGCTTGCTCCTGGCGCGAGCGGCTGAGCGGGGCAGGAGGATTCCGGTGCAGGTCTTTGCCTACGATACGACCCTGCGGGACGGCACCCAGGGAGAGAACGTCGCGTTCTCCGTCAGCGACAAGCTGGCGATCGCTCTGAGGCTGGACGAGGTCGGGATCCATTACATCGAGGGCGGGTGGCCGGGCTCGAATCCCCGTGACGCGGAGTTCTTCGAACGGGCGAAGACGGACCTCCGCCTCGCCACGGCGCGGCTCGTCGCGTTCGGTTCGACCCGCCACGTCGCCAACCGCCCCGAGGACGATCCGAACGTCCGGATGCTGGTCGAGTCCGCTACGCCCGCCGTCGCGATCTTCGGCAAGAGTTGGAACCTGCACACCGAACGCGCCCTGCGCGTCTCGGAGCAGGAGAATCTGGAGATGATCCGCTCCACGGTCGCCCACCTGAAGGGTCTCGGCCGCGAGGTGATCTACGACGCCGAGCACTTCTTCGACGGCTACCAGTCGAGCCGGGACTTTGCGTTCCGCACTCTGGAAGCGGCTCGGAACGCGGGGGCCGACGGTCTCGTGCTTTGCGATACCAACGGAGGCACGCTGACCGCGCGCCTCGCGGAGATCGTGGAGGATGTGTGCAAGCACTTCGGGGGAGTCATCGGGATCCACACTCACAACGACTCCGAGCTGGCGGTCGCCAACGCAGTCGCTGCTGTCGAGTGCGGAGCGACTCACGTGCAGGGTACCGTCAACGGCTATGGGGAGCGCTGCGGCAACTGCAACCTGGTCTCCACGATCTGTAACCTCGAGCTCAAGCTCGGCCACACGGTCATCGGCCGCTCCAACGTCGCCAAGCTGACCTCCGTCGCCAACTACGTCGCCGATGTGGCCAACCTGCAGCTGGCCAATGGCGCGGCTTTCGTCGGCAAGAGCGCGTTCGCGCACAAGGGAGGGATTCACGTCAGCGCCGTGCTGCGGGATGCGGGCACGTACGAGCACGTCGAGCCCGAGACGGTGGGCAATGTCCGGCGCGTGCTGGTGAGCGACCTGTCCGGACGCAGCAACATCACGTTCAAGCTCCAGGAAAAGGGCTGGGACGACAAGCTGACTCCGGAAGCCCGCAAGAGGGTGCTGGACCGCATCAAGCAACTCGAGTTCGAAGGGTACGAGCTGGAGTCCGCGGACGGCTCGTTCGAACTCCTGATTCGCCAGGCTCTCGGGGACGAGCAGGACCTCTTCCGCTTGCGGACCATGGATATGTCGATCCGCAAGCTGGGGCAGGAGCAGTCGTCTTGCCACGTGAGCATGACCGTGTCGACGCCGGATGGCGACCGTAGCGCGGACGTCGCTGCGTCCGGACCCTTCGACGCCATGGCGGGCGCGCTCCGTCAATGCCTGTCGTCCGTGTACCCGGCGGTAGCGGACATCCGTCTCGTGGACTACAAGGTGCGCGTCCTGAATCCAGGGAGGGGAACAGCGGCCAAGGTGCGGGTCCTGATCAACTGGACAGACCACGAGACCAGCTGGGCGACCGTCGGCGTTTCCGACGACGTGCTGGAGGCCAGCTGGATCGCCCTGCGCGATTCGGTGAGGCTTGAGCTGCTCCGGGTTGAGCAGCTTCTTCCGGTCGCCGCCGCCTAGGGGCGGTCGGGATCGGAACCTGACGAACCCTTGCCGCGCGCCCCGGAGCGCGCTGCTCGCAAGGCATCGAGACGCTTGGCGATGCGTTCCTCGATCCCCCGTCGCGTCGGGAAATAGTAACGCTTGGCCTCCATTCCGGCCGGAAGGCAGGGCATTCCCACAATGGCGTCCTCGTTGTCGTGCGCGTGCTCGTACCCGCTCGAATACCCGAGATCCCGCATGAGCTTGGTCGGTGCGTTCCGCAGGTGGAGGGGCACGACGGGAGCCGGCCCGGTCCGCACGTCCTTCCTCGCGGCTCCCAGGGCCTTGTATACGGAGTCGGATTTTGGTGCCAGGGCCAGGTACACCGCCACTTGGGCGAGGAAGAGGTCTCCCTCCGGCTCTCCGAGAAACCGGAAGGCGTCGACGGCCGCCATCGCCATTTCCACGGCCCTGGGATCTGCCAGCCCGATGTCCTCGGCGGCCATCCGCACAAGCCGCCGACCGAGGTAGAGGCGGTTCTCGCCGCCCTCCAGCATGCATGCCAGCCAGTAAAGCGCCGCGTCAGGGTCGCTGGAGCGGACCGACTTGTGCAGCGCCGAGATCAGATCGAAATGCGCGTCGCCGCCCTTGTCGTAGCGGGGCAGCCTTCGCTGCAGGACGTCCTCGAGAAGCTCCTCGGTTGCGGTTCCGCCCTCCGCGGCGTGCGCGAGTGCCTCGAGGACCATCAGGGCGACACGCGCGTCTCCCCCGGAGAACACAGCGATGCGTTCCATCAGCGGTACCGGCACGTCAGCACGGCCGGCCAGCCCCCGCTCTCCGTCGAGGAGCGCCTTTCGCTGGAGCGCGACGAGTTGCTCCGGCGAGAGCGGCTCGAGCGTGAAGACCTTGGCCCTTGAAAGCAGCGCCGGAATCACCTCGAAGGACGGGTTCTCCGTCGTCGCGCCGATCAGGATGATGTCGCCCCGCTCCACATACGGCAGGAAGGCGTCCTGCTGGGCCTTGTTGAAGCGGTGGATCTCGTCGACGAACACGATCGTGCGGCTTCCGGCAAGGCGGAGTCGCTCCGAGCTCGTCAGCACCGCTTTCACATCCTTGATGCTGCTCATCACACCGCTGAACGCTACGAACTGGCAGCGTGTCATTGCGGCCACGATGCGTGCCAGGGAAGTCTTGCCCGAGCCCGGCGGGCCCCACAGGATCACAGAGCCGAGAGCGTCTGATTCGATCTGCCTTCGCAGCGGCTTGCCCGCGCCCAGCAACCCTTCCTGTCCGACGAACTCCTCGAGGGATCGGGGCCGCATGCGCTCGGCGAGGGGCCTGGTCCGGTCGGCGGCATCGCCGGGTTCGCTGTCGAACAGGCTCACTGCTCCGGCGACCTCCGCGCGTGCTCGTAGAGGATGATTGACGCTGCGACCGAGGCGTTGAGGGACTCGACTCCCGATGTCGGTATCGCGATCCGGGTCGCCTCCGCCGCCAGAGCTGGCCCGACGCCGTGGGTCTCCGAGCCGATCACGACGGCTGCGCCCTTGGACAGCGGGGTGTCTCGCAGAGGGGCTCCCCCGCGTGTTTCGGCGCAGAAGACCGTCTTCCCGTGGTCTTTCGCGAGCCCCAGGAACTCGTCCGCGCCAATCCGGTCCAGGAACGGCACTCGGAATATTGACCCGGCCGCAGCGCGTAGGGTCTTGGGATTGGTGGGCGCGGCCGAGCCGCGCAGGAACACGACCCCGGAGGCGCCGAAGGCCTCCGCGGAGCGCACGATTGCTCCCGCGTTGCCGGGGTCTTGCACCCTGTCCAGCGCGATGGTGAGGCCGCCGAAGACGGCCTCGGGGTCCCAGGACGGAAGTTTGACGAGAGCCAGCACCCCCTGACTCCGGGCGGTGGTGGCGAGCTGGCCGAGAATCCGGTCCGAGACTGGGTGAATCGGTATTCGACGGTGAGGCGGTAGGGTTGCCGCAACCTGCTCCAGCATTCGCTCGACAACGAAGACTCGCTCGATTATGGTCTCGGACCGGATGGCCTCGTGCAGCAGGTGGGGCGATTCGGCGATCGCGGCGCCGCCGACCGTCGGAGCCCCCCGCGAGGCCGCGTGCCGAAGCAACTTGACCCAAGGGTTGCTCGTGCTCGTGATGGTGTTGACGAGGGCTGGCATGCTCCTGCTGTGGCGTGTGACGCGACCCGGGTTCCAGCGTAATATGAACACCTGTGATGGCGTGCGTCCGGATCCAGGTGAACTGCCTTCGCCCGCAAGTCGGAGTGGTCAGATTCGCTGCACGGGCGATCCGCTGCGGCGCCGTGGTCGCTGCCAGGACTGACACGCTGTACGGGCTGCTTGCCGACGCTCGTCGCGATCGGTCTCTGAGGGCGCTGTTCCGCCTCAAGGGCCGGCCGGAGACCAAGCCGATCCTCGTGCTGATCGACCGATTGTCGCGCGTCCATGAAATCGCCTGCGACATTCCCGAGGGATTCTACGCGGTTGCGGAGGCGTTCTGGCCAGGGCCACTGACGGTGGTGCTGACTGCCAAGCCCGAATTCCGCGGCCTATTGACGGCGGGCAAGGACACGGTGGCGGTACGCTTGCCCGGTTCCCCCTTGGCCAGGGCTCTCGCTCGGCAGGCCGGATGCCCGTTGACAGGCACCAGCGCGAATCTCTCAGGCAGACCGGGAGCAAGGTCCCCTGACGAGGTCCGGAGGCAACTGGGAAGGCGATTGCCGCTGCTCTTGGATTCCGGTTCCGTGGGCCGCCCTCAGGCATCGACAATCTTGGACCTTGCTTCCGGCGAGCCCCGGATCCTGCGCGCCGGCCCTATCGGTGCGGCTGCGCTCGGCGGAGTGCTGCCGGGGATACTCCGCTAGGGCGGGAATCAACGCCGCTTCGGGGGCTTTCCCTCCGCCCGGGACGCCGGTGCCCGGTCCCGGATCGACCGGGTGGAAGGCACTGGCCCGACATTGGGTGCGGTTCGACGGCCCTTTCCGTGGATCGCACCGATCCTAGGACCGCCTAGGACCTCCCTGTCGGGTCCCCCTTCAGCTTGCGATCCGTACGTAGATCCCCGACGCCCCGTCCTTGGATTTCGGTGCCTTGGTCTTGAAGAGGTCGGGGCGGGACTTGACCAGCATCGATAGCTGCTTGTGCCCGAAACTCCTTGGGTCGAAGGCCGGGTCGAGCTGACGGATATAGGTGCCAACGGTCGACAGGTGCACCCATTCATCGTCCTGCTCGGCCGATTCGATGGCCTTCCTGACCGTTGGAGCCCAGTCCGCCTTCTCCGCCGGCTCCTGCTGGCCCGCGGCGGACCGGTCGTCGGCGAGGTTCTCGGTGTACACGAATACTTGGCAGGCGTTGACAAAGGCTTTCGGTGTCTGCTTGGCACCGACCCCCATCACGAACAGTCCCTGCTCCCTGATTCTCGTCGCGAGGCGGGTGTAGTCGCTGTCGCTCGATACGATGCAGAACCCGCTGACCATGCCGGCATGGAGCAAGTCCATCGCACCGATGATGAGCGCGCTGTCTGTGGCGTTCTTGCCGGTGGTGTAGCGAAACTGCTGCACGGGCTGGACGGCATGATCGTGGAGCAGTCTCTTCCATCCGGACATTTCTGACGCCGTCCAGTCGCCGTAGATTCTCCGAACCGTGATGGTGCCGTACTTCGCGGTTTCTGCAAGAACCTGGCCGATCAATGAGGGCCGCGCATTGTCCCCGTCGATGAGCAACGCCATGTTGTGCTCGGGAGCTGGGGGTTCTCGCAATGCAGTCATGAGGCCTGTGTCGATCCGCCCGGGTGCGGTAAGCCATCGCTGGGGTGCGACGTCCCTTGGCGGGGGTCTCCTAGCATAACCCTTGCCCGGCAGAACCATCGTTTCCCAAGGGAGCACTTGCCTGGCTGTGCCTCGAACCGAAAATGGAAAGCGACGACCATGCAACCTCGTCAACGTCGCGGCGAGGTAGGAGGTCCGAGAGGGCCTGGCGGAATGATGACCCGAATTGTGTCCGCACTGGGGATCACTTCGGCGACTGTGTCCATTCCGAAGCCGAGGGCGGCCGGAATCGATGGTAAGGGGGAGGCCGAGGTTAAGTGCCCTATTGGGCCGATGGCGGGATGCCGAAGGGCAATGCTGACTACGCTATTGCGGAAGTCGAAGCGATCGAGGAGGGCAGGATCGGTGGTGACCGGGTCTCCTTCATACACGGCATCTCGTTCGGCCGCCGCGCGATGCCCTTCCGTTACGAAGTCAAGCTGGTGGATGACAGGCTGGAGCTGACCCGGTCAGTGATCTCGGATGGGCTCGCCGACATGGGGCGTCCGCTCGCATTCACCGCCAGACAAGACCGCGATTAGTAGGACCGCTCGTGGGCGTTCCGGAGCCCGAACCGGTCGCCTGGTCCAGCCCAAAATAACCTTTGGCCCGGGATCGCGCCTACTTGAATAAGCACCAGGAGGGCTTGACTTGATGATCACCAGGAGAGTGTTCGCGCTGGGCATGCCAGTCGCTGCCGTATCTGTCCGCAGTTTGAGAGCGGCCGGAATCGATGGCAAGTGGGAGGCCGAGGTCGAGGGTCCCATGGGGCCGATGGCCCTCATGTTCGAACTGAAGGCTGATGGCGGGGCCCTGACCGGGACCGCCGGCAACGACATGATGGGGATGCTCGAAATCAAGGACGGCAAGATCGAGGGCGACCAGGTTTCCTTTGTCCAGGTCATGATGCGCGGCGACTTCGAGATGCGCTTCAAGTACGAAGGCAAGCTCATGGGGGACGAACTGGAGCTGACGCGGTCCATGGACCGGCCTGCCGGCGGTGGTCCGCGTCCAGGTGGCCCCGGAGGCCCTGGTGGTCGCGGAGGCCGTCCGGGCGGCGGCCAAGGTCCGGGCAGGCGCCAGGGGCCGGGTGGCGGACCTGGAGGAGGCGGCGGGCGTCGCGGTGGTGGCATGGGCCGACCGGTCACCTTTACCGCCACACGGGTCCCGTAGGCAATCCCGCGCTTCGGCCCTGCGTTATCACGCTGGTCCGGGGGACTCGCGCTGTTGAATCGAGCGGGGTGAGACCGGTAGCCGGTGCATCCCCTGCCCCTGAGGGATACTGGAGTCCGCTTGTGGACTTCCTGACTGCAGGCGCTTTCGTGGCGATCCTGGTCCTCGTAGCGGCGAACGCTTGGATTGTCACGCGGCTCAAAGTAGAAGTGCGTCGCGACGACGACAGCCGGGGTTCGTGAGCGTCATCGCCGAGCACTGGCCGGTCTTGGCGGCCTTGGTCGCCTATCTCGTCGGATGCATCGGCATCGGCTGGCGCTTCCGCAGGCGAGCTTCGCGTGGGGTCGAGGACTTCTACGTCGCGAGGCGCAGCATCCCGGGATGGGTTGTCTCGCTCGCGTTCTTCTCAACCTTTGCCAGCACGAACACGTATATCGGCCAGGCTGGGCAGGCGTTCGCATCCGGGCTGAGCTGGGCTTGGGTCGGCGTCCTGTGGACCGTCTTTTGCATGGTCTCGTGGCTGCTGCTCGGCCCCCGTCTCAGGAACCAGACGGTGGGCCTCAAGTCGGTCACCATCCCCGACTACTTCGATTTCCGGTACAAGAGTCCGCTGTCGAAGCCGACACGAGTGCTGTCAGCCCTCACGATCCTGTTCGCCACACTCTGGTATATGGCAGGTATCGCCAAGGGTTGCGCGCACCTGCTCGAGGCGGTGCTCGACGTTCCGTATGACTGGGGGGTGGCCGCCATTCTCGGATTTACCTGCGTCTACACGGTGATGGGCGGCATGTACAGCGTCCTCTGGACGGATGCCGTCCAGGGAATCATGATGCTCGCCGTCGCCTTGGTAATGGCGGCGATCCCGTTTGTCTATGCCGGCGGGGTCGGTCCGCTCTTCGATCGGATCGCGGACATCGCCCACGTTTCCGCGAGCGGCGAGCCGATCGGTGATGGACTGGTCAGTTTCGGCAGCCTGGTATCGATCGCCTACATCGTCGGGATTGGGCTCTCGGTGGGCATGAAGCAGATTGCGGAGCCGCGGTGCCTGGTCCGCTTCTATTCCGTCGACAATACGGCGGGCATGCGGTTCGCCATGATCTGGACGCCCGTCTTTCTCGGTGTTTCCCTGGTCTGCGTGATGGGTTTGGGTGCGTTGGTGCATGGAATGGCCACCGAAGCCGAAGCCGCTTACCTGATCCACAACACCGACGAAGTTGTCGGATTCATGCTGGACAAGTTCGATAGCCCGGCTGTGACCGCCGTCTGCATCACCGGTCTGTTTGCCGCCGGGATGTCCTCGCTCGCTTCCGTCATGCTGATCGTCGGGACAGCGGCCGCGGGCGACCTCCGTAACTTGTGGCGTTCTGCAGACCAGCAGTCCACGGTCCGCTGGACGAAAGCGGCGATTGTCGCGTACTCCGGAATCGTGCTGTTGATCACGATCTACCCGCCCGCGGGAATCGTGGAACTCACGAGCTTCTCCGGGGCGGTCTTCGCCGCCAGCTTCTTCCCGGCAATCTTCGGCGGTCTGTACCTTAGGTGGGGAACAGGGCACGGAGCGTTCTGGTCCATGCTGGTCGGGATGCTCGCGACGCTCTTCTGGCGGTTCGGGATCCGCTTTCGCGTCTCCGGCCTCGCGGATATCCATGAGATCTTCCCCGCTTTCTGCGTGTCGCTCGCGGTGTACTTGGTAGTCAGCCGATTTACAGCGGCGCATCGCCCGCCTGCCGAGCACGTAGCGAAAGTGTTCGGAACGCAACAAGGCCTCCGGGCATAGACGAGGGAACGGCGGTCTCTTGCGAAGCCGCGCGCTGCTCGGCACGAGTCACGACGGTGCGCATCTCGCTCCCACGGCTGACCCGCATGCAGCCCGACCCGCTCCGGTCAGCAGCTTTGGCAAGGGGGTCTATAATCCCCAATCGATAGGAGTAGTCGTGAACCGATGGGCCCGAGGGGACGGCGATTCGCCGCCGGAACGAGTCGCGGTTTGGCCGATGGGACTGCTTCGGGGCTGGCTGGCTTTCCTGGCCCTGGCACTGTGCGCACCTGGAAGCGCCCAGCAGCGAGTCCCGAACCCCTACGGGGACGGAGAGCGATGGGGGGACCTGCCCTCAGGGCGGACATGGGGATCCACGAGCGCGATCTATCCCCATCGGGATAGCGACGGCAACTTCACGGGGAAGATCTGGGTGGCCGAGCGTTGCGCGGGAAGCAATTGCAGGAACAGCGATCTGGATCCCGTCTTGCTCTTCGGTGCCGAGGGCCAGTTGATTCGGAGATTCGGGGCCGGCCTCTTCGTCTGGCCTCACGGGATCCATGCGGACCGGGAAGGCAACGTTTGGGTCACCGACGCGGTCCACACTGACTGCAAGACCGGAGACGAAGGAGGCAAGGGGCATCAGGTGCACAAATTCAGCCCGCAGGGCGAGCTGCTCATGAGCCTGGGCACTGCGGGCGTCGCCGGCGACGGCGAGAACCTGTTCCGCTGCCCGTCGGACGTCGTTGTCGCCCCGAACGGAGACATCGTTGTCGGCGACGGCCACAACCACGGACACGGCGGGAGCAATCGACTCGTCCGGTTTGACAGGGACGGCAACTTCGTCTCCGCATGGGGCCGGCCAGGCACCGGCCCGGGCGAGTTTCGCGGGATCCACGCCCTGGCCATGGATTCGCAAGGAAGACTGTTCGTTGGAGACCGGGCCAACCAGCGGATCCAGGTCTTCGATAGCGACGGCGGCCACGTGGCCACGTGGAAGCAATTCGGCTCTCCAAGCGGCATCTATATCGACCCGAACGACAGGATCTACGTGGCCGACTCCGACTCGGGCTACGACCCCGATGGAACAGGCCGCCCCAGGAACCCCGGATTCGAACGGGGGATCTACATTGGCGACGCTCGCACCGGAGAGTTGCAGGCTTTCATTCCCGACCCCAAGCCTGACCTCAGTAGGGTGACCAGCGGGGCGGAAGGGGTCGCGGTTTACGGTGACATTGTCTTCGGCGCGCAGGTGGGAGGATCGCGAGGAGTGTTGCGCTACAGGCCGCGACGGTAGCGCATGGCTTGCCACGCGAGATGGGCGGTAGCCTTCCCTGGCTGACGTCCGGCTGGTGCCGCACGGTTGACTCGAGCGCGGCTGCGCTTCACGCCGGTTCGTGGTTCTGACGATCTCCCGGTCTCGCCGCTTGCTCGACTGCTTCCTTAACTCTGCCGATGTCGGAAACCACTTTGTAGTCCCAGGAACCGAATCCGCCCCCTGCGTTCACAGCGTCAACCCACCGGCGGGCCGCCTGAGCCTTCACGTGCTGGAGCGGGTCGTATCCCTTCGTTTCTAGGATCAGATAACGCTCATTGTCTCCGGCCAGTCGGATGATGAAGTCCGGCAGGTACTCATGGTGCTCCCCGTTGTGCAGGTACGGAATAGCAAACCCAAGCCCGGAGTTCTTCACGAATGCGTGCACGAGTTGATGGTTGTCGAGAGAGTAGGCGGCACTCTGCTCCCACCGTGCGGTGTCAGGAACTACGGCGTTGACGTGACTCTTTACGACAGGATACGGCTCGCGCCGGGTTCCGTAGTCGACTTCGGCCGTTGATCCGGGGCCGCGCTGACTCTCTGTACGGGGCAGCTCAACTTCCTCACCGGCCTGGTCGTCCGGTTGAATTTCCGCGAGCAACCGTTCCACCAGCCATCCGTACCACGGAGACAGGAAGGCGTCGACGCCTCTTGCCGGTTCGACTGCTTGAACTTTCTCCCGCATGTAACGTTCGACGATCGCTACGAGTTGGGTGAACAATTCATGGACCGGAGCGTCGCAACCGGGTTGCGCCAGATAATCCTGTGTCAGATCCCGTGCCAGTTCGAATACCAGTTGCTGCTGGCGTCGACCTGCACGGTACGGGTTGAGGTCAATCCGCTCGAGGCGGCCCGGTCCCACCAAGGAGGGTCTGCCGCTGTTAGCGGGAAGCCCGGCCTTCATCTCGACTTCTGGAGGAATCTCCATCGGATCGAGGCGGAGTGGAGCAATCCTCTCCCAATCCACCCTCACACGGTGCCGGATGCTCTGCGTATAGCCCTCGACTCGGGGAAATCGGATTTCCAAATGCGCCTTGTCGGGCACAGCTCGAATCAGCCAGGTTTTTGGTGGCGGTTTCGACCCGTTTATTGGGGTGTTTTCCTTCAGCGGCACGATTTCAAACGGAACACCGAAGATCTTTGCCACCTCCTCGCTCAGCTTTCCGTCCTCTCCTACAACGTAGCTTGACCGTCGCAGTCCCCTTCCCACGACCTGTTCGCAGAGTAGCTGTGACATGAACGGCCGAAGCCCGACAATGTGAGTGACAGTGTTGCAATCCCATCCCTCGGTCAGCATCGCGACGCTCACGATGCAGCGGACGTCGCGGCCGGGCGGAAATAGGGGACGCTGCAGCTTGTTCGCTAGCGCCTCGAATCCCTCCGGATACAGGGGACGACCCTGCCTGTCCCGGGGCCAGTCGGTTCTGCCGACAGTATCCAGAGTCACCCGCATCCAGCGGTCTTCGTCGGATTTCGCCTGACCGCCGTCGGATTCCCTGACGACCTTCGAGTCCACACGGATGGTTCGAATGTCGCCGTTCGCGTTTCGCAATGCGTCGAGGCGTGCCGGGGGAATGCCGACAGGACCCTTGTCGTCGGCCAGCCACTGGTGGACTATCTTGGCCAGTGCGGTGTTACTGCACACGATGATGAAGACTGGAGAGCGAGTCTCGCCTTCTCGTTGTTCCCACTCGGAGCGAAGCTTCTCCCACATCCCGCCGAGCATGGCTAGCGGTACATGAGCGTACTTGAGAACTGCCTCCGGTTTGACCTTGGCACGCCGTCCCCCGCGTTCCGCCGGGGTCAGCTTAGGAAGAATCCAGCGCCAGATATTGAAATAGCCAGGAACCCTCTTACCGCTCGTGTCCCGCACCGCGAGCTGCGGGATCTTGACCAGGCCTGATTCGATAGCGTCGATGAGGCCGAATTCGCTCACTATCCAAGGAAACGGCCGATTGGCATCCTGTCCCACACGCCCCAAGTAGTAGGGCGTCGCAGATAGGTCGATACATTGATTGATCCCTCGGTGCTTATGGATACGGTCGAGGCCGTGGACCCAAACCGTCGCTTCACGATAGAACTCCTCGCCGTCGTCCTCTTCGCCGAACAGATCCTCCTCGCCCTCGTCCGGTTCCGCGCGTCGCATGCGATACGCATGGTGCGCCTCGTCATTCATGACTAGGATGTTGCGTTTGCCGCCAATCTCGCGGGCGAGGACGCGTTCGATCAGCTTGGCGTCGCTTTCTACGTAGCGAAACGACTCCACCGAGACAGACCGGAGGTTTCCCTGTCGGTCCCGTTGTTCGTCAAGAACTGTGATCAGACCGTTCGCAGCTTGCCGGTCGAGATCGTCCGGCGTTAGGTAGCGCGTTCCGCGGACCGTCTTTGATTCGGAGCCTATACGAATCGTCTCGCGCGTCCGGACTTCCCGCCCGGTGCGCAGGACCCTTGCCGACTGCCGTCCAACCTGGACCGTCCGAGGCTCGAACACGTGCCAGTTCGTGACCAGGACGTGCCCTTGGGCCAGCTGGGGCATCAAGTTCGAAGGGACTAGGTCCCGCGTTCGGTAGAGACTCGCTTCGCCACCTTGGGGCTTGAGTTCCTCGAGCCGGTTCCGGATTGTCACGTTCGGACAGACCACCAGCACTACGTCCGAGTAGCGCCCGTCGCTCCGGTCCACAAGCTTGTTGAGGATACTCCAGGCCGCGAGCATTCCCATAACAGTGGTCTTGCCCGTACCGGTCGCCATCTTGCAGGCGTAGCGCCGGAAAGCTTGGATGCCCTCCGCCTTCGCTTCCTCGCTCGGCTCATCGAAAGGGATTTCGATTCCGTGCAGGAAATCCGCCCGCGCTTCGGTCAGAAAGATGATTGTCTCGGCGGCTTCGAGTTGGGCAAAGAACAGGCGGTGCTGACGCCCATCCCTGTGCCAGTGACGCAGCAACTCTGTCGTCATTCGAGTAACGCCCCCCTCGCCGCGCAGAGCTAGGCGTCGCCACTCCTCGAGCTTCGATCGGATGCGATTGACCAGCTTCAACTCGATAGCTATGCCCGGAGCCTCAGGAATCTCAGCTGTGCCCGGGACCTCGCGTTGCTCTGTTCCCTCGCGTCCAGGACGTCTGTAGGAATACATGGCGGGCCGTCGCCCGGTGCGCCGTACCGGCGGTTCGAATTCCGTTATGCGCCAATGCTCCTTGGGTGCCTCGAAGGGCGAATTGAGAATCGGCTCGGGAACCTCGTGCGCGTTCACGGCTCGACCTCGAATGCGCAGCAGATTGCGTTGAGCTTCTCAACCACCTCGGGATGAATCTCCTGCGGCAGCATCGCCTGGGCGATCTCGAAGTACCGCGTATACGGCAGGTCCCTGATGCCAGCGGCATCGAGTAATGGTGGAAGCAGCTTGGTACGGGCCTTCGTAACATTCAGGAACTCGTGATTGGCGAGTGGATCGCGCATCACCGCCGGCGGAAACACGTCATTCCAATACGCCAGCATGTCCTTCACGTGTGGGCTGGAAACCTGGGTGCCAACCGTGGCCTCGATGAATCGGGTGATCGCATCCGGATGGATCAGATAGCTTTCGATCTCGTAACGCTGCCAGCGGAGACGCTGCAGTCCGGAACCCGTGATCTCGGTGCCCTGAATTCCCGGATGTGCGTCGCCGTCGACGAGTTCGAGGCCTGGTAGGTTGCTGCGCACGAGTTGCAATGCCTGAAAGTGTTCGCGCGCTCCGATGCCCGCGCTCCCGACCCCGCTCTCGCGTGTCTGGAAGACTCTCGGCTTCCACATCAATTCGGTGTCCAGAAGCCTCGCTGCACGATGACCGAGCCCGATTGCCCAAGCGCGCAGAATGTTGATGTCGGTGTAGTCCTCTACATATAGAACGCCGCGCACCTCCAATGCCTGCATGACATCGGCGTTGCTCAGAACGCGAAGCGACGAGACCAGAAGGCTTCGCTCGGCGACGCTATCGATCCTTCGGGGCTGATTGAGCATGACATAGAGTTCGCGAGGCTCGACTGAGTTGATGACGACCTCGGAATGGGTCGCTACGATCAGCTGCGAACGCTGGCGCGCGGCCGTCTTGCGAAGTTCGTAATACGTGGTGTCCTGAAGGATTACGTGCAGGTGGGCATCCGGTTCATCCAGAAGCAGCACGGAGCCCGGTTTGGTGTTCAGAAACGCCAGCAGCATCAGCACCTGCTGAAAGCCGCTGCCGGCGCTCGCGATATCGAGCAACGGCCCGCCATCAACTTGTCTATATTCGGCGCGAATATCGGCACCGTCCGTGTTAGGTGGCAACAGTTCGTAACCGAAGAGCCTGTCGATGCTCGACTGGAGAGCGGTCCATGCGACATCGTCGCGATTCGCATCCGCGAGCAGATTTCGGAGAACCTCGCCCGGCCGTCCGAGACCAAGAAGTTGTTCGATCTTTGCGGGCTGAAGTACCGGTTCGTCGATCGCAATCCCAGTCATTGGGGGAACGAACACGGTCTGGAGGTCCAGCGTTCGCAACGTATCCGGAGAGGCACTCAAGCTTGGGCGAACATAGATTTGCTCGGTGCTGTCGGCAAGCAATTCCATCGTCACCGACCAGCCGGCGGTATGCCGGATCTCGATTACGATTCGGCCACGGTATCCGCGATCCCGCCACAGCAGATCGAAGCTCCGTAGGGGTACCGAAGCGAATGACTGCCTGGCGATTGGCGCGTATCTGTACCCGTTCCGCCGATTGAAGTCGTTCAATTCGCGCCAACGTCGAAGGGCGAGAGCCCACGAAGCGATCGCCTGAAGGACCGTAGTCTTGCCGGCGTTGTTTGGGCCTGCTAGCACCACATGCCCTGGCAGATGGAACTCCACTTCGTCGAAGCGCTTGAATCCGCTAATCCGGACCGTCTGGATCACCCTGCTGCCTCCGCCAGCGGCTTCACAACGATGAGTTCGTTCCCTCGGTCATCAATGACCTTCACGGCGATTTGGCCGTGCTCGCCGGCCTGGAACGGCGCGCTGACCGTTCCGGAGAGATGCGGCCACACACTCTCGTCGAACTCGCCCCTGAGCGAGCGCTTCAGAGCCGTCCATGCCGAAGTCCTCGGAAAGAACGCCTGAGAGACATGGAAGCAGAGTCCGTTGTAGTCGGTGTCAAGAAACCAGGCCGGTACGTCAACTCCGGTCCGGTGCTCGGAATCCATCGCCACAGGGTCGAACACGTCAAGGCCAAGCAGTTCCACGCGATAGTCCTGATCCCCTGTCCGCTCTACGCGGATGTCGGGCAACCCGCAGACAGAGAAGATCTGGCTCGACCGCATGTGCTTGAGCAGGTCCCCAAGGACCAAGTCCATGGTGGCCTGAACGTAGGTTGCGGGAATTCCGACCAGCTGTTCGCTGTCCTCGATCAATCGTCTGGCGTCGGGCTGGATTGCGAAACCGATCACATAGAGACGGCCGTAACCCTTGGCGAAGGCCTCGCGCGCTGCCTTGAACACCATGGTTTCCGAAACCGCACCGTTCTCCGGTCCAAAGACGATTGCAGCGAGTCTCTTGCCGTCGCCGTCTATCAGAGCTTCGGCGGAGAGATTCATCGTTCGCCCGGGCTTCCGCACCTTCGAGAGAGAGACTCGTTTCCCACCTCCAAGGTGGAGGGTCGGCGAGCGCCGCAGCACGTCGATCATACGCTCGACATGTTGCGAGAAGGCCGCGACCGCGACGGTGTCCCCGGAGTCATCCCGACCGTCGCCTTCCCAGTCGACAGGGGTCGGAATCGTCGCCTCGAAGCAAAACGGGCCGCTTACGCGGGTTACGTGGGCATCCTTCTCCGGCCGGTCGACAAGGACCTCTTCCCTTGCTGGTTCGCCGTTTGCAATCGACTCGAGAGTGACGTGAGGCACGATTCCCCCGACCTCCTCCCCCTTCGAGGTCCGCTTGCGGGCGTACTCGAAACCGCCGGCGGGGCCTCGTTCAGGCTCTTTGAGCCTGTGGAAGTCGAAGGTGCTGGTGAGCAGCCGCTGCCGGGTTAGCGCGATCGGAACGCGCGAAGTATCGCACGTGATCCAGCGCCGCCCCCATTTCTCCGCGCAGTAGGCAGTTGTCCCCGATCCGCACGTCGGGTCGAGAACGAGATCGCCCGGATCGGAAGTCATCAGCAGGCACCGTTCGATGACCTTGGGATTCGTCTGGACGACATACCTCTTTTCGTCCGTAAAGCTGCCGGTCAGCGTGTCGGTCCAGAGATTTCCCCGCTCCTTGAAGGGGAAGTCCGTGGCGAACCTTCGGTATTGGAGGCTGTTGGCCGCGACGTGGATCCGGCCCGCCGCGGCAAGCCGTTCCAGGCCTTCGGGATAGTTCGGCTTCCAATGCGAATTGGCACCTGGCTTGTAGATCCTACCCTCAAACTCGAAAGGCTGGGGCCCCCGGGCCGCGCCTTGGGACTGCAGATCGCCAGGCTTGTACAGGCGGCCACCGTCCGGAAGCGGAGCCTCGCGGCGCTTCTCCGCGGCCGTCACCCCCCGATAGCTCCCGTCAGGCAGCAGGACCCACCGAGCGTTGCCTTCGCCGGGTACGGCGGGCTGCTCCTCGAACACTTTTCTGACCTTCAGCCGTTCCGGATCCCGTGCGTACCACAACAGGAAGTCACCCAGCGTCGCGATCGTTCGTGTCTTGAAGCCGGAAGTAGTCTGGAAGCTGATCTGCGATACGAAGCACTCCGCCCCGAACACCTCGTCCATCACCTCGCGGACATGGTGGAGGTTCGTGTCAGACATCTGCAGGAAAATGCTCCCGGAGGGATGGAGGAGTTCCCGTGCAAGCAGCAGCCGGTCGCGCAAATAGGTCAAGAAGGAATGAATTCCAAGTTCCCACGTGTCGCGGTAGGCCTGTACCATCTCCGGCTCGCGCACCATGTCGTCGTCCGACCCGTGGGTCACGTTGCGCTTCCGCACGAAGGGTTGAAAGTTGGAGCCAAACTTGACGGCGTAGGGCGGGTCCATGTAAATCGTCTGCACCTGCCCGCCGAGACCCTCGTAGTGAAGCAGGGAGTTCATCACTACCAGGGAATCTCCCAGGATCAGTCGGTTAACCCAGCCGTCGCGGTGCTCGTAGGCCTTAAGCAGCCGGTCGTGGATTGGCAAATCGCTCTCGCCGAACAGGTCGAACATGTCCATCTGGCGGTCGCGCCTGTGTCCCTTCAACGTCTCCAAGATGGCAGCAGTTGAGAGCCTCTCGTGCACGAACAGGGGAAGCGTCGGCACGTCGAAGGACAGGCGCTCGGCCTTGCCCGCCCAGTTGAGGAACGGCTGCGAGAGTGCCTTCAGCGAGGACGCTTCCTTGCGGGCCTCATCGAGATCGTTAAGGGCCCGCCTCAGATCGGTTTCAGAGAGGCCCCCGGCGGTTCCGCTTTCGATGATCGCGTAGAGTCGGGAAATGCGCTCCTCAACCGTCGCGATACTCGCCTCAGCCTGCTCTCGCGCTGGGTTCTGCCCATCCCAGTCAAGCTCCGGGGAAAGCGCTGAATCGTAGCGGTACGAGGCCGGACTTCTCTTCTTCCGGAACTGAGCCTGCGTACCGATGTCCGGCCGGAGCAGCGCGTCAGCCTCCGGATGCCTGTACACATCGGAACCCCGGCGTTTCCCAGGTCGACTTCCTCTTGTCTTGGTGCGACTCACTTCGTCCATCACTCCTTGAGTCCCGACACCCTCTTCAAGACTCGACCCAGCGGGCAGCAACTAGTCATGGCTCGATCTCTTGGTCTCGTCGAACAGCCACGTCATGCCGAACGGAATCGAATTCGGTCGGGCACGGCCGAAACGGCGCTTGGA
The DNA here is from genome assembly GCA_964461235.1 of uncultured Bryobacterales bacterium. Taxonomy (GTDB): domain Bacteria; phylum Acidobacteriota; class Terriglobia; order Bryobacterales; family UBA6623; genus VXMF01. The sequence goes on along the minus strand of CAYWUV010000007.1, from coordinate 45,208 downwards.
TCATCTCCATTTACCCACATCCTGTCTACCAGCCCCGGACCAAGTCACTTTGGAACGTCCTGGGCCAACCTTGGCTTGTCGCTAGCCTGGACGGTTCCTCTTGCTGGATCTTCTGGTTGGATTCCGCAGTCTCTGATTCCCTGCACTTTCAGTCGTTTGCGACCGACATCGATCGAACGGAAAACGCACAATCATGAAGGGCCAGCATGGCCCGAACGCTGATCCTGGGAACGCTGGGAGTTGGGAAGGAGCGATCTGAGAGGCTGTCCTATACTTGGGACTCCCTGTCGATGTCCAAGCCATTTGTCCACCTGCATTGCCACACGGACTACTCCCTGCTGGACGGAGCCTGCCACATCCCCCGGCTGATGAAGATCGCCGAGGAGCGCGAATGGCCGGCCCTCGCGATCACCGACCACGGCAACCTGTTCGGCGCCGTGTCGTTCTACTCCGCCGCCCGCAAGATCGGGATCAAGCCCATCATCGGCTGCGAGGTCTACACCGTAGCCGGCGATCACAAGCGTCGCGACGCCGAGACCCGCTACCACCACCTCGTCCTGCTCTGCAGGAACGCGACCGGTTACCGCAACTTGATCGACCTGGTTTCGACCGCGTACCTGGAGGGGTTCTATTACAAGCCCCGGATCAGCAAGGACCTGCTCGCCCGGTACTCCGACGGGCTCGTCTGTCTTTCCGCCTGCCTGCGGGGAGATCTCCAGGAGGCGCTGCTCAACGAGGGCTACGAAGCGGGCCGCAAGATTGCGTACGACTACCAGGACATCTTCGGAAAGGAGAATTTCTTCCTCGAGATCCAGGATCACGGGCTCGAGCAGGACAAGCAATTGATTCCACTGCAGTTCCGGCTGGCCCAGGAGACCGGCATTCCGCTCGTCGCTACCAATGATGCCCACTACCTGACCAAGGGGGACGCGGCGGCTCACGACGCGCTCCTGTGCGTCCAGACCGGCAAGACGCTCAGCGATACCAAGCGGATGCGATTCGGCACGCAGGAGTTCTACCTCAAGACGCGCCAGGAGATGGCCGCGCTCTTCGACGGCGACGAGGGGCCGCTCAATCGGACCTGGGAGATCGCACAGATGTGCGATCTCGAGCTCCAGCCGGTGAGTGACCCGTTCCCGAAGTTCGAGGTGCCGGCGGAGCACACGACCGACACGTACTTTGAGTACGCCGCCCGGCAGGGCTTCGAACTGCGCAGGTCGCGGTTGCAGGCCATGGAGGAGCGGGGACAGTTGCGCCGTCCGCTGGCGGAGTATGGGGAGCGTCTGGATTACGAGATTCGGGTCATCCAGCAGATGAAGTACTCCGGGTACTTCCTGATCGTGTGGGACTTTATCCGCTACGCGAAGTCCAAGGGCATCCCGGTCGGCCCCGGGCGTGGGTCCGCCGCCGGTTCGCTCGTCGCGTACGCGATGGCGATCACGGACATCGACCCTCTCCAGTACGGGCTGCTGTTCGAGCGATTCCTGAATGTCGAGCGCAAGTCCATGCCCGACGTGGATATCGATTTCTGCATGAACCGCCGGGGCGAGGTGATCCACTACGTCACCGAGAAGTACGGCCGAGAGCAGGTCTCGCAGATCATCACCTTCAACACGATGGCGACCAAGGCCGCCATCAAGGACGTCGGACGGGTGATGGACTTGGGCTTCGGCCAGGTGGACCGCCTCACCAAGCTCGTCCCGAACGCTCTGAGAATCACGCTCGATGACGCGATCAAGCAGGAGCCCAGGCTGCAGCAGGCGATCAAGGAGGACTCCAAGGTCAGCCAGCTGATGCAGACCGCCAAGCGACTGGAAGGAATCGCCCGCAACCCGTCCGTCCACGCGGCGGGAGTCGTCATCGCTCCGCAGCCCCTGAAGAACCTGGTCCCCATCTACAAGACGGGCAAGGACGAAATCGTCACGCAGTACGACATGAAGAGCCTCGAGCGAATGGGGCTCCTCAAGATGGACTTCCTGGGCCTGACGACACTGACGATCATTGACAACACCTTCCGGTGGATCGAGAGACGCAAGGGCCTGCACCTCACCCAGGACGCTATCCCGCTGGACGATGCCAAGACATACGAACTGCTCTCCGAGGGCCTTACGAGCGGCATCTTCCAGTTCGAGTCCAAGGGCATGCGGGATATCTGCCGAAGGTACAAGCCGGACCGGCTCGAGGATCTCTGCGCCCTGAACGCCCTGTACCGGCCCGGACCGATCCAGGGCGGGATGATCCCCGACTTCATCGACCGCAAGCACGGTCGCAAGAAGGTGACCTACCTGATCCCGCAGATCGAGCCGCTGCTCAAGGAGACGTACGGCGTGATCGTGTATCAGGAGCAGGTCATGCAGATCGCCAACCTGGTGGCCGGGTACTCGCTCGGGGAAGCGGACTTGCTGCGTCGCGCGATGGGCAAGAAGAAGCCCGAGGAGATGGCGCAGCAGCGCGACCGATTCCTCAACGGCGCGCGGGAGCGGGGCTTCCCGGCCCGGCAGTCCGAGCAACTGTTCGATCTCATGGCGCAATTCGCCGGCTATGGCTTCAACAAGTCGCATTCGGCCGCCTACGGCTTTGTCGCCTACGTCACCGCGTACCTGAAGACGCACTACACGGTCGAGTTCATGGCCTCTCTGCTGAGCGCGGAACTCGGCAACTCCGACAAGGTTCGTCTGTACCTCAACGAGTGCCGCGATCTGGGGATCACGGTCCTGCCTCCCGACGTCAATGCATCCGAATGGGATTTCACCCCTGCGGCGGACAACGCGATCCGGTTCGGCCTCGGAGCGATCAAGAACGTCGGCCGGAGCGCGGTCGAGTCGGTCGTCCAGGCCCGCAACGAGCAGGGGCAAGGCTTCGCGAATCTCTTCGAGTTCTGCGAGCGCGTGGACTGCAGCAGGCTGAACAAGCGCATGATCGAGAGCGCGATCAGGGCCGGCGCACTCGACGGGCTCGAAGGGACCCGCGCCCAGCAGACCGATGCACTCGACGCGGCCATGGAAGCCGGCCAGAGGGCCTTCCAGGACCGGCTGACCGGGCAGGAGGGCCTTTTCGGCGACCAGCTGGCGCCGGGTTCCGGCGCAGCCGGGACCCTGCCCGACAGGAAGGACTGGGATTTGCTCAAGAAGCTCGCTGGCGAGAAGGAGATGCTCGGCTTCTACGTGACCGGCCATCCGCTCGACTCCTATCGGGATGCGATCGAGGACTTCGATGTGACCGATAGCTCCGGGCTCGGCGAGAAGAGGAACAACGACGAGGTCTACATTTGCGGCGTGCTCCACGACATTCAGCGCCGCCGGAACCGGGAGGGGCGCACTTGGGCTTCGGCCGCGCTCGATGACCGGCTGGGGAGCATCGACCTGCTCGTCTTCACCAATCAGTTCGAGCAACTGGAAGACCGACTCGTCCCTGATAGCCCCGTGCTCGTGCACGGAACAGTGCGGGCCGAGGAAGGCAGCGAGTCCAAGGTAGCGGTCACCGAGTTGACACCGCTTGAGCACGCCCGGGCGCCGGAGCCCGGGCTGATCGCGCTCACCATCGTGCTGAACGGCCAGTCGGAACCGGGCCGAGTTGCGGAGAGGCTTGCCGATCTGATCAGCGGCAATCCGGGAGAGACGGACGTGCGGTTGCGTCTCCGACGGCCACGCGATTTCCTGCTGATCTACGAACTGGACGCCAAGGTGCGAGCGAACCGGCGGTTCCGCCGGCTGGCCGAGGAGATTTGCGGGGCGGGGTCCTTGGAGATCCAGGGCTGAACCCGGCCGTCGATCCGCTCCGTCCCGCAGCGCGCTTGGCTGCGGTCCGGTCCGACCGGGATCCCAAGCCGCGCGCCCGGCGGCTCGCAATGCGGCGGACCGCATGGCAACGAAACGGCTGCTAGACTCGTCTTGAAGGAGTTAGCCTGTGATCCGACTGCTTGCCCCCGTGTCGCTGCTGGCTGCCGGTACGCTTTTGCCTGCCGGCCAGCCCACCTTCCACGCCGACGTCGAGCCAGTCCTGCAAGCGAATTGCCAACAGTGCCACCGGCCCGGCGAGGCCGCCCCGATGTCGCTGCTGACCTATGAAGAAGTGCGTCCGTGGGCGCGGGCCATTCACGAGGCCGTGGCCCTGAACCGGATGCCTCCCTGGTTCGCTGACCCGGCCTACGGGGAATGGACGAATGCGCACGTCCTCACGGCCGACGAGAAGCGCGTCATCGCCGAATGGGTCGAGTCGGGCGCGGGTCGCGGCGATCCGGCAGATGCCCCCGAGCCACTGGAGTTTCTCGAAGGCTGGAACATCGGGAAACCCGACTTGGTACTCTCGCTGCCCGAGCCATTCCCCGTGCCGGCGGAGGGCACCATCGATTACCAGTACCTGGTGATTCCCACCGACTTCAAGGAGGACCGGTGGATCGCGGCGGCCGAGGTGCGGCCCGACAATCGCGCGGTCGTCCATCATGTCCTCGCCTTCACTCGCCCGCCTGAATCCACCTGGCTGGAAGGTGCCGAGCCGGGGAAGATCTTCGTGCCTCGGGCCACCAGGAAGAGGGATCGCCGGAAGGCCAAGAACAGCTACCGCGAAGTCCTGGTGGGCTTCGCGCCCGGGAAAGAGGGCGAATCCTGGGTTGGGACCGAGTACGGCAAGCTGCTGCCGGCCGGTGCCGATATCGTCCTGCAGCTGCATTACACGACCAATGGCGAGGAAGGCTTCGATCGCAGCCGGATCGGTCTGAGATTCCATGACGATCCGCCCGCCAAGCGCCTCTTGACCATGCAGGCCACCAACAGCAAGTTCGTCATCCCGCCCGGAGCCCCCGCCCATCGCGTGGAATCCAGATGGGTGCTCAACCGGGAGGTGGAACTCCTCGCAGTTCTGCCCCACATGCATCTGCGAGGCAAGGACTTCCAGTACGACCTGCGCTATCCGGACGGCCAGGTGGAAACCCTCTTGCGGGTGCCCAAGTACGACTTCGACTGGCAGTTCTACTACTACCTGAAGGACCCGAAGGTGCTGCCTGCGGGAACGGCGATCGAGTGCCTGGCCCATTTCGACAACTCGCCGAACAACCCGGACAACCCGGATTCCGGAGTTGAGGTCCGCTGGGGCGACCAGAGCTGGGAAGAGATGATGATCGGCTTCTTCGAGGTCGCGTTTGACGCGAACGAGGACGTCGGCCCCTACGTCACCCAGAAGAAGGCCTCCGGAACCAGCGGCGACTAGGCGCCGCGTACCCGAGTCCTTGTGCGACCCGGTTCACGGAGGTCGCTCCGCCCCGCCCCGGTCTTGGTAGCCGCCGGGGCTGCGGTCGCCCTGTCCGGCACCGCTTGGTTTACCGGACCGTTGAAGGCCCACGAAGCGATCACGACAGAGCTTACCTGGGCGCGGAACGTCTCGCGGATCTTCTACAACCGCTGCGCCGGATGCCACCGTCCGGGAGGCGAGGCCCCGATGCCTCTGACTACCTACGCCGAGGTGCGTCCATGGGCGACCGCGATCAAGCACGAGGTCCTGACCCGGCGCATGCCTCCGTGGGGAGCCGTCAAGGGCTTCGGGTCGTTCCGCAACGACGCCAGCCTGTCCCTGCCCGAAATCGCTGTGATATCGAGTTGGGTCGAGGGCGGGGCGCCCGAGGGCGACAGAGCCCTGCTGGAGCCCTATCACGCGCATGACGGACCGTCCGCCGAAGCAGGCCGAGGAGAAGGGCGGCGGAGAGTGAGGGGGGGCGTCCGGCTGGAGACCGGCCTCGTCGCCACAGGCGTGAGCCGGGTCGGCCAAGCCAGCGGGCATTGGTTGCAGCTGACCGCCCACATGCCCGACGGAGCGGTCGAGCACCTGCTGTGGCTCCGCGGCGATGCGGGCCCGTCACCGCGGGACTACTGGTTCCTCCGAGCAATCGAGATGCCCGCGGGAACGCGCGTGGTGTGCCGGCCGCAAACCGCAGCGGTCGACCTGCGTTTCGTTCGGAACTCCGGGCCCTGACGCCGCGAACTGCGGTCAGTCCTGCTCGACGGGCATGTCCGCGAGATTCCAGGCCCGCCAGCCGCCGGCCAGCGAGAACACGTTCCTGTACCCCATCTTCTGCAGAGCGTCCGCAGCCAGGGCGGAGCGGTAGCCGCCGCCGCAATAGAGCACGAGCTTGGTGTCGACGTCGGGGACCCTCGACTCGATGTCCCGTTCGATCACGCCCTTGCCGAGGTGCATCGACCCGGCAGCGTGCGCCGCGCTCCACTCCGATTCTTCCCGGGTGTCAATCAACTCGAAAGGATTCCCCGCGTCCAGGTCTGCCTGGACATCAGCCACCGTGGTCTCGCGGACCCGCGCCTTCGCGTCGTCGACGATCGCCAGGAATCTCCCAGAGTGCTTCATGCCTGCTCGTGTCGGGTCCGGTCCCCGTCGGACCGGCCGGCTAGAACTCGTACTTGACCTGCAGCGTCGTCTCGACCTCGGCGATCGGCACCATGTCGATGGCGTCCCACGGGCAGCCGTCCAGGAACGTGCCGTCCGGCCCCTTGGAGATGCATTGCTTGCAGCCGATGCAGGTCTGCCCGTCCACTTCGATCCGCCCGAAGGGCGGGTGGTCCTCGTCGGGGATCCAGTACATGCACTCGTCCACCGGACAGTAGTTGATGCAGACCGGCGACCCGGCGCAGCCCGTGCAATTCTCGTTCGTCACGGCCAGGAGTGCTGGCTTCTTCTTCCGGTTGCCGGTCATCCCGCCTTCCGACCAGGGCCATTGCTTGGCATGCGGAGCTTCCAGCGGGGTCAGTGCCGCGATGCGGGCTGCCTCTTCGCGCGCCTTGCGCTTGCGCTCTTCCGCCGCCTTGCGCCGTGCCGCCGCGGCGTCGGCACCCCCGGCTGCCGCCCGCGCCGGCTTCCGGCGCGCTGCCGCGGGTTTCGGGTCTTGGGGGGTCTGGTCTGCCATGCTCGTGTCCGCTCGGCCCGCGAACATTCCAATATAGCAACGCGACGGATCGCGCTTCCGCCGGAACTCGCGGCTGCCAGCGGCGTCTGACGATCGCCGAAGGCCGCCGTTCGGGAACCCGCGGCGCAGTGCAAGGGGTGCCGTCCCCGCCAGTGCGCCACACTGGGTCTTTCGTGACGACGGGATGAGTCCAAGGTTCGAGATCGTCGCTTGCTGCCCCCGGACGCGTGCGAGAGCGGGCATCCTGCACACCGCTCACGGACCCGTCGAGACGCCCGTGTTCATGCCGGTCGGCACGCAGGCCACCGTCAAGGGGCTTACGCCGCGGCAGCTGGCCGACGAACTGGGGGTCCGCATGCTGCTGGCCAACACGTACCACCTGTGGATGCGTCCCGGGGAAGCGACCGTCCGCGAGGGCGGCGGGCTGCATCGCTTCATGAACTGGCAGCACGGGATTCTGACCGATTCGGGAGGCTACCAGGTCTTCAGCCTGGCCGGGTTGCGCCGCATCCGCGAGGACGGTGTCGAGTTCCGCTCGCATCTGGATGGCTCGCGACGCTTCCTGGGTCCGGAGTCGGCAGTTGATATCCAGGCTGAGTTGGGGAGCGACGTAATGATGGTCCTCGACGACTGCACGGCGTACCCGGCCAGCGAAGGGGAGGCGCGCAAGTCCGTCGAGCGGACCGTACGGTGGGCCCTCCGGGCCTTCGAGCACTGGCGCGCCCGCGGCGACGGCTCCGGTGCGATGCTGTTCCCCATCGTGCAGGGCTCGACGTTCGGGCCGTTGCGGCGTGAGTGCGCCCTCCGGCTGGTCGAGCTGGACGCTGCCGGGTACGCGGTGGGCGGGCTCTCGGTCGGCGAGCCCCGGCCGCTTAGCTACGAGATGACTGCGGTCTGCGAGGACATCCTGCCGCGCTCCTGTCCGCGCTACGCCATGGGGGTCGGCATGCCGCACGAGCTGGGCGAGTACGTCGCTCTCGGTGTGGACATGATGGACTGCGTCCTGCCGACCCGCAACGCCCGCAACGGATGCTTGTTCACACGCACGGGCAGGATTCAGATCAAGAACGCGGTGCATGCCCGGGAGCACGGCCCGGTCGATCCGGACTGCGGTTGCTATTGCTGCCGGAACTTCTCGCGATCGTATCTGCGGCACCTCTTCCTGGCGAAGGAAATGCTGTTCGGGACCCTTGCCACGCTGCATAATCTGTGGCTCTACCTTGACAGGATGCGCCGGATTCGCGAAGCTATTGTTCGGGGGGAACTGCCCGAGCTCCTCAAGCGGCTTGCTGAGGACGGGGCCGCCGGCCGATAGGGGCTGTGCGGGCGTCTGGCTTGCTCGTTGTTCCCGGGCCCGGATTCTCGCTATAGTGACGAATGCCGCCGCGCTCCGTGCGCGGTCCTTCCCCTCCGGATCCAGACAACCGCCGTGCACCTGTCCATCGCGGAACGAGTGACCTCGAGCCTGCCTTCGCCGGCCCTGCTCTTGCAGCAGTCGAGCTGGCAGGCCTTCGTCCCGCTCCTGCTGATGATCGGCATCTTTTTCCTGCTGGTCATCCTCCCGGCAAGGAAACGGCAGAAGAAGCTCGAGCAGATGCTCTCCAACCTCGTGTCGGGCGACCGTGTCGTCACGAACGGCGGCCTGACCGGAACTGTCGTGGGGCTCGGGGAGGGCAGGGTGACCTTGCGCGTTCCCCCGGACGGGGTCAAGCTTGAGTTCGCCCGGAACGCCGTGGTCGGTATGGCGGAGAAGCCCGGCAGCTAGCACCGAACGGTACGAAGGGTCATTATGAGAAGCCGTTTCGGACTGAAGATCGCCCTTGTGGTGGCGGTCTTCGCCCTGTGCTTCTGGCGGGTGTTCGGCTTCGCCCCCGCATGGGATGCCGTCAAGCAGAACCTTGCGGACAACATCGCGCTGGGACTGGACTTGAAGGGCGGGACCCACTTGATCCTCCAGGTGCAGGTCCAGGATTCGCTCAAGTCCGAGGCTGACCAGACCATCGACCGCATTCGGGGCCGGCTCGTACGGGCCGGCATTTCCTACACCGAGATCCGCCGCACGGATCCGTCATCAATCGACGAAGCCGACAGCATTCAGATCCTGCTGGAGGGCACTCCGACGGACAGGGTAGGCGATGTGAGGACCATCTTCGAGGAGGAAGCTCCCAGCTGGCTTCCGGCGTCCGCTGGCGGAAGTTCGTTCTCGCTGAGCCTGAGGCCTAGCGAACTGCTGCGGCTCAAGGCGGAAACGCTGCAGCAGTCCATGTCGACGATCGAGAATCGCATCAACGGACTGGGCCTGACGGAGCCGGTGATCCAGCAGCATGGCCGGGCCGAGGCCGAGCACGAAATCCTGGTCCAGCTCCCCGGCGTCAGTGATCCCGCCCGGGTCATGAACCTGCTGCAGATGTCCGCGCAGCTGGAGATCAAGCTCGTCTTGGGCGGTCCCTACGCCTCGCCCGAGCAGGCCCGTTCCCAGAACAACGGGATCCTGCCCGCCAACAGCGAACTGGCGCACTACGCCGATCGGGGCCGGAACGAGTGGTACCTGCTCCAGCGCAACCCTGTCGTCACCGGCCGCGACCTGCGGGCGGCAACCGCCGGCCGCGACACGCAGAACCCCGGGGCCTGGCAGGTTGCCTTCAGCCTGTCCCGGCAGGCCGGACAGCGGTTCGCGATCTTCACGGCGGCCAATATCGGGCGGAACCTCTCCGTCGTTCTCGACCGGAGGATCCAGAGCGTGGCCTCGATCGAGTCGCGCATCGAGTCCGAGGGCGTGATCAACAACATCGACTCGCAGACCGAGGCGTTGGACTTGGCACTGGTCCTGCGGGCCGGCGCGCTGCCGGCATCGGTGGTCTACCTGGAGGAGCGGACGGTCGGGGCCTCGCTGGGAGCCGATTCCATCAGCCAGGGAGTCCGCAGCGCGATTTACGGCGTCGCGATCATCGTCGTGCTCATGCTGGTGTACTACCGCGCGGCGGGCATCAACGCCAACGTGGCGCTGTTCTTCAACCTGCTGATCCTGCTGGCCGTCCTCAGCGCCTTCGGATTCACCCTGACGCTGCCGGGCATCGCCGGCATCATTCTGACGATCGGCATGGCCGTGGACGCCAATGTCCTCATCTTCGAGCGCATCCGCGAGGAGCTTCGTGCCGGCAAGGCCGTGGTCGCAGCGCTTAATGCCGGGTTCGGCAAGGCGTTCCTGACGATCATCGACACCAACCTGACCACCATCATCGCGGCCGCGTTCCTGTTCCTGTTCGGTCGCGGGCCGGTTCGCGGCTTCGCCGTGACGCTGGCCATCGGCCTGCTCGCCAACCTCTTCACGTCGGTGTTCGTCTCGCGGCTGATCTTCGATCTCACGCTCTGGCGCAAGCAGCAAGTCAAGGAGATCAGCATCTAGGCCTGCCGGAAACTTCCGAGCGCCGCACGGTGTCTAGGAAAACCGAGGCGGATCACAGCGCGGCAAACGACTATGCAACTGATCGGCCAGACCAAGATCGACTTCATCGGCCGCCGCCGGTGGTTCCTGGCGCTGTCGGGCCTGCTGCTCACCGCCGGTGCCGTTGCGACCGCGTTGAACGGCGGCCTGCGCTTCGGGATCGACTTCAAGGGCGGCACCCTCGTGTACGTGAAGTTCCGGGACGCTCCGGAACTGGAGCGCATCCGCGGCGTCCTCACCGACAAGGGGCTCACCGTCGCCACCCTGCAGCCCTTCGAGGACTCGCCCGATGCCCACGAGCTCAAGATCGAGCTTGACCTGGCCGGGGATGTCGTCGAGACCTCCGGCAAGAACCAGGTCATTGGGACGCTGCGCGAGCTCTACCCCGTCCAGCCCGGGAAGCTCGACATCAACAACGTCGGCAGCGAGGAGCTGGCCCAGCGGTTGATGGCGAACGCCTCGCTGCGCGACGCCGGCTATAGCAGCCAGGACCTTCAGGTCGCCGCCTCTGTAATCGTGGGTTGGCGTGACGCGGGGCCGCGCTTCGGGCTGGTCCGCGACATCTCGGAGCTCGCTTCGGTGCCCGGGGTTGCCGAGACGGTGCTGACTGCCACTGCCGAGGAGGTCGACGCCGGGGCGTTCCATATCGGTCGAGTGGAGGTCGTAGGGCCGAAAATCGGGTCGGAATTGCAGTGGCAGGCCATCAAGGCGACACTATTCGCACTAGCGGGTATGCTAGTCTACATTGCGTTCCGATTCGAATGGATTTACGGCGTGGCCGCGGTGATCGCGGTGTTTCACGACGTATTCATCACGATCGGATTTTTCTCGCTTGTCGGGCGGGAGATCGAGTTGACGGTGGTGGCTGCGCTGCTGACGCTGGTCGGCTATTCGATGAACGACACGATCGTGATTTTCGACCGAGTGCGGGAAAACCGGAAGTTGACGAGGAAGTCCGGTCTGACGGAACTGCTCAATCTCAGCATCAACCAGACGCTGAGTCGGACAGTCCTGACGTCCGGCTTGACTCTCGTCGCGGTTGTGTGCTTGTTTATCTTTGGTGGAGAGGTTCTGCGAGGCTTCTCGTTCGCCTTGGTGGTGGGCGTGCTGGTCGGGACCTATTCATCGATTTTTGTCGCAAGTCCCGTGCTGCTGTGGGGCCAGAGCCGTATGGCAGTCGCGGGAGGTAGGCGAGACAGACGCGCTTGAATTCGGGAAAATGCCTGGGAAGGGATTGCAACCATGTTTGAAGACGCATTGATGGAGAACAGAGTCAAGAACACCTCGCGCTGGTCGGTGGTGTTGTCGACGGTCGTGCAGCTGCTCCTGGTAGGGGTCATGCTGCTGATTCCCCTGCTGAACTATTACGAACTGCCAGCGACGGACTTTGTCAGTTTTCTGACCGCGCCGCCGCCGCCTCCTCCGCCTCCTCCTCCGCCGGCCGCCGTGGTGCAGGTGAAGGCAGTTCCCCGCGAGTTTGATACGGGAGCGCTGACCCAGCCGGTCGCGATCCCTGATCAGGTGGCGATCATCGAAGAGGACGTCGCGGCCCCGAGCGCCGGCATCGCCGGCGTGGTCGGAGGCGTGCCCGGCGGCAGTGTCGGAGGCACCGTCGGCGGCGTGCTGGGCAGCATCATCTCGAGCGCGCCCACGGCAGCGCCCCCGCCCCCGCCCCCGCCCCCGGTCAAGAAGAAGGCGCCCCCGAAGCGCATCCGAGTGGGCGGTAATGTCGCCAAGGCGCGCCTGACGCGCCAGGTCCGCCCGCAATACCCGCCGCTCGCGCGGCAGGCCCGCATTCAGGGCACGGTCAAGCTCTCGGCGGTGATCTCCAAGGACGGCACGATCCAGAAGCTCGAGGTCATGTCCGGTCACCCGCTCCTCGTGCCCGCCGCGCTGTCCGCGGTGAAACAGTGGCGCTACAGGCCGACCTTGCTGAACGGCGAGGCCGTGGAGGTGCTCACAAATATCGACGTGAACTTCACCCTTAGCGGTTGAGGCCTCACGTCCGCGTTTTCCCTTTGTGGGAGTCGGGCGCCCCGGTTGCCGAACGGTCGGTGCCCGGCAATCCCGGTACGAACAGTTGGTCAAACCAAATCCGTTGTTGTCTTAGGAGGAAAAGAAGCAGATGCTTTCGCAATTCGCAACCACGGCTTTCCTGCTCCAGCAGGAAGTCGGATTCGACATGGTGTCGATGTGGAACCAGATGGGTTTCGCGGCCAAGGCAGTCGTCATCGTCATGTTCCTGATGTCGGCCTGGTCGATCGGAGTGATGATCGATCGTGGCCTGGCGTACTACGCCGCCAAGAAGCAGTCCCGCCAGTTCGCCCCGGCGATCGCTGGCGCACTGCGGCAGGGCAAGCTGGATGAGGCCATCAAGCTTGCCGACCGATTCAAGAAGAGCCACCTGGCCAAAGTCGTCACGGCCGGCCTGGCGGAGTTCAAGTCCCACGACGTCGGCAGCGACGTTCCGGGCCGCACGGTCGATGCGTCCAAGCGTGCGCTCGAGCGGGCCCAGGCGATCACTCACGCCGAACTCAACCGTGGCCTGAGCGGCCTGGCGACGATCGGCTCGACCGCCCCGTTCGTCGGCCTGTTCGGCACGGTGGTGGGCATCATCAATGCGTTCCAGGGCATCTCCCAGGAACGCTCCACCGGTCTTGGCGCCGTTGCCGGCGGCATTTCGGAGGCGCTCGTGGCGACTGCCATCGGCCTCTTCGTGGCGCTTCCGGCCGTCTGGATGTTCAACTACTTCAACTCGAAGGTCGAGGGCTTCGACGTCGAGATGGAGAACGCGAGCTCCGAATTGATCGACTACTTCCTCAAGAGGAATGCCTGACGGGCGCTGGGCAGAACGCCAGCGAATCGACCGGCTGTAGTATCGTGTAACGGCCGCTGCGGATAGGGACGTGCGTTCCTGAGTGTGGCGGCCGTCGGGAAGCGAGGTAAAGAGCATGGCTGAAGAACAGGTAGGTCTCAGCGAATTCCACGAGGAAGAATCCAAGAAGGGCACTCGCGGCGGGATGGCCGCGATCAACGAGATCAACGTCACCCCGATGGTCGACGTGATGCTCGTGCTCCTGATCATCTTCATGGTCATCACCCCGATGCTCAGCAAGGGCGTCAGCGTGGACCTTGTCCGGACGCGCAACCCCGTGGCGATGGATGAGGCCGACGCTGAGGACGCGCTGGTGGTCGCGGTGACGCGCGACGGACAGATGTTCCTCGGGCGCACCAAGCTGGAAGCGACGGAGGAGTTGACCCAGCAGGTCGGCGACGTGGTAAGCAACCGTATCGACAAGACCGTTTACATCAAATGCGACGCACGCTCGAGGTACGAGAGAGTCGTGGAAGTCGTCAATGCGGTGCGTACCGCAGGCGTGGACCAGGTCGGGCTTCTGACCGAGAAAGAGGAACAGAGCGGAGGCTTCGGCGGCTAGCCGGCCGGGACTTGCGCGAAGAGAGCGACGAGGAGGAAATTCACCATGGGAATGGCAGTGGGAGGTTCGGGAGGCAACGTAGTCCCGTACATCAACATGACGCCGCTCATCGACGTGCTTTTGGTGCTTCTGATCATTTTCATGGTCATCACGCCCATCACGCCGAAGGGCTTGGAGGCCTTGGTTCCCCAGCCGAACGAGGATCAGAGTCAGCAGCAGCAGCCGAACGCCCGCACCGTGGTCGTCTCGGTCAACTCTGATCGCAGCATCCAGATCAACCGCGACCCGTCCAGTCTGGACACGCTGGAGGACAATCTTCGCGATATCTTCAAGACGCGTGCCGAGCGGGTCATGTTCGTCCGCGGGGCACCCGCACTGGACTACCAGGATGTCGCGAAGATCATTGACATCGGCAAGGGTGCCGGTGTCGACAAGATCGGCCTCCTGACAGAGGAGATCGAGTAGGGCCGGTCGGCCGGCGCGGACGCCGCCGCGAACCGACGCGGCTAGGGAGCGAATTATGAATATCGACAAGAAAGTCTACAAGATCGGCGGTATCGTCCTGGGAGCCATCGTGCTGCTGCTGATTGGCGGCAAGCTGACCCTGAACGCCCTGGGGGTCAAGAACATCGACTCCCTCAAGGCCCGCATGTCGCTCAACAAGGGCGTCCAGGCCTTCTCTGCGGGGGACTTTGTCCGGGCCGCGGAGCTGTTCGAGGACGCGTCCTCGCTGGATGGGGAACTGAAGGACGCCCGCGTCTACTTGGCCTACTCCACGATGATGCAGTACCAGCCCGGGGCCGAGTACCAGGAGAACATCGACATCGCCAACAAGGCGCTGGACGGCTTCAAGGCCGTCCTCGATGACGATCCGGACAACCTCACCGCGCTCCAGAGCATCGCCTCGCTGTACTTCCAGATGAAGGAGATGGACCTGGCGAAGGAGTGGCACGGCAAGGTCCTGGACAAACAGCCCGACAACAAGGAGTCGCATTACACCATCGGCGTGATCTGCTGGACGCAGTCGTACGAACCGCGCCTCGAGTTCCGGGCCGAGATCGGGATGAAACAGGAGGATCCGGGGCCGATCCGGACGAGGGGCCGCCTCAATCGCACGCAGCGGGAGGATCTGAGCGGCGTCGCCGGGGAAGTGGTGCCCGTGATCGACGAGGGCTTGGTTGCACTGGAGAAGGCGATCGAGATCGATCCCGACTATGACGATGCCATGGCCTACGTCAACCTCCTGTACCGCGAGAAGGCGGACTTCGCCGAGTCGAACGAGGATCACGACCAGTTGCTCGCGATGGCGGACGAATGGGTGCAGAAGGCCTTGGACACGCGCAAGCGCAAGGCCGAGGAGAGCACGATCGAGATGATCACCCAAGACGAGTAGCCGCCCAGGCGGGCGTCTCTCTGTCCTATAATTCGGCCCGGAGCCTGATCGGCTCCGGGCCATTTTTCTGCGCCCAGAAGCCATGCCCTCTGCCAGCACGTCAGGTACGCTGCCCCCCGGCGTCGCCGAGCGGGAGTGGCGGCGGTACCGGGAACTCGAGGACAAGTACCGTGCGCACCGCTCGGGGGCGGAACTCGATCTGCTCTCACGCGCATTCCTGTTCGCGGCCGAGCGCCATCGCGGCCAGACGCGGAAGACGGGCGAGCCCTACCTGGCCCATCCCCTGGAAGTGGCGCATCTGCTGGCCGAAATGGGGCTGGACGAGTCCACCCTCGCGGGCGGGCTGCTCCACGATACGCTCGAGGACACTGCCGCGACGCTCGCGCAGATCCGCCGGGAGTTCGGGCCGGAACTGGCCACTTGCGTCGATGGCGTGACCAAGATCGGCAGACTGCGCTATCAGTCCTCCGAGGCCCGCCAGGCGGAGACATTCCGCAAGATGGTGCTGGCGATGGTCAAGGACATTCGCGTGATCCTGATCAAGCTGGCGGACCGTCTCCACAACATGCGGACGCTGCATGCGCTGGACGTCGATCGCCAGAGACGGATTGCGCTGGAGACTAGGGAGATCTACGCGCCGGTTGCGCTGCGACTCGGCATGGGCAAGGTCCGGAGCGAACTCGAGGATCTGGCGTTCCGCTATCTCGAGCCGCATGCGTACCAGTCTGTCGTGAGCCAGGTCGAATCTCGGCGGGAGGCGTCGGAGGAGTTCCTGGCCGAGATCCAGCGCGTGCTGAAGGACAAGCTGGCCCGGAACGGCATCCCCGCTCGCGTCGAGGGGCGGATCAAGCGGCCGTACTCGATCCACCACAAGCTCGAGCGCCAGAAGGTCTCGTTCGATATGGTGCACGACCTGCTCGCGCTGCGGGTCGTCACCGACACCAAGACCCACTGCTATGCGGCGATGGGGGTGATCCACGGTCAATGGCACCCTGTGCCGGGGCGGATCAAGGACTTCGTGGCGATGCCGCGCCCCAATCTGTACCAGTCGCTCCACACCACGGTCGTCACCCAGGCGGGCCAGCGCTTCGAGGTGCAGATCCGCACCGAGGAGATGCACCGGAACGCAGAGGAAGGCATTTGCGCCCACTGGCTGTACAAGGAGAAGCAGCGCCGCCCGGACGTGGCCGAGGGACAGGTGGCCTGGCTGCGTCGCCTGGTCGAATGGCAGCGCGAGGTGACGGACTCGAAGGATTTCCTGTCGACGCTGAAGATCGACCTGTATCCGGAGGAGGTGTATGTGTTCACTCCCCGCGGCAAGGTCATCTCGCTCCCTCGCGACGCCACCCCGGTTGACTTCGCCTATGCGATCCACACTGAAGTCGGACACACCTGCGTGGGCGCCCGGGTGGACGGCCAGATTGCCCCGATCCGTCGGCCGCTCCAGAACGGCGAGATCGTCGAGGTGCTCACCCAGTCGGACAACTGCCCCAAGCAGGACTGGCTTTCGTTCGTCAAGACCTCGCGGGCCCGCAGCAAGATCAAGCAGTGGCTCAATGCCGAGCGCCGGCGGAAGGCGGTTGAGATCGGGCGGCGCCTCCTCGAGAAGGAGGCGCGGGCGGCCAAGGTCCCGCTGGGGCAGGTCGAGCCGGACCGGCTGATCGAGGTATGCCGGGAGTACGGCTGCCACACCATCGATGACCTCTATGCGCGCCTGGGCTACGGGCGCTACTCGGTGGGGCAGGTGGTCCGGAAGCTGCTTCCCACGGACTCCGTGCCGGATCCCTCCCAGTTGCGGACGAAACCTCCCGTGCCGGACTCCGGGGACGCGCATAAGCGGACCGACGAGGATCTGACCCTGGAGGTGCGGGGGGTCGACGACGTCCTGATCTACCGGGCTCGGTGCTGCAACCCGATCCCGGGCGAGGAGATTATCGGCTACGTGACCCGGGGGAAGGGGGTCGCCGTCCACTCCAACTCGTGCAGCAATGTCCAGAACCTGATGTTCGAGTCGGAGCGCCGAATCGACGTGAGCTGGGCTCCGAAGGAAGACTCCCAGTACCAGGCGCGGCTGACAGCCAAGGTCGACGACCGTCGCGGCGTCCTCAAGGATCTTACGAGCATCGTGGCGAACGCTGGCCTCAACATCGTCGAGATGGAATCCAAGGGCCGCCCGACCCGGGGCACTGCTCAGATCGATTTCATTGTTGAAGTCAAGGACAAGTCCCAGCTCGAGGGTGTCGTGGAAGCGCTCTCCCAGGTCGATGCCGTGATGGAGGTCTCGCGGGCCAGCCGGATCTAGGCGGTGAAGTCGGGCTGCCCGGGCGATTTCGAACGGGCACGATATCCGCCGCCCGCTCGGTTATGCTCATGGTGGTATGCCCATCCTGCTTGCCTCACTTGCACTCGGCCTGCTGCTAGTGACAGCGCCCTTGCCCGCGTTGGAGCTGACTGACGTGGCGATGGCCGGGACCGAGGCCATGGAGGATGACCTGCCTTCGATCGCTACTGCCTCCGACGGATCGGTCTGGCTGGTGTGGATCGCTTACGCCGATCGCCGGGACGAGATCGCCGTACGCCAGTGGAAGGACGGCAGTTGGGGCAACCTGCGGTACGTCCCGAATACGAGCGGAGACGTCTGGCTGCCCCAGGCTGGCGTTGATGCGGAAGACAGGCTGTGGGTGGCCTGGACGCAGATGCTGGACGGGAACTGGGACATGTACGCGCGCGCCTTCGACCCCGGGGAGGAAGCGTGGGGTCCGGCGGTGCGGCTGACCGACCATCCCCTGCCCGACATCAATCCGCGCATGACTTCCGACGGGAGCGGAAACCTCGCGCTGGTGTGGCAAGGATTCCGGGGTGGTCACTCCAACATTTACCTGAGGGCCTATTCGAGCGAGGTCGGATGGTCCGAAGCCGTTCAGGTCACCGGCAGGCCGGCCAATGACTGGGAGCCTGCCGTGGCTTTCGATTCGACGGGCACGGTCTGGGTGGCGTACGACAGCTACGCGAACGGCAATTACGACGTCTTTCTGACCGGCGTCCGGGACGGCGCCGTGTCCGTTTCGGAAATGGCCGTGGCGGCCACGGGACGGTACGAAGTGAAGGCCACTGTGGCCGTCGACGGCTCGGATCGCGTTTGGGTTGCCTGGGAATCGGGCGGTGCGAACTGGGGCAAGGACACCGGCTACAACATCCGGCCGCGCCAGCCGGGAGTCGTCATCGGAGCGAATCGCGAAGTGCGTGTCGCCGCCTTGGCGAACGGCCGCCTCCATTCGCCCGCCCAACCGCTCCAGGAGACGTATGCCGCGGGTGAGGGCACTCCCAAATGGACCTATCAGCCGCACGTCTTCTCGGATGCGGAAGGGAATGTCCTTGTGGCTGCCAAGAGGGTGATCCGCCATACCTCAGAGCGCGCCGGAACGCGCGGCTACTGGGAATACTGGCTCTCGCGGTACGCCGGCGGATCCTGGACGGCGGCGGGGCCCGTACCCCACAGCTTCGGCCGCTCCAGTACGCGCATCAGCCTCGCGAACGCCCCGGACGGCAGCTCGTGGCTGGCCTGGCCGACGGACAACCGCACCACCGCCTACGCGCACCGTCCGGTTCGTGGGGAGGCCTGGGTCGGCCGGCTTGAGCCCCTCGGCTCCTCTCCTGCCCCGGAACTCGAGCCGCTGCGGCCGGAGGAAGTCGAGGTCAGGCCGTGGCACCCCAACGAGGCTGCCGATCTGGACGCGATCCGCGGGTACCGCACGGCGGTCCACGGTCGTCCCGTGCAGATCGTCCGAGGGGATTTCCACCGCCACACCGAGCTGAGCTGGGACGGGGGTGGCGTCAATGACGGGAACCTGCAGGAATTCTACCGCTACATGCTGGATGCTGCCTCCATGGACTTCGGAGCCTCCACCGACCACCAGGGGGGAGCGTACCCGTACTGGTGGTGGTACTCGCAGAAGATGACCGACATGCACCATGTCCCGGGGCGCTACACCAGCATCTTCGGCTACGAACGGAGCGTCACCCAGCCCAACGGCCACCGCAATGTGTTCTTCGCGGACCGCAGCGGGGAGGTCGTTCCGTTCTTCATGCGGAACTCGGGACCCTATGCCTTGGGAAGGGATCCGCGGGGGGACATGCCGCCGATCGCGACCGGCGACGTCGTGCGCGACGATACGAAGCACCTCTACGAGGCCTTGCGGAGGATGGGAGGCATCGCGATCTCGCATACGTCCGGCACGCGGATGGGCACGGACTGGCGCGATAACGACCCCGAGATCGAGCCGGTGGTCGAAATCATGCAAGGGGCCCGCACGAACTACGAGTACGTGGGGGCGCCGCTCTCGGCTGACAGCTCCAGGCCGGACGAGGCGCCGGGCGGCTACCGTCCCATCGGGATGGTCCGCAACGCCTGGGAGAAGGGCTACCGGCTGGGGGTCACGGTGAGTTCCGACCACGGCTCCACGCACTACTCGTACACGATGGTCTACACAGACCGCGTGACGAGACAGGGCATCCTCGACGCCATCCGGCGCCGCCACACGTACGGCGCGACCGACAACATCGTGCTGGACGCGCGCATGGGCGAGCACTTCATGGGAGACGAGTTCCATTCGAACGAGCCGTTGCCGATCTCCGTCAAGGTCCGGGGTACGACCGACATCGCTCGCGTGAACGTGTTCCGGGGCGAGAGCCTTCTGCTGGCCCATGAGCCGGGAGGGCAGGAGGCCCAGTTCGAATACCTCGACCGGGAGGCCCGGCAGGGCATGGGTCTGCAGTACTACTACGTTCGGGTCGAGCAGGCCGACGGCAACGTCGCCTGGGGCAGCCCTTTCTGGGTGAACTACTAGTCTCTCCCTGCAGCCAGCATGATCCGGTACAAGGCCGTTGCGGTCCCTCGCTTCGTTCCGCGCCCGCTGACCGGCCAGTCGCGGCCGAACGCCGAACCGGCATTCGGATCCGTGGGTCCGAGCTTTCGTCTCGAGGCGTTGCGGAGAGCGGACGGGGTCGTCGCGACAGCACTGTCCGGTGGTCCGGGGGACATGTACCGCGGTACGCGACCGGTTGCCGCGATGGGCGAGAGCTACCGGCAGGGAAATGCCGCTACGATCGACGGGATGCAAGGGCGCGTCGCAGCCGCCCGAGCAGCGTCTCCAAGAGTCCCAGCCGGACTCGGGCTAGCATTCTTGCGGGAACCGTGGGGTGCCCAATGAGCCGGCAAGCTGAAGCCGTAGCTTTGGTTGAGCAGTCGTGAGGCATTTCCGATGCTGGAGCCCCTGACCCTTTTTGCCCTGTCGATGGGAATTCTGAGCGCATGCTCGCTGCCGCTCGGAACACTCACGACCCTGTTCTGGCGGCCCGATGATCGCTCCGTCGGGATCCTCATGGCCTTCGGCGGCGGCGCGCTCCTCGCAGCGCTGACGCTCGATCTGGTCGCCTCGGCGCTCGCACAGGGGCACTTCCCTTGGCTGGCGGCCGGCTGCGTGCTCGGAGGCGGGGTGTTTGTCGGACTCAACAACGTCATCAACAACCACGGGGGATTCCTGCGCAAGTCCTCGACCGTGGTGAACTACCTCCGTCGCAGGCGCCGCAAGCGCTTCCGGAAGGCGCTTGGCGAACTGGAGCGGATCGGCGCGTTTCGCGACCTGAAACGGCAAGATCTCGAGGAATTGGCGTCCGCAGCCATCCACGCCGCATTCGAGGCCGGCGCGACAGTCTTCAGCGTTGGCGATCCCTCCGACTTCCTCTATGTGGTCGCGGAAGGCGAGGTGTCAACCAGGGATCCGGCGCTCCCGGACGAGCCTCCTTCGGTGCACCGCGTTGGAGGGACTCCTGGCCAGCATGCCTTCGTCACCGGGTCTCCTCACACCCGGCATGCGGTCGCGACGCGGGACTCGCAGGTCTGGATCCTGCCGCGCGAGGAGTTCCAGAGGGCCTTGGCGATCTCGGCACCGCTCGCGGCCGCCGCCATCAAGCTAGTTTCCGACGATTCCGTCACCGCCTACTTGAAGGAGCGCCAGAGGCTCACTGCCGAGCAAGTCGCTCGATGGCGCGAGAGCGCTCTGGCCGGCGTCACTGCGGGCGTGCTGCCGAATGCCGTCACCATCGAGCGCCATCGCGACGAGTTCGTCCGCGCGTCCGCCGGAATCCGCAGTCTTCCGATCTTCCGCGGGCTGTCACCGGCGGACTTGAGCGCCGTCGCCGACCGGCTGTTCTGCGTCCGATATGAATGCGGCGAGACGATCTACCGGCACGGTGAGCTGGCGGACCGCTTGTACATCGTGGCAGACGGGCAGGTGGCGTTGATTCCCCCTGCGGGCCGGGCTCTCCGGCGCCTGACCGCGGAACCGGGCGAAGTGCTCGGCGGCAGATCGTTCATCACCAAAGCCCGTCGCTTCTACAGTTCCGTCGCGATCGATGCGACGGAGCTTTGGGTGCTCCGCAAGTCCGACTTCGACGCATTGATGCGGAGCTATCCGGCCATTCACGAGAGGGTCAGGGACTATCTGGAGGGGGTCGAGAACAAGGACTACCTGACGGGCGTGCAGGGTTTTGCCGCGCGGGAAGTGCAGCGTTGGATCAGTCGCGCGACGCGCAGCGTCGACAGCGGTCGCCTCATGCCTTCGGTCTCGGACATGGCCGTACATGCCAATCTCCACAAGGGTGCGCCCCTCGCCATCTGGCTGGGCATCCTGCTGGACGGCATTCCCGAATCCGTGGTCATCGGCAGCTCACTCATCCACGGCCCGGTCAGTTCTTCGCTGATTGCCGGCCTGTTTCTGTCCAACTACCCCGAGGCGTTGTCGAGTTCGGTCGGCATGCAGCAGCAAGGGATGAGCTTTGCGAGGGTCCTGTTCATGTGGACCTCGCTGATGGTGCTGACCGGCATCGGGGCGGCACTCGGCAGCATCTTTTTCGTTGGGGCCGAACCGTACGCCTTCGGCCTGGTGCAAGGAATCGCAGCCGGAGCGATGTTGACCATGATTGCGCAGACGATGGTGCCCGACGCCTATCTCAAAGCGGGCCCGGTGATCGGTATTTCGACCCTGATGGGATTTCTCGCTGCAATCTTCTTCAAGACCTTGGAGTAGCCGGGTCTGCGGAGCAATTCCCGACGGGGTCGCGACGCTCCGGCGGAAGGCAGGCGGCGACTGGCACCGCCTCTCTATGTGTTGATCGATCCGCCGTCCACTGCGATCGTCTGACCGGTGACGAAGTCGCTCTCCGAGGATGCGAGGAACAGCATCGCCCCGATCAGGTCTCTGGGGTGGCCGTGCCGCTTGAGGGCTCGGCTGGCCAGAACCCGTTCCGCCGACATTTCGAGATGGGGCCGGTTCTCCAGGATGCTGTCGCTCAGGACCAGTCCGGGAGCCAGTGTGTTGACACAGATCCCGTGCTCGCCGAGTTCCCTGGAAAGGGCCCTTGTGAGAGAAACGAGGGCACCCTTCGACGTGATGTAGTGCGTCATGAGAGTCGGTTGCCCCTTGTACGCGGTACCCGAGGAAACATTGATGATCTTTCCGCCGCCTCGCTGGATCATGGATGGGGCGACATGCTTGGCCATGAGAAAGCTACCCCGCACGTTGACCGCCATCACGCGGTCCCAGAGCTCGACATCGATATCGACGAACGGCTCAGGAGCGAGCGACGCGTATACTGCCGCATTGTTGATGAGAATGTCAATGCGGCCGTACCGGGACCCGACGGACTGGACCAGCCCCTTGACGGCGGGCTCCTCGCTCACGTCCGTCCGGATTTCGCAAGCCGTTCCGCCTCGCTGCCGGACGGATTCGAGCACGCCGCGACCGTCGGCAACGTCGGCAATGACCACGGCGGCACCTTCCGCTGCGAGTGCCGCCGCGAACTCGGCACCGATTCCCTTGGCTCCTCCGGTGACGATCGCGACCTTGCTGTCTAGCCGTGCCATCCCGCCCCGGGGCCGCGTGGTCCGTCCCGGACGCGGGCTCGGACACGAATTCCGAGTGTACCGAAACCTGCTCGCGCCGCTCGCCCAGGCGCGGGCCGCTTCAGTCCAGTGATACAACTGACTGTATGCTGCGACTAGTTTTCGTGATCGTGGCCGGTATGGCCGCTTGCGGCGAGCCCCGACCCGTGGAACTGCACCGCCTCTTCGACGAGTACCACGAGGACTACCTCCGTGAGAATCCGGAAGTTGCGACCGAACTGGGCCGGACGGACCATGACTCACGCTGGCGTGACTGGTCGGGGCCGGCTCTTGAGGCCTGGAAGCAACGCCTGGAGTCGTACCTGGCACGCCTCGACCGATTCGAACCCGGAGACCTCGCCCCTCAGGACCGCATCAGCCTGCAGCTGTTGCGCGGTCAGATCGAGTCCGAACTGGAAGGCCTGCCCTACGAAGCGTATCTCGTCCGTCTGAACCAGTTGTTCGGAATTCATACCCGGGTGTTTCTGACCCTGCGCGAAATGCCCACGAGTTCGGAGGCCGGCTACGAGAACATCTTGGCCCGGCTGCAGTCGATTCCCGCCTACGTCGACCAGAACATCGACGCGTTGCAGAAGGGCATGGGAGAGGGCATCGTCCAGCCGCGCCTGGTCGTTGACCACGTCGTCCGCCAGCTCACGGTGCAGGCTGAGCCGGGGCCGGATCAGTCGCCGCTGCTGGCGGCGTTCCGCAGTTTTCCGGACAGCATTTCCGAGTCGCGCCGCCAGGCGCTCGTCGAGCAGGCCGAGCGGGCGTACGGCGACGCCTTCCAGCCGGCTTGGCGGAAGTTCGCGACCTTCCTGTCCGAGGAGTACGCGCCCAAGGCTCGCTCGATGATCGCCGTGACCGGGCTTCCCGACGGAGATTCCATCTACAGGTATTTCATCCGCCACCACACGTCCTTGCCGCTCAGTGCCGAGGAAATCCACGAGATCGGGAAACGCGAGGCCGAGCGCATCGACCGGTCCATGGCCGCAATCGCCCGACAAGCCGGCTTCGCGGGGGGTGCGTCGGACTACGAGCGCCACCTAACCTCCGATCCGCGCTACTTGTTCCGGGACCGGGAGCAGATGCTGGCATACCATCGCGACGTAGCGATGCGGGTCGAGCCCGGGCTGGTTCGCTTCTTCCGCACACTCCCTCGCCACCGCGTCGGGATCCGGGCCATCCCGCCCGACAGGGAGGCGGTTTCGGCCTCGAACTACAACGCCCCGGCCGCGGACGGCTCGCGTCCGGGCTGGTTCAACCTCAAGGCCTACCGGCCCGAGCAGCAGTCGCGGTTCGACAAGCCGGCGCTTGTGCTCCACGAGACGAACCCCGGCCACCACTTCCAGATTGCGACCCAACTGGAACTGGAAGGCCTGCCCGAGTTCCGCAAGATCTATCATTCGACGGCGTACGTGGAGGGATGGGCGCTGTACGCGGAGGGCCTCGGAGGGGATCTCGGAGTCTATGACGACCACGCGAGTCGGTTCGGCGCCCTGGAGAGCGAACGCTTCCGGGCACGGCGGCTGGTTGTCGACACGGGCCTCCACGCCATGGGCTGGACGCGCGAGCAGGCAATCGAGTACCACGGCGACGAGAGCGAGATCGACCGCTACATCGCCTGGCCCGGCCAAGCGCTCGCCTACAAGATGGGCCAGCTCAAGATTCTCGAGCTGAAGGCGGCTGCGGAGCGCGCCTATGGCCCGGAGTTCGATATCCGGGACTTCCACGACGCCGTGCTGAGGAACGGTGCGCTTCCGCTGGACATCCTCGAAGAACAGGTCGGCGAGTACATCACCTTGGCGGGAGGAGAGTCCGCCGGTTCGCGGCAGACGCTGCGCAGGCCCCCCGGCCGGAACGGCGTGCCAGAATAGGAGAGGCGCGAGCAGCCCGGTTCGCCACTCATGCAACAGGCAACGGATCCCCTGGCCGTGCTGGCCGGCCAGGACTCCACCCAAGCCGGGAACTACTTCGTCTCCAATTACCCCCCGTTCTCGCTCTGGCAGCCAGAGCAGGCGCCGACCGCGGTGGGCCGGCTGGGGCGGCCGGGCAACCCCGGAACGCCTCTGGGACTGTACGTTCACCTGCCGTTCTGCAGAAAGCGCTGCGATTTCTGCTACTTCCGCGTCTACACGGACAAGAATCACGAGGAGATCGAGGTCTACCTGCAAGCCGTGCTACAAGAGGCTTCGACCTTGGGCCGCCAGGCCTTTCTGCAGGGCCGCACCCTCGATTTCGTCTACTTCGGCGGCGGGACGCCCTCGTACCTCTCGAGCCGGCAGCTGGCCCTGCTGGTTGACGGCCTCCGCGAGGCCCTTCCGTGGGGCGAGCCGAGCGAAGTGGCCTTCGAATGCGAGCCGGGCACGCTCACGGAGCGCAAGCTCGCCACGATCCGCAGCTTCGGGGTGAACCGGCTGAGTCTCGGGGTGGAGAACTTCGACGACGCCATCCTCGAGACGAACAACAGGGCGCACCGCTCCAAGGAGATCTACCGGGTCTGGGACTGGCTCCAGAACGGGGGATTCGAGCAGGTGAACCTCGATCTTATCGCCGGCATGATCGGCGAGACCGATGCGAAGTGGGAGCGATCCGTGGCGGAAACCGTCCGGCTGGCCCCGGACGCGGTCACTGTCTACCAGATGGAGATCCCGTTCAACACGACAATCTACAGGGGGATGCGCGAGCAGGGGGCCACGGCCGCGCCGGTCGCCGACTGGCCGACGAAGCGCCGCTGGACCCGCGAGGCCTTCGAGGCGCTCGAGGCGAATGGCTACTCGGTGGGCAGTGCCTACACAGCCGTGCGCGATGCCTCGAAGATCCGGTTCGTCTACCGGGACCAGCTATGGGACGGTGCCGACATGCTCGCTCTGGGCGTTTCGGCGTTCGGCTTCCTGGACGGCGTCCATTACCAGAATCAGCCGAACATGCAGCCGTATCTCGAGAGCGTGTCGGCGGGGTCGCTGCCGGTGTCGAGGGCTCTTCCGATCAGTGCCCAGGAGGCGATGATCCGCCAGTTCGTTCTCAAGATGAAGCTGGGCCACCTGGAGACCAAGCCCTTCCTCGACCGCTTCGGAGTGGACGTGACCGAGCGCTGGGCGGACGAGCTCGCATTGTTCCGCGACCACGGCCTCCTGTCGTTCGACGGCGACCGGATTGACCTGACCCGGGAGGGACTGCTGCAGGTCGATCGCCTGCTGCACGCATTCTTCCTGCCCGAGCACACGAATATTCGCTATGGATGAGGGCTGGGCCCGCGATTTGCGGACGGAGCTAGGCGGTTCGCTAGAGGATCTGGATGTCCTGATTCTTGGCGGAGGGCCGGCCGGCTCGACCGCGGCTGCCGTTCTAGCCTCCTTGGGCCGCCGCGTGCTGGTGGTCGAGCGCGAGAGGTTCCCCCGTTACAAGGTCGGGGAATCCCTGCTGCCGTACTGCTACTTCCCGCTGGAGCGGATCGGGATGATCGAGAAGCTGCAGGCCTCCAGCTTCGTCAAGAAATACAGCGTCCAGTTCGCGTCGATCGACGGCCGCATTTCCACGCCGTTCTACTTCTTCCAGCACTTTGACCACCCCGCTGCCCAGACCTGGCAGGTGGTCCGGAGCGAATTCGACCGTATGATGCTGGAAAACGCCGCCGAGCGGGGGGCGCGCGTGATGATGGGCGTGTCCGCCAAGCGGCTGTTGATGGATGGCGGACGTTGCGAAGGCTTGCTGGTTCAAAAGGACGGAGACACGCTCCCAATCCGGGCGCCGCTGACTATCGATTGCGGCGGACGCCACGGCTTCGCGGCCACCCAGCTTGGCTGGATCGTGCCGGATCCCGGGCTCAACAAGGTTTCTATCTGGACCTATTTCCGCGGCGCAAAGCGCGACGCAGGCTACGACGAGGGCGCCACGACGGTAGCCTATCTCCCCGAGAAGGGCTGGTTCTGGTACATCCCGCTCCCCGACGACATCGTCAGCGTGGGCGTGGTGGCCGAGCGCGACTACCTCTACCGGGACGGCAAGGACCTGGAATCGGTGTTCGAGCGGGAGGTTCAGGCCAACCGCTGGATCGCCGACCACCTCGCGCCCGGGGAGCGCTGCGAGCCGATGCGCGTGACGGCCGAGTACTCGTACCGCTCTCGCTACTGCGCGAGCGATGGCCTCGTGCTGGCCGGAGACGCGTTTACGTTCCTGGACCCGGTCTTCTCCTCCGGTGTTCTGCTGGCCCTGCTTGGCGGCGAGCGGGCCGCGCATGCCGCGGATGCCGCCCTCCGAGCCGGCGACACGAGCGCGGAACGGTTCTCCGAGTACGGGGCGGGCCTCCGCGAAGGCATCGAGGCGATGCGCAAGCTGGTGTACGCCTTCTACGAGGAGACTTTCAGCTTCGGGGCACTTCTCAAGACGCATCCCGACGTGCGGGGCGACCTCACGGACTGTCTGATCGGGAATCTGTCCAAGGACTTCGGCCCCCTGTTCTCGGCGGTGGAGGAGTTTGCCAGGGTGCCGGCGGCACTGCGCTACGGCGGCGTGCCGTCCGACCGACTCGCGGCCGCCTGACACCCGGTCCCGGCGCGGCCCGCGAAGGCGGCGGCACCGGTTGTGGCACGATGGAGTCGGAGCGAGTGCCGGTTCCATGAAGCTTGCGCAGATTCGGGTCAACGGCAGGATCGTGGCGGCGATCCAAGAGAACGGGGGGCACCGCCTGATCCCGGGCTGCACCGTGGAGGGTCTGCTGGCCGAGGCCGACTCATCGGGAGCGGAACTGCGGGATCTCGCAAGTGCCAGGGCGGTGGACCGGGTTGACGGCCACGAGCCGCTGATGCCCCTCTCGCCCGCCGAAGTCTGGGCCTGCGGCTGCACCTACGCCCCGAGCGCCGACTTCCGGGACGGGGAACTCGGCACGAGGGACGGGATGTACTCCTACGTCTATCGCCCCGAGAACCGCCCGGAGATCTTCTTCAAGGGAACCTCGCGGGTTTGCGTCGGCCCCGGCGAGCCGATCGGCATCCGCGAGGACTCGACGTTCACCGCGCCCGAGCCTGAACTGGGCATCGTGGTCGGATCCCGGGGCGGGATTCTCGCTTACACGCTCGGAAACGACGTATCGGCTTGGGACATCGAGCGCGAGAACGCCCTGTACCTGCCGCAGTCGAAGGTCTACACCGCCTGTTGCTCGCTGGGGCCGGTGCTGGTCACGCCGGACGAGATCCCCGACCCGTACGCCCTCCAGATGGCCTGCGTCATCACTAGGGACGGGACGGAGACCTTCAGCGGCAGCGTGTCGACCGCAAGGCTGGTCAGGAAGCTCGAGGAACTGGTCGATTGCGTGGCGCGTTGCAACAGCCTTCCGACGCCCACGGTGATCCTCACGGGAACGGGAATTATCGTCGAGCAGGACGCGGCCCTCCAGCCTGGTGACGTCTGCTCGATACACGTACCGGAAATCGGGACGCTGTCGAACCCCGCGGCGCTGGTCTAGCCCTCAGCCGGTGCTCCCGCCCCGGCCTCGATCTCGCGGAACACCCGCAGCGTGTTCAGGCCGAGGACCTTCTCGATGTCGTCGGCACCGAATTTGCGACGGGCCAGCCCCTCGGCGATGGCAGGCACTTTCGAGATGTCCTCCATCCCTGCGGGAAGTTCGCCATCGACCCCGTCGAAATCGGACCCCAGGCCCACGGCCTCTACGCCCCCGACTTGCGCAACGTGCTCGAAATGGTCTAGGAGGGTGTCCAGCGACGGCCGCCCGATCGCCTCCAGCTTGGCAGCTCTTCGTGCCTCGCGGTCCCTGCTTTGGGCGGGCTCCTCCGGGTTGGACGACTCCCATTCGCGGCTCCGCTGTGCATAGGAGTCGTCCAGGAAGGAGTTGTAGTAATTGATGTGGACGACGCCGCCGCGCTCGGCGGTCGCGCGGATCATTTCGTCGGTCATGTTCCGCTTGTGCGACGCGAGCGCACGAGCCGAGGAGTGGGACGCAATGACCGGTGCCCGGCTGGCCTCCAGGACGTCCCAGAAGGTCCGGTCCGAAACGTGGGAGACGTCCACCATCATGCCGAGGCGGTTCATTTCGGCCACGACCTCGCGTCCAAAGTCGGACAGTCCGGCGTTGTCCTCGGCCCCGGACGATCCGGCCCACGCCGTGTTCCTGCTGTGCGTCAGGGTCAGGTAGCGAGCCCCGAGCCGGTACAGGCTGCGCAGCACTCCCACGGAGCCATTGATCATGTGCCCGCCCTCGATGCCGAGGAGGATGGCGATGCGCCCCTCGCGCCTGGCGGATTCGATCTCCTCGGTGGACCTCGCGATGACGAGGTCGCCCGAAAAGCGTGCGGCTTGGATCAGGATCGAGTCGATGATCTCGAGCGCTTCCTGCACCGCTTCCAGTTCGGTATGGCGTGTGGCGCTGGTGTAGACGGAAAAGAACACGGCCGTGACGCCGCCATCGCGCATCCGCGGGATATCGACCTCCCCTCGGGTGTTCCGGATGCCCAGGTCGTAGCTGCCGTCCCGGAACAGCATCGGCGTGTCGCAATGCAGGTCGATGACGTGCGGGGGGAGGGGCGGCTCGTCTGCCGCTGCTGGCCCGGACGCTGGCACTTTCTCGCGGTCCGCCGTGCAGGCTAGCCCCGCGGCCGCCAGTGCGGCTGTCCATTCGCGGCGAGTCGGCCTCATACTAGGGATTGTACGGTGCTCCGGCGATGACCGATCGTTTCGCTCGCGCATTGACATATGCAGAAGCCCTGCATCGGGGGCAGCAGAGGAAGCTGGGCGGGGCTCCCTACGTCTCCCACCTTCTCGCGGTCGCGTCGCTCGTGATGGAAGCCGGGGGCAGCGAGGACCAGTGCATCGCCGCGCTGCTGCACGATGCCGTGGAGGACCAGGGCGGAGCGCCGCGGGCCGAGGAGATCCGCAAGCTCTTCGGACGCGACGTGGCCGACATCGTCCGGACCTGCTCCGAGGACCGTTCGGAGGGGGCGGACTGGCGCAGCCGGAAGATAGCCGCCGTCCGGAAGGCGCGCACTGCCGGTCCGTCGGCCCGGCTGGTACTCGCGGCTGACAAGCTGCACAACGCTCGATCGCTCATGGCCGCGCTGGCCGAGGGGGGCGAGCGGACTTGGGACCTGTTCAACGGCCGGCGTGCCGGCACGGTTTGGTACTACCGGGCCATGGCGAATGCGATCACTGGCGCGGGCGGATCCCCGCTGGACGCGGAACTCGAGGCAGCTGTCAGTTCGCTGGAAGAGCTCGCAGGCGGACGGCTCGAGCCCTAGCCCGTTCGCTCTAGGATTGTATTGGAACCGGGCGCCTCCACTTCGCGCCACCCGTTCGGCACGTGAATGCTGGCGAACCGCGGCTCTCCGGATACCGCAGCCAGATCCGGACATTCGTTCTCGGGCGTCCGGCCGATGGCCTGGATTCTGGCGGTGACTGCTTGCGTGGGACGTCCGGCGTGCCGGTAGCCGTATCGCTTCTCGTGGATCCGGTCGAAGTCTCCGGCGCTGTGCTCGGGCACGTTGATCTCGTAGGACTGCCCTTCGTAGCGCATGTCGATCGTGCGGACCAGGTTGACCTCATCGAATCCCTGTTCCCGCATGTCCGCGCGGGCCTCGTTGGCCAGGCGCTCAAAGACGGGCCCGGGCTCCTCGTTCAGCACGCTGGCCGAGTAGTCCCGGACGCAGTCGGCGAGGAGCATTCCCACCGCCGAGAGCACTCCCGCGTTGGCCGGCACGATTACCCGGGGCATTTCGAGGCTCTCGGCCAGGTCGCATGCGTGCAGCGCGCCCGCCCCTCCAAAGCAGATCATTGCGTAGTCGCGCGGATCGTGGCCGCGTTCGACGGAGACCTTCCGGATCGCTCGCTCCATCTTCGCGTTGGCAGCCCGGACGACGGCGGTCGCAAGCTCCTGCACGTTGATGCCCGCACGGGCGGCCGCCCGCGCCGCGAACTCCCCGGCTCGATCGGCATCGAGTTGGATCGTGCCCTCAAGGAAGGAGCCGGCCTCGATCCTCCCCAGGAGCAGGTTCGCGTCCGTCACGGTGAGTTCCGTCCCCTTGCCGTAGCAGACGGGGCCGGGTTCCGCGCCGGCCGAGCGCGGTCCCACGCGCAGGGCCGAACCCTCGTCGAAGTAGGCGACGGACCCTCCTCCTGCGCCGATGGACTCGATGTCGAGCATGGGGGTCCGCACGGGAAGCCCAGCCGCCTCGCCCTCCGTGGTGAAACGCAGCGCCCCGTCGTACAGGGCGACGTCCGTTGACGTGCCCCCCATGTCGAAGCTCACGAAGCGCTCGACACCGAGCAGCTTGGCGACCGCAGCGGCCCCGACCAAGCCTCCCGCGGGACCTGAGAGCACCGTGCGCACGGCCTGCACGGAGGCCTCGGACGCCGAGATCGAACCGCCGTTCGACTGGAAGACGCGCAGGCGCCCGCCCGCCAGGCTGGCTTCAAGCGAGCGGATGTAGCGCCCCATCAGCGGCGAGACGTAGGCATTGACCACCGTGGTTGCTGCCCGCTCGTACTCGCGGTACTCCGGAAGGATCTCGCTCGACAGGGAGACCGTGTACCCGGCCTCCCGCAGGACCCGGCCGATCTGCCGCTCGTGCTCGGGGTTGGCGTAGCTTTGGAGCAGGCAGACCGCGACCGATTCCACGGCGCCGAGCCTCGCCGCCAGGGCGGATGCCTCGCCCGGAGGGAGCGCCCGCAGGATCGAGCCGTCGTACAGGGTTCGTTCTGGGACTCCGTGCTTGTCGGCCTCGTCGACCAGCGGCTTCGTCGGCAGGGGGGTCCAGTCGTACAGGGCGGCGCGGCTCTGCCGGGCAAGCTCAAGGAGGTCCTCGAACCCCTGCGTGGCCACGAACGCCGTGCGGGCCCCGTTGCCCTCCAGCAGGGTGTTCGTCGCCACGGTCGAGCCGTGGACGATCTCGTCGGCGTCCACCCGCCAGAGTCCCTCGAGGATCGCCCGGGCGGGATCACGGGGTGTGGAGCGAACCTTGAAGCACTTCAGGCGAGTCCCGTCCCAAGAGGCGAAGTCCGTGAATGTGCCGCCAGTGTCGACTCCGATGCGCATGGTCCTGACCAGGCGCCCCCTAATGGGCGCTTCCGCACGAGCCTTCGCGATCCGGGGAGCAAGCGACCCGGATCATGGTGCGCAGCACGTCGGAGTCGATATCCGACAGCCGTCGGACGTACAGGCAGCCTCGGCCGCGCTTGTGCCGGCCAAGCGCGGCCAGCTCATTGCCGAGCCGGTCGAGGTCCGTCATGAGGTAGATCGTCAGCGCTTGCTTGCGGGGGGAGAATCCCACCCGGAACCAAGTGCCCGTGCGGCCGCTTGCGTACCGGTAGTCATAGCTTCCGAAGCCGACGATGCTTGCACCCCACATGCGTGGTTCTCCGCCGATTTCAGTCATCATGGCGAGAAGGTTCTGGCAGTCCCGGCGCCGGTGCTCGCCAGGAATGGCCTCGACGAAGTCCTGCACGCTGGCCCCGGTTGGCTTCGTTTTGAGCTCGGCCATGCGTCCATTGTCGCCCGCTCGGAACGGCGAATACGATCAGCCGGGTAACTCGGTTACGACCGATCGCGTCAACTTAACTTGGATCCGTTCACGAGATGACGGACAGGACGATCTCTCAGTACCGCATTCTCGAGCCCCTCGGGGAAGGCGGAATGGGGGTGGTCTACAAGGCTGAGGACACCCGCCTCAAGCGCGTCGTCGCCCTGAAGTTCCTTTCCAAGGATGTCACGGGGGCCGGCGAGTTCTCGGAGCGGTTCCTGCGCGAGGCGCGCGCCGCGGCTGCGCTCGACCATCCCAACATCTGCACGGTATACGAGATCCAGGAAAGCGACGGCGAGACCTTCCTGGCGATGGCCTATCTGGAGGGCCAGCCGCTGGACGAGAGGATCGCCGAAGGGCCTCTGCCGCTTGAGCTGGCCTGCGAAATTGCGAAGCAGGCCGCGGAGGGCCTCGCCGCTGCGCACGTCGCAGGGGTGATTCACCGTGACATCAAGCCTTCGAACATCATGGTCAGCCAGGACCGTGCGGGCCGGCCGGTGGTCAAGATCATGGACTTCGGCCTGGCGCAGGTGTCGGGGGCGTCCAAGCTGACCAAGGTCGAGACCCGCATGGGGACCGTCGCTTACATGTCCCCGGAGCAGTCCGTCGGCGACGAGGTCGGACCGCCGACCGACCTCTGGTCGCTCGGTGTCGTGCTTTACGAAATGGTTGCGGGCACGGTGCCGTTCCGCGGGCACTACGACCAGGCCGTCCTGTATTCGATCTTGAACGAGGAGCCGGCTCCCGTCACTTCCCTGCGTTCCCGCGTCCCGATGGAACTCGAGTGGATCATCGAGAAGTGCCTGGCGAAATCTCCGGTTGACCGCTACCAGGAGGCGCGCGAACTCGTTGCCGACCTGGAACTGCTCCAGCGCAGGGTCGCCAGCGGTCGGACGGCCGTGCGCCCGATCGATTCCGCCGAGCCCCGGCCTCAACCAGCCCAGTCGGAATCCACGTCACCCATATCAGCCATCGGGAAGGCCGCTGCGGGGCTGTCGGCCGGCCCGGGAGCGGACCCCGAGAGCGGCCGGTCGGCAACGGCTCCCGTGCCAGTCGCGTGGCGGAACCGGCTCTTGCTGGCAGCGGCCATGGCCGTGGCGCTGGCAGTCGGTCTGCTCGTGCCCAGGGGAGCCGACGACGAGGCTCCTCGTGTCCGGAAGTTCACCCTGCGGCCTGTCGAGGCGGTGAGTGCCGACCAGCGTGTCCGGCGCGTGGCGATCTCGCCGGACGGGCGTGTCATCGCCTTCACCACTACGGGTCCGGAAGGAGGGCTGTGGCTGCAGACGCTCGACCGTCTCGACCCGATCCAAGTGGACGGAACGGACGGAGCCCGCGCTGTGTTCTGGTCCCCCGACAGCCAGTTCGTCGGCTTCTCGACCACCCGAGGCATCGGCCGTGTATCGGTTTCCGGCTTGGCCGTGACCATGCTCGCCGAGGAGACCGGACTGGCGTTTGCGAGTGCGGCCTGGAGCGCTGACGGGCAGTCGATCCTGTACAGCAAGATGGGCGGGCAAATCATGGTGGTCTCGGCTCTGGGAGGTCTCTCGCGACCGCTGGCCGGGACGGCCTCCCGCCGGCGCTCGGCACTCACGGACCTGGCGGTGATCCCGTTGGCGGACGGAAACCAGGCCCTGCTCTACTCGGAGCGTACGCTCGAAGGCGGGCGCGTGATGATCCGGCGCCTCGCCGACGGCCAGGTGGGTGACGCTGTGCACTTGGTGGACGGCAGCGCGCCGGTGTATTCCGCTACGGGCCATCTGCTGTTCCGCCCGGTCACGATGACCTCGGCGCTGTGGGCGGTCCGTTTCTCGCCCGATGACTTCCGGACACTCGGCGAGCCGTTCGCGGTCGCGCAGAACGGGAGCAATCCCTCCGTGGCCGCCGACGGCACGCTGGTGTACCTCGATGATCCCAACAGCGGCCAGATGCACCTGTCTTGGGTCGATCGAGCCGGAAGGATCCTTGGGTCGATCGGGAGGCCGCAGGTTTGGATCCTCGGGCCGCGGGTGTCGCCGTCCGGAGACAGGGTGCTCGTGGCCGGGGGAGGCGGCCGGGACTTTGATTTGTGGGTGCACGATGCGGACCGCGAGGTGGTCAGTCGGCTAACCTTCGACGACCGCGAGGAAACCGGAGCGATCTGGTCGCCCGACGGCCGCCAGGTGCTCGTCTCGCAGCGCGGCTCGTCCGATCTGCAGCTGCTGAGCGTGGGCAGCGGGAGTCCGGATCGGGTTCTCTTCACAAGCCCCGACGGGCCGGTCGCACCGCTGGACTGGTCGACAGACGGGCGGTACATCCTGGTGCAGAAGCGCCGCCGGTCGCCCGCCCGGCGGCCTCCGGACCAGGAGGGTCCGGTCCAAGCGCCTCCCGGCAAGGCCGCAGTTGTTGCGGAGAGCGGTCCCGTTACCTCGATCGCCTATCTTGAACAGGTCGGAAAAGAATGGGAGCTTCGAGACTTTCTGCCCGAAATGCCTTACGTCATAGACGAATGCAAGTTCTCCCCGGACGGCAGGTACATCGCATACGAGAGCAATGAGTCCGGAGAGGTCGACATTTACGTGCGGTCATTCCCGGTCAGCAGCGAACGGTGGCAGGTGACCACGGCCGGCGGTCGCTCGCCGATGTGGTCCCGGGACGGGAAGTACCTGTATTTCGTTCGCGACGAGACCCTGTTTGAAGTTCCGGTGGACGCGGGCGACGGCTTCGAGTCCGGCGAGGCTTCCCGGCTGTTCACGCGGGACAGCCTCGGTGCCGTGCGCCGGGGTGCCGCCTACGGTGTTGCTCCGGACGGCCGTTTCGCAATCGCCGCGCATGCCGGCGGCACGGAACGACTGGGAATCCGCGTCGTGCTGAATTGGTCCGCCGAGTTCGTTTCCCCTTGACCGCACCTGCCCCTTGACGGGCGGGAAGTGCCTTCAGTCTACGTTGACGGAGGCCTGCGCAGGCTCGTCCGGACCGAGGTGGATCGCGATCGGCTCGCCGAGGTACCTTGGCTGCGTGTCCAGGACGGTGACGTCCAGCAGGGCCTTGACCCTCGCTCCGTATTCCCGCAGATGGGAGGTGTAGAGCACGTCTTCCGGGTCTCTCGCGCAGTACGCGATGACGTCAAGGCCGAACTGCCTTCCGAGATAGACGGCCCGCTCCGCGTGGAAGCGCTGCGAGATGACCGTGAAAGAATCCTGCCCCATGACCTTGTTGGCCCGCACGATGGAATCGAGCGTCCGGTACCCGGCGTAGTCCTCGGTGATGGATTCTCTCGGGACGCCGAACTCGACCAGGTCCTTCTTCATCGCCACCGGCTCGTTGTAGTAGCGGCTCGGATTTGATCCACTGACGATGATGTGGCGTATTTTGCCGAGATGGAAGAGTTCGCTGGCGGCTTCGATCCGGGCGCTGTAGAACTCGTTCAGCCCGCCGCGCCTGTTCCGTGAAGTGCCGAGAACCAAGCCGACCCCGCGCGGGGGCAGGGTCGCGGGGCTGTCGTACAGGTATGGGGCCGCGGTCGCCTCGACGTGCCGGCTCACGCCCCACGCCGACGCCGCGAGGGCCGCCAGGCACGCAACGGAAGCGGAGCCAATGACAACCTGGGTCTTGCGGCCCAACCTCGCCGTGCCTCGGGGCGGGTCCTGTCGCTGCTCTCTTGTCACCGCCTACGCCCATTGTTGCAGACCCGCCCCGCCCGGGCTGTAGCGGCAGGGCTTAGAATCGTGGCATGAGACTCGTGCCAATCCTCATGGCTGCCTCCTTGCTGGCCGGTTGCGGTAGCTCCATGCAGGAGTCCTCCGGGGCGGCGCGGCCCAACTTCCTCATCCTCCTGGTCGATGACCTCGGCTGGACAGACCTCGGCTGCTACGGAAGCGATTTCTACGAGACGCCGAACATTGACCGGCTGGCTGCCGACGGGGTGCGTTTCACACACGGATACGCAGCCTGCACGGTCTGCTCACCGACCCGCGCGGCCCTGCTGACGGGTCTGTACCCCGGTCGCACCCGCGTCACCGATTGGATCCCCGGCCACAACCGGCCCCGCGCGAAGCTGAGCCCTCCCGACTGGACCATGAAGCTCGAGCACCGCTACACGACGCTCGCCGAAGCCCTCGGGGCGCAGGGCTATCGCACCGCACATGTCGGCAAATGGCACTTGATGCCACGTTTCGAGCCCGACGTCATGATGGACTTCGCTCCGGAGCGACACGGATTCGAGCGCAACATCGGAGGCAACGAGTGGGGGGCTCCAGGCAGCTACTACCATCCGTACGAGCGCCCCGGCAGGCGGCCTCCCCCGCTTCCCGAAGGGGGCTCGGAGGGCGATTACCTGACCGACAGGCTGACGGACGAGGCCCTGCGGATCCTCGAGGACTACCAATCAGAGCCGTTCCTGCTCTACTTCCCGTACTACACCGTGCACACTCCGATCCAGGCCAAGGCCGAGGATCTGGCGCGCTTCCAGGGCCGAGTGGACCCGGCCCGGCGCCACCGCAACCCGGATTACGCGGCCATGCTGGCCGCGCTGGACCGTAGCGTCGGCCGCATGAGGGCCAAGCTGGACGAACTCGGCATCGCCGAGAACACGGTCATCGTGTTCACCGGGGACAACGGGGGCCTCGACCGCAAGGGGCCGGACGGGCGCATGGGCGACCCTACGGAGAACGATCCGCTCCGGGCGGGGAAAGGGTCCGCCTACGAAGGCGGCGTCCGTACTCCGACGATCTATTACTGGCCGGGCGTGACCCCGGCCGGGACCGCCAGCGACGTGCCGGTCATTACCGTGGACATCTATCCGACATTGCTGGAAATCGCCGGCGCGACGGGTGACAGCGAGCACAACGCGACAGTCGACGGGGTCAGCCTGACCGGCCTCCTGCGCGATCCGGCAAGGGGTTTGGACCGCCAGGCCCTCTACTGGCACTACCCGCACTATCACAATGGCGGAGCGACACCGTACTCGGCAATTCGGGACGGCGACTGGCGGCTCGTGCACTTCTACGAAGATGGCCGGACCGAACTGTACAACTTGGCGGAAGATGTCGGCGAAGCACGCGATTTGGCATCCGAGATGCCGGACAAGGCGGCGGAACTGCTCGCCAAACTGGATGCCTGGAGGGCGGAGGTCGGGGCTCAGAAGCCGGTTCCCAACCCGGACGCCGAGTGAGAACTCGGGACCCCGCTAGCGGCTATGCACGCGGACGTGGTCCCGTCGGACATCGCCGAGAGTCGCCGCGCCAACCTGGACCATGTCGCGTGCCAGTTCGGCTTGGAGTATCTCGACGACTTGCTGGACACCGCTAGCGCCATACGCGGCAAGACCCCATAGCGCGGGGCGGCAAACCAGGGCGGCAGTGGCTCCGAGCGCCAAGGCCTTGAGGACGTCCCCGCCCCGGCGGAAACCGCCGTCGACGAGCACCGGGATGCGCCCCGAGACTGCTTCGGCGACCGCCGGCAGGGCCGCGACAGCATCAGCCGTGCCGGCTGGCCGGCTGGCGCCGTGGGTCGAGACGACGATTGCGTCGACGCCCCGCTCGGATGCTGCGACGGCGTCGTCCGGGTGCATGATGCCCTTGAGGACGAGCGGCAATTCCAGGTCCCTTCGCAGCAACTCGATGCGATCCCAGCTGTATCCGTAGGCTGTGTTCGCAGCTGCGGGGTCGCCGAGTGTCAGGCAAGCTGCTGCGCAACCCGCCCGCTTCGCCTCTGCGATACGCGCGACCAGAGCTTTCAGGTCATCGTCAGGATAGAATTGCCGCCAACAACCGGGTGCCTCTTTCGCTGCTTCCTCAAGCGTCGTGCCACTTCGCTCGGCGGTCACGATCGTCGCCTGCCCGGCCGCGGCTCCCCGCGCCGTCGCGCCCTCTCCCTCAGGGTGGATCCGGCGCTGCCGGGAAGCCGGTCCCACCAGGATTGGCGCGAACATCGTCCGACCGAACAGATGCAGGGACAGGTCCAGCCCCAGCGTGTTGACCATCATTCGGGGCCGGAACGTAATGCGATCGAGAGTGCCCCGCTTCTCATCCGCGATCCGAGCGAAGGCCGGTTCGCTCAGCGAGCGACGGGCCATCTCCTCGAATTCGGGCGCATTGTAGAGCTCGTCGAGCGGAACAAAACGCCTCGGAATCTCCTCTCCGGCCGGCTGTGCCTGTAAGCACGGAGACGCCGCTGCCCAAGCGGCGAACCCGGTCAGTGCCTGCCTCCTGCTGAGTTCGGTGCGCTTCACGGGAAGTCCGTCAAGACCATCGAGCGGTTCACCGCTGCGAGATTGCGGGCGCCGCACCGCCGCATCGAATCCGTCAGTTCCGACTGCAGGATCTCGAGCACGCGCCGGACACCCGGTGCGCCGAAGGATCCCAGGCCCCAGCGATAGGCTCTCCCCACGCAGACGGCGTCCGCGCCGAGAGCGAGACCCTTGAGAATGTCACTGCCGCGTCGGAAACCGCTATCGATCAG
Organism: uncultured Bryobacterales bacterium; assembly: GCA_964461235.1. GTDB lineage: Bacteria > Acidobacteriota > Terriglobia > Bryobacterales > UBA6623 > VXMF01. Next base: position 6,119 of record CAYWUV010000007.1, on the reverse strand, counting down.
CACTGGAATGCGGCCGCCCACGGCGTCGACGATCTCGGGGAGCACTTCCAGAGTGGACGGCGTGTAATCCAGCGTCCGGCCGCCGTGATTCGAAACCACGATTCCGTCCAGTCCGAGTTCCACTGCGAGAGCAGCGTCCTCGCCGGTGAGAAGCCCCTTGGCCAGCAAGGGGATCTGTACCATCGCCCGGAGTTGATCGAACAGCTTCCACTCGTACCATAGCCGTGAGCTGGTGAACCGGTACCGGCCGGCGTTCCCGCTCAGGCGGGGTGGCCGCCGGGGGCGAAGGGAGAGGTTGCGGTCATGCCTTTCCCGGTCGTAGAACGAGGCCTGTTGGTCGACCGTGACCACGATGGCGCCGGCGCCGGCGCTCTCGGCGGACTGGCAGGGCTCGCGATTCTGTTCGACTTCCATCCTCGGGTACAACTGGAACCACAGTGGTCCGCCTGAGTTCTTGGCTAGGTCGACAAAGCTCGTGCTGGACACGTGGCTGAGGATCATCGGGGTCGCCGCCGCCCCAGTGGCACCCTCGTAGGTGGCTACTTCCTTGTCCGGATGGAGCGCCACGTGCGCGTGGGTCGGTGCGAGCATGAGCGGAAAGCGCATTTGCGTCCCCAGGATACGGGTGGATGCGTCCGGAGCCACTGGCTCGCCGCCGATCCTCGGCACGAGGTGAGCCCAGTCGAATGCTTCGCGGTTGCGACGGGCCGTGAACTCGCTTCCGCCTCCGCGTGCCGTGTAATTGTAGGTCGCGCGGTCGAGCCGTTCGAATGCTGCGGCCTCGAAGTCGAAGACGTCGCGCATCTCGTCGAGACCGGGGACCCGCCTGTGGGCGCGAAACGTGTCCTGTTGCGTCAGGGCTCTCGGCGCGCCCGCAAGGAACCCCGCAAGCCCAGCCAGCGCTCGCCGTCGGCTGAAGCTGTTCCGCCAGCGGGATTCGGTCGAGGTCATCTCACGGCTGCGGTCGCGAGCGGCTCAGGCGTTCGCACCGATCGCGCCCGATTGTACAGGATGCCTTCGAGCCAGCGCAGCGTTCCGGCGGCCGGCTACCGGGGGTTGGCTGCCAGGCGGCTTCCGTAAACCTCGATCCAGTCCAGTCTGGAGCAGGCGGAGCTGCGGCCTCCGGGCATGAGGTCGGTGAATCCAACCGAACGGACCCGGCCTAGGTCGGGTCCGTCCGCCCAACTCCCTTCGGTGACGGTTGCGATATCGAGTTGCCGCCAGCGCGTGGCCTCGAAGGCGATTTCGTGCACCCTCCAGTGCGCGGACGCGGGGTCGGACTCCTCGCTGACCAGCCACCCACCGCCGTCGAGTTCCGCGATCGCTCTCAGCGCCCGGAACCCGGACTGCCGGCTCCGCCAGCGGACGGTGGCCGTCCCGGTTAGGTCCATCAGCACGCCGTCGGCGAGCGACAGGCTCACCGCCCAGGGAGTCTTCGCCAGTCCCGACCAGACGTAGTGGGGATCCCACTCCCTGGCATCGTGAAAGCTCTTCTTGACTAACGGCGGACCCAAGCCGTGGATCGCCACCTTCAGATCAGGATTCGCGACGTCTCTCTGGGTCAGCGGAATATTCGGAGGCGTCGATGTCCAGTCCTCGCGGAATATCAGCGGAGCGCTCCCCACATCGGACGCATGCAGGAGGCCCGTAACGGTTCCTAGGACGACAGCACGGCGCGTCATAGGCCTCAAGCATAGCCAAAGCTCCTCCCGCGGCCCCGGCCCGAGCTTGGGTACAATCGGGCCGGAAATGCGACAAATTCTGCTTGTGTTCGCCTTCGGCGGTGCGTTCCTCGGGTTCGTTTGGCCGGATCGTCCGGCCACCGCCGAGCCAGACCGGGACGATCCGTCGAGCCTGCCCATCGTGTATCGCCCCGGGGCCTACATGCCGCCGGGATTCCCGCTGGAGGGCGAGGTCCGACTACTGACGGCCCCGGTCGTTCGAGCCGGCCAGCGGCATCGGATTCGGCTGGAGTACAGGGTCGGCGAGGCGGGCGTCGCGCAAGGCGAGGCCATCGAGGTGTGGAAGCACTTCACGAGCGATGTCGAGGAGTTCCAGGTCGAGGACCGGGACGCCCCAGCTTACTTCGCCGCGGAGACGACAGCGCCGGGAGCCCGCCTGACCCCGCACATCTTCACGAACCGCGTCCAGCGCAACACGCCGAACGTCTTCCCGTATCGGAAGACCGTCGGGGCGGACCTTGAATCCGGCTCTCTCGGCCCCGGCGACAAAGTCTACCTGGACCTGGGCGGTGCCAAGGGCGTGCGCATGCAGCACTACGCCGAGAACCTCTTCAATTTTCGCGTTGTGATCGTCGGTGCGGACAAGGAGCCGCGCGACTACGGCGGGGACGCCTTTCTGAAAGTGGTGGGGGGAGACGCGACGGGGCTTCGTGTTTACGTGCCGTCGTACGCCGCGGTTGGCGAGCGCTTCAGCGTCGAGGTGGTCCCGAGCGACGCCTGGGACTCGCTCGCCTGGAATTACCAGGGTCTGGATCTCGAGTTCCTCGATCCTCGGCTTGGCGCCTTCGGTTTCGAGTACGACCCGGAACTGCTCCACTACGTTGCCTCGAACGTGGTGGCTAGCCAGGCCGGCGTCTACCGGCTCGAGGTTCGCAGCCGCGACGGAACGCTGAGGGGCACGAGCAATCCGATCCGCGTCGAACCGCACCCCAAGCGACGCGTCTACTACGGCGACTTGCACCAGCACACCTACCTGCACGACGGCCGCGGCACGTACGAGGAACTGTATATGCACGCCCGTCGCAACGGCCTCCTGGATTTCGGGTCGCTAACGCCTCACCACATGCCGCTTGGCGTCACGGGACCGAGCTACCACTTCGACAAGTACAGCGATCCCCGCGACAACTGGCCGGACATGATCCGGGCCAACAAGCGCCTCAACGGCTGGCGGGACTTCGTCACAATCCTCGGCTACGAGTACAGCGTCGGCACCCAGGCCGGGGGCCATCACAACGTCTTCTACAACGCGGACGACGCTCCGACCACGATGCAGATGGATCCGTCCCAGAATCGAGCCGACGTCGGCCAGATGATGGACCTGCTCGAGCGCGCCGGAGCCCCGGCGATGGTGATCCCGCACGTGGGCGGAGGCCCGCCGAACTGGAACCACCGGACGGATCCGCGTATCGAGCGCAGCTTCGAGATCGCTTCGGTCCACGGGGTGTTCGAGGAATCGTGGCAGAAGCACCTGGAGGCGGGCCTGCGACTGGCCGCCACGGCCTCCAGCGACAACCACACCGTCGGCTTCGGCAATTCGTATCCGGGTCTGATCTACACCATGACCAATACCCTGACGGGCGTGTTCGCCTACGGAAAGTCCCGCGACGCCATCTGGGACGGCCTGTACGAGCGACGCACGTTCGGTGTGACCGGCAACCAGCGAATCCTGCTGGAGTTCGGTGTGGACGGCGAGCCGATGGGAGGTGAGCTCGCCGCTGCGCAGCATCCGAGTCCGCGTGTCAACGCGCGCGTGTCCGGCACACAGGCGCTGACGCGGGTCGAACTGGTGAAGAACGGCAGGGTCGTTCACGCGGCCCACCCCGCTCGCAACCGCGGTTCGATGGTGCGGATCGTCTGGGGCGACAACCTCTACCAGCGACGGGCCAACGTCGGCATGGGCCAGGGTCGTCTGTCGGCAGGGTCGGGGGCGTTGCGCCTTCAGCGGCACCTCAACCGGGACCAGGAGTTCGAATGGATGAAGCAGGACGGGGACGCCGTGCAGTGGGGCACGGCCGCCACGTCGAACGATCGCGACGGCATGCTGGTTCGCATTGACGGGGCCGAAGGGCCCTTGCAGTTCCGTCTCGAGGACCCCGACTTCGGGACGATCGAGGCGGAGATACCGCTGGAGGAACTCCGGCGGGACGGCTACTACCGTTGGCGTGGCACGGGCGAGAAACCCGTCCACCACAGCTATCTGGCGATGATGGAAATCGACCCGTTTTTCGAGATCGAGTGCGAGCTTGTGAACCCGGACGGCGCCATGGACCACGAATTCGAGTTCGAGGATCGCGAGAGCCCCGAGCCGGGCGACTACTACTACCTCCGCATGGAGCAGCTCGATACGAGCAAGGGCTGGGCGAGCCCGGTCTGGTTCAACTAGCCGGGCTGCCGTTGGCGTCCGACTCCCGGGCGAGGAAGCGGAAGTCGCAGCCCTCGTGCGCCTGAGTGACCTGCTCGAGGAACAGCTTGCCGTACCCGCGGCGATAGGCCGGGACCTGCGGCGGTCTCGCGGCGAGCCGGCGCTCGATCTCGTTCTCCTCGACCCGCAGGTCAATCCGCCGGCCGGGAACATCGAGTTCGATCTCGTCGCCTGTCCGGACGGCTGCGAGGGGACCTCCCACGGCGGCCTCTGGAGAGACATGAAGGATGTCCGTGCCGAAGCTGGTTCCGCTCATTCGGGCGTCCGAGACTCGTACGATGTCCTTGACACCCGCCCTGAGCAGCTTGCCGGGTATCGGGAGGTGCCCCCATTCGGGGAAGCCCGGTCCGCCGAGCGGCCCGGCGTTCTGGAGCACCAGGACGGTGTGCTCGTCGACGTCGAGATCGTCATCGATGCGATCCCGGAGCGTCTCGTAGCGCTCGAAGACCAGCGCCCGCCCGCGATGCCGGAGCAGGTGCGGGGACGCAGCCGTCTGCTTGATGACCGCGCCGTCGGGCGCGAGGTTGCCATAAAGGATCGCCGTTCCGCCCTCGGGGTGTAGCGGGGAGTCTAGCGGCCGGATCAGTTCTCGGTTGCGGATCTCCACGCCGGTCACCTCATCGGCCACGGTGCGGCCGCTGACCGTGAGCGCTTCACCGTGCAAGAGCGGCAGGAGTTCCTTCATGACGCAGGGCAGACCACCCGCATAGTAGAAGTCTTCCATCAGGTGCTGCCCCGAGGGCTTGACGTCGGCGATGTAGGGGGTCTCGCGGGAGATCCGGTCGAAGTCATCCAAGGTTACGCCCGCTCCGGCCCGACCCGCGATCGCGAGCAGGTGGACCACGGCGTTCGTGGAGCCCCCGATCGCCATGTCGGTCCGGATTGCGTTCTCGAACGCCTCTCGGGTCAGGATGCGGGAAGGCTTCAGGTCTTCACGGACCATATCGACGATGCGCCGGCCGCTTGTCTCGGCGAACTGGTAGCGACGCGAATCCACCGCGGGGATCGCCGCCCCGCCGGACAGCATCATGCCGAGGGCTTCCGCCATTGACGCCATGGTGGAGGCCGTTCCCATGACCGTGCAGTGGCCGGCGCTACGCGAGATGCAGCCCTCCACCTCGGCCCACTGCTCCTCGCCGATCCGTCCCGCCCTGAGGTCCTCGAAGAGTTTGCGGCCGTCCGTGCCGGAACCAAGCGGTTCCCCGTGCCAGCGCCCGGACAGCATCGGGCCGCCCGTCACCATGATCGCCGGAATGTCGGCCGATGCGGCCCCCATCAGTTGCGCCGGAGTCGTCTTGTCACAGCCGCATAGCAGCACGACGCCGTCGATGGGGTTGGCCGAGATCGACTCCTCCACGTCCATGGCCATCAGGTTGCGGAAGAGCATCGTGGTCGGTTTCATGAACATCTCGCCCAGCGAGATGGTGGGGAACTCCAGCGGCACCCCGCCGGCGGCCCAGACGCCGCGCTTCACGGCCTCGGCGACCTGTCGCAGGTGGGCGTTGCAGTTGGTCAGCTCGGACCACGAGTTGCAGATCCCGATGACGGGGCGCCCGTCGAACGCCGAATCGGTGAAGCCTTCGGAACGGAGCCAGGCCCTGCGGGCCAAGTGTTCGTACTGGTCTCCGTGGAACCAGGCGTTGCTGCGGTAGGTCTTTGGATCGCGCATGAACGAAATTGGATGGGGCCATCGAGCAGATCCTCGAGCCCCCCTACGATCGTAGCCGCTCGCGTCACTGCTCTCGATGCGATGGCTTCAAGCTACGAGTGGACGACGCCCGATCGCGTTCCCCGGGTAGCGTCTGTGGACCCTCCGTTTGGAGCCCCGGGGGATTGGCATGCGTTCGGGCGGCGGGGGGTCGGTTCCCGGCCGTCCATCAAAGTGCCAGCGACGTGGCCAGCCAGGGATTCTAAATTTGGGGGGCCTGACTAGGGTATAGGGCCCTGGGCCAACG
>CAYWUV010000006.1:0-107265 GCA_964461235.1 uncultured Bryobacterales bacterium | reverse complement strand
TTCCTAACAGCGGTGGCCATACCTCTCTCTGCGGCACCTCCCTAACATAAAAGGCCTTACCTTGAAACGGTCGTTGCCGATGGCGCGTGAAGTGCGGAACCTTGCTGCCTCCGTACGTGCGAGGCTGCGAAACATTGCGCGGGAGAACCGGGCGAGTTTCCAGCGGGTGATGACGAGATATGCGCTGGAAAGGCTTCTGTTCAGGTTGAGCGAATCGCCCCACAAGGAACGCTTCGTCCTGAAGGGGGCGGTGCTTTATGCCGCGTGGCTCGAGGATCCTTTTCGTGCGACGCGTGACCTAGATCTGCTCACGTTCGGGGAGCGCGAAACGGAGCGGATCGTGAGGATCTTCAGAGAGATCTGCGCTCACGAGGTTGAGCACGAGGGACTATAACCTGAGGTTCTTCGGGGTTTTTCGGAATCACCCCTTGTTTTTCAAGCAGATGCGCTTGGGGGAAATTCGCGTTTACTGACTACAGTCCGTGCTCTCGTGCGTTAGACCCGGATTCCTTTCAGCAACTCCAGCGCGCGGGCGTGCTCCGCGCTCAGCTGCGTGTCGAGCTCGAATTCGGCCCGCCGCGTGGCCTTCTTCCGCTTCGCGCTGGCCGACGGCTCCGCCGCCGCCACCGGGTCCCGCGTGCGCGTTCGTTCCCCGAGCTCCTCGACGGCGAACAGTAGCGGCCGCCACGCCTCGCGCATGTGCCACTCCACGTAGTAGGCCAGCAGACACAGGAACAGGTGCGCGCGCACCCGGTCGAGTACATTCTCAAGGGCTTGTCGGTACGGGAGAAGGGCGGCCACCTGCAAATCCACAACTTGCACAAGCTGTACGAGGCGCTACAGCCGGAAACCCAATACCGCATCGCCGAGCTTGGAAGGGCTCGGGTTGGCTTGGACATTCCCAAGTTCCTGAAAGATCACCAGAACGACTTCGTCGACTGGCGATACGTGCTTGAGGGCAGCGACAGGGAAACGAACCCCTTCGATTCCGACAAGGCGCTCGAAGCCTTGATCGCCACTTGGAGCTCTGCCGGCCCATAGCGTGCCCGAACGCCTGTTCAGGCGTTCGTGAGCCCGCTGCAGCCCGTTCAGGCGCTATCGCTTGTCAGGTCCCTGCATCCACTCCCGGCCGGTACAAGCCCTCCCTTTCCAAGTAGCTCACCAGCCTCGGATTCAGCACGATCCTGCCTTCGCGGACATCCTGACCGATTGCCTCAACGACTAACCCAGTCGCTGCATGAAAACATGCCTCTGCATCTTTCGCGAGGGAAGCATGTCCCTGCGACCAACGATGCAAATACCGGTTCCGCGTCAAGCGTACCATCCGGAACACCTCCAACACGCCTTGCCCGACGAGGCTGTGCCGCCTGAGGATCTTCTCCCGGTCTGCCTGCCTGAGCCCTTCGATCCACTCCTCGAATGGTGCCCCACCCCCATCTTTCCATTCCTTGCCCCTCAACTCCACCTCGGCCAATCGCATTAGCAGCACCGCCACCATTTCCCCCACCGAGCCGCACATCGCAACCACTGCAAGGTGGTTGCCAAGCACGTACGACGCCTTCGCCTCCCGAAGCGGCCACACCAGCTTTTCGAGAATCGCCGGTTCGTCCGGCACCGCGAACAGCTCCCTCGCCGTGGCGCTGATCCTCCTCGAACGGTCGCCGAGACTGCGCGTGTCGTGCGGCACCCCAGGCCGACATAGAACTGACAGCATCGCTTCCGAATCCGGTACGGCCTCGCCAGCCCAAGCCAAGTCCACTCCAGGAAACGCTAGCGGGTTGATCCATGCTTTGAAGATGCCTTTGTTCAACCTGCCGAAACCTCAACAGCCCAGTAGGGCTGAACAACTGACTCCTGCCGGATGACGCTGCAATCCCGCTGTCCCGCTATCGCCCTACTTCTCTGGAAGGCAAGGGTCAGGGGCGCGACTCCGCGATCCAACAACCCAATATCTATTGGGGGGAATTTTGTAGGATAGAGGTAAGTGAGATTGACATAACTTATTCTTTATCAAATACTTACAGAATCACTATGGCGGTGAGGGTGGGATTCGAACCCACGGAGCCCGTGAAGGCTCAACGGTTTTCGAGACCGCCCGATTCAACCACTCTCGCACCTCACCGCAGTCTCGACTTCTCCAGTATAGTCGCCGTCGGCCCGGGAATCACCAGAACTCGCGAGCGTGGCGATGCACGCGCCGGCCATGGTCGCGCATCGCCTGCATCCATGCCTCGCTGGAGACTTCAGAGTCGTTTAGCGCTCCAAGATCCTCTTCCAGTTCGGACTTTCCGTTCGGGGCGGCCAGCGAGACCGCCACTGCCGGATGGGCCATACAGAACCGATAGCAGTCGGCAGCGTTGGGCGGTCGGAATCCAGGCGGATCGTCGGGCGTTCCGCGCAGCAGGTCGCGCCACCGCAGGCCCGTGAACGTCACTACGGGAACGCGCAGCTCGGAGGTGACAGGAAACACATCCTGTTCCGCCCCCGTGTGAGCCGCGTTGTAACGGATCATGAGCATGTCGAGCATGGGCTGCCCGTCCTCGGAGCGCTGCTGCACCCACTTGGCCGCCAGCTTCCGCTGGTGACTTGTCAGACCCAGCAAGCCCAACTCGCCCGTCCGACGCCGTCCCGCAAGCGCCTCCCACGCCCCACCCGGACCTGTTATCGTCTCCCACTCGCTATCCGACTCGACGTAGTAGAGCGTGCCGACGTCCAAGCGCAAGCCTCCAGTCTGTTCCAGCACCCAGTCGAGTTCACGTTCGGCTTCGTCCGCAGTACGGGCCTTGAGTTGCGCGGCGAAGATAGTCTCCCGACGGCGATCGCCGAACTCCTGCACCGCCCGGGACAGACCGTCGGGTTTGCCACACCAGTTGAAGTACCGTACGCCCCGCTGGAATGCGAGATGTACGTCATCTGGGTCCAGCGTGGTGTTTCCACGTGTCGCGATCCCCAGCCGGGGAACTGACGGCAACCCTCTTGGAAAGTTCGCAAGCCTTCGTGGTGCAGGGGGTGCTGGTCCCTCGCATGCCGTTCCGGCACAGTGATCCGCCGCACTCATTGTGGCGACGTTGCTAGAACGTGAAGCGCAGCGTCAACCGGAACGTCCTGCCGTCGTTGAGCGTGTTCGTGATCCTCCCGAAGTTGCCCTGGGCAAGCTGCGCACCGGGATCCTGAAACTGCGGATGGTTGGTGAAATTCAGCGACTCGGCGCGTAATAGCAGGGTGTTGTCGCTGCCCAGAGGCCATGATTTCGACAGTGCCATGTTGACATTCGCGATCCCGTCGCGCCGGAATGTGTTGCGTCCGAGATTGCCGCGCTGGTCTGTCGGGCTGATGAACGAGAACGCGCTGGCGGGCAGTCGGTCGAAGGATGTGTCAGGGTGGTCGATCGAGCGCCCGAGCACGGATACGTCCTCCACGATCGGAGTGTCGCTCTGGGACCCGTCGACATTGCCGAACCCCGGCCCATCCGAACCAGACTGGACTGAGAAAGGCGTCCCGGACTTGAGGAGCACCACCGAACTCAACTGCCATCCCCCGAGCACGTGACGGAGCGCTGCTGGCCGTCCGGCCAGAGCCGGTGTCTGGTAGCTGAAGTTGAACAGCGCCGCGTGGGGCTGGTCGAAACTGCTCACCCCTCGGAGTTCGCCGTGCACATCGAATTCCGACGGGCTCTCGGTGAGGCGGCGATTGGCATTGGCGGCCGTGTTCAGGTAGCTGCCCCCTAGATCGATGGCCTTGCTCCACCAGTACGAGGCTTCGAGGTTCAGGCCCGCCCATGCGGGGATTCGAAGAGTCGCCCTGCCCGCGTCGAAGTAACCCCGGGAACCATTGTTCACGTGAAGGAGATTGAAGTAGCGTTGGTCCGGGCGGCGAGCGTTCACTGTTCTCGTAATTTGGGATACGCCGTCGACGACCCTTGCCCGGTTCAGGAAGAACATGGCCAGCAGCTGGTGGGAGCGGCTGCCGATGTAGGAGAGGTCAATCGTCCAGTCCTTAGCCAGCTCGAACTCCCACGAAAAGTTGTAGTTGTGAGTGTATGGGACCGTCAGGTCCGGGGCAATGTCGAACCTGACGGACCGGGTGTTGGGGTCGAACGAGATCGGCCCCAGGTCCTTGAGCGGGTCCACTAGGTCTGGCGTCTGCACGACCACGGTAATATTCTGCGGTGGATTGACCCGGGCCTGGATGTACGTAGCAGTGAAGATCTCCCCGTAGTGGATGCCGTAGGCACCCCGCAAGGCTCCCCATCGGCCCGGCATGCGGTATGCGAAGCCGAAGCGAGGTGCAAGGTTGTTCAGATCCGACGCGTAGGGCACGAGCGTCAGGTCGTTCACCTCGGTCGGCTTGGCGACGGGCTCCCAGCGCAAGCCGATAGTCAGCGTGAGGTCGCCGTTGACCTTCCATTGGTCGCCGAAATAGAGCTGCGACATCCAGCGGCGGAATCCACGGTGGATGCTTCCAATGGCTACCGAGTAGTTGCTGGCCAGGCCCATACGCAGGTTGGTCACGGCGTCCCTGCCGAAGTCCCGGCGAAAAATGAACCGGCCGCGGTGGTCCTGAAGCTCTGCGCCATTGATCTGGCCCCGGTGCAGGTCGCCCCCGAATGCGAGATCGTGGTTCCCGCGACGGTATCGCAAGCGCGCTCCGTAGCGGAAGTTGTTGCCTGCCCGGTCCACCGGGAAGCGGCCCGCGGGCCCGATGGAGTTGACCTCCATTCCGATCCGGATCCAAGGTCCGATCGATGTCTCATCGGGAATGAGCAACGATCCCACCCGGTCAAATCCGGCAGTGAAGTCACCCGTTAGTTGGGGCGTCCAGCTCTTGTTCCACGTGATGCGCGACTGGTGGTTCCGGGTGGTGGTGTTCGGATTCTGGCCTCCGACAAGCTGGAATGCATCGACGTTCTGGAGCACGAGACCGTACCGCATGGTGATCCGCCCGTCAGCCCCGGTCTGCTGATCCAGAGTCGCCGAAAGCCGGTCGTTGGCGATGTCCTGCGGCGCGTTGGTATTGAGGGCACGTGGGTTGATGTCGGTGCGGTTGGGTATCTCCGCCGGATAGGCATCCATGATGCGCTGCACGAACGCCCTCCTCGCGGGGTCATCCGTCAGCGGAGTGCGCTCGTCGAGGGCGGGGACGAGGACGTTGCCATTCACTTGGCCCTTGTTGCGGGTCTGGCTCCCGTTGAGGGTCAACGCGGCTCCGTCCCACGCCGGCATGCCGACGGTGACTCCGTAGTCGTTGCTGCGGGCGGGCTGCACGGCACCCACTTGGAAGAAGGATCTTGCGCTGACGGCACTGTTGGTATGCGTGAGATAGAGATTGCCATTCACGCGGGTCGCCCGGGCAGGAGGGACATGCAGAGGACGTCCCGGTGGACCGCCGAATTCGGTCGCCCAGTAGGATCGGTCAATCTGGAGATTCTTGACCGCGGTGGCCGAAATGCCAAGACGCTCGTTGAGTTCGCGTAGAACGTTGTTGTCAATGAGCGTCAGGCGCACGTTCTCATTGCGCCGTCCCTCCCCTTGTTCCGAGTTCACCTCCCCGAGAAGGTTGAGGCGGGTCCGATCCGCCGTGCTGTCGGACGTCGCAACGGATACGGCCTCCTCCGAGGTCGCCGCCTCAGCCGACACCGCACTCGAGGACGCGGAACTCGATTCGGACGCGCCCGAGCCTGACGAATCGCTGTCGCCTGAATCCTGCGCGTTGGCTCGGAAGGATGATCCGACGCCAACGGAGAAGACGAGAATCAACAACCAAACGCGGATCAGCATGATGGCTCCGGGCTCCACCGCCAGTCGCGGCTGGCTCTGCTCCATACCTAGGCTATCGGGTTAGGCGAAGATTCGCGTCGCGGCGTTACCGTAGCGGGCGCCGTCGTTTATCCGGCGCACACTGCGCGTCTGGCCTGGGCGAAACAGGAGGATCCCCTCGATCCAGCCCGTTGGTGCGAGGGCAACCAACCACGTCGGACCGACGGCTTCCGAAACGGGACCATTCGCTAGAATTGGGGGTCGCCCGGGGACGGTGAGACACGACTCCGCCCCGGGCGATCCCGGATAACCCTACAATGCGAACACGTGCAGCGGTCACGCGAGAAATCGGACACCTAGCAATCGAGGAGGTCGAGCTGGCCCCTCCGAAGGAAAACGAAGTGCTGGTGCGGATATGCGCGGCCGGCGTCTGCCACTCGGATCTGCACACTCTACGCGGGGAATTGCGGGCGGTCCCCCCTCTGGTTCTGGGGCACGAAGGGGCGGGGATTGTCGAAGCGGTCGGAAGTGGCGTTACGCGGTGTCAGCCCGGAGACCGTATCGTCGTCAATTGGCTCCCGGCCTGCGAATGCTGCCCGACCTGCCTGAATGGCCGGCACAATCTGTGCGAGAGGCTCGCAAGCACGACGTTCAAGGCGCTGCTGCTGGACGGCACCTCCCGTCTGAGTACGACAGACGGGCTGACCCTGAAGCACTTCCTGAGCGCGGCCACGATGGCGGAGCACGCGGTTATCCACGAGTCGAGCGTCGTTCCGATTCCAGACGGCGTACCGTTCGATATTGCCGCGCTGATTGGCTGCGCTGTGGCCACCGGCGTCGGGGCGGTCGTGAACACAGCCCAGGCCCAACCCGGGCTTCCTGCAGCAGTGATCGGCTGCGGGGGCGTGGGCCTCAGCGCCCTGCTCGGCTGCAAGCTGGCCGGTTGCAACCCGATTATTGCCGTGGACGTGCTGGACTCGAAACTGGAGTTTGCCAAGGCGTTGGGAGCGGACGACACCCTGAATTCCGCTGCCAGCGAGGATGTCGCCAAGGATCTGCGGGCCATGACGCAAGGAGGCCCTGAGTACGTGTTCGACAGCGTCGGCGCAGCGTCCACGATCGATCTGTCGATCAAGGCTGTGCGTCCGGGCGGAACGGCAACCATCGTCGGGCTGCACGCTGCAAAGCAGGCGGTTGAGATTCCCGCAGGGGCGCTGGTTCTCCAGAACAAGCGACTGCTTGGATCCTTCGTAGGCTCGATCCGCCCACGTCTCGACCTGCCGAAACTGCTGGGCCTGTACTTGGGCGGCAGATTGCCTGTGGACGACCTGATCACCAAGCATTACCCGCTGGACGACCTACCCACGGCGTTTGAAGACATGGAAGCCGGCCGGGTGGCGCGCGGCGTGCTCTCCCTTGCTCACGAGGCCTGAGCGCAGGGAGTGCAATCGGCCGAACCCACGAGGTGCGCCCCGGCCGACAAGGAAGCGGTCACGTCCGATGGAGACAGCGTTCGCGAGCTGCGTGCCCGCACGCCTCCGGCCGCGCCGGGAAGACGGCTACTTGCCAGGCATCTCTCGACTTGAGACTGACATGGCGACGTCCGTGTAGACTCTCGATTCCCGTCTGCACGATCTCGCCAGAGGCACTCGGTCACCGCGTCCGTTTTTGAATAGTGCGGCCGTCCGCGGGGAGGCCATTGCGACGAGCACCGTCACCCGATTGCCGTGCAACAGCCGGCTGTCCAGGCAAACGATCGCATGAGCCGGTGTCAGAGCCACCTCGATGCCGCACACGCGCTCTGGGCGCCAGGGCTCCGAGGTGTGGGGCCTCCCTACGGGGACTTCGATGTCTTTTTCGTGGCTTCCGCGGCAGCCTTCTCCTCGGCACGCGCTCCGGAGAGGAGGTTGAACATGCTGTAGTTGCCCTCGTGGCAGGCGTACTCGTAGATCGGCAACGCGGTCTTCCGCATAGGGAACACCGCCGTCCAAGGGTGTACGAATGATTCCGGGTCATCGATGGTGTACTCGTACAACAACGTATCGGCGTCGAGTCGCTTGAAACGCTCAACCACGCGCATGTTCTTGCCGGAACCCTTGAACATGGTCTGGTCTGTCAAGTTCGTGGTCTCTACGACCAGAGCGTCGCCGTCCCAGCGGCCCCGCGAGTCTCCCATCCACTGTCGTATGTGAGACGGCAGGTGATCGCGCCCATCCAGCGGGATGATTCGCGCGTCGTGGACCATTTCGTTGAGAATCGCCACGTACCCGGGAGCTTGGAACAACTGCATGTTGTTGTTGTACGCGCTCGGGCTCATGGGCGGGCCCGAGTTGAACCCGACGATGCAGCGCGCCCCTACCCGGCGATCCTCCGGTCCGCGAGGGGGGCGTCGCCGAATCTCGGCGATGGCGTCCGCTCTGTTCTGCGCTTCAGGCGTCAGGGACGGGATCCTGCCATCGGGCGGATCCACGATCAGTGATGTCCTTCGATCTTCCAGCACTTCCGTGCCGCGGTCGAACCAGAGCTGGTTATAGCTGCCGACACAGTCGACGAAGTTCGGCGATCCGACACAGCGCTCCGGGATCGCGAGCGTGTCGGCCTCCACGCGACGCTGGGCTGTTCGCGCCTCGAGTTCATCCGCTTCGGCTTGCGTGAGGACCTGCTTCTCTGCCATGTCCCTGGGCCGTTCGAGGGGCGTGATGGTGCGAAAGTCCCAGATTCCTCGCAAGTCCGGAACGCCCCAGGAGGTTCGCAGCGGTTCGACGGTATCCGCCACGGCCTGGGCGGTTCCGGGCGACGGCCAAATGGCCGCGGCCACGGTAGCCGCAACAACTATCCGAGCGAGATCTCCGCGGCCCATCTTGAATCTCCCTCCTCGCGCTGCTTCAAAACCGGTTACTCCGTTTGCTTGAGGGGCCGTAACTCGATCTTGCGGAAGAAGAGCTCCGAACCCTCCGACTGAAACAGGATCTTCCCCTTCGACAGGCTAGCTTCGCTGCCCTCCATGACGAGCGTTCCGTTGACCCAGTACCTGACCCGGCCCCCGTCCGCGACCATTTCCAGTACGTTCCACCCGCCGTGAGGCTTCTCGACTTCGTTGTGGGGATCGCGGAACCCGGCGGGAGCCCGGTAGTGCATCGGCCAGCCGTCCTGGCGGCCTAGGTCGGTCTTATTGAACCGATCGATTTGGATTCCGAGGTCGCCGCCCTTCCTCACGCCATTCACCGTCAGTTCCGCTCCTCCGAGCAGGATGACGTCGCCTGTTCCGCCTTCCATAATCTGGAACTCAAGCGCCTTCGGCCAGATCGTGCCGTTTGACTTCGCCGCCTCGGCCCGCTTCCTTACCTCGACGGCACGATAGAGAATCCCGCTGTCACGTGTCTTGTCCTTGCGACGCCCATGGGTGGCCTCACCCCATTTGAACTCCGTCAGCAGGCGGAAATCGGCGTACTCCTCCTTAGTGATGAAATACCCGTACGGCATCCCTTCCACGCGAAGCGTGCCGTCGTCCAGAAGCCGGAAAACACCGTCCGGGTCGTGATTGAATCCACTTCCGAACACGAACGTGTCGAAGTTCTCCATGCTCTCGCCGTCGAACAGGTGAACGACGTCATCGGCAGGTGGGATTTCGGCCGAAGCGAGAATGGCCGCGAGAGCGAAAGAGCCTATCAGACAACGGACAGGTCCGCTCTTCATCCGGATCATGATCGCTGTTCCAGACTCCGGACAGCGACACCGGAGCGAACTGTCCGAACCACGGTCGCGGATAAGTATAGCCCAGACAAGGCCAGCCGGGGGACTCGCTTCGCCATCAGGCGAGACCCGCCATGCAATCGCCACCGCTCGATCGGACCGCGATCTGGCACTGGTGCCGCCGACCAAATCGGATCCGCGCGCCCGCACATCGGCGCTCTCGGAAACGGGAGGTTCCGGAGGCTCTCCGATCGTTCCTTGGACGGGGATCAGTCGATGATCGCTTGGTAGGCGAGCCGCTTGAACTGGGTGCGGCCGTCGCTGAACCGCGGCGGCAGCATCTGGATCATGTAGATCCCGATCATCTCCTCCGCCGGGTCGACCCAGAAGATAGTGCCCGCCAGACCGCCCCAGTTGTACTCACCCAGCGACCCGTTCAACCCGCTCTCGGCCATGTCGATGTGGACGGCGAAATCGAGGCCAAAGCCGTATCCGGGGGATAGCACGGGCGAAGCGCGACGGATCCCCTTCACGTGGTCCCGGGTCATCAGCTCGATCGTCTTGCGGCTGAGAATCCGATTGCCGTCGAGCGTACCGCCATTGAGCAGCATTTGACAGAAGCGCAGGTAGTCACGTGCGGTCGACACCAGGCCGCCGCCGCCCGAGTACCAGCGGCTCTCGTAAGCGTAGTAGCCGGTCGAACGATCGGAAGGAGAGGGCTCGATCCCCTTCTCGTCCTCAGTCTTCGAGTACATCTGCACGAACCGGCCCTTCTTGTCAAGAGGGACAGTGAAGCCCGTGTCCGGCATGTCAAGGGGGTCGAACACTCGTTCGCGCAAGGCCGTCGCCAAGTCCTTTCCACTGAGCACCTCGATGAGGCGACCCTGAACGTCGACCGACACGCTGTACTCCCATGCGGAGCCCGGCTGGTGCTTCAGAGGGATCTTCGCGAGCTTCTGAATGAAATCGTCCACCGTTCGGTTGTTCCCGAGTACGTTGAGATCACCGTACATCTTGTCGACCTCGGTCTTGCCACCGCCGTAGGCCATTCCCGCGGTATGCCGCATGAGGTCCTGCACTGTCATCTCGCGCTCGGAGGGGACCTCGACACCGTCAGCCATCACCTCGAGGCCGCCCAGCGCCGGGATGTACTTCTTGACCGGATCTCGCAACGCGAACTTGCCTTCCTCGTACAGGGTCATGAGGCCCACGCCAACTATGGGCTTGGTCATCGAGTAGATCCGGAATATCGTGTCATCCCGCATCGGCCGGCCGGCTTCGATGTCGGCCATGCCGACGGTTTCCAAGTACGCGATCTTGCCCCTGCGGGCCACGACCCCTATCGCCCCTGCCAGATGGCCGCGCTTGACTTCTGCTTCCAGCGCCTTGGTTATGCGCTCCAAGCGCTCGTTGGACAGGCCGACCTCGCCTGGTTTCGCGCGGGGGATCTCGGCACCGGCTACGGCGGCGGCCGCAACGAGACTGAGAAGGAGGATTCGGAATGACATGGGCTTGAGCCTCCAGTGGAGATGGCAATCAGGACAGGTCTTGAGGGTGGCTGCCCGCCTCAGTCGACGATTGCCTGGTAGGCGAGCCGCTTGAACTGATTCCGAGTGTCCCCGAAGCGGGGCGGCAGCACTTGGATCATGTACAGGCCGATCATCTCCTCGACGGGGTCAATCCAGAAGATCGTGCCGGCGAGACCGCCCCAGTTGTACTCTCCTATCGATCCGTTCAGGCCGCTCTCCGCCGGATCGATGTGAACGGCGAAGTCGAGACCGAACCCGTAGCCGGCTCTTGAGATCGAGGATGCCCTGGGCACGCTCTCGATGTGGTCGATGGTCATCAGATCCACGGTCTTTCGACTGAGGATGCGCGTGCCGTCCAAGACCCCTCCGTTGAGCATCATCTGGCAGAAACGGAGGTAGTCGCGGGTGGTGGAGACGAGTCCGCCGCCGCCCGAATACCACTTCGTGTCGTCGTAATACCCCGCGGTCCTGCTCTTCGGGGCCGGAACGATCCCTTTCTTGTCTTCGCTCTTCTCGTAGATCTGCACGAACCGGTCGGCTTTTTGGGACGTCATCCGGAACGAGGTGTCCCGCATGTCGAGCGGATCGAAGATCCTTTCCTTCATGAATGTCGCGAGGTCCTTTCCGGAGAGGACTTCGATCAGACGGCCCTGCACGTCTACCGACACGCTGTACTCCCAGGCGGAGCCCGGGTGGTGCTTGAGCGGCAGCTTGGCGAGCTTGTCGATGAAATCCGCCACGGACTTGTTGCCGCCGAGCACATTCGCGTCCATGTACATCTCATCGACAGGGCTGTCCCCGAACAGGCCGTAGGTCATGCCCGAGGTGTGCCGCATCAGGTCCTGGACGGTCATCTCGCGTTCGGACGGCACGTCCGTCCCGTCGACCCAGACCTTCAGTCCGCCCAGCTCGGGGATGTGGTTCTTGACCGGATCCCGGAGAGCGAACCTGCCTTCCTCGTACAGGGTCATCAGTGCGACGCCAACGACAGGCTTCGTCATCGAGTAGATCCGGAAGATCGTGTCGTCGGCCATGGCCTTGCCAGCCTCCCTGTCCGCCATGCCCACGGTCTCCCAATACGCGATCCTGCCCTTGCGAGCGACCACGCCGATCGCCCCGGCGAGGTGGCCTTTCTCCACGGAGCTCTTCATGGCTTGCGTGATCCGGTCGAGACGTTCCTGCGAGAGCCCGACCTCGGACGGCTTGGCTCGCGGGATCTCGCCGGAAAGGGCGCTACCGGCGATCGCGAAGAGAACGATCAGGATTCGAAACAGCATTCTTGAACCTCGTACGTGTTTAGGAAGTGTAAGGGAAGGGGAATGGATCAGATGGGACCGTCGTGCCTAGCCGAGTCCCAGGAGCCCCCGGCTGTAGGACAGGTCAGCCGCGACCTCGCGCCGTTCGAGCTCCACGGGATCGCCTTCCGGAGGATCGTACGGCTCGCCGGTCCGGGCGAGTTCCATGAAGTCCGCGTAGACCCAGGCCGGGACATCCCTGTAGTGCTTCCAGAAGTCCTTGTTCCGGACCTCGAATTTCCTGCTGGCGCGAAGATTGATGATTTCCAGGGAGAACGCAAGGTCGGGACGCAGTTCGGCAAAGCGTCTGGCCCAGCGGTCGATTCCAACATTGCCCTGGCCCATCGGGACCCACATCACGTTGACCGTTCCGTCCTCGATCCAGACCCTCGAGTCGCGGATGCCAGTCGTCAGCGCCAACGGTGCCAGGACTTCCAACGTGTGGAAGGGGCTCTCCAGCGTCCAGGTGGCATTCCCGGTGTCCAGCAGGGCACCCACATAGCCAGTCCCCGCCTCTTCCACCAGGTCCCTCAGTTGCCGCGCCTGAAGGTCGCCTGCGTGGTTCTCGACGGCGATCTTGAGCCCGTGACGCCCGTCTTCGTCCCGTACGGATTTGCACACTGCGATGGTGTTGTCGATGTGCCGCTCCAAGGGGATCTCGCCCTTCCGGTCGTCGGCGCTGCCGAGATAGCAGCGCACGAACGGGGATCCCAGGATCCTGGCGATCCCGAACATCTTCAGCAACTGCTCGCGAGCCGTGCCGTCCTCCTTGGCGAACCGCGTGGAGGTGGGGCAGATCGATCCGAACCCGATCTCGATCTGGATTCGTAGCTCGTCGGCCCGCTCGCGGACGCGCTTCAGGTGGTCCGCTCCGGTACCCCCGAGAAACCTAGGCTCGGAGAAGTTCACCACCGTGGCGCCGTGCGCATGTGCGAAGTCGAGCATCTGGAACGGGGTCCAACCCTGTGAGCGAACGCTGAACAGGTCAAGGCCGAGTCGTCTGGCTGGCATATCGGCTCCCACGAGGCGCGACCCGGCAGCGGTGGCGAGCAGGAGTTCGCGGCGTGTCATCAATAGCGCTCCCCCAATGGTAGACAGCGGGATTCGCCCGTGCAACACAGCAGTCGTGGGGCAGTCCGGGTCAGGCGCCAGTCCGGCATTCTAACCGGACGGCGGCACGCGCCTCCGGGGGAAGGTCGTCAATCGCGACGAGCAGGCGATCGAGCTCTCGGTAGGCCTCCTCGAGCTCGGCGTGGATCTGCCGACGCATCTCCAGGATGAGGTTACGGCCCGAGGAGCGGGCAATCTCGTGCTCCTGCATGATGCGGGCGACAGGAGAGGAGTGCAGCTGGCCGATCGAGTACTGCATCTCGCGGATGCGGTAGCGCACCCAAGCGATCTGCCGGTTCGTCCGTGACCACTGCGACGCGCAGCCGAAGCCCTGGATGGGATCGCTCTCCGCGCGCCAGTGCTCCAGGAGCCACTGGAGCCTCCGCTCGTCGCTGTTGCGGTAGGCGAGGGTCGCCTCGGCCATCACCTCGTGCCGGCGGCGACGCTCCGCCTCGTCCGAGGCCAGGTCCGGATGGATCTCGCGGGCGAGCGTCAGGAACAGGCGCCTTGCCTCGCCGCCAGGCTTCGGCGCGGAACCGCCGGCTGCCTCCTCCGCCCCGATCTCTCCGGGAGCGCTCGATTTGCCCTCCTGCGCCCTGCCCAGGGCTCCCCACCCTCGGTTGGTCCGTTCGCGCAGGCGCTCCAGCTCGTCGTAACGGTCGCCGACCGCCGGCCGGTAGCGCCTCTCAAACTGTCGAATCCTGTCGATGTCCCGGGCGTATTCCCGTTCCAAGCGGCGGAGGTCGCGCTCCAGAGCGCCCAGCAGGCCCCGGCGCAGGAAGAGCGCTCCGTCCGGCACAGGCTGGTACGCGATCAGGGAGCCGGTCATCACGCTCGCCCTCCGTACGCGGTGCCCACCGCCTCCCGGATCTCGGCTGGAACCAAGCGGGACCACGGCCTACCGTCACGGATAGCGTCCCGCACGGCACTCGACGAAGCTTCTTCGTAGCGGGGATCGAAATCGAACGGCAGCACTCGTCCTGCATGCTGTCGCTGCACCCGGTATGCACCTCCCCGGGAAGCAACGAGCATTCGATAGCACCGCAACTGCTCGGCGAACGGCATTCCGTCCCCGTAATCCCAGCCGGCGCAGCGCTCGGCAGCGTCCCGCCCGGCGATGACGAAGAGTTCGGAGGCTTCCCCGACGGCAACGCGGAACTCCTGAACGATGTCGATCACCAGGCCTCCGCTGCAGGCAGACACGGCCCGGTCGGTCCGCCCGCCGGCGATCCGGGCGAGCCAGCCCAGCCGCTCCCCGACGGTCGGCCTGAGGACTTGCTTGTGAGGCATCGCTTCGGGCACTGCGTAGACGATCTGGTCCAGTGCGAAGCGGCCCTGCGCAGCGTCGGCGAGCGCGACGTGCGCCACCGTGGGCGGGTCGAACGCCGCGGGCAAGAGGCCGATCCGGCCCGAGTCGAAGAGCCGGCCAGCGACCGTCCTGATCACTACCGGAGGTGGGGCGCCACTGCGCGGTCGAGTTCGGCGTCGTTCCAGCTTTCCACAGAAACCGGACGGTGCAGCGACCACTCCTCGACATGGTCAATCGATTCGCCCGGCTGGAGGTCGCGCATCGGGCCCAGCGTCTCGAGTTCCAGGAACCGCTCGTTCGTGAACGCCTCGAACGACGAGCCCATGTCGGGGTACTCCTCGTCGGGAGACGCCTCGAACTTCTTGACGAACAGTTCGCCGTTCAGCAGGTAAGCTCCGCGAGTCGCCGGGTTGAACAGTCCGATTTTCTCCGGGTCCGCATTGCCGGGATCCTGCCGGAGGGCGATGTACTTTTCCATCCACGTCCAGCGCGGATCGCTCATGTTCGTGAAGGCGAACACGATCAGCGGGTTGGTGGGAGCAAGTACCTCGGGATGGGTCCCTCGCGGGGGCAGGGTCGTGATCCCGACGCCTCCGGGCCGCATCATCGTCAGCACCCATGTCGCGATCCGCAGGGGCCAGATCGTGCGGTTCGCCAGGACATACCGCACCGTGACGCCCGTGCCTCGCTCGGCCAGCTCGACATCGATCCGCTTCTGCACCCCCGTGTGCTCAACCGGAGCCTGCGCACTGAGCCGGTTCCCTGACACCTCGATCTCGACGGGCTCGTTGTCGGCCCCGTAGCTGTAGACGGCATCTTCCGGGGCTACCCAGAGGCGGCTGCCGCCGTACAGGCGCCATCCGTCGCCCCCGGTCTGGCCGAGATCCTCCTCAAGCTCGACGAACAGGTTCTGGCCGCCGACGAATCCGTAGCGGATAATGCGCGGCCCGACATCGGACGTAACGACGAGTTCCACCTCGCCGTTCGAGACGCGGTAGCAGTTCGGCCAGCCGGCGTATTCGATCTTCTCAACGGTCACGGCAGCAGAAAGTGGCAACGCAATGGCAACAAGCGCTACGGCAACAGCCTTCAGACGCAGGCGCAAGGGGACTCCCGGCACGCGGCCCCGACAACCGTCCTAATAGGTGGCCCGCCCGCCGCTGACATCGTAGCACTGGCCCGTCACGAAGGAGCAGTCCGGGCTTGCGAGGAAATGCGCGACCGCGGCGACCTCTTCCACCGTCCCGGTGCGTCCCCGGGGGATCCTGGAGGTCATGTAGTTGACCTGGTCCTCGGTCAGCTGATCGAGGATCGGCGTTCGGATGACAGTCGGGCTGATGGCATTGACGCAGATGTCGTACTGCGCCGTCTCTTTCCCGATGGACTTGCTCAGGGCGATCACGCCCGCCTTCGATGCGGAATAGGCAACCATATTCGGGTTGCCCTCTTTCCCTGCTAGGGACGCGATGTTGACGATGCGGCCGTAGTTGTGCTCGATCATGGCCGGAAGCACGGCACGGCAACAGAAGAACACCCCGCTCAGGTTCACGTCGATGACCGAGTGCCAGTCCGCGTCGGCCTGCTCCCAGGCCGGCAGCGCCTTGCCGGCGATACCGGCATTGCATACCAGCGCGTGAATGCGGCCACACCGTCGGAGGACCTCTCCGATCGCCTGGCGAACCGAGGTCGCGTCGGACACGTCCAAGCCCAGCGGGAAGGCCCGCAGCCCCTCCTGCTCAAGCCGCTTCGCGGTGGACGCCGCGGCAGGCTCGTTTCGGTCGGCCACCGCCACTTCCGCCCCCGCCCGGGCGAGACGGGCGGCGATCCCTTCGCCGATGCCCTGAGCAGCGCCCGTGACGACCGCAGTCTGCCCGGTGAGGTCGAAGAACCTACTCGGCAACGGCCTGGTCCTCGGTGCCGTCCGCCGCAGCGGAGGCTTCTGCCTCGGCCGGTTCCTCGCCTGCC
The DNA here is from genome assembly GCA_964461235.1 of uncultured Bryobacterales bacterium. Classification (GTDB taxonomy): domain Bacteria; phylum Acidobacteriota; class Terriglobia; order Bryobacterales; family UBA6623; genus VXMF01. The sequence continues at coordinate 90,608 of CAYWUV010000006.1, read as the reverse complement.
TCGTCAGGCGATTCCTCGGCCACGCCCGCCTCGCCGGAGGCGGCCTCGGCCGCTTCCTCCTCAACTCCCTCTTCCGGCTCCGCCGGCTGGGCCGGGGCGAATTCGAGTTCCGCTGCCAGGTCGAGCGAGCGGTTGATCGGCTCGTCCTCGCGCCCCTGGGCCCGAACCTCGACCTTGAGCGTCGAGGAGAGTTCCTTGTAGATGTGGACGGGAATGTCGTAGTCGCCGACCAGTCGGATCGGTGCCGTCAGCTGGATGCGGTGCCGGTCGACCTCGATGCCGAGCTCGCCCAGCTTGTGGGCGATGTCCCTGGCCGTCACCGATCCGTAAAGCTGGTTGTTGAGACTCGCGCGGGCGACCAACCGGACCACCTGGCCCTCCAAGGCCTCTAGCTGCTTCTCGGCGTCGCCCCTGACCCGGACGGCCTCGCGCGCCGCAGCTGCCCGCATCGCCTCCAACTGCTTCAGGCTGCCCTTGTCGGCCGGAATGGCCAGACGCTTGGGATACAGGTAGTTGCGCGCGTAGCCATCCGCGACGCGAACCACGTCGCCCCGCTCGCCAACCCGGAAGATGTCCTGCTTCAGGATGACCTCAGGCATCGGAGCGACCTCCGCTCTTCGTTTTCTCCACGACGCCCGCGAACGGGAGCAGGGCCAGGTTCCGGGCGCGCTTGATGGCTCGGCGCAGGTCCCGCTGGTGCTTCGCGCTCAGCCCGGTGTGCCGACGCGGGTTGATCTTGCCGCGGTCCCCCACGAACTGCTTGAGCGTGTTGACGTCCTTGTAGTCGATGTGGTCGATCCGGTTGACGCTGAAGTAGTCGACCTTGCGCCGGCGGAAGAACCGCTTTCCGCCGCCTCGTCCGCGACCGTCGGAGGGGCCGCGGTCCCTTCTCGGCGGACCTTCCCTGTCGCCGCCGGAGCCGGTGCGCGGCGGCGCGGGCGCCTGGGACGTCTCGGCGGGCTTGGTGACTTCGCTCTCTGGCATTTGGAATCCTCTCGTTCAGCCGCTCCTACGCGCTCGGTGCCGGGCTCTCGGCAGGCCTCGCGGGCACCGGCTCGCCGGGGGCCTTCGGCGTTGCCGGCTGGGCCGCTTCCGCCCGCGCCGCTTCTCTGGCGGCCAGTCTCGGGGCGCGCTTGGCGCGCATGGCCTTGGCCTTCTGCTGGCGCTTGAGGTCCTCGTCAATGCGGATCGTCATGTACTTGACGACGTTGTCCGCGACCCGCAAGCGGCGCTCCATCTCCCGGTTCAGCGATGAACTCTCCGCCGCGGAGTACCGGATGAAGACGTAGTGCCCGTTCCAGAAGCCGCGCACGCGGTACGCGAGCTTCCGCTTGCCCCAGTCGTCGACGCCGTCAATCGTGGCTCCGCCGTCGGCCAGCGCCTGCTTGACCGCGTCGATCGTGGATTGGGCATCCTGCTCGGGCAGGTCCGGCTTCAGGATGAAGCCCAGTTCGTAGACTCTCATGTTGCTTTATTCCAGTGTGTCGGGAGCACGGCGGTTGCACCGCGCCATCGCCTTCTCCGCCCCTTCGGAGAGCACATCCCGCACGACATCGGCCGCGCGGCCCACGATTCCCTCGACTTCCTCGATCTCGTCCGGGGAGAACCCACGCAGGACGTATTTCGCGCCGTTGGAGACGCGGTGCCCCGGGTGAATCCCGATGCGCAGCCGGGCGAACTCGGAGGTTCCAAGCGAGTCGATGACGGACTGCATACCATTATGACCCGCAGCCGATCCCTTCTGCTTGAAGCGCAGTAGGCCCCAGGGAAGATCCAGCTCGTCGTAGACCACCAAGAGCCTGTCCGGCTTGACTTCATACCGGTGCATCAGCCGCTTCACCGGCGCGCCGCTGCGATTCATGTACGAGAGGGGCTGCGCCAGGATCGTTTCGCGTCCGGCCACCCTCCCGTGACCGACAAGCGACTGTTCCTCGGGCCGGGAGATGCGGATGCCCGCATCTCGCGCGAGACAATCGACCGTCAGGAAGCCCAGGTTGTGAGGGGTCATACGATACTCCTCTCCGGGATTTCCCAGACCAACGACGAGCCACTCGGACCGCTCGCGCCTGCGTCGACTCCAGAACATGCCTCCGCACCCGCCGGGGACGGCCGGACCGCCTTCTCGGCACCAGCCATCCTACTCGCTTTCCTCTTCTTCGTCGGACTCCTCGGCAGTTTCAACTTCTTCGGTGGCCCTGGACGCCATGATGTGCAGGACGAGCCTGTGCTCGTCGTCCGCAAGCTCGTACCGGTCGCTGGCCGGGATGTCTCCCGCTCGGATCGCTTCACCCACGCGCAGCGCCGAAACGTCAACATCGATCCGCTCGGGGATGTCCAGCGGCAGGCACAGTATGTGCACCTCGCGATTGACCATCTCCTCGAACCCACCCTGGTTCTTCACGCCGAAGGCCGTTCCTACCGATCGCACCGGGACCGAGACACGGACCGGCTCGGCCAGGTCGATGCGCATCATGTCCACGTGCAGCAGGGCATGTCGGACTGGATCGATCTGATAGTCCACCGCCATCGCATGCTCCTCGGTCCCGTTACAGCGGAGGCTGAAGACGCGGTTGTGGCCTGAAGGCTCGCGTAGCACGTTGGTGATTGCCTTCGCGTCAATGGCAAGGGCCCGCGGGTCCTTGTCGAGCCCGTAGAGCACTGCTGGGACGCATCCCGAGGCCCGCAGCCGACGGGCTGCGTTCTTGCCGCGCTCCGGGCGCTCGGCAACTTCCATCACGATCTGTTGCTGCATTGCGAATCCTCCTTGCCGCAGCGCGTGCGGCTCTCCATCCCGGAGACTCCGATCCCGGAAACCGCGCCCTTCCCTATCCGAACAGCCTGCTGATCGACGACTCGCTGTGAATCGAGTCGATGCCCCTAGCCAGCAAAGGCGCCACGCTCAGCTGGCGGATCTTGCCGCTGGCTCTTGCCTCGTCCGAAAGCGGAATCGAGTCCGTGACGACGAGCTGCTCGAGGCGCGACTCCTTAATTCTACCGACCGCCGGGCCGGAGAGCACGGCATGTGTGCACGCCGCGCGCACGGAACTGGCTCCGCAACGCAGGAGCGCGTCCACGCTGTGCACGAGCGTACCGGCTGTGTCGACGAGGTCGTCCACGATCACGCAGTTCTGGTCGGTGACGTCGCCGATGACGTGGATGACCTCGGAGACGTTGGCCGCCTCCCTGCGCTTGTCGATGATGGCCAGCGGGGCCGACAGCCGCTTGGCGAAGGCGCGCGCCCGCTCCACTCCCCCGGCGTCCGGCGACACGACCGTGACCCGCGGCAAGCCGAGACTCTTCAAGTACTCCACGACCACAGGGCGGCCGTAGAGATGGTCCACGGGAATGTCGAAGAAGCCCTGGATCTGCGCCGCGTGCAGGTCGAGGGACAGTATGCGGTTCGCACCCGCGGCCACCAGCAGGCTCGCTACCAGCTTGGCGGAGATCGGCACGCGCGGGCGGTCCTTGCGGTCCTGCCGTGAGTAGCCGTAGTAGGGCAGCACAGCGGTGATTCGCTTGGCTGAGGCGCGCCGCAGCGCGTCCATCATCAGCAACAGCTCCATCAAGTGCCTGTCGACCGGAGTGCACGTCGGCTGGACGACGAAGACATCCATGCCGCGCACGTTCTCCTCGATCTGCAGGTGCACCTCTCCATCGGAGAACTGCCGCAGCGCGATTCTTCCCGGAGGAATCTGCAGGTGCTCGCAGATCTTCCCCGCCAACTCTCGGTTGGCCGAGCCCGTGAAGACCCTCAAGCGCGATCGGTCGGACACAGAGCCTTGCCCTTGTTAGGAAACTGGCGAGCCTTCGCCCAGCTAGAGCCCGGTGCCGCATTCGGCTCTCGTCAGGAACCGAGCGACCTCGACCCGCAACCCGTTAGCCCCAAGGCGGCATGCCGCCTTGGCAGCTCCTTCGGGCGAGTCGAAGAGTCCGAATACGGCCGAACCCGAGCCAGACATCAGGGCGTGGCGCGCGCCATTGGCAAGCAACCCGCGCTTGATGCCCGCTAGGGCCGGAAACTGCTGGAAAACAACGTCTTCGAAGTCGTTGACCATCCGCTCGGGGACACCCTGGATGGCACTCTCTCCCGAAACTCGACGGTCAGACCCGTACAGCCCCATTGTATCCGCGTCATCCGATTGTGTCAATCGCGTGACACGGCGTTCGGCCAGAGCCCGGTAGGCTTCCGCGGTGGAGACCTCGATGGCGGGCAGAGCGATGGCGACCGCGGTTGCCGGCAGGTCGGGAAGCGCCGTGATTTCGGTTCCGCGCCCCTTGGCTAGCGCCGTGCCGCCGGTCAGGAAGTAGGGCACGTCGCTGCCGATCCCGGCGGCAATCTCGTGGAGCGCCTCGCGACAGGGCGGCGCGGGAAGCAAGCCCGCAAGAGCGCGGAGCACGGCCGCCGCGTCGCTGGATCCCCCTCCGAGGCCAGCGCCGGAGGGGATGCGCTTGCGGAGCCGCACATGGGCCGCGCTCGCCACACCGGCTCGACGCAGCAGGCGGTCAGCGGCAATCCACGCCAAGTTGCGCTCGGTCGCGAGGTCCTCGCGGTCGCACTCCAGCGTCACCGCCGGGCCGGCACCGCCACGCAGGGATACAGCGAGCTCGTCGGAGAGGTCGATCGCCTGCAGCACGGTGCGGACGTTGTGGAATCCATCGCCGCGCCGATCGAGCACGCGCAGCCCGAGGTTCAGCTTGGCGAAAGCGCGCAGCGACGCGTCGCGGGCACCGGCCGGGACAGGCATGGCAAGAGAGGGACCCGGGCTAGCGGTCGTAGTGCAGCAACGACCTGACTTCGTAGCCGTCGAGCTGAGCGCGTCCGTCGAGGAAGTCGAGTTCGATCATGAACAGCACTCCGGAGACGACTCCGCCCAACTGCTCGACCAGGCGGATCGCAGCGGCTCCCGTTCCCCCCGTGGCCAGCAGGTCGTCCACGATCAGCACGCGCTGGCCCGGCTGGACGGCGTCCCTGTGGATCTCGATGGAGTCCGTGCCGTACTCAAGCTCGTACTCGGCCCTCGTGACTTCCGCGGGCAGCCTCCCCGGCTTCCGGATTGTCGCGAAGCCCGTCCCCAGCCTCAACGCGATAGCGGGCCCGAATAGGAACCCGCGAGACTCCATGGCGGCTACGAGATCGGCACCCAGGCCCGATGCGGCCTCGCACAGCCCGTCGACGACGCGGGCCAGACCCCTCGAATCCTTCAGCAGCGTGGTGATGTCGTAGAAGAGAATTCCCGGCTTCGGGAAGTCGGGCACTTCGCGGATGAGCGCTTTGAGATCGTCCATGGCTCTCCCAATCGTATTCGAGGGTGGTCACTTGGTTCCCGGGTCAACGTCCCGCAGGACGGTCAGGCCCCGGACTCACCCTCGGCCGCTTCGCCGTCGTCCGAGCCCTCCTCGGACTCGGCGTCGTCCTCAGGACCTCGCAGGACTTCCTCGACCGAGCGAACGATGTTCTCTGCCGCCGAACGCTCGACCTCGAACGTCGACGGCTCGCTTTCCCGGGCGGCGTAGACGGGAGCCTGGTCCGGCGAGGTCACCCGGACGCGTTCCGTCGCGGCGTCTTCGCCCGCCGGCGTGACGGACGCCTCGATCGTCGGTGCGTCGAGCCCGTACCGCGCCTGGGCTGCGGCGCTGTCGGAGCGAATCTCGGTCGCCGTCAGGCCCCGCAGGCGGTCGAGCAGGGTCTGGACCAGTTCCCCTTCCAGCCCCCGTCCGCCGTCGGACTCCAGCTGCCACTGGTCTTCGACGCGGATGATGGAGACCGCGTCGTCGCCAGCTCTGACCTCCACCCGGGCCGGATCGACGTAGCCGAAGTCGAAGAGCTTCATGTCGCGAAAGTCGGCAACCTCCTTGTCGAAGCTAAGGGCCAGCGTGGAGCCGACGCTGAAGACGCCCGGAAGGTGGCTGCTGCGGGCGTAGTAGACGGTTTCTTCCGTCGGCTCATCGTCCCCCTCCTCCGGCGGTCGCAACACCTCTTTCTGAGCGACAACGAGCTCGTGGTCGCCTTCCGCATCGGTGACGGTCACGGTCGCGAGAGGCCTGGCGAACGAGTAGTCCCGACTGTCCGAGTCCTCGGCAAGAACTTCTGTCATCTCTGCGGTCCGCACAGCCCGCGACAGGTCGTTCACGGTGAAGTCGTCGGCTCGGGCCTCGATCGGCTCGGCGATCCTCCAGTTGTCCTCCTCCCGCGTGAAGCGGATTGCCCGGGACGGGGTTCGGAGCCGGATTTCCGAAATGGTGTCCTCGTCCAGCTGCAGCAGATGCTTGTCGCGCAGGTCGAACACGGACTTGTCGAAAGACGTCTTGTTGTACGAATAGACGGTGAACAGCCGCGGATCGTCCCGGAGGCGCGCGAAGACTCCGGAACCGGTCGGGGTGTCCCTCCCGAACAGGAGTTCCCCGCCCCCCTCTTCCAGCTCGAAACTCACGGCAAGTTCCGGGTCGTCGAGCTCGTAGGGCTCCCAGTCGACCACGGCTTCGGAGACGAGACGCTCCGCATTGAGCGACGCGAGGCTCGAGACCAGCGTCCCGATTGGCGAGTCGGCGGCGGGAATCCCCAGGTTTCCTCCGAACTCCCATTCGCCGTCCTCGCCCCGCACCAACTCGACGGGATCCTCCCCGCGCTTGCGCAGCGTGATCCCCTGGATGGCATCCTCCTCGACGTCGACAACCTTCGGGGCGGCATCTTCGTCAGGAGGCGGATTCTCCCGCGTGTACCACACGGCGCCGCCGAGTAGCGCCAGCACGACAACCGCTACGAGGAGTGGATTCGCTCTCATCGCCCTACGTCACCTCTGTCGCCGCTGCACCGCACAGTCCGGGTATTGCTGGCACGCCGTCACGCACGGCCGCGATCCCCCTAGCGGCGGCCCCACCAAGCCCACACGCCAGTCACGATGATGACCAGCGGAAGCAGCACCAAGCTCCCGAGAAACACCCGGGTCATCTGGCCGCTGGTCATGTCGACCGGGGTGTCTTCGGGATCCCGCGGCCGGATCGAGATCAGGTCCTCGTCGGAACTGAGCCAGTTCATCATGTTGAGCAGCAAGTCGCGGTTGCCACCCAAGGACAGCCCGTAGTTGGAGGCGAACCCGAACGATCCGACCGCCACGACACGCCCTTCCGGCTCGGCCTCTTCCTCGGAGGGGCTGACCTGCTGTTCGTCCTCGGAGGGTTCGGTCCCTCCGCCGTCCTCGGGGTCCTCTTCGCCAATGGCCTCCGGGACATCGTAGGTCCCAGCGACACCAAGGTTGATCGGACCCTCGGAGCGTTCCGATTCGGGCCCGAGCGTCACTGCCGAACCCTCGATCCGCATCGTCTCGGTCGCAAAGCTCGACGTCGACGTGCGGAACAGCTCGTCCAACGTCCAGCCGTCCGGAGCCGTGTCGGCCTCTTCCACCGTGCGGGCCCGCGGGAACAGCGTCGCCACGTTCTCCATGGGTTCCACGATCGGGTGGTACAGGTAATCGGACACCAAGGGCGTGAATGGGCCGCCCCCGAACAGCTGGCCGATCGCCGACTCGTCGATCACGACGTCGTTGGGGGCCACGATGCCCCATTCCGCCAGGAGCGCGACGAGCTTCGGGCTCGGATCTTCACGCCGTCCGCGTTGGTCGGGGAAGGCGGGCCGCAGCATCACCAGGGCCCGGCCGCCCTGTTCCACGTAGCTCCGGAGCACCTCAATCTCCGGGTCGAACAGATCCGTGGAGGGCCCGGGAATCAAGAGCAGCGTGCAGTCCTCCGGCACGCCGTCCACGCCGAGGTTCACGTCCTCGTACCCATAGTTGGCATCCTCGATATCCTGACGCGCGCTATAGAACCCGTCCCTCTCCATGTCGTCACTTGCCGACTCGCCGTGCCCGGTCACCACACAGGCCGTCTTCTCCTCGCCCTTCAAGCCGGCGATGATCGCATTGGTGATCTCCTGCTCGGTTACCGAGGAGGCCTGCTGGCGGACGCCGCCAACATCGATCACGAGAGTCCCGTACGTGCTAACGCCCATAGCCTCGGTCTTGACGGGGTCCTCGTCGGGATCGACGTACTCCACGCTCAATCTGCTCGAGGCGTTCTCGTAGCGCCGCAGCATGTCCTGGGCCACGACGAACTGGGTCGTACGGTCGAAGTACGACATCGTCACGTCGCGATCGAGCCCGTCGAGGATCCTGTGGGTCTGGTCGGACAGGCTGTAGAGCTTCTGCTCGGTGAAATCGAAGGTCTCGTTGTACTGGACGCCGAGCCAGTTCGCGGCTACGAGGATGCCGACAAAAACCGCGACATAGAAGGCGGAATAGCCCCCCGCCCGCAATTGCCTGGAACGAAGCAATGCCATCGTCCGAGCCTCCTTACGCCTTCCACCGCAGCGCTTCGAGCGATCGCTTGCTGAGGAAAAGTCCGAGCGCTATCGCGCTGAGGTAGTACAGCAGGTCCTTGAGTTCGATGACGCCCCGGGAGAACTGCTCGAAGTGCCCCGAGATAGCAAGGTAGTCGCAGATCCTGGCAAACAGGGAAGTCTCGAACGAACTCAGCCAGTTCAGGACCCACAACAGCAGCAGGACGCCGAACGTGAGGGCTCCGGCGACGATCTGGTTCTTCGTCAGCGTCGAGAGGAACGCGCCAACCGCGAGCATCGCGCCGCCCATCAGTGTCAGCCCGAGCAGCGAAACAAGCACGGGCCTCCAGTCGGGCGTGGAATGGACGAAAAGGATCGTGAGGTTGGCGACCACGATGGCCAGCATGCAGCCGTACAGCATCAGCGCGCCCAGCCACTTGCCGACGATGATGTGATAGTCCGGCAGCGGCGAGGTGAGCAGCAGTTCGATGGTGCCGCTGCGATTCTCCTCGGCGAACAGCCGCATCGTGATCATGGGCACAAGAAACAGCAGCACGATGGTCATGTTCCCGAGGGTGGGCTCGATGACGAACTGGTTGACGTTCATCGGCGGGGCTCCCATGCCCCCCTGCGCGCCTACCGTCGCGCTGTAGTCGAGAAAGAAGGCCAGGCCGGTCGTGAAGAAGTAGCCGAAAATGACCGCGAACATCGCCAGCACGATATAGGCGATCGGCGAGGTGAAGTACACCCTGAATTCGCGTACGGCGATCGTCCAGATGTTGCGCATCAGTCCTTGGCCTCCTCTTCCGCCGGGGCGTCGGCCGCTGGTGCCTCAGCGGGCGGTTGCGCTTGGTCCTCGCCGTCGGCGGGGACTGTCGCCTCAGCGGCCTCCTCGGCTGGGCCCCGCTCGGAGGATCCTTCCTCGGCGGGCTCTTCCGCAGGCGGCTCCTCGTGGCTGGTGAGCTTGAGGTAGATGTCTTCCAGGCTCAACCCGAGTGGCTGCATGCTGTACAGGCCCCACCCGGAGTTGACAACCGCCTCGGCCAGGCGCCGCGGGACGAGACCGTCCTTCTCGACCTCGACCCGCCACAGGATGCGCCCGTCACGGCCGTCCTGGCGGACCAGCTGGCGGACACCGGGGACGGTCCCAAGCCGGTCCTTGACATCCTCCCCGGGCCCTTCCACGTCCAGCATGATGGCGTTGGCCCCCTGCAACTGCGCGGTTAGGTTCTCCGGCGTGTCGCTGGCTTCGATACGGCCCTCATTGATGATGATCACGCGTCCGCAGGTCTCGGAAACCTCGGGCAGGATGTGCGTGCTGAGGATGATGGTGTGCTCACCGGCAAGCGAGCGGATCAGCTCGCGCACCTCGATGATCTGCTTCGGATCGAGACCCGAGGTCGGTTCGTCGAGAATCAGGACCTCCGGGCAGTGAATGAGGGCCTGGGCCAGTCCGACACGCTGCCTGTACCCCTTCGAGAGCTTGCTCACCAAGGTGGTCCGCACGTCCACGCACGAGGTGCGCTCCACCGCGCCGTCCACGCGGCGCGCGATTTCCTTCTTCGCGATGCCCTTGATGCCCGCAACGAAGCGCAGATAGGCGTCGACTTCCATTTCGGGATACAGCGGGGGAACCTCGGGGAGGTACCCGATGCGCCGCTTGACGGCGATCGGGTCCTCGCGGACATCGATCCCTCCGATGCTGGCGGTTCCGGAGGTGGGCGGCAGGAATCCCGTCAGGATCCGCATCGTCGTGGTCTTCCCGGCGCCGTTCGGGCCCAGGAAGCCCACGATCTCTCCGCGGCCTACCTCGAAGCTGATGTTATCGACGGCGGTTTTCGGGCCGTAGCGCTTGGTAACGCCTTCAACTTGAATCATGGGCGTCCTCGCAGAGGTCCAGACGGGAAAACGAGTCGTTCGGCGGGTACTGGATGCCAGCCCCGAGCTCGCCTCTTTCTAACTTTATCTAACCGACAGGCTCGGATCGTGTCAAACCCCTTCCTCGCCGGCCCGGCATGTCCGCTATCCTGAGGCCGCCCCATGACCCGGCGCACGCTCCTCTCGCTCCTGCCGGCCGCAGCCGCCCGTCCCCGAGCGCGCAACGCGGTTTTTCTAATGACGGACGACCACGGAGCATGGGCTCTGGGCTCCGGCGGGTGCGCCGAGATGCACACGCCGAACCTCGACCGGCTCGCTGCCGGCGGCATGCGCTTTCGTCGAGCCTTCGCGAGCACGCCAGTCTGCTCCCCCTCGCGGGCGACGTACTATACCGGCCGGCTGCCGTCCCACCATGGAGTCCAGGACTTTCTCCTGGCCGAGGACAGCTACGGTCCGGACAGCCGGCGCTTTCTCGAGGGGCAGGTCACATTCGCGGACGTGCTCAAGGCGAACGGCTACCGGTGCGGCCTGGTCGGAAAGTGGCACCTCGGCCAGGACGACCGCCCGCAGGCGGGATTCGACTACTGGTGCACGGCCGCGCGGGGCGGCGGCTCGTACCGCGACACGGAGTTCTTCGTCAACGGCACCTCCGTCCGGAACTCCGGCTACAAGACGGACTTCGTGGGGGACCGGGCAATCGACTTCATCAATGGGAACGCGGACCGGCCCTTCTGCCTCGTTGTGCCATTCTTCGCCCCGCACAGCCCGTACGACTTCCAACCCGAATCGTACCGCCGGCCCTACGACGGCTCCGCGTTCTCGTGCTTCCCGCGAGCGGACCCGCATCCCCAGGGGCGCGGGCGGTTCCGCCAGCATTTCGGCAACACGGAGACCTACACCAGCTACTCGGCTCTGGTCACGGGCGTGGACGCCAACGTCGGACGGATCCTGGACGCTCTCGAGGCTGCCGGCGTCCGCGAGGACACCGTCGTGGTGTTCTCCGCCGACCAGGGGTTCAACTGCGGGCACCATGGCGTATGGGGTAAGGGGAACGGTACGATCCCGTTCAACATGTTCGAGGAGTCGATCCGCGTCCCGCTGATCTGGAATCACCCGGGTAGGATCGCGGCCGGGACCGAGACCTCGGCGATGGTTTCCGCGTACGACTTCTTCCCTACCCTGCTCGACTACCTCGGCATCACGGCGGCTCCGGATCCCCGGCGGGTCGGCCGGAGCTACGCAGGCTTCCTGCGAGGTGAGAGCCCGGAATGGCGCAACGAGGTGTTCTTCGAGTACGGCTACACCCGGGCGATCCGCACCGAAACCCTGAAGTACGTGGCACGCGCGGACGGGTGGCCGAACGAGCTGTTCGACCTCGAGGAGGACCCGCGGGAAAGGGTGAACCGTGTCGGCAAGCCCGAGTACCGCGCCCGGCGGCTGGCACTCCGGGAACGACTTGACCGTTTCTTCGACCGGGCCGGCGCGCGGCCTTTGGCCCAATGGCGCTCGACAACCCGCCAGACGATACCGACGGATGTGGGCTATTACACCTGGGAGCCGTGAATCTGGGCATTGCACTTCCGCGGCTTCGGCTGGGCCGCAGGCGCCCGTCCACGAATTCGGCTACTGTCGCGGCCAGCGGCGTCGCTATAATGTTCCGCGCTAGCCGCGGTCGTGGCCAAACACAATCGGGCCGCCGCGGGAAAGGAGCGCATCCATGCGTCGCACCGTATTCTTTCGTGCTGTCCTCCTCGTCTGCTGCCTGGTACTTGCAGCCGTGGCCTATCACGCCACGACGGAGGACATGATGGTCTCGACCGCCAAGGCCTGGCTGGCGTCCCTGAACGGCAACCAGACGCCTTACGCCCGGTTCAAGCTGGACAATCCGGACTACGAGACCTGGCACTTCGTGCCCGACAACAATTTCGCGAGCCAGCGCGGCTACAGCCGCAACGGCGTGACCTACAACGATATGGATGCCGAGCAGCGGTCCCTGGCGGATGCGCTGCTCGCAGCATCGCTCTCAAGGGCGGGCTTCGTCACGGTCAAGACGATCATGAGCCTCGAGGAAGTGCTGCGCATCAAGGAGAACGACACGGTCGGCCGGCGCGAAGTGAATGATTACCACTTCAGCATCTTCGGGGAGCCGTCCATGGAAGGCGACTGGGCCTGGCGGCTTGAAGGCCACCACGTGTCCCTGCATTTCCTGATGCGGGACGGGAAGCTCGTGTCGACCTCGCCCACTTTCCTCGGGGCCAACCCCCACAAGGTTCTGGATGGCCCCCGCAAGGGAGTGCGGCCGCTCGGCGCGCGCGAGGATGCTGCCCGGGAGCTGATGATGTCGCTCGAAGGAGATGTCCGCAAGGCCGCTCTGGTGGAGGAGAAGGCGTACAGCGACATCCTCACCTCAGCGGACACCCGGGCCGTGCTGGAGGGTCAGCCCCAGGGGGTGGCAGCGTCCCGCCTGAGCGAGGACCAGTACGGGATGCTGCTGGAGACCGCGGATCAGTACGCGATGTCAATGCCAGCCGAGCAAGCCGACCGGCGCAAGCGGATGGTCCGGGAGACGCCGCGCGACGAACTCTTCTTCGCGTGGGCCGGATCGGTCGAGCCGGGCGGCGGGGATTACCACCGGATTCAGTCGCCGGAGTTCCTGATCGAGTACGACAACACGCAGAACCGCAACAATCACAGCCACACGGTTTGGCGTGAGTTCGACGGCGATTTCGGTCGGGACGTGCTTGCTGCTCACTACCGGCTGGACAGTCACGGACTCGCGGCCGGCGAGACGCTGGCAGCGGACTGATCCGGACTCCGGGCGTCTCCCGCGGGGCAGCAGATCGCTAGCCCGGATATCTCACCACGGGGGGTGTACGTGAGGCGTTGATTTATGGTAAGATGTTTGTTTCCAGTAAGTTACATGCTTACCAGCTACCACGTTTCATGCTTGCACACTGTACCACAATCGACCTCCCCCAGTGCGGCCGCCGCAAGGTGGTCGCCCGCTTCGACGGCGGCCGTATGTCCTCCGACGCTGGGGCCGTCCTGCTCCAGGCCGCCGACCGCGCCATCGACCTGACCGGCCGCATGGCCGCCTGCTTCCACGATTACCGCAACCCGACCCGCGTCGAGCATGACCTGCGCAGCCTGATCGCCCAGCGCCTGTACGGGCTCGCGTTCGGCTATGAGGATGTCAACGACCATGACAGCCTGCGCGACGACAGCCTGCTGGCCCTGGCTCTGGACTGCGACGACATGACCGGCCAGCAGCGGGTGTTTTAGCGCGACCGCGGTCATCCGCTGGCTGGCTCCAGTACGCTCAACCGGCTGGATCTGGGCCGTCCCGAGCAGGCCGAGCAGGACCGCTACAAGCGCATCGTGGCCGCTCCGCGGCGGCTCGACACGCTGCTGGTGGACCGGTTCGGACCAGCAGGCGGCAGAGCCGGACGAGATCGTGCTGGACGTGGACGCGACCCACGACCCGCTGCACGGGGAGCAGGAAGGGCGCCACTTCCACGGCTACTACGACTGCTACTGCTACCTGCCGCTGTACGTGAGGGGCGGGCGGCACGTTTTGAGCGGGCAGTTGCGGCCGTCGAGCGTGGATCCGGCGGAAGGGGTGGTGGAGGAGTTGGAACGGATCGTGGGGCGGGTCCGGGAGCGCTGGCCGGAGGTGGGGTGATCGTGCGGGGGGACGCGGGGTTCTGCCGGGAGGATCTGATGGCATGGTGCGAGGGGCGAGAGGGGGTGGACTACATCTTGGGGCTGGCGCAGAACGCGCGCTGGAAGCAGGCGGTGAAGCAGCAGCAGGAGCGTTCGCGGCGGCGGGGGCTGAGGAACGGGGAGAAGTCCCGGCGGTACCGGGATTTCCGCTACCGCACGCGGGAGAGCTGGAGCCGGAAGCGGCGGGTGGTGGGCAAGGCGGAATGGTTGCCGGGGGAGTCGCGCAACAACAATGTGCGCTTCGTGGTGACGAGCCTGGAGAAGCAGCGGTTCGGGACGCGGGAGTTGTACGAGCAGCTGTACTGCGCGCGGGGGGACATGGAGAACCGGATCAAGGAGCAGCAACTGGACCTGTTCGCGGACCGCACGTCGACGGCGACGCTGCGGGCGAACCAGTTGCGGCTGCACTGGGCGCTGTTCGCGGCGGCGCTGCTGGAGGTGATCCGGAGCCGGGCGCTGGCGGGGACGGAGCTGGCGAAGGCGCAGTTCGGGACGATCCGCACGCGGTTGCTGAAAGTGGCCGGAGTGGTCAAGGTGAGCGTGCGGAGGGTGTGGGTGTCGCTGTCGTCGCTGTGCCCGCGGCAGGAGCTGTTCGCGCACTGTCTGGCACGGCTGCGAGGGCTGGCAGTGACCTAGTCGGACCGGGGCAGCCCGAAACGAGAGGGGCGGACGGGGGAGCTGTGCGCAGCGAGCGCGAATACGCTGTCCAAAGGCCTGGCCAACCCTTCGCGACGACCCTGGAGGAAGGCTAAGGCAACGTGTAGCAGACGATCCGAGCGAGAGAGGCTGTTTATCCTCCAGACAATCCACGATTCTGGGGCGAAGTGTCCGCAATCAACCTCTGGTTCCGCTGTTCTGGAGAGTTGGTGCGATTTCCGGGCTAGCTGGTACGCCTTCTGGCACAAGCGTAACCGGCTTGTCTGCCTCTATTGCGGACGACTGGGTGCGCTACGTCTGACCGCGACATTTTTGGACTTCCGGTCTGTCGACCTACAGCGCGGACCGGTGATGCTGTGCAAGGATTGCGCCGCCGCCATTCAGGACTAGGATTCCTTGGCTGAGCCTCTGGCGGCGAGCTGTGATTATTCGGACACCAAAGGCCAGTCGCGGCCACTCATCCCGCAATCTAGGAGGTCAGCCACTCGAAGGCTCCGACGCTCAGCCAGAGAACCGTCCCGATCACAGCCAAGACGCCGCACATGAGCGCCCAAACGAAGACAGTAAACCACGCCAGTTCGCCCACCCGCTGAAACAAGCCGCTACAGTGCCGGTCGACCAAGTACCCCGCTACCCCGATCACAGCTAGCGCTGCGAGGCCCGGCCATCCGGCCTCCGCTACCACACCGGTCGGCACTACGAACATGGCAATGCCCGCCAGCATTCGCAGGTACGGCTGGGACGAAAACAAGCCAGGCGCGTGTATTCGCTTCCTCGTCGTTGAGTCGTCGTTCGGGAGTCGGCTTCTCAGGTTCTTAGCCTGATCCCACTCCGCCCGGCGAACGATCCGCTCTGCATCCTCCCTCAAGCACTCCACCCCACGCTCGGACTCGACCAAAGTCCATACACGACGGATCCGCATCTCACGGGCGACCACCCATCTTTTGGCCGCCTCCTGCTCCGTGCAGTTATCGTCCTTCTGGATTTGCTGGATCTGAGCCCTTTTGAGGATCTGTCGCAATTCGTAGGCTTCTAACCCATCCTCCATTTCACGTTCAAAGAGAGCTTCGAATCTTGGGCTCTTGAATTTGAACTCGTCCATTTGAGCTACTACCGGGCAGGACGATTATCGGACTGCGGATGGGGTGTGAGCGCTCCCTGAATCGGCACTGCTGGAGTAGCCGCGCTACGCTGGTCTTCGTGGCCGATCTCCCGGTTCCCGACGACAAGCGCCTTTTCCTGCTGCTCCGCCAGCTAGGACTCGACGACGAGCAAGCGTATACTTTCATTCAGGAGTTGCAGAACATGGCCGCCGCCAACCTTATCGCACGCTTCGAAGCGAAGCTCGACGCGATGCGTTCCGAGCTAACTATACAGCGCTGGCTGCTCGGCTTCGGCTTCGCCGCCCTAATCGCAGCCGCCATCGCCCAGTTGTTCCGCTCGGCTTCCTAGCTCTCTAGCGGTTTCCTACCACGCACATGAGGAGACACGAAGGATTCGGACAACACTGACCCTCACCACGTTAACACTGGTATCCATGGCCTGCGCCGCTCCACTTTCGCAGCCAGATCATTCCGCTGCCCAAGACAAAAAGCAAGCAATTGCCTACACTGTCGGTGACTCACCTAGTGAACCCAGTGAGCCCCCGCTCGTACTCGCTTGTGTTGACACGAATACCCTAGAGGCTCGAATTGGCGACCGCCGCATCGGTCTTGCAGCCGAGAACTGTTCAAGCAACCACTCAGTAATGTACGAACTCCCGCCATGGCGAGTGATTGAGACCGGCACGGCACAGTGCTCGGATTCCGTCTGCGCATAGAGGATCCTCTACCCCTCCTGAGGATCCTAGCCCGGATATCTCACCACGGGGGGTGTACGTGAGGCGTTGATTTATGGTAAGATGTTTGTTTCCAGTAAGTTACATGCTTACCAGCTACCACGTTTCATGCTTGCACACTGTACCACAATCGACCTCCCCCAGTGCGGCCGCCGCAAGGTGGTCGCCCGCTTCGACGGCGGCCGTATGTCCTCCGACGCTGGGGCCGTCCTGCTCCAGGCCGCCGACCGCGCCATCGACCTGACCGGCCGCATGGCCGCCTGCTTCCACGATTACCGCAACCCGACCCGCGTCGAGCATGACCTGCGCAGCCTGATCGCCCAGCGCCTGTACGGGCTCGCGTTCGGCTATGAGGATGTCAACGACCATGACAGCCTGCGCGACGACAGCCTGCTGGCCCTGGCTCTGGACTGCGACGACATGACCGGCCAGCAGCGGGTGTTTTAGCGCGACCGCGGTCATCCGCTGGCTGGCTCCAGTACGCTCAACCGGCTGGATCTGGGCCGTCCCGAGCAGGCCGAGCAGGACCGCTACAAGCGCATCGTGGCCGCTCCGCGGCGGCTCGACACGCTGCTGGTGGACCGGTTCGGACCAGCAGGCGGCAGAGCCGGACGAGATCGTGCTGGACGTGGACGCGACCCACGACCCGCTGCACGGGGAGCAGGAAGGGCGCCACTTCCACGGCTACTACGACTGCTACTGCTACCTGCCGCTGTACGTGACGGGCGGGCGGCAGGTTTTGAGCGGGCAGTTGCGGCCGTCGAGCGTGGATCCGGCGTGTAGAAATTCACATTATCCTGACCGAAAACGGCCATTTTTTCTCGAATTAAATTGACGACAAAGAGGTTGGAAATCAGTTTATTTCGGACACGGTTGCTTCTTCGACAGGCTTGTAAGTCCAAATCCTACAGGTGCCTTCAGGCAGTCGCAGGCCTATTCCTCTTCCGGCAGGAGCCAATCAAACCGAGAATCCCAGCTCAACTGCTGCCGGAATAATCTGAGACTGAGGCGTCAGAATAATGTGACTCTCTACAGGCGGAAGGGGTGGTGGAGGAGTTGGAACGGATCGTGGGGCGGGTCCGGGAGCGCTGGCCGGAGGTGGGGTGATCGTGCGGGGGGACGCGGGGTTCTGCCGGGAGGATCTGATGGCATGGTGCGAGGGGCGAGAGGGGGTGGACTACATCTTGGGGCTGGCGCAGAACGCGCGCTGGAAGCAGGCGGTGAAGCAGCAGCAGGAGCGTTCGCGGCGGCGGGGGCTGAGGAACGGGGAGAAGTCCCGGCGGTACCGGGATTTCCGCTACCGCACGCGGGAGAGCTGGAGCCGGAAGCGGCGGGTGGTGGGCAAGGCGGAATGGTTGCCGGGGGAGTCGCGCAACAACAATGTGCGCTTCGTGGTGACGAGCCTGGAGAAGCAGCGGTTCGGGACGCGGGAGTTGTACGAGCAGCTGTACTGCGCGCGGGGGGACATGGAGAACCGGATCAAGGAGCAGCAACTGGACCTGTTCGCGGACCGCACGTCGACGGCGACGCTGCGGGCGAACCAGTTGCGGCTGCACTGGGCGCTGTTCGCGGCGGCGCTGCTGGAGGTGATCCGGAGCCGGGCGCTGGCGGGGACGGAGCTGGCGAAGGCGCAGTTCGGGACGATCCGCACGCGGTTGCTGAAAGTGGCCGGAGTGGTCAAGGTGAGCGTGCGGAGGGTGTGGGTGTCGCTGTCGTCGCTGTGCCCGCGGCAGGAGCTGTTCGCGCACTGTCTGGCACGGCTGCGAGGGCTGGCAGTGACCTAGTCGGACCGGGGCAGCCCGAAACGAGAGGGGCGGACGGGGGAGCTGTGCGCAGCGAGCGCGAATACGCTGTCCAAAGGCCTGGCCAACCCTTCGCGACGACCCTGGAGGAAGGCTAAGGCAACGTGTAGCAGACGATCCGAGCGAGAGAGGCTGTTTATCCTCCAGACAATCCACGATTCTGGGGCGAAGTGTCCGCAATCAACCTCTGGTTCCGCTGTTCTGGAGAGTTGGTGCGATTTCCGGGCTAGGGCTGCGGAACGGCCGCGTGCCGCGCTAGCATGGTCTGTCTATGGCCAACGAACCAACTCGCACGTTCGGATTCGAGACGCTGTCCCTCCACGCGGGACAGCGTCCGGACCCTGCCACCAACGCCAGGGCCGTTCCGATCTACCAAACAACTTCGTACGTCTTCAACGACACCGACCACGCCGCCTCCCTCTTCGCCCTGCAAGAGTTCGGCAACATCTACACCCGCATCATGAACCCCACCAACGGGGTGTTCGAGGAGCGCATGGCGGCGCTTGAGGGCGGCATCGGCGCCTTGGCGACAGCGAGCGGCCAGGCCGCCCAACTGCTGGCGATTTCCAGCCTTTGCCAGGCCGGCGACGAGATCGTCTCGTCGGCCACGCTGTACGGCGGCACCTACACGCAGTTCGACACGACCTTCCGCCGTTTCGGCTACAACACGATCTTCGTGGATCCCGACGACATCGAGAACTTCCGCAGGGCGATCACCGACAAGACCAAGGTGATCTACGTCGAGACGATCGCGAATCCGCGGATGAACGTCATCGACATCGAGGGCGTCGCGAAGATCGCTCACGAGCACGGCGTGCCCCTGATGATCGACAACACCTTCGCCACGCCCTACCTGTGCCGGCCGATCGAATTCGGTGCCGACATCGTGGTCCATTCGGCGACCAAGTTCATCGGGGGTCACGGCACGTCCATCGGCGGCGTGATCGTTGACTCCGGGAAGTTCGACTTCACCAACGGCAAGTTCCCGATGCTCTCCGAGCCGAGCCCCGGCTACCACGGAATGGTGTTCACGGAGACGTTCGGCGCGCTGGCGTACATCCTCAAGTGCCGGGTCGAGGGGTTGCGCGACCTGGGGCCCTGCATGGCACCGCAAAACGCCTTCCTGTTCCTCCAGGGACTGGAGACGCTGGCGATGCGCATGCGCAAGCACTGCGCCAATTCCCTAGCCGTCGCCCAGCACCTTGAATCCCATCCCCTGGTTACGTGGGTGCAGCACGCCGACCTGCCGTCCAGCCCGTACCGGGCCATGGCCAGCAAGTACCTTCCGGAAGGCCAGGGAGCGGTATTCACTTTCGGGATCAAGGGCGGCCGGGAAGCCGGCCGGAAATTCATCAACGCCCTCCAGCTGTTCTCGCACTTGGCGAACGTGGGCGACGCGAAGAGCCTGGTGATCCACCCAGCCACGACCACGCACCAGCAACTCAGCGAGGCAGACCACGCCGCGGCCGGCATCACCGAGGACATGGTGCGGCTGTCGGTCGGCCTCGAGGACTTGGACGACCTGATCTGGGACCTCGACCAGGCCCTGGACGCCTCCCAGTAGTCCTGATTCCTCGACTCCTCGGCATGTATCGGTTCCGCCCCGGGGCAAATCGCGGGGCATCCGGTCCGGGAACAGCCTGCGTCGAACGTCCGGAGCGGATTCTACGGGATTCCATAAACGGGATCCGAATTCTGGAAGCAATACTACCGGAGTTGGGCTGCAACCAACAGAGAAATAAGGATTTATCGAGCCGATCCGGCTTGGCGGACAGGCTCGTTCTGGCCTATAGTGTTAGGGAGGTGCGGTCTGCGCCGCCTACGGGTGCCGCCGACCGTTACCCCGCATGGTTCAGTCTCGCGAAATAACGAAGCGATGCGCGCCGTGGGTCGCCCTTGCGGCCCTGGCCGCGCTGTCGCTCGGCAACTGGGTCGAGCGAGGCCGCTTCGAGGTGCCGGAGGACGGAGTCGTGTGGCGCGACTCGGACGCGGGTGTTGCCGCTTCCCGGGTCGCCTCGGAAAGCCCGGGCGCGCCGGTGGGGCTGCGCCCGGGCGACATCTTGCGATCGATCGCCGGTCGCCCGGTCACGGAGGCTCTCGACGTGACGCGCATCCTGTACGAGGTCGGGGCGTGGAACCGGACGGAGTACCTGATCGAGCGGTCAGGCCAGCCCCTGTACGTATCGGTGGTCGTCGGTGCGAGTTCCAGCCACGGCGCCGTCGGCACCTTCTTGTTCGTGCTGGGGTGGATCTACGCGGTCATCGGGGCCTGGGTCTGGCGACGATGCCCACCGAGCCCCGCCGTTCATCGCTTTTTCGCGTTCTGCCTGGCCTCCCTCTCGGTGTACGCGCTGAGTGCGTCCGGGAGGCTCGAGGGCCTGGACCGCCTCGTCTACTGGATCGACTCTTGGGCGCTCCTGCTGATGCCGCCGCTCTTCCTGGATTTCTGCTCGCGGTTCCCGGGCGGCGAGGCACTTCAGCGGAGCCTGGTGCGGGCCGCTTACGGTCTCGCAGTCGCGGTCGGGGCCGCGCATCACGCGGCTGCGGGAGGCTGGGTGTCGGGCGGCATCAGTGATCCGTCACTGCTGAGTTTCTTCTCGACCGCGCCTCTGGGACTGCTGGCCGTCAACTTGGTCGCGGCGGGCGGGTTCGTGCGGATGCGGGCCCGCGGCTGCTCCGATCCCGTGCAAGAGCTGCAAGCGAAGTGGCTCCTGGGCGGAACGCTCGCGAGCGTCGCCCCGTTCACCCTGCTCTATGCGGTTCCGTTCGCCGCGGGAACGGTGCCGAGCGCCAACCAAGCCTTCTCGGTCTTCTCGCTCGCCGCGCTCCCGCTGTCCATTGCGGTCGCGTTGGTCCGCTATCGCTTGCTGGACCTCGAGATCATCTGGAGGCGGACCGCCGCAGCGGCGGCCACTGCAGCAATCCTGCTGTCGGCAGGGTACCTGGCTCTGTTCCGGAGCGGCATTCCAGCGGCCTGGCTGGACAGCTACGGGCCGCTTGTCTGGCTGGGTTCTCTGGCGTTGGCTGCGGGCCTGTTCCGGCCGCTCTGCAGCTGGCTGAGCACCTCCCTCGAGCGGCGCGCCCATCGCAACCGGTTCGAGGAGCGTCAGGCCCTGACGGCTTTCGCGACCGAGATTGCCTCCGAGACCGACCCGGACCGCATGGTGGCCGCCGTGCGCGGCCGCTTGAGTCGCGCTCTGGGCGTGACGCGGATCGCCGTACTCGTTCGAGCGGAGGATTCCGCCGGCCCCCGGTCTCTGTACCGGATGGTCCCGCCGGCCCGGAACGGGAACGAGGGACCTAAACCGCTGCTGGACGCAGAGCCCCTGGCGAATCGGGCCTCACGCGAAGGCGGCCCGGTGTTCGTCACCGGCGCGCTGGACACTGCGCTGCCTCCCGCGCTCGCGCAGCTGGAGTGCCGCCACTTCGTTCCGTGCCGTACCCGGGAGCAGACGCTCGCCTGGATCGGGCTGGGCCTCACGGAAGACGGACGGTTCCTGAACAGCGACGACCTTTCGCTGGTCCAAGCGCTGTCGTCGCCATTCGCGATCGCCTTGGAGAACGCCCGCCTGTACTCCGACATCCAGGCGCGGGCGGAAGAGCTCCAGCGGCTGAAGGACTACAACGAGAACATTGTCGAGTCCCTTTCCGTCGGCATTTTGGTCCTCGACAGCGAACGCCGGGTCCAGAGCTGGAACACGCACCTGGAGCTCGCCCTGCACATTTCGCGGGACCAGGCCCGCGGACGCCGGCTGGACGAGCTCCTGCCCGCAGAACTGGCCCGCCGCATCACCGGGTGCCAGGACGGGAAGGGGGCCGGCAGTATTGCGAAGTTCCGTCTGCGGTCATCCGAGTTTCCGGTCGAGTTCCGTACGAACGACCCGGGCAGCCACTCCGAACGGATCGTCAATGTCGCGGTCGCGCCTCTGATCGACAAGCGTTTCCAGCGGGTGGGCCAGCTGGTGATCCTCGACGACGTGACGGAACGGGTTGAGCTCGAAGAGCGCGTCGTGCAGGCCGACAAGCTCAGTTCGGTCGGGCTGCTCGCGGCGGGAGTCGCACACGAGGTCAATACTCCGCTTGCGGTGATCTCCAGCTACTCGCAGATGCTCGCCGCCAAGGTGGCCCAGGGAAGCGACGAGGAGCGCATGCTCGGAAAGGTGACGGAGCAGACGTTTCGGGCCAGCGAGATCGTCAACTCGCTGCTGGATTTCTCGCGCACTCCGAGCACGGCGATGTCGCGCTGTGATATCGCTCGCATTGTCCGGGATACCGTGGAGCTGGTCGCACCGCAGTTGCGGCAGGCCCGCGTCGAGGTCGAGCTGGACCTCGGCGAAGAGGCCTACGTGCTGGCAAGCCGAAACCGGCTCCAGCAGGTGTTCCTGAACCTGATCCTCAATGCCCGCGACGCAATGCCCGGAGGCGGCACCTTGCGCATCGCCGGCCGCGTCGCCGAGTCGTCCGAAGCACCGTCAGTCAACGTCCGGGTCGCCGACACCGGGGTGGGTATCGCCCCCGAGGACCAGCGCCGCATCTTCGATCCCTTCTTCACGACGAAGAACGCCCGCCAGGGAACAGGCCTGGGCCTGGCCGTGAGCTACGGCATCGTCAGGGAGCACTCCGGTACGATTGCGGTAACGAGCCAGCCCGGCAACGGAACGGCGTTCGAACTCCGGTTCCCGCTTGCCGTGCAACCGGAGCATGCCTGACGAAACCGCGGTTGATGCAGAACGGTCCCGGCCCCGCATCCTGGTCGTCGACGACGAGCCCGCGATCGTCGATACATTGCGGCTGATCCTCGAGGATGCCGGATATGACGTGACACCGGCCGGCACGACGGGCGAATGCCTGGAAGCCATCGCCCGCAATACCTGCGACCTGGTTCTGCTGGACCTGATGCTGCCGGACCGCTCGGGGCTCGAGGCGCTCAAGGACATCCGGAAGATCGACCGCGACCTGCCCGTCCTGATGGTCACGGCCTACGGCTCGATCGACGTGGCGGTCGAGGCCACGCGGCTGGGCGCGACGAATTTCCTGACCAAGCCCTGGAACAACAGCAAGCTGCTGCTGGAGATCGGGCAGACCCTCGAACGGAGGAGGCTGGAGAGGGAGAACGCCCGGCTCCGAAGCGAGCTGGGAATGGCGGGCCCGCTAGACAATCTCATCGGCAAGTCCGAGGCGATGCTGGACGTATTCGTACTCATTCATCAGGTCGCCCGAACTACGTCGACCGTGCTGATTTCCGGGGAGAGCGGTGCGGGCAAGGAGGTCGTGGCGCGAGCTATCCACAAGGCTTCCCCAAGGGCCGAAAAGCCCTTTGTCACGGTCAACTCGGGTCGGATCCCGAACGACATGCTCGAGTCGACGCTTTTCGGCCATATCCAGGGAGCCTTCGCCGGGGCAGTCCGCGACCGCCCGGGATGTTTCGAGATCGCCGACGGCGGAACCGTCTTCCTGGACGAGATCGGGAATCTCACGGCCGAGACCCAGCTGAGGCTGCTGCGGGTCATCCAGGAGAGGGAGTTCGTGCCGGTAGGCTCGGACGAGCCGGTGCGGATCGACGTGCGGATCCTTGCGGCGACCAACACGAACCTGACCGAGGCAGTCGAACAGGGCCAATTCCGTCGCGACCTCTATTACCGGCTGAACGTGATCGGAATCGAGGTGCCCCCCCTCCGCGACCGCATCGAGGACGTACCTCTGCTCGTGGAGGAGTTCCTCACACAGGTGTGCCACCGCGAGCACAACCACTTCCTTGACCAAGACGGCCATTCGACGCTCCGCTTCACTCCCCAGGCCCGGCGGATCCTGATGGCACACGACTGGCCGGGCAACGTGCGAGAACTGCGCAACGTCGTCGAGCGGGCGGTCGTGCTGGCGACCCAGGAGGAACTCGGCCCCGAGGTTCTGCCGGCGGAGATCGCCGGCGCGCACCCTTCAACCCGGAGGGCACAGGTCCCCGCTGTGCCCGGACGGACTGGCGAGAGCCTCGCCAAGCTGGTCGAGGACTACGAACGCCGAATCCTGGTCGAGGAACTGGAAAGGCACGGATACAACCAGACGGAGACCGCCAAGGCCCTGCATGTGGCACTATCGACGCTGAACCAGAAAATCCAGCGGCTGGGGATCGACGCGAGACGTCGGCGCGCCGAATAGGTTCCGGCGGGGCCGGGGCATCCGATCGGAGCAATTGCGGGAATCCGCTTCATCCGAGGAACCATCCTGCGTTCCCGGTCCGACCGCGCACCGGTTCCTCGAAACGGTCTGGTTGACACGCCCGAACCCTAACCCGTACCTTCAGTTCTAGCCCGTGCGCGGGCTGCCCGATGGACGAAAGGAAGCTGGTTGAGCGGCTCCAAGCCGAGAATACGCGCCTCAGGCTGGCCATCGAGGAGCTCTCGATCCTGAACGAGGTCTCGACCGCAGTCTCCTCCACTTCGTCCCTGGACGAGACCGTCGGCCTCATCGTGCAGAAGTGCGTCAAGCACCTGAAGGTCGAGCAGGGAGCCGTGCTGCTGTTCGACAAGCTTGAGTCCGGCTCGCCGCTCAAGACCATGGTCCGGGAGGTCGATGTCAACGCCGGAGAGATTCCGATGCGGCTCGGCGACCAGATCACGGGCTGGATGCTCAAGAACCAGAAGCCGCTAGTGGTGGACGACTTTGACCAGGAAACGCGCTTCCGTGTCCCTTCCGGTCGGAACGGCATCCGGTCCCTGCTCGCCGTGCCCATGAAGCTGAAGGGCCGCCTGATCGGGGTGGTCAACGTGTTCAACAAGAAGGGAGGGGGCGGGTTCAGCGCCGGGGACCAGCGGCTGCTGAGCATCATCGCCACTCAATCTGCGCAGGTTGTGGAGAACGCTCGCCTGATGGAGGAGCAGAAGGCGCTCGAAATCCTCCAGGAGGAACTCCGCCTGGCCCGGGAGATCCAGAAGACCCTGCTCCCGAAGGGCCCGCCCGAAGTGGCCGGCTACGAGATCGCCGGCCTCTCCGAGCCGGCCAAGCGCGTGGGAGGGGACTACTTCGACTTTCTCGCGCTGGGAGAGAGTCGGATCGGGCTCTGCGTGGCCGATGTCTCGGGCAAGGGCATCACGGCGGCGCTGCTGATGTCGAACGTGCAGGCCACGATTCGGGGTCAGAGCCGGATGGTCGCGGACGTGGAAGCCTGCGTCGCCCGCTCGAACGACATGCTGCACGCGAGCACGGACTCCGACAAGTTCGTGACGATGTTCTACGCCGTGCTCGACACGTCCGCGCACCGACTCGAGTACTGCAACGCGGGTCACAATCCCCCGGTCATGCTTTCGGACGGTGACGGCATGGTCTTGCTGGAGACAGGCGGTCCCGTGCTGGGAGTCGTGCCAGGCTTCACGTACCAGCGGGGCGAGGTGGAGTTCCGGCCGGGACAGACCCTCTTGATCTACAGCGACGGGTTCAGCGAAGCGATGAACGAGCGCCTCGAGGAGTTCACTGACGAGCGGTTGCGCACGTCGGCGGCAAACGCCGCGACCCTCGCCCCGGAACCGATGCTGGAGGCGCTCCTGCACGAAGTCACCGAGTTTCGGGGCGAGGCGCCGCAGGCCGACGACATGACCATCATGGCTATCCGGCGCTGTCCTGCATGAGATCCTGCCGACCACGGCCGCCCCGAGCCGCAACAACGGTCTGCGCCAACTCTTGGCTGCGGCGAATGCAGTCCGGGATCCCCAAACCCGTGTAACCGTTCCCCGCCAGCAGCATGCCGGGCAGGGCCTCCAGCCCTTCGTCGATCGAGCGTACGAGTTGTTCGTGGCCCACGCCGTACGCCGGCATCGACCTCTTCCATCGATACACCCGGCTGCCAACGAGCGGCCCTCCGAAGCCCATCCATCCGCGCAGTTCCGGTTCCACCCAGCTCGTAGCTACGCGGTCGTCGGCTTGCATCATCTCCTCGGCGCGATCGCCCGTCAGGTATGCCCGCAGCAGCACCCTGCCGGGATCCGTCCGTCCCTCGAATTTCGTGCCGACCCACGTGCAGGCCGCGACGCTGGCACGTTCCACGCTGGGCACCAGGAATCCGAAGCCATCGAGCGGGTGGCCGAATCCGGCCCTCGCATACGCGAGTGCCACCACAGCCGAGGAGGAGTAGCGAATCGCGCAGAGGTCCCTGGCCAAGGCCGGGGCGACCGCCTGCAGCAAGCGGCCCGATTCGTGCGCTGGAATCGCCAGGATCACGATATCGGCCTCGAAGGACCCCTCGTCCAAGCCGAGGCTCCAGCGACCGTCCCGCCGTTGCAGCCGGAGCACGGGACGGTGCACGATCTCGCAGTGGCCGTCGATCCGGCGTTCCAGCGCACCAATGAGCGTGCCCATGCCCCCCCGAAGGCTCAGGAATAACGGATCTCCCGTCCGCTGGCGGCGGTTCCGGAACGTGCCTCGCAGGATGCTCCCGTAGCGCCGCTCGTATTCCACGAACCGCGGCATGACCAGCGGGGCCGAGAGGTCTTCGGGTTGCGCGCCATACACTCCGGCCATCATTGGCTGCGCCAAATAGTCGACGGCCTCGCTTCCGAAGTGGTCGCGGACAAAGTCCGCAACGGAGCGCTCGGGCCTCTCCCCGGGACGACGGAACCACTCCGCAGCCATCCGGACCTTCGTGACGGGGCCGAACAGACGAGTGGTCAGGATCTGCCACGGTTTCGCCGGAGCCAGCATGCGCATGCTGTCCGGTAGGGGAACAAGCCGTCGGTTTCGGACAACGAAGGTCCTCCTGAGGCGGTCATTGGACCCGATGACCTGCCCGCCCAGCCCGAGTTCCTCGACAAACGACCGCATCCAGCGCTTCTCGGCCAGCCAGCTGTCCGGCCCGGCCTCGACCAGACAGCCGTGGGCCCGTTCCGTGCGGACGAGGCCCCCCGTGCGCGCCTCCCGCTCGAAGAGTGTGCACGGGATCCGCTGGCGGACCAAGTAGTAGGCCGCGGCCAGCCCGGAGACGCCGCCCCCGACAACCGCGACGCTCGTCATGCGGCCGATTCGCGGGCGTGCTCGCGAACCATCTGCACCACGGCACGAACGTGGTCGACAGGCGTCTCCGGAATGATGCCGTGACCGAGGTTGAAGATGTGGCCGGGGCGACCCGCTGCGGCATCCAGGACGGTAGCAACCTTGGCACGCAGTTCCGGCAAGGGCGCGAGCAGGGCGATCGGATCCAGATTCCCCTGGACGGCCACCTCCGTCCCGACCCGGTCCCACGCAGAGCCCAGATCCACCCGCCAGTCCAGTCCCAGGACATCGCCGCCGGCCTGCCGGAACAACTCGAGGTAGGCTCCGTTGCCAGTGCCGAAATGGATGACAGGCACGCCCTCCGCCTGCACGCGGCGGATCAGGGCTCGGGAATGAGGAAGGGCGAACCGTGCGTAGTCGCTTGGAGACAGCGCCCCGACCCAGCTGTCGAAGACCTGAATCGCGCAGGCTCCGCCCGCCACCTGCGAGGCGGCATAAGGAACGAGCACCTCGACGGTCTTCTCCATGAGCTCCCGCCAGAGCGCGGGCTCTCCCCACATCAGGCCCTTGGTCCTCGCGTAGTGACGGGATCCGCCCCCCTCGATCATGTAGCTGGCGAGCGTGAATGGGGCGCCGACGAACCCAATGACCGGCACGCGGTCCGCCAGCTGCCGACGCGCCAAAGAAATGGCCTCCCCCACGTAGCCCAGTTCGGCTGCGCGTCCCGTCTCGAGTCTGCGGACGTCAGCGCCGGACCGTACGGGCGGGTCGATTCTCGGGCCGTCGCCACTGACGAATTCGACCCGGAGCCCCATCGCCTCCAAGGGCAGCAGGAGATCCGCGAAAATGATCGCAGCGTCGACATCGAGGGTGTCGATCGGCTGCTGGGTGACATCTGCTGCGAGTCTTGGCGACTTGCAGATCTCCAGAATGGAGTGGCTCCGGCGCAGTTGCCGGTACTCGGGCATGTAGCGCCCAGCCTGGCGCATGAACCAGACCGGCGGACAGTCCGTATCCTCTCGGGCACAGGCGCGAAGAAACCGCTCCCGCATCCCAACCAATATACCAGCAAACGAATCAACTCATTGAAATATATGAACTTATCAATCTGAAGACCAAGATTTCAGGGGTTCAGAAGCGCGGTCTGAAGAGTCAGTAGCCCGCCAGTTGGCTCCTGTCGTACCGCCTCCCGAAACCACCTGGGGGGATCAGGTGCGGCAGGGCCGAGGCACGTTCCTGACCTAAATACAGGGAACGGGTTCCGACCTGTGCGTAGGTGCGCCGATACAGTTGGCCGCCCTGCTCGACCAGAACGTGGATCCCCGTCCCGACGCCGCGGTCGGCCTGGAATTCCGGCAGCAGGTCGACAGGCAGGTAGCCGCTCAGGTTCGACGTCTGGCGGATCACGATATAGCGGTCTCGCCGGGTATCCCTCCGGAGTACCGTGAGGCGGTCGAAGTCATGGACCTGGCCGGGCCCGCTCGATTGGAACCAGATCCATACCGGCACCCCCTGCGCCGCCCCCTCCCCCGCTCCCACCTCGATCCGGAAGTGCGCGACGATCGACCGGCCCGCAGCCAGCGCCGCAACGTCGATGGGTATGTCGGGATAGACCATGTTGGCGAGCAGCCACCCGGAGGCACCAACGTCCGGAATGCGCACGAGGTACCAATAGTCCTCGCCCGTGGGCTGGAAACTTGCGCGGGACTCGGCGGCGGCGGCCGGGAGCCGGTCGACCAGCATCCTGTCAAGGATCTGGAAGCCCTCGTCCTTGGCCAGCTGATAGAACGTCGGAGCCCAGCGGTACGGTTCGGTATGGACGTTCAAGGTGTCCCGCGCCCTGGCCGAGCCCTGGCTCGGCAGCGCGGCGGAGCGCCGCGTCAGCAGCTCGAGTTCCCTGCGCAAGGCCCCATCGAGCAGCATTGCCCCGGGCACCCAGCCCAGCAATCCGGACTCTGTCCGAACGCGGACGAAGCTGCGATGCGTGTCCAGCACCGTCAACTCGGAGTCGAACCCGAGAACGGACAGGACCGGAGCGTCGTGCTCGAGCCCGGCGTAGAGCTCCACTCGGTTGCGCGAATAGCGTACATCCGCCTCGGATTCGTCGCCCGGCGCGGCGCATCCAGAGACAAGCGCTCCGGCGACGACGGCCGCAGGAAAGAAGCCGCATCTGGTTGCAGAAGCTGCCATGTCCGGTCTTCCGCCGCCGGAACGCCGCGTCCATTCGCGGGCGGAGCCAAGGCGCCCTTGCATCCAATTGAAGCAGACGCCGGTCCGGCTTGCGAAACTACGGGCATGGTGCCTGGTTGCCGGTACCACGGTCTGTGACGAGCGGGAGTCCAATCACGTGCGGCGACTGCAAGCAGCCTCTCCCACCGATGCGCACCGGCCGCGAAGGGCCCCAACACCGCCTAGCAGACTTGTATTGCCCGGCCTGCACCAAGAGTGGACCGGACGCATGCACCTGCGAGCACTGCGGTAGCGAGGTGTGCGGTCTGTGCGGAGCCATCCTGGAATTCTCTGAGGACCTCGGCTACGGGTGAACGGGACCAAGGTCGGAATGTAACCTTGCTGATTCGGTCACTGCCTATGCTGTTGGGGTAGTCAAGCCGGATACATCCGGCGTGCCCTCCCGTCATCCGGGGACCGGGCGACGATTCGCACAAGAAACCAAACTGGAGGAAACACTCATGATGGATTTGTTCCGCAGAACCGCTTTGCTTTGCGCCTTTGCACTGGCCGTGACGCCGGTCGCGATCGCGGACAGCCACGCCTTTCTGGAAGAAGCGAAAGGCCGGCTGGCGCAACTGGAAGAGAAGTTTACAGGTCTGGCCGGCACCATGCCCGCCGACAAGTTCACCTACCGACCCAGCGAGGGTGTGCGCTCCGTGAGCGAAATACTCTTGCATGTCGCCAGTGCCAACTACCTCGTCGCACGAGCCTTCGGAACAGCCCCGCCCGAGGGGCTCGACCTCCGCGGGCTGCAGAGTTCAACGACCGACAAGGCGCAGATTGAGGAACGCTTGAAGATGTCGTTCGAGCACTTGGCAGGAGCCATCGGAAAGGTCTCCCCGGCCGACGCCGAGAAGGCCATGAGGATGTTCGGCAGCGACACGACGACGCGTGGGGCGCTGTCGATCGCGATGAACCATCTGAGCGAGCATCTCGGGCAGAGCATCGCCTACTTCCGCGTCAACGGGGTGACGCCACCCTGGAGCGAATGATCCCCCACCGCCCTTGGAGACCATCGTGACGAACAACCACCGTATCTACCTAGCGCTGGCGGCACTGGCCTTGGCCCTGGTCGCCTTTCCAGGCCTCGCGGCCGACCTAGCCCTGGACTCGCCGGAAGGGCTCGAACTTGTCAACGTGGAAGCTGTTGCCGACACTCTGGACGGAAAGAAGGGACTAAAGGTCAGTGGCGACCCGGAGGTTCTGAAAGCGGCCGCGGCCAAACGCCAGGAGATGTTGGCAGCCATGCGGGCTCGGGGCGAGCAGCCGAGAGGCCCGGGCACGTTCGAGAGCCTCCGCACGAACCATCTCGCGATCGTCGAGGATGTGGAATTCGGCAATGGCACGATTGAGGTGGAAGTGTCCGGGCAGCCGGCACCGGGAGCCCAAGGCGGTGCGCGCGGTTTCGTGGGCATCGCCTGGAGGATTCAGGATGATCGCAAGACCTACGACTGCTTCTATCTCCGGCCCACCAATGGCCGGGCCGACGACCAGGAGCGGCGCAATCATACGGTGCAGTACATTTCGCACCCGGAGTGGACCTGGTACCGCTTCCGTAGCGAGACGCCGAGCAAGTACGAAACGTACGCGGACATCGTCCCGGGCGAGTGGATCCCCATCAAGATCGTGGTAGACGGCGAGAAGGCCCGCATCCATGTCAACGGGGCCGAGCAGCCGACGCTGATCGTGAATGACGTGAAGTCGGGTGCCGACGCGACCGGGCAAGTGGCCCTTTGGCTGGAGGGCTCGACAGTAGCCCACTACCGCAACCTGCGAATCACCCCCAGCGACTAGCTGCACGGATCGATCCCGCGACGGGCGTCCCGGCAAGACGCCCGCCGCATTCCAGCACTCGTAGCGTCCCGGCTCGGCCCGTCTGCTCCATGGCGAGTCCGCCGGGCGATTGCGCATACTGAGTCCTGCCGGTGTGATAGCCTGACTACCGGATGTCCACCATGAAGCGACGGGACTTCATTCGTCATGCTCTGGCCGCCGGAGCCCCGGTAGCCGCTGTCCAGCAGCATCTGTTCGGGGCTACGACGGGTTATTCCGAGAACCCGACGAGACGGTATGCCCAGGACACGGTCTCTCTTGGACCGCACGGCCTGCGTCCGTCGAGGCTCGCCATGGGAACAGGGACGAGCGGATTCCGGGGGGCGTCCAACCAGACGCGCAAGCTCGGAGTTCGCGGTATCGTCGACCTTTACCAATTCGGCTTCGACAACGGCGTCACCTTCTGGGACACCGCGGACGGCTACGGCAGCCATCCGCACCTCAAGACTGCGCTCCAGCACATCCCCCGCGAAAAGGTGGTCATCATGACCAAGTCCACCTCGAAGACGGCCAAGGGCATGCGCGACGATATCGAGCGCTTCCGGAGGGAGCTGGGGACGGACTACATCGACTTGCTCCTGCTGCATGCGGTCCAGGAGCAGGACTGGCCCGTCCAGCGCGCTGGCGCGATGGATGTGATCAACGAATACAAGCAGAAGGGACTCGTTCGGTCCCGGGGTATCTCGTGCCACTCCCTTCCGGCACTCCAGCAGGTGCACAAGCAGGAGTTCATTGACGTGGACTTGGCACGTGTCAACGCGGTCGGTGCGAGGATGGACGCCGACCCGGCGACCGTGGTCGAGGAGTTGTGCAAGATCAAGGCCGCCGGCAAGGGCGTGATCGGCATGAAGATCCTCGGCGAAGGAGTCCTGCGCAACCGCGTCGGCGAAGCGTTGCAGCACGCGATGGCGCTGGACTGCATCGACTGCTTCACGATCGGAGCCGAGAACAGGTACGAGCTAGCGGACCTGATCCGAAAGATCCCCGAGGCCTCGACACGGGGCTGGGGAGCCTAGAAAGGAGCGTTCCATGAGACGCGTAATCCGGGCAGCAATTCTAGCGGCATTCGCCTTGACGGTGGTGGCCTGCCAAGGCGCGCCGGAACCCGAGGATGCTGCCGCAACGGAGCCAGCGGAGAGTCCGCCGGTCGAAGCGACGGAGCTGGACGTGGAGCAGGTGTCGGCACGACTGGCAGCCGGCGAGGAGATCACTCTTCTGGACGTGCGGACTCACGAGGAACTCGTCACGGACGGGGCGATCGAGGGCTACTTGCACATTCCCATCGACGAGCTGGAGGCGCGACTGGCGGAAGTCCCGACGGACAAGCCGATCGTGGCCTATTGACGGCGCGGCGGCAGGGCCTCCCGTGCGGCGGCCATCCTTCGCGACAACGGCTACGAGGGCGAGATCCAGTCAGGGGGCATCGAGGCCTGGAAGGCCGCCGGCAAGGCGGTGGTCCACCCCGAAGAATAGCCCCACGGCCCCCGGCCCGGCGATTGTGTCCCGGCCCCTTCCGGGACCCCCTGCTGGTATAGTCGGGCCATGCTCCGCAGGCACTTCCTGGCCGCCTCCGGCGCGGCGGCCGTTCCCCTCCGCGCCGCGCCCCGCTACCGGGTGGGCGTGATTGGCCATACAGGCCGCGGAAACTACGGCCATGGGATCGGCGACGTGTGGCCTGCATTCCCGCAGACCCAGGTCGTCGCAGTGGCCGACCCCGACTCCGAGGGCCGGGCCAGAGCACAGGAGCGTACTGGCGCGGGGAAGGCGTACGCCGACTACCGCGAGTTGCTGGACAGGGAGAAGCCGGACATCGTCAGCATCTGCCCCCGGCACACCGACCAGCGGCTGGAGATGGTCACGGCTGCCGCCCGGGCCGGCTGTCATATGTACTTGGAGAAGCCGTTCGCGGGAACACTCACCGACGCTGACCGGATGGTCAAGGCGATTCGCGAGGCCGGGGTTAGGGTCCAGATCGCGCATCAAATGCGCCGATCCCCCTTCACCTTGAAGGCTCTCGCACTGATCTCGGCGGGCGAGATCGGCGAAATCCACGAGGTTCGCGGCCGCGGCAAGGAAGACTTCCGGGCGGGCGGGGAGGACCTAGTCGTACTGGGATCGCACATTTTCGACATGATGCGGGCGGTCCTGGGCGATCCGCAGTGGGTCTTCGCGCATGTCACTACGGACGGCCAAGAACTCGAGTTCGACCACCTGACCAAGCCCAGGGAGCCCATCGGGCCGGTGGCCGGACGTCAGATGAGTGCGATGTTCTCCTTCGGGAGCGGCCGGCATGGCTTCTTCGGCACGAAGAAGTCCGGCGTGACGCACCCGTGGCGCTTCGGCACCCATGTCTACGGCACCAAGGGGCGGATTTTCCTGCCCAATCAGATCTACGGGGCGGACTCGGAAGGCTTCATCCTGCGCAGCCCCGCGTGGATACCCGACAACGACAATGAGTGGGAGCCGCTCGAACCTGAGCACCGCAGTTTCGGCGACGACCGCTACCTGACGGCGAACGCCCTGATGGTGGAAGACCTGCTCGATTCCATCGAGCAGAACCGGGAGCCCGCTTGCAGCGAGCGTGCAGGGCGCTGGACCATTGAGATGACCCAGGGCATGTATGCGTCGCAGCTGGGCCACGCGGTCAAGGACTTCCCCCTGACGGACCGGGAACACCCCCTCGTGGTCCTGCGCAGGTCCCGGGAGTCAGGAAGCTAGATCACGCCCCGGCGGCCGCCACTGCCCACGAACCTTGGGTCCACGTGCGCCCGGCGGTCCTTCTGGAACATCCGCCAGTTGTCGTAGACCACGTCCCCCACGTAGTAGGCGTCGCGGTACAGACTGTGCTTCTGCGGCAGGTCGGCCTTCTCGGCAGGGTGCCGCAGCTTCGGGCTGAGCACGAAATCCATATACGTGAACGCCTTGAAGTTGTGGCCGTAAAAGGCGATTTCGGAAATCGGGCCCGGGCATTCCCGTCGCACGACCTCGGCGGCCTCTTCCGCGTCCGGGTCTTCCGGGAGAGTCTCGACGATTTCGCGAATCGCGGCCAGCTCGTCGGCGACTACCGCCTTGCAGGAACCTCTCCACATCGAGAGACGCTTGCGGAACGCCGCGAGGCGCGAGCTCGCGATCACGAGGAACACCAAGGCGACGAACGGAGGGAGGTACCGCACAGCGAATCCCAGCTCGGTCCACCGTCCGAAGGTGGAAAGGGCCCACCACGCGAGAACCGCGATCGCAGCCAAAAGGGACAGGGCGCCGGGGACGACCCGTCGGGTCACGACGAAGCGCCAGAAGAACGATTCGAGATCGTCGCGGATCGCTGCCAGCGCTTCGCGCGCACGGGCAGCGGCGTAATAGGACTTGTCCCAGTCCTCGTGCGCGGCTGCCGGTGCATAGCAGAGGACAAAGCGCTTGTCGACGGGGACAGATTGCCCGCTAAAGCTTGAATTCATGGACACTACCGGGCTGGACGCCCGCACACCGCGGCCTGTGTCGCCAGGGTGCCTATGCGCAGCTCCGAAATCATCATACCGCCTGCTGGTACGACCGGACCGGACTAACAGGCCATCCGCTTCCCAGAATCAAGCGGCGGGCAGCTCACATTGAACGGCCGAGATAACCGGTCACCCACTTTGTCGAGACGGCGTTGCGAACTACCGCAGGCCCCTTTCTATTGGAACCAGATCGTATCTCCACTCCGAAATGATGGCATGCCGGGGACGCCGGGAGGTACCAGAGTCGATAGACTCGAACTGATACGCGCACCGAAGCGAATGGCCAGACGCAATGCGCCACCGGAAACCGGCCCTTGACCGGGATCGAAAGAAACCCTCGCGTTCAAAGGCCAGCGACTGATGCAGCCACGGGGACACCCTGGCGCTGACCTGCTCAACGTCGACCTGCTGGCGGTAGCGATTGAAATCGGGGACGTCCGGCTGGCCAACATGGCGCTCGTAGAGAGTGGTCCCTTCCACCGAGACGGACTGCTGGAGGATCGGGTACGTCAGGCCCGCGACGAACCGGTGGTCCGAGCCGAAGCCGAATCGTCGTGGGTCGTGATGCCGCAAGACATAGCCGAGCCTGGCACGGAAGCGATCGGTGAGCGCGACGCCCGCCTCGGCCGTAGCCCGCCGATCGTAGAGACTGCCCAGCGAGTCCCGGACGCGGGCGACGCCACCGACTGTCAGTTCGACACGACCCGTATCGAGAACCTTGAGCCTGGCTTCTGACCAGGATTCAAGATCTTCTGCCGCGAGCGATCCCGTTATCAGCAGGAACAGCCCCAGCGCGAAGTTCCTCTTCCCTGCGAGGCCGCACCGGAACGGAACTGCAGATGAAACCGACCGCACTGCGGAGATACTCTCGTGGTTCCTCTGCCCCACGGCAGTGGAACGTCTGGCAGTGCCGGCTGTGGTCGGCAAGCCTGGTGGACACCCACGACCACGTTGCCCGTCTTGGTCGATGCTTGGGCTTGGGGATTCGGGCCGTTCTCGCTCCGGAATCCTTCCTTGCGGACCGGCTGGGCCTAGATGGACGCTACCCACAAGGGACTCTCCTTCGGCTACTGGACTTCCGGCCCCGCTGTCTCCCGAGCATCATCGACTCCGTTCGCAGCGTTGTCCCAAGCGGTATCCGCACGGGGTTTGAACGCTTCCGCGTACATCATCCTGACCGTGTCTGAGTCGTGAAGATCGCGGACAGCGCACGCCGTTTGGTGCACCGAGTTCTTGGAGATGAGGACTACCGGAACCCGTCATCGTAGCAACTCCGAGCAGGTCGGGCGGGACCTCCGTGCCCGCGCGGGTAGAATGCACGGCAATGCGAGACCTGCTGGAAAACCTTCGGGAATGCCGGACGATTGACCTGGCTCAGCCCTACTACGTGGGCATGCCGCACCATCCGCATCACCCACCGTTCCTGTACGGGCTGAGCAAGGCCCACGGCGAGTTCTCCCGCCACGACGTCAGTGCGGCAGCGGAATCGATTGCCCTCGGAGGCCACGTTGGCACCCATATCGACGCGCTCTGCCACTTTGCCTTCCAAGGCAGGCTGTTCGGAGGGGCCGACGCCCTCGGCTGCCAGTCCTATAGCTCCGGTCTTTCCGAGCACAATGTCGATACGATCAAGCCCATCTTCCGCCGCGGAATCCTTGTCGACGTCGCCGCCGCCCAGGGCCTCGACGTGCTGCCCGAGGACTTCGTCGTGGACGCCGACTGCCTTGAGTCGGCCATGAATCGCGCGGAGATCGAAGCAGAGCCAGGCGACATCGTGCTCATCCGGACCGGCTGGGCGCAGTACTGGAACGAGCCGGGCCGGTTCATTAACGGCCTGCGCTGCCCCGGCGTGAACCGCGAGGCCGCGGAGTGGCTGAGCCGGAAAGGGGTGTTCGCGGGAGGCTCCGACACCATCGCTTTCGAGTTCCAGCCTGCACCGACGATGCCGGTGCATGTCCACCTGCTGGTGGAGAGCGGAATTCACATCATCGAGGCACTGGATCTCGAGGGACTCTCCTCGGAACGAGTCAGCGAGTTCCTGTTCGCCGGCTCTCCGTTGCGAATCCTGGGAGGAACCGGCTCGCCGATCCGGCCGGTTGCGCTCGTTCCGCGCTGAATTCCACACTGCGGACATTCAACGGCAATCTCCCACGCACGCCACTTGCTA
This sequence comes from uncultured Bryobacterales bacterium, assembly GCA_964461235.1. GTDB lineage: Bacteria > Acidobacteriota > Terriglobia > Bryobacterales > UBA6623 > VXMF01. The sequence goes on along the minus strand of CAYWUV010000006.1, from coordinate 53,671 downwards.
GATAAGTGACTTAATTTCAGTTGATTGCATCATTTGCGACCGTGTTGCGGAAAAAATCTACAGTTTTTTGAATTTCCGCTTGCCAATTCATATGAATTCCTGTATCGTAATGACTGCCGGGGGGGTCAACCCCACCAACGCATACTATAATCCTCAACCAAGACCCCTGAAACCACCCCTCCGGCACCTTTTTCCTACGCCGGCCCGCGCAAGCGGGCCGGCGTTTTTCGTCTGGGGCCGGCATGCGGCCGCCTTGGCAGCGATCCCGTACCTCCGGTATGCTGTCGATGCCGGATGCGGAGCGGCGGCCAGCCGAGACTAAGCTATCGGATGCGGGGCATTGGCGTGCCCGTTCCGAACCGGCCCGAACCATTGGCTCGCACGAGCACGCCAAGGTGGCTGGCCGGATCTTGCACGCTATTCGCGCTCGCGTGCATGCCCCAAGCCCTGCTCGGAGCCGAGCGACCGTCTGCGGAGGAGGCCAGCAAGCTCCGAAATCCGGTGGCGTATTCGGCCGCCGTCGCCAAGGAAGGGCGCAAGACCTACCTGCGCCTGTGCCAGTACTGCCATGGAGCGGACGGCCGGGCGCAGGCGAACCCCGACTTCGAGGCACCCAGCCTGCGGGACCCGAATCAATGGCGTTACGGCCGTACCGATGGCGAGCTCTTCGTCTCGGTCCGCGACGGGGCAGGCCACGACATGCCGCCATTCGGCAAGCAGTTGACGGACGACCAAGTCTGGGAACTGGTGCACTACGTGCGCAGCATCGGGCCGGCGGAATTGCGGCCCGTCAAGAGCCAGAGATAGGGGCGTAGACAAGCGCAGCCGGAAGGGAATCAACCATGCCAAGCAAGCAGGACGGGTCGGTAGCCCCGGTGTCCAGGCGGAATTTCGTGGCGAAGGGCGCTGCCGCTGCGGTCGCGGCCGGCGCGGCGACGCAAGCCTCCACCACAGAGCGTCGCGACCCGAATATCCAGATCCCGAAGGAAGTGCCTGCAAGCCTCTCGGAGGATGCCAACCCCGCCGTCTTCCCGATGACGGGCGCCCAGGTGTTCGCCAAGGCCTGCAAGGAGGAAGGCCTCGCAGCCCTCTTCTGCGCCCCGGGCAACTACGTCGTCATCAACGCCATCGCCTCCGAGGGAATCCCGTGCTACGGCGGGCGCACCGAAGGCATGATGTGCGCCGCCGCGGACGGCTTCGCCCGCGTGACCGGCGAGGTGGCCGCCGCGTCCGGTACGGAGGGGCCCGGATTCACCAACATGATCATGAACGTCGCGTGCGCGAACGCGGCGCGGTCGCCCCTGCTGGTGCTTGCGAGCAACATGACGCTGGGGCTGGAAGACACCGAGCACGGCATCCAGCGGGTGTACCAGCAGCCCACGACCGAGGGCATGAAGAAGTACGGGAAGCGCCTGATCAACCCGGAGCGCGTCCACGAGTACGCGGGCTATGCCTTTCGCCAGCTGAAGACGGGCATCCCGAGGCCGGTCCATCTCGACTTCCCGGGTGAGGTCGCGCGAAACCGGTTCGAGAGCTCCGAGGATCTGAGGTACTTCCATGACAAGTCGAAGTACCGGACCGACTCGAGGCCGCATCCCTCGCCAAAGGACATCGCGAAGGCGGTCGCCTTGATCGACAAGGCGGAGCGGCCGATCATCGTTGCCAGCGCCGGGGTGTTCTACAGCAAGGCCTGGGACGCCCTCAGGGCTGTCGCTGAAAAAGGGGACATTGCCGTGGTCGAGTCGGGGCCGAGCCGAGGGCACTTCAGCGACGATCACCCTCTGTCCGCCAGCACGGCGCCGGACGCCCTGCTCAGCGCTGACCTCGTCGCTCTGGTCGGCCAGTACTGCATGCCGAATATCGGCGAGTACTCCTTTGACCCGGACGCCACCTACCTGCGGATTGACCCGGAAGCGGCCGATATCGGCCGCAATCTCCCGATCGATCTCGGGATCGTCAGCTGCGAGAAGGCGGCCCTGGAGGCGCTGGCCGAGGAGCTTCCCAGCAGAAAGCGCCCGGCCTGGCGAGACGAGCTAGCGGCGGCCCGGGCCGCCTTCGAAGCCGAGAACGACGAGCATTACAAGCTCGGCCTGCAATACAGCGAGCACGCCGAGTGTGTCCATCCGGCGGTGATCGCGAAGGGAATCTCGGACCTGCTCTACAACAGCAGCATCCCGCGGGAGCAAACCACCGTTGTGTCGGGCGGCTACGGAATCGCGCGCTACACGCGCCGGCGCCTGCGCGCCTTCCGGCCCGGCCAGATCTGTAACGGCGCCTATCAGTACGGAGCCATCGGACCGGACATCGGATACACCGTGGGCGTGGGCGCTTCGGTCCAGCAAGGCACCGGACCTCAGGCGCCCTACAAGGGATCCCCGGTCCTCGCAGTAACGGGCGACGCGGGCTTCGCCTACTCGGGGATGGAGGTGGAGACGCTGAGTAAGTACCGAATTCCGGCGGTCCTCGTCGTCTACAACAACAACGCTTGGGGCGTTTGGCGGGGCGGCGAAAGCGGAGGACGGAGCGGAACGGCCAAGGCGCAGCACATGTATTTGTTCCAGGAGAACCTCCGCTACGAGAAGATCGGCGAGGCGCTCGGAGCGCGTGGCGAATACGTCACCCAAGCCAGCGACTTCGCACCCGCCCTGCGGCGGAGCTACGAGCTGGCAGCATCCGAGGGGGTCTCAACGGTCGTCAACTGCCAAGCGATCAAGGAGTTCTGGAGCGCCCGCGACTACCCGCCGGGTCTCCTGCAGAAAGTCGAGCCCGGGTGCATGGCGTACTACCACTGATGGCAGACGGGTGCGCTCCGGCCGATGCCGTAGAGGGATTCCTGCGCGAGCGCGCCGACCGAGGTATCTTCCGCTCGTTCACTTCTGCCCGCAAACGCGGCCGCCTGGATTGCTCCCTAGTCTGGCTCAAGGAGCGGCCGGTTCGGGCCGTGTTCGATCCGAAGAGCGGCACGCTCGAGTTCCGGGATCTGCTACCCAGCGTGGGCCTCCACTCAGCGCTCTACAAGGACTTCAAGCGGTTCCTGAGAGGGCTCGAGCAGCCCGGGCTACCCGGCCACCGCCGGATCGATCCGGATCGCATCGCACTTCGCAGCACGAACCGACGAGGAAACGTGACAGTTCGCGCGCAGAGCCTCGACCGGGACTGGGACTACCTGGTCAGCAAGGGCCTGAAGCTCGTCAACGAGGTTTTCCTTCGATTTCTCCGCGGTCCGTACCACGAGTACATGGTTGCCAATTTCCACGAACCCGAGGATTGACCTGGGGGTTGGGGAGAAAGACTCCGATGGGAAGGTTAGAATCTTCCTGTCAGAACACAGAGGTCCCCATGATTGTCAGAATCCTTGCTTTGCTGACGGCGATCGGCATCGTCCTCGGCTGCCAGACCGCGCCAGAGGGCACGGTTGCTTTCGAAAACGTCACCGTCCTGCCCATGGATCAGGAGGGTGCGCTGGAAGCCTACACGGTCGTGGTCTCTGAGGGACGCATCGCCGCTATGGGGCCGGCAAGTGATCTGAGTGTCCCCCGCGGCGCCGACGTCATTGACGGCCAAGGCAAGTTCCTGCTACCGGGCTTCACGGAGATGCACGGACACCTGCCCGGCGGGGACGCCGCACCGGAAGAGGTTGACCGCATCCTGTACCTGTTCCTGTCGAACGGCGTCACCACAGTTCGCGGGATGATCGGGCAACCGTTCCACTTGGAACTGCGCCAGCAGATCGCGGACGGCGTCCGAATGGGTCCGACGATTTTCGCGGCCGGACCGCCGTTCCGCGCGAGCGAGGATCAGACCCCGGAGACTGCCCGCCAGCAGGTGCGCGACCAGAAAGAGGCCGGCTATGACTTGCTCAAGATCCTCGAGGGGCTGAGCGTAGAGGCCTACGACGCCATCGCAGAGGAGGCCGGAGAAGCCGGCATCCCGTTCGGCGGACATGTCCCGAACGCGGTCGGCCTGCTGCACGCGCTCGCGGCCGGGCAGGGCAGTGTCGACCACCTCGACAACTACTTGGAAGCCCTGGAGTCCGACGACTCGCCAATCCGGAACGCGGATGCCGCAACGCGCTCCCGTGAACTGGCGCTCCACCTGGACGAGGCCAAGATCCCGGCACTCGTCGACGCGACGAAGCTGGCGAACGCCTCCGCGGTGCCCACGATGGCCCTGTGGGAGACATTCAACGCCGACCTCCCCTTGGAGCACTACATGGCCATCGACGGCCTCGAATACTTGCCCAAGGCCATGGTCGACCGATGGTCTGAGTCACAGAAGGAACGACGCGAACGCCTCAACCCCGAAGCCGGGGCGCGGGTGATCGAGATCCGGAAGACTCTGCTGAAAGCTCTGCAGGAGGGCGGGGCCCGCATCGTGTTCGGCACGGACGCACCACAGATCTTCAGCGTACCGGGCTTCTCCATCCACCGGGAGATGCGAGTCATGGCCGCCGCCGGCCTCACACCGTTCGAGATCCTCGAATCCGCAACCAAGAACGCGACCGAGCACTTCGGGAGCGACGAATTCGGAATTGTCGAGGTCGGCCGGCGTGGCGATCTCATCCTCCTCGACGCCAATCCACTCGATGACGTGGCGAACGTGGCGCACAGGGCAGGCGTCATGGTCCGGGGGCATTGGATGCCGGAGGCCGAGATTCAGGCCAAGCTCGCTATGCTGGCCGCCGAATGACCGGCTCGTCGGGCTTGGGCTACCGCAGGGTTCGGAAGAACTTCCGCACGTCCTCCACCAACAGCTCGGGCTCTTCCATCGCGGCGAAGTGGCCCCCACGGGGCATTTCAGTCCACTGCGTCACGTTGTAACGAGCCTCGACCCACTTGCGCGGGGAGAAGAAGATCTCACCGGGGAAGACAGCAACGGCAGTGGGCACTTCCACGCGGCCGGACTGGCGACCGCTGCGCCGGGACTCGTAGTAGAGTCGCACGGCCGACGGCATGCTTTGGGTCACCCAGTAGAGCATGGTGTTCGTCAGCAGCTGGTCTTTGGTGAAGCGGCTTTCGACGACTCCGCCGCAGTCGCTCCAGGCTCGGAACTTCTCCACGATCCACGCCGCCAACCCGGCCGGCGAATCGTTCAATCCGTAGGCGAGGGTCAGGGGCTTGGTGCCCTGGATGTTGCCGTAGGCGTTCTCGCCCCGCCACCACTCCGCTCGCTCCTTGTGACGCTTCAACTCCCACTCCGGTATACCGGCCTCGGGATCCTCCATTCCCCCGGGCGCGCCTCCGCCGACCATGTTGAGGTGGATGCCGATGACGCGGGCCGGATGCTCCCGGGCCAGCCACGACGAAACGCCCGAACCCCAGTCGCCGCCCTGGGCCCCGTACCGTTCATAGCCCAGTTCCCCCATGAGCCCCGCCACAACATCCGCAACCCGATCGACGCTCATGCCCCTCTCCCGGGAGGGCCCGGAGAATCCATAGCCGGGCATCGATGGCAGGACCAGGTGGAAGGCGTCCCCTGCCTTGCCTCCGTGGGTAACCGGATCGGTCAAGGGGCCGATCACGTCCATGAACTCGTATACGGAGCCGGGCCAGCCGTGGGTGATGACCAGGGGAATTGCATCGGGCTCCTTGGAACGCACGTGTACGAAATGCAGGTCGATGCCATCAATGCGGGCCTTGAAATGCGGGAGCGCGTTGAGTTCCGCCTCGTGCCGGCGCCAGTCGTATTCGGTCCTCCAGTACTCCAGGAGCTCGTCCATATAGGCACGGTCCGAGCCGTAGTCCCAGCCCGAACCCGGGATCTGGTCGGGCAGGCGGGTTCGCTCGAGCCGAGCCTTCAGATCGGCCAGAACGGAGTCGTCGACCTGGATCGTGAACTCTCGGACCTGTCCGTGCCCCACGATCGACGTCATTGCCAGCAGGATAACGATTCTGTGCACGGCAACATTGTACGGAGGCCGGCACCACTCGACGCCAGGCCCGGCACCAAGCGCGCGCCGCTGGCGGCGCGACACGCTGTGGATAGTGCGCGGAACGTTCCGTGACAGCTAGTAATGGCGTGCTCGGATCGGCGCGACTGCCGGCCTATCTGGGCTGCTGGCACCGCGGTCCGAAAACAAGCTCGTCGAGAGTAGCCTCCGGTGACGCCTGAGCCAACGCTTGCGAGGCCGGTCATCCTTGAACAATGGCTCCATGACGGTGGATGGCTTGTACTCCTTCCTACCCGCGGGCCGATCCAATGTAGGCGGAAACGGAGGGCTGGTCGAGCCCGTCCGGGCCTACTGCCGACCACAGGCGGACGATATGCCAGTCTGATAGAACGGTGGGTCTTCCGAACGCGAGTGACGCAGCTGCAAATATCAGGGACGAGCCGTTCATCGTACTTGGTTTCATCGAAGCGGGCGGCGGGAGAGAAACCGCCGAATCCGTGCGCTCCCGTGTGCTCGCTTGGTTCGAGAAGCGGTTCGGAACCACTCTTCCGGAGAGCACGGGAGATTCCGACGAATGCATAGCGAGGCATGGTAGCCGTACCTTTCTCTCCGCGTCCGTCAAGGAAGGTGATGACGACATATGGGCGTGCTGGCTCGACGATCCCATTGAGCAGGTCGAAGGAACATGCCTGATCACAGAAGCGATGGTGACCTGCCGCCACGGCACTGTAGACCGAGTAGGCTTCCGTCTGCTGGCCGAGATCCCCTCCCACAAATTCCCGCACTCAGGCCGCGAGGCCGGCTTGGCTGCAGCTGTTGAGGCCTTCTGCAATCTTTACTCGACAATCACCGATTCGAGATCTGAGGTTTCACTGATCCGATCCGAGGAACAGACGCGAAACCTAGTCACGCAGCTTCTGGACCGAGAGCGCAACAGGCCCGTCGTCATCGTCAGCATGAACAAAGGCGCTGACCGTGCGTCGTCCACTCGCTTTGATCCCTGGTCCTTCGCGAAAGCGGCGAACGGTCTGGCGCACGTATCCGTTATGGCCTCATCGCAAAGCAGGCTCTTTACGCAGGGTGTCGGCAGGAAGCTGGCAGTCTTTAACGGCGCTGTGCGGGTCTACCTGCCGGGCCTAGAGAAAGACACGGATCCCGGCCGCCACAGATTACATTGCTCGGGGCGGGATCCGAGTTCGGATGAGGTCGAGCAATCTTGGCTGTCGCTCTTGCGCCTCGTCGCTCGAGAGAGTGCGAATTCATACCGGAAGAACGGAGGGCGACTGCCATACGGGGCGTTGGAGCATAAGGCAGCCAGACTCAAGAAACGGTCCGGGGAGTTGGGAGGCACGCCGGCCTCAACCGTTGGCAATGCCGATTCGACAGGCAGCGACAAAGGAACGCGAACGACAGCTCCAGTACGGGACCGAGTGGGAGATTGGGTGGCACGCCATTGGACCCGATTCCTCGAACCAATTCGAAGCCAGATCGGGCGTGCCTCACGCGAGTACACTCGCCCCAAGAAAGGGACCCACGGGGACCCAGAGTTCGTCGACCTGAACCGGAAGCTCTCAAAGATAGAAGCTGATCGAAAAGGTCTCACGCGGAAGCTCAAAACTGCCCGGGAACGGAACAAGGAGCTCGTAAGCAAGAACCGGCAACTTCAGCACTCCTTGGCTGAACGAGACGAGCGGATCGCAGGGTTAAAAGCCTCACTAGCGGCCACAAGGCCTCTCCCGGACTCCTGGGATCGGGTCATCGGATGGTGCGACACCGAACTGAGTGGACGATTGATGCTGATAACCCCGGTCAGGCGAGACCTCCCTCGGGCGCAGTACGAGGATGTGGAGACGGCTACACGGGGCCTACAGTGGCTTGCAACGAGCTACAGGGATGCTCGGCTAAACGGTCGAGGGGAAGACCTGCGGGGACCGGTTCCCGGAGCCGAAGGCCTCAGTAATGAGCGATGCGGCTCCGACAGCTTCACAGTGAAGTGGCAGGGAGAGCCGAGGAAGGTTGAATGGCACCTTCGGCAAGGCACGTCTCACGACCCTAGGCATTGCCTTCGAATCTATTACTTCTGGGATACGCAACTCGACCAGGTCGTGGTAGCTTCGATGCCCGCCCATAGGGTTTCCCCTGACTGAGCCACAATTCGCCTCGACTCGTCGCGATGTGCAGATGGATGCCTTCAGTCCTTGGTCCCGACCCTGCGGGGTATTGCCAAAGTGCACGCCGGCTGGCTTCAAGTGTCGAAGGCTTGCTGGCGACGAGGTCGGTGGTGAATCGCCTTGAGGCGATGGGGTCTGACCCTCAATTCGGTTTGGACGGCAGCTTGGACCACGAGGAAACGGTGCGACGTTCCGCCGGATTCTAGGTGGTGCATCTGGCGCTCCTGCTCCATGGTCTGCGGATCGCTCGCCGGAACTCGCCGATTACCTGCGCCTTCCCCGCAGCAGATGCTCACACGTAGCCCTACTGCCCGAGAGGACGTGTCAGTGCTCGTTGAGCGATGCTCATGCGACCGCTGGAACGCTATGTAGTGGTTGCGACAGAACTCGCATCTTGTTGGTCGCAGGAAAGTTATGTCCAGATCCCCGGAGCGAATATTTGGTTGGCAGACCGGGGTTTGCCGGGAATCCAACCGGTTCGGACGGATTCGTGCAAACATTCGCAGATCCTAACTCAGCAGTCAGTCAAGCACGAATACTACATGTTGTATGGTCGATCCACAATGAGGACATGATATAGTATTCCCATGGCTTCCGGCTCAAAATCCGGGGGTTTTGTCGCAGGCACTATGTAGGACCGCGGGCGACTGCACCGGATTCAAGGCCCGCACCGAACAGAACCTGGTAGCGCACTCATTCACGCCGGGAGACAGATCGAATGTGCGAACTGGGAATCCCGGGTTCATGGCGGTTCGGGGGCGGACCGCGAGTCCGGTGGCATTGCCGGTCACGTGGGCGATGACCACGTCTGGGACGATGTCCTTGAATTGCCTCACAACCAGCTGCTGCCCGCAAAGCCAGTCACGAACCCGGCTCCACTCATAGACCGGATTCCGACCTCTATTAGTCCGCGCAAGGGAGACCCGAACCAACACTGGAATCGACGCTGCGGTCTTCCGCATTGGCAGCTTCCCCCAATGGGCCCCGTCGCGTCCGTGCCCAACGGGGCCAAGATCGGCATTCCTAACAGGTTCAGCAAGCGCATTTCGGAACAGGCCACCAATCTGACTTGTGCCAAGCGCCATTACCCCCGTCCGCCACCAGTCATTTGGGACCCTGCGTCGGAGTTTCTCGCTCGTGCGTGGGCCTGTCATCGATCAGCGCTCGAGCGAGCCTCGGGTCGACTTCACGTCGACCGAGGTATCCGAACCCCGGACCCAAGGGGTATATTGTGGGCGGGTGCGTGAAGCGGCTCTCGGATTCGAGAGCCCAGCGTCGGACAATGGCCCTCATTCGTTTCAGCAGTTGGAGAACGCGCTGTGGAACCCGCAAGGCAAGCCTGTGCCTGTTCGTAATGGCGCTGGCCTCCGCCACCCCGCAAGGGTCCGGCGCACCGGGGACCGGCCCGGATGCTTCCCCTCTTCCCCCGCCTTCAAGCGGCGTCGTAGACTTTCGGCAAGACATCGAGCCGATCCTCGCAGGCAAATGCCACATCTGCCACGGCGAGGCGCAGCAAATGCAGGGACTCCGGCTGGACCGCGGGACCGATGCGCTGCGCGGGAGCTATGGCGGTCCCGTCATCCTCCCTGGAAACAGCGCCGAGAGCAAGCTCGTCCTGATGGTCGCGGGCCTGATCGACGGCAAGGTCATGCCCCCGGCCGGTGAGAGCCTGACCCGAACCGAGATTGCACTGCTGCGGGCTTGGATCGACCAAGGAGCGGAGTGGGCGGATTCCGGAGACCCGGACTCCGAGACGAAGTACCAGCGACTCTCTCACTGGTCATTCCAGCCGCTCTCCCGGCCATCGCCCCCCCCGGTCAAGGATCGCTCCTGGCCTTCCAACGACATCGACCGTTTCGTGCTCGCTCGCCTTGAGCGGGAAGGGCTGGAACCGTCACCGGCAGCGCCGAGGGAGACCCAGCTGCGACGCCTCAGCCTGGACCTGACTGGTCTCCCGCCGACACTCCTGGAACTCGAGGCGTTCCTCAAGGACGAGGGCCCGGGAGCGTACGATCGGCTGGTCGACCGTTTGCTGGACTCCCCTCATTACGCGGAAAAGTGGGCCCGATTCTGGCTCGACCTCGCGCGATACGCGGACAGCGACGGGTTCCGAGGCGATAACTTCCGTCCCCACGCATGGCGCTACCGGCAATGGGTCATCGAGGCCTTCGATCAGGACATGCCTTTCGATCAGTTCACGTTGGAGCAGATCGCGGGCGACATCCTTCCGGGCCGGACCGTAAGCCAGCACGTTGCGACAGGCTTCCACCGCAACACCCCGACGAACACGGAAGGCGGCTCGGACCCGGAGGAATGGCGGTTCGAGCAGGTCGTGAACCGAACGAATACCGTGAGCACTGTCTGGCTGGGACTGACCGTCGGGTGTGCCCAGTGCCACGACCACAAGTACGACCCCCTCACACAGAAGGAGTACTACCAGCTGTTCGCATTCTTCAACGATCTCGAGGAAGTCGACATCGACGCGCCGCTGCCGGGCGAACGCGGGCCCTATCTGGCGGCCCTTCCCGCTTACCAGCAACAACGACACCGATTGCTCACGGAGCACGGCGTGTTCGAACGCAAGCCACCTTGGGAGAAGAAGGTGCTATGGGCGGCGGAAAACCCGGGCGAGTCGGCCGAGTGGGACGTGACGTTCGACGAGCTCCGGACCTACGTAAATCTCGGGGAGCGTATCATCCGCACCCCTCCGGATCGCCGTTCCGTGCGCCACGAGAAGGCCCTGACTGACTTCTTTGTCAGGGAGTACAAGCGCGTCCTTTCGAAGGAGGAGTACGATCGGCTCGGATACGAGGATCTGTCGGAGAAGCTGAAGGAACTGGACAGGTCCCTGCCGCCCTTCGGCGAGGCACAGGCGGTACACCTCGAAGAACAACCTCGGCAGACCCATGTCTACCTCGGAGGAAGCTACAAGGCGCCTGGCATCCGCGTGGATCCCGGAGTCCCGGAATGGGTCGCCCCCCGCCCAGGTGCCGGGACTGTCACAAGGATCGACCTTGCCAACTGGCTGGTCTCAAGGGACAATCCCCTGACAGCGCGAGTCGCCGCAAACCGGATCTGGCAGGAACTCTTCGGGAGAGGCCTGGCTCTGACCTCGGAGAACCTCGGCACCCAAGGGGAAAAGCCGTCCCACCCGCAGTTGCTGGACTGGCTCGCCTCCGAGTTTGCCGAGGGAGGCTGGAGCTGGAAGCGACTGGTGAAAAGTATCGTGACGTCGGCCACCTATCGCCAGTCCTCCGACGCCCGTACGGATCTGGAGATCCGGGATCCGGAGAACGTGCTGCTGGCCAGGCAAGTCCGCATGCGCCTTCCCGCCGAACTGATCAGGGACTCGACCCTCGCCGTCAGCGGACTGCTCGACACTCGGGTCGGCGGCCGCAGCGTGCGGCCTCCGCAGCCGGAGGGAGCGCGGCGAATGGGAAGCTCCGGAGACGGCGGCTGGGTTCCCAGCGAAGGTCCGGACCGCTATCGCCGCGGCATGTACATCCAGTACCAGAGAATGTCCCCGTACCCCTTGCTGAGTGCCTTCGACATGCCCGACACTTACGAAACCGCATGCCGACGGGGACGCACGAACACCCCACTCCAGGCCTTGAACCTGCTGAATGATCCAGTCTTCCTGGAGGCCGCGCAGGCCCTGGCGGTTCGTGTCGTGACCGAGTTCGAAGGAGATCTGTCCGAACGGCTGACCCAGGTCTTCCGGCTCTGCTTGACGCGCGACCCGGACCCTGCCGAGATGGACTCCCTCCAGTCCTCGTGGGCTCGACAGCGGGCGATTCTCGAGCGTACGCCGGAATCCGTCAAGCAGCTCTTCGGCTTCGACCTGCCGGGCATCGCACCGATCGACGGCGCGACCTGGGTTGTGATGGGCAGCGCGTTGCTCAACCTGGACGAATTCCTTTCGAGGGAGTGAGCCTCATGCATCCGATTGCCTGCCAGCGCACCCTGGACCGCCGCCGTTTCCTCGCCAGTTGCTCCGGCGGCCTCGGAACGGCGGCACTCGCACACCTGCTCTGCCTCGATGGCCACTCAGCGGAGACGGCCGGCCCGATGACGGTGAAGCAGCCGCATTTCGAGCCCAAGGCGACGAACGCCATCCTGATCTACCAGTCGGGAGCTCCTAGCCAGCTGGACCTCTTCGACCCCAAGCCCGGTCTCACGAAGTGGGACGGCCAGGCACTCCCGCCCTCCCTGACCAAGGACCTGAAGCTCGCCTTCATCAAGCCGAACGCCACGATCATGCCGAGCGCCAGGCAGTTCCGGCCGTACGGACAGAGCGGCATCGAATTCTCGGACTGGCTGCCGCACTTGGGAAGCTGCGCCGACGACATCTGCATGATCCGCACAATGAACTCGGAGGCGTTCAACCATGATCCCGGCGCCCTGCTGCTTTCCACGGGCGTCACCCAGTTCGGACGGCCGTCGATCGGTTCCTGGGTGGCCTATGGGCTGGGAAGCGAGTCCCGCGACCTACCGGGCTTCGTGGTCCTGGGATCCGGCAAGGGACCGAACGCAGGCTCCAACATCTGGTCGAACGGTTTCCTGCCCTCCGCGTACCAGGGAACTCGGTTCCGGTCCGTCGGGGATCCGATCCTCTACGTCTCGAACTCCGAAGGAATCACCAACGAACTGCAGAGAGCTCGCCTTGACGCGGTTCGGCGATTGAACGAACACCGGCTGGCGCGGACCGGTGACAGGGAGATCGCGGCGCGCATCGCATCCTACGAACTCGCGTTCCGGATGCAGATCGCCGTCCCCCAGCTGCTCGATTTCGGGGACGAACCGAAGCATGTGCTGGAATCCTACGGTGTCGGCCAGGAACCGACTCATGCCTATGCGACGAACTGCCTGCTGGCGAGGCGCATGGTGGAGCGGGGCGTGCGCTTCGTGATGCTCACGCACGGTGACTGGGACGACCACAAGGAACTCGACAAGGGGCATGCCGGCAATTGCGCAGCCGTCGATCGGCCCAGCGCGGCCCTTGTGCAGGACCTCAAGCAGCGGGGCCTGCTGGACACAACGCTCGTGATCTGGGCGAGCGAATTTGGGCGAACTCCGATGGCGCAGGTGGACCGCAAGGACGAGGCTCCCGGTCGGGACCACCACCCGGACTGTTTCAGCATGTGGCTGGCGGGAGGCGGAATCGCACGAGGCCGAGTTGTCGGCAAGACCGACGACATCGGACTCAAGCCCGTCGAAGACAAAGTTCACGTGCACGACCTGCAAGCCACTCTGCTGCACTGCCTTGGGTTCGATCACGAGCTTCTGACCTACCGCCATCAGGGCCGGGACTTCCGTTTGACGGACGTCGGGGGACACGTCGTGACGAAACTGCTGGCTTGAAGGGCCCGACTGACTGATAGACCCGGGACCACCAAAGACCCTATACTGAGGGCTGGAACGGACGATTCGAGCGATGGCCAAGATCAGCAAGTCCGAATCATTGGATGCCCCGGTCGTTGCCGGGCCCATCATCGAAGCTGTCACGGAGCACGTCTTTCCATCCCAGCCGGTCAGCGAATTCCCCTGCCGAGTCTGCTCGACGCCGGGGGCCACAGCCACCTCGGACGGGTTGTGCTGGGTGTGCCGTCGCTTGAAGATCAGTGCGTGGCAGGGAGCTGGCGCCCAGGAAAGCGCGGCCGAATAGCGGCGACGCGAGCAGCCGGCATCTTACGCCTAGGTCGCGGTAGCCAATCGAACCGAGGGACGCGCTCTTCGTGGCCGGCGGGAGCACGCCCCTTGGACCCGCTGCTCTTCGTCGCAACCAGCGCCGAACACGCAGTTCGATCATCCGCGCGAGCCGGCACACACCACCGGTGCACCTACTGGCAAACCTCGGGCATGGTAGAGTGAACTTGTACGAGGTGAGTCATTGAATCTCCTTTAAGTGACTCATCTTAAACACTTTATCATCAATTCAGACCCTACTTCCTCTCGCTTGGCGAGAGATTCGGGTTCGGGGGGCATCGACTTGCGCGTAGGATTTGTCGGCTGGCGGGGCATGGTGGGCAGCGTCCTTCTGGAGCGGATGCGGACCGAACAAGACCTGCAAGGTCTGGAGGTCGAGTTCTTCAGCACCTCGAACGCCGGGAGCCCGGCCCCCGAGGGGAGCATATCGGGAGTCTTGAAGGATGCCAGCAGTATCACCGAGTTGCGGCGCTGCGACGTGGTGCTGAGCTGCCAGGGAGGCGGCTATACCACAGGAGTATTCGACCAGCTCAGGGAAGCTGGCTGGGACGGGTACTGGATTGACGCTGCTTCCAAGCTCCGGTTGCGAGAGGATGCGACTCTTGTCCTGGACCCCGTCAACGGCGACCAGATCCGACAGCGGCTTCACGACGGTTGCCGGAACTTCATCGGCGCAAACTGCACGGTCAGCCTGCTCCTCATGGCGACCGTCGGACTGTACCGGGCCGGTCTCATCGAATGGATGAGCACCATGACCTATCAGGCCGTTTCCGGAGCCGGTGCCCGGAAACTCACTGAACTAGCGCGTCAGCTGCGCCAGATTGCACTCTCCGAAGAGGAACTCGACAGCCTCACGACGCCGGAGACCGCAGAAGCGATCACCCGCGCCCAGCGAGCCGCCTCGCTTCCGCTCGCCGAACTCGGAGCTCCCCTCGCTTGCAGCGTGCTGCCTTGGATCGACACGGCCATGGAAGACGGCCAGACGCGGGAGGAATGGAAAGCGAGCGTCGAGGCGAGCCGGTTACTCGGGGCTGACCAGCCTGTCAAGATCGACGGGACCTGCGCTCGCATCGACGCCCTTCGCTGCCACAGTCAGGCCCTATGCATCAAGCTCGCGCGGGAAGTGCCGGTGGCTGAGGCTCTGGATCTGATAAGGGAGGGCAATCCGTGGGTGCGGATCGTGGACAATTCTCGCGAAGCGACGCTGCAGCACCTCACTCCCGCAGCCGTGGCCGGCACGCTCGAAATCGCCGTCGGCAGGGTCCGGAAACTGAATCTGGGACCCTCCTTCCTGGGTGCATTCACCGTCGGCGACCAACTCCTCTGGGGAGCGGCCGAACCCCTGAGGAGGATGCTCCGAATCCTGCGATCACATCGGGCCTAGCAGGCTAGCGCCCGCACTCGCCAGGCCACCGTGTCCCCGGGGAGCTCCCGGATCGGCGCAGACCGTTTCGAATACCGCTGGCGATTCCTTGCATGTGCCGGCAGAAAACTGAGCCAACGGCTCCAAGAATCGCCATCGGACTTGACTGATAGCGAATAAAATACGAATATAATAGTATGACCGGTCAAAATCTCGTAGGGATCGCTGCCCTTGCCGCCAGCGGAACCAGACTCGCTACGAAGCGGCACGTCGAGTATCGGAGCCTACCGTCAAAGAGCATCCTCAATCGCTGCTCCAACCCGCAGATGCCCTTCCGGTGGACGGTTAACCCGTACCGGGGGTGTGAGATCGGTTGCCACTATTGCTATGCGCCGTACACGCACACGTATCTCGGGCTCGACGATCCCGCTGACTTCGACACCCTCATCTTCTCGAAGGAGAGGGCCAGGGAGATCCTGGAACAGGAACTGCGCCGGGGTGTCGACGGCCCGATCGCCCTCGGCACCGGAACCGACCCGTACCAGCCGGCGGAACGGAGGTTTGAAACCACTCGGGGGATTCTCGAG
This sequence comes from uncultured Bryobacterales bacterium, assembly GCA_964461235.1. GTDB lineage: Bacteria > Acidobacteriota > Terriglobia > Bryobacterales > UBA6623 > VXMF01. The sequence continues at coordinate 37,954 of CAYWUV010000006.1, read as the reverse complement.
GCTTTCTCCCGCGCCTCGGGGCTCCGGATCGGCATCACGACGAAATCGGACCTGATCCTGCGGGATCTCGACCTGCTAGGCAAGATCGCCGCGCAGAACGACCTGCGCGTCAACATGACCGTCACGACCATGGACGATGCGCTGGCCCGGCTGCTGGAGCCACGCGCCGTCAGGCCCGAAATGCGGATCGAAACCGTCCGCCAGTTGCGCTGGCGAGGCGTTCGGGCCGGTGTGTTCAGCGCACCCGTGCTGCCGCTTCTGACCGATAGCGCGGACATCCTGGGTGCTGTCGCCGAACAGGCGAAGCGGGCGGACGCTCAGTACTGGACGGCCAACCCTCTCTTTCTGAAGGAGGCGGCTAGGCGGCGGCTGTTGCCTGTTCTCGAACAATGGTTCCCGAAGATCGCCGAACGGTATCGGTCGCACTACCGCTCCCGCTCCTACGTGGCAAGGGATTATCAGGACTGGCTCCAAGCAAGGGTGGAGGGGATTCGCAGCAAGTACGGTCTCGCCAGCGCGATCCCTTTCGCCGTAGATCCTGCCGGAGGCATCCTTGGACGAGTCCAGCAGAGCCTGTTCGCCGAATCCGAGACAGGCCCGGTGGCTCAGCGGCGCGGGCCCGGGGCCGCTCAGGGGCCGCTCGGGGAGGCTGGTCGATTGCCCGGTGGGGTTCAAGACGACAGTCGTCCGCAACACCAGCAGCACGCAGCCTGACAGCCGGCGCGGGCCGCTGCCCGGAGACTTGCTGTGCAGCGAGTTCCCGGCGTCTTCGAGACTCGACAGGATGATCAATCCTCGAGTTCCGAACAAGTCCTTCGTGGCAAGGCGGTTCGCGGGAGTCTCTGAATTCGGAACCAAGCGCCCCTAGCAGTCGGTTCTGCCGTTTCCTCGCTGCGGTGATGGGCCGTCGCGCTTCCGATCGATGTTCATGGCGCAGTTGAACGAACCTGCGGCCTCACATCAACCGCTCGGCGGTGCCGCCTGAGTGCCCCGTAGATCACAAGGAGGCTGCGACTGACGGGTCTCATCGGTTCGGAGTCTCACAGCCGGACCGCAGTTCGTGACCGATCCGGGGCTCGGGTGCGGACGAATCGCCGCTCCGCGAGGCACAGCCGTCACGAGGACCCGCCTCGCCTAGCCTTTCGGAGCGAGCACCCCAATGGCTATGATCGAAGGATGTTGGACGCCCCGCGTGGCGGGGCGTCCCTTTGCAATGGCTTGGTTCCGAAAGGAGCACGAACCCAAGCGGGTCCGTACGGAAGGTCTCTGGATCAAGTGCGATTCCTGCCCCACCCCGATCTGGAAGAAGGACCTGGAAGCACAGGCGATGGTCTGCGGCCAGTGCGGGTTTCATTTCAAGCTCAACGCCCGGCAGCGGCTGGAGATGCTCCTGGACGACGGGAAGTGGGAGGAGATCTGCGGGAACCTGCGCTCCACGAACGCCCTGCAGTTCGAGGACCGCAGGCCCTATGAAGACCGCCTCCGTGACGCCAAGGAGCGAACCGGGCTCGACGACGCGCTAATTTGCGCGCTCGGAAAGCTCGAGGGCTACGAAGTGGTCCTGTGCGCCATGGAATATGGCTTCATTGGTGGCAGCATGGGGGCGGTCGTCGGCGAGAAGCTCACGCGGGCCGCGGAACTGGCTGCCCGGGACCGCAAGCCGCTCATCATCGTGTCCGCCTCTGGCGGCGCGCGCATGATGGAGGGCATGGTGAGCCTCGTGCAGATGGCCAAGGTCTCGGCCGCCCTGAAGAACCTGGACCGCTCGAAGGTCCCGTACATCAGCGTGCTGACAGATCCGACCACCGGTGGCGTGACGGCGAGCTTCGCGATGCTTGGAGACTTGAACATCGCGGAGCCGGGAGCGTTGATCGGATTCGCCGGGCCGCGAGTGATCGAGCAGACGATACGCCAGAAGCTGCCGAAGGGCTTCCAGCGGTCCGAATTCCTCCTTGAGCATGGCATGCTGGATGCCGTGGTCGCTCGATCCGAACTCAAGCAGTTCATCGGAAACGCCTTGGAGTTCTTCCGTGGGCCCGCGGCATAGGCTCGCATGGAACCGCTAGACCCTTCCGTTCGCTATCTCTATTCCCTGCCCAGCTCGATTCGCACGCAATCGTTCGGGCTGGAACGCATGCAGCGGCTAGTCCGCGAACTCGGAAGCCCGGAGCGCGCTCCCGGTATCGTCCACGTCGCCGGGACCAACGGCAAGGGCTCCACCTCCGCCATGATCGAGTCCGGCCTCAGGGCGGCGGGCTACTCGACGGGCCTGTACACGTCCCCGCACCTGTCGCGCATCAACGAGCGCTTCCTGCTAGACGGGAAGCCGGTCTCCAACGAGACCTTGGCGAGGGCCGTCGCTCCGGTACGCAAGGCCAACGAGCGCATTGCCGCAATGCATGGCGCGGCCGCCCACCCCACGTTCTTCGAGTCCGCGACAGCGGTGGCACTCGTGCTGTTCGAACAAGCCGGTGCCGATGTCCGGATCATGGAGACCGGTCTCGGGGGCAGGCTCGATGCGAGCAACGTGGTCGCTCCCGAATTGGTCGTATTTACGCAGATCGATCACGATCACGAGCGGTACCTCGGCAGGCGACTGGAGCAAATCGCCGCAGAGAAGGGAGCGATCGTCAAGCCCGGGTGCCGTGCCGTGATCGGAAGGCAGGCCGCGGCGGCTCGCGGAGTCCTCCTACGGTGCTGCCGAGAGGCAGGCGCGGAGGTCCACGACGTGGAGACGGACTGGGAGGTGCGTAACGCCTCGAGCGAGTCTGGGCGATGGCGATTCGACGCGGTCGGACGCGCCAGCGCAGTTGCCGTCCGGGTCGGGCTGGCGGGCCGGCACCAAGTTGATAATGCCCTGACAGCCGTCGCGGCCTTGGACGTCCTCAGTATTTCATCGCGCCACATCGAACGAGGACTGAGTCAAGTGCAGTGGCCGGGCAGGCTTGAATTCGCGGGCACGCCCCCTCGCTTCCTGCTGGATGCTGCACACAACCCCGAGGGCGCCCGAGCCCTGGCTGAGTTCGTGGCACGGGAATCCGCGGGGCGCGACGTTACGCTCATCTACGGATCCTCGCGCGACAAGGCCGTCGATGAGATCGCGGCCTGGATGTTCCCGGTCGCGGACCGCGTCGTGCTCACACGCTCCAAGGTGGAGCGGTCGGTGAGCCCGCGAGGGCTGCTGGCTGCCGTGGGTCACCACCATCCGTCCGTAGAGACCGCACCCGACGTCGGTGCCGCGTTGCGGCTGGCCGAGAGACGGGTGGCCCCGGGCGGGTGGATTGTCGTCGCGGGCTCGATCTTCCTCGTGGGCGAAGCGCGGGAAATGCTCGGATAGAATCAACGGTTCCTCGGGATGCGCGAGACCTTCAGCTTTCTCCGGTCCGTGTGCTGGATGATCCCGATGCTGGGTGCCATCACCACCGTAATGGGGCTTCTCTCGCTGCTGTCGTCGGCAGTGGACAGTACCGGCGAACTCCAGCATCGGGTGGCGCGCCGGTGGGGACGCATGCTCATGGGGGTGTTCCTCGTGGACGTGAGAGTTCTCGGGGGCGGGCACTTGGACGCGAATCAGCCCTACGTCTTCGCTTCGAACCACTTCAGCCTGATCGACACCCCGCTCATGTTCGGCTTTATGCCCCGCAACTTCCGAATCCTGGCCCGATCAGGCCTCTGGACGATTCCGTTCATCGGCTGGCACTTGAGCCGCGCTGGCCACCTTCCAGTCGATCGCGAGAATCCGCGGCGCGCAGCGCGGAACATCGAGTCAGCAGCGCGTCGGGTAGGCGGCGGGCTCTCGGTGCTGGTCTTCCCGGAAGGCGGCCGGCGGCGGGGGACGTCGATGCGGCAGTTCAAGACCGGAGCCGCCCACATTGCGATCGAAGCCGGGGTGCCGATCGTGCCGATGGCGATCGCCGGGAGCGGGAGCATCCTCCCTCCGGGGTCCTGGCACCTGAGGCCCGGAATCGTGGAACTCAGGATCGGGAAACCGATCCACACAAGAGAGCGGGACCGTCTGACCGCGAGAGCGCTCACGCAGGAACTGCGCGCGGAGGTCACGGGGCTTGCCGCACGAGCGCCGGTCGGAGACCATGGCGCGGAAGGGGATGGAACAGCATGAGTCACTGGCTGGGAATCGACATCGGCACTGGAGGGTCCCGCGCCCTTCTCGTTCGGGCCGATGGCAGCGTTGCGTGTGGGGTGACGGCCGCGCACGAAGACATTCGGATGGAACGCCCTCTCTGGGCGGAGCAACGGCCGGAGAATTGGTGGAACGCGGCCCGCGAGGCGGTACGAGGCGTCTTGGCCCGGGCCGGCGTGAGCGGCCGCGACATTGCCGGCATCGGTCTCTCGGGGCAGATGCACGGCCTGACCCTGCTGGACTCCGACAGCCAAGTCCTTCGGCCTGCCCTCATCTGGTGCGACCAGCGCAGCCAGGAGCAGGTCGACTGGATCAACACGGAGGCCGGGCCGGAAATGGTACTCCAACAGACTGCCAACCCGGTGCTAACGGGCTTCACAGCCCCGAAGCTGCTCTGGGTCCGCGACCACGATCCGGCGAGCTACGAGCGCGTCCGGAAGATGCTGCTGCCCAAGGACTACATCCGGTTCATGCTGACTGGCGAGTTCGCGAGCGAGGTCTCTGACGCTTCCGGGACAGCATTGTTCGATGTTGTCGGGCGCCACTGGGCGAGACCTCTGATCGACAAGCTCGGTATCGACGCCTCGATCCTACCGGAGGTCGTGGAATCCCCGGAACGGACCGGCTCGGTATCGGCGGAGGCCGCGAGGCAGACCGGCCTCGCCGCCGGAACTCCGGTCGTCGGGGGTGCGGGCGACCAAGCGGCCAGCGCGGTCGGCAACGGAATCGTGGAATCCGGTCTGGTCTCCTGCACTATCGGAACGTCGGGAGTGGTGTTCTCGCACTTGGACGAGGCAGCCTACGATCCGGCGGGAAGGGTGCACACGTTCTGCCACGCGGTGCCGGGCAAGTGGCACATCATGGGGGTAACGCAGGGTGCCGGCCTGAGCCTGCAGTGGTTCCGGAACCAGCTTGCGACGGGGCTCGCGGATGCCGCGAAGGACCAGGGCGTCGAAATCTACGACCTGCTGACCGCCGAGGCGGAGGACGTGCCTCCGGGCGCGGAGGGACTGATCTGGCTCCCGTACCTCATGGGAGAGCGCACCCCTCACCTCGACCCCTATGCCCGTGGGGGCTGGATTGGGGTCACAGCGAAGCACACTCGAGGCCACCTCGTTCGCTCGATCCTCGAAGGGGTGGCTTACAGCCTGAACGACTGTCTCGGCATCATCGAGTCCCTGGGCGCGGAAGTCTCCTCGGTGAGGGCTTCAGGCGGAGGGGCGAAGTCCTCGCTGTGGCGGAGCATCCTCGCGAACGTCTTCCAGAAGCCGATCGCGACCCTGCAGACGCAAGAGGGCTCCGCGTACGGAGCCGCTCTGCTGGCAATGGCCGGGACGGGTCATGTCGGCTCGGTCGAGGAAGCCTGCCGGACGATGATCGCGGAGGAGCGACGGACAGAGCCTGATGGGACACTCGCAGAAACCTACGCCCGGTCGTATGCCGTGTTCCAGGAACTGTACCCCCGGCTGGCAGGCGTCTTTCCGGAGCTATAGGCCGTGCTTGGCCCGCGACAACTGGAATCGCCGGCGGCTCGTTCCCGCAACGGCGCACCGATCCCTTGGCGGGACCCTATCCGGGGAGACTGGGGCAAATCGCATTGCAGCGCTATGCGGGTGGAAGCCGCACGCGGCGGGCTGAGTTGAGGGATTACGCTAAGCCGGGCCTGCGTAGCTAGAACGAATACAGCAGGGTTCCCGTCGCTATTGCCAGGCCGCCGTCGTCTTCCTCGACCTCGCCTTCCGGGAGGTCCAACCGGCGGTAATAGATCCCGTCCGGTCCCCGGAAGATCTCGATCTCGGCAGGTTCCGGCAACCCACCCTGAATCAGTACTTCGGAGAGCGGATCCTCAACGTAGCGCTGCAGCGCGCGCCGCAAGGGCCGCGCACCGTAGTTGCGGTCGCCCACGGTCTTTTCAAGTATGTATTGGGCCGCGTCGTCGCTCAGGCGGATCTGCAGCCCCTTGCTGATCAGGTTCTCGTTGATCTGCGTGGTCAGCATCTGAATGATCGCCAGCAAGTCCTCGTCGGTGAGGGAGCGGAAAACGATCGTCTCGTCGAGACGGTTCAGGAATTCGGGATTGAACGTCCTCTTGACCTCGTTCCGCACTTCCTGTTCAGCCTTCGCGTCGGTGGACTCCGTAGAACTCCCCTGGAAGCCCATGGGGGTCTTGGCCTGCAGGTGCCGCGCCCCGATGTTGGACGTCATCACGATGATGGTGTTCTTGAAGTCCACGGTGTTGCCGAGCCCGTCAGTGAGCCGTCCGTCCTCGAAAACCTGGAGCAGGATACTGAACAGGTCCGGGTGCGCTTTCTCGATCTCGTCCAGCAGGATGATCGAGTACGGAGTCCGTTTCACCCGTTCCGTGAGCTGGCCGCCCTCCTCGTACCCCACGTAACCCGGGGGCGAACCGATGAGCTTCGAAACAGAGTGCCGCTCCATGAACTCGGACATGTCGAAGCGGATGAGGGCCTTCTGGCTGCCGAAGAGAAATTCGGCCAAAGCCCGGGCCACCTCGGTCTTCCCGACTCCGGTAGGACCGAGGAACAGGAACGAACCGGCCGGCCGGTTCAGGGGCTTGAGACCCGCCCGCGAGCGACGGATCGCGCGGGCTAGCGCGGAAATGGCGCTGTCCTGGCTGACGATTCGCGTGTGCAGTTCCTCCTCCATGCGAAGGAGCTTGCCCATCTCCTCTTCCTTGATGGCCGTCATCGGAACGCCGGTCCAGCGCGCCACCACCTCTTCGATGTCGTCCCTCTCGACCGTCGCCGTGACCCGCTCCTCCATGTCGTGCAGGGCCTGCAGGCGGCGGAGGTTCTCGCGTTCCTTCCGCTCTTCCTCCGAGTAGAACCGCGCCTTCTCGAACTCGTGGTTCGCGATCGCACTCTCCATGCGGTGAACGATGAAGCTGATCCGCTTGTGGATCTCGATGCTCTCGTCCGACATCTTGGTCTGCTGGAGCTTGACCCGGGCGCCGGCCTCGTCGAGCAGGTCGATCGCCTTGTCGGGCAGGAACCGGTCTGGGATGTATCGGATCGAGCTGTGGACGGCCGCCTTCAGCGCTTCGTCCGTGTACACCACGGCGTGGAACTTCTCGTACCGTTCCTTGATGCCGAACAGCACCTGAACGGCCTCTTCCTCCGTAGGAGGGGTGACCTTGACCGCCTGGAAGCGCCGTTCCAGGGAGCGGTCGCGCTCAATGGACTTGCGGAACTCGCCGGGCGTCGTCGCGCCGATGCACTGAATCTCGCCACGCGACAGAGCAGGTTTCAGGATATTCGCCGCATCGAGCGAGCCCTCGGCTGAGCCGGCTCCGACGAGCGTATGCAGCTCGTCGATGAAGATGATGGAGTTCTGGTTCTCCATCAGTTCCTTCATGATCGTCTTGAGGCGCTCTTCGAACTGCCCGCGATACTTCGTCCCGGCGACGATCAAGGAGAGATCCAGCGAGTAGATCCGCTTGTTCGACAGGTAGGGCAGTACCACCCCGCTGGCGATGCGCTGGGCGAGACCCTCCACGATCGCCGTCTTCCCGACGCCGGGTTCGCCGATCAGGACCGGGTTGTTCTTGGTGCGGCGGCACAGGATCTGCACGACCCGTTCCAGCTCGGAATCCCGCCCGATCAGCGGATCGAGCTTCCCGTCAGATGCCTCCTGCGTGAGGTCGCGGCTGAACTCCGCGAGCATGGAGCCTTCCTTCGGGCGGCTCGAGACCGTCTTCTCCGACTGGACGCGGGCGAGTTCCTCGCGAATCGTGGAGAGCCTCAGGCCCCGCTCGTGCAGGATCTCGGCAGCAAAGCACCGCTCCTCCCGCAAGAGGCCAAGCAGGAGATGCTCGGTCCCGATGTGCTTGTGCGAGAGACGCTCGGCCTCCTCGGCAGCGTATGCAAGGACCCGCTTGCACTCATGGCTGAGCGGGAGGTCCACGGATGTCGAGACCTTCTCCCGGATCGTTGTGTGAGCTTCGATCTGCTTGCGGATCGAGTCCACTGCGGCATGGGTCCGCAAGAATCGGTTCGCGAGCGCCTTGTCCTCCCGGATCAGTCCCAGCAGGAGGTGCTCCGTCTCGATGTAGGGGCTGCCGAACTGGCTGGCCTCGTAGCGGGCGAAGAAAATGACCCGCCGGGCCTTCTCCGTATAGCGTTCGAACATGCGATTCGAAAGCGCTGCCGGGCGGGCTGCGAGCACCGCCCGGCGGGCGCCCGTCCTTCGTGGATCATCATGATAGCAGGGCGTGCGGCAGAACCCGGCGTCGGGGCCTGCGAGCCTCCGACCTGCATCAAGAACACGGTCGGGGCTCGACGTGCGCGGATCCGGACCGGCCCTCAGCCGGCCAGCAGCTCGCGCATGGTGAAGAGCGCCTCGAGCGAGCATCCCACGGCCTCGAGAGCCTCGGCGGCTCCCTGCTCGCGATCCACCATGCAGCAGGCCCCCAGGACCTCCATGCCGGCAGCCCTGACTCGACGGACTGCCCGAACGGTCGAACCGCCGGTGGTGCAGACGTCGTCGAGTACCACGCATCGCACGCCTTCCGTACTTGCCAGACCTTCAACCTGACGCTTACGGCCGTGTCCCTTTTCCTCCTTGCGCACGACGAAGGCATTGACCGGGTCAGGCGTTTCCTGGGATTCGCGGGCGACCGCGCATGCGACAGGGTCGGCTCCCATCGTCAGCCCCCCGACAGCCTCCGGATTCCAGCCTCTGCCACGGATCCTGTCCAGAACCAGTCGGCCGACAAGCGGCATCGCTTCTCCCCGCAAGGTCGTCAGGCGGCAATCGACGTATACGTTGCTCTTTTCGCCGGAGGCTAGGACGAAGTCCCCCCGCTTGATCGAGTGACTCTGGAGTATCCCCTTCAGCCTCTCCCGATCACTCGACTCGTTCATCCGGTCAGCCATCCCGCTCGCAGAAACGCCAAGAACTCCGCGCTAGAACTTCCGGATCTGTTCGGCGTATCCGTCGTAGTTGCGGCGGATCTCGCCCAGCGAGTCGCCGCCGAATTTCTCGAGGAATGCCTGGGCTACGGTCAGGGCGACCATCGCCTCTCCGATCACCCCGGCTGCAGGCACCACCGCCACGTCGGAGCGCTCGTAGGCCGCAACCGCTGGCTCGCGGGTTGGCAGGTCAACCGATTCCAAGGGCCGGCGCAGCGTTGAGATCGGCTTCAGGTACCCGCGCACGACAACATCCTGTCCGTTAGTGATGCCGCCTTCGAGACCGCCAGCCTTGTTGGAGCCACGATAGAATTCGCGCAGCCGCTTGTTGTAGTGGATGGTGTCCTGCACCTTGGAGCCGGGTGAGGCCGCTGCGAGGGACGCCGAACCGATCTCCACGCCCTTTACCGCCTGCATTGAGACGATCGCCTGGGCCAGTCTCCCGTCCAGCTTTGAATCCCAGCTTGTATGAGATCCGAGCCCGGGCGGAGCGCCCCGGACAATGACCTCGAACACTCCGCCACGGGTGTCGCCGGTGCTATAGGCCTCGTCCACGGCCGCCTTCATCCGCTGCTCCGTTTCTGGATCAACGCAGTTGAGAAGCACCTCGTCCTTCGACGCCAGATCCTGGAGTTCCTCCCAGGTGGCGGGACGCTCCAACTCCACTCCGCCCACCGCGACAACGTGACTCAGAATCTCGATGCCGAATTCCGAGAGCAGGAGTTTCGCGAAGCCGCCCATGGCGACACGAGCGGCGGTCTCCCGGGCGCTGGCACGCTCTAGGATGTAGCGGGCCTCCGGATAGTTGTACTTGATGCATCCCGCAAGGTCGGCGTGCCCGGGCCTCGGGCGGTTGACGGGCTTGGAGTGCTCTCCGGACCCCTCGTAGTCCTCGACCGGAAGTGTCTCGGTCCAGTTTCTCCAATCCCGGTTCCGGAGCAGGACCGCGATCGGCGAGCCGATCGTCTTGCCGTGTCGAACACCGGAGACGACGTGCGCCGTGTCGCTTTCGATCTTCATCCGACCGCCACGCCCGTAACCCTGCTGGCGGCGCCAGAGGTCGCGGTTGACCCTGGCCAGATCAACGGGAACGCCGGCGGGCATGCCGGAAAGGGTGGCGACGAGCGTCTCGCCGTGAGACTCGCCGGCTGTGACGAAACGCAGCATCCGAGGGAAACGGTGGAGGAAGGAGGCATCCCATTATAGGAAACCCCTGGGTCAGGGCGATCTTGGCCGCCGAATCCCCTGCAAGATATTCGTGTTTTCTTCGTATCCGTGCTGTCCTCCTAAAGGGTATGGCCCCCGACCCTTGGAAACTCTGGTTCGAATTCCTGGTGTCCGCCCTCGGGGCCAAGTCAGGACCTGGAGGTGCGCCTGTACGGCACGCGGAAGGGTCGCGCATTCTGTAGTTCGAGGTTCAATGACGATTCAAGAAAGTGTCGTTCGCTGGGCCGTCTTGGCGGGAAAAGCGGGGCCTATACGTAGGAGGCGCCGTGCGGCAACTGGAGGCTTCGGCGGACGGCGAAGGTCGCCCCTAGGCCGAGTCGTTGGCAGGGATTCACGAGGATCCCAGCCAACTTGCCGGCAGTCTATCCAGAGCCGGACGAACGGGAACCCTTGGGTCCGCGAGGCGTTGGCATGCTGGGAGCAGCGCCCTGCTGGCCTTCGCGTTTCTCGGCACCTCGGCACTAGAGGAGCAAGTCGGCGACGACCACGCCGAGCGCATGGCCGAGGGGTTAGAGGTGTTTCGCGACGAAGTCCGGCCGCTGTTTCTGGACAGCTGCCTTGGATGTCATGGAAGCGGACAAGTACTGGGCGGGCTGGACCTGAGGTCGCCGAGGGTCCCTGGGAGCGAGCGGCAAGCTCGGCGCTTCGGTCAAATCGAGCGCGACCTGGGCGGCGAGGCGTTCGACCAATGGCTCCGGGACGGGGCTCCCGGTTCCAGCGCCGATGAATGGCAGGTCCTGGACATCGTTGACATCAAGTCCGTCAGCGAGGCGAAGGCGGACAAGCTCGAGGACGGCTCGATCCTGATCAGCGGAGACAACGTCAACTTCGATACCTACACCGTCTCCGCCGAACATCTCCGCGAAGGACCTTCGAGCCCTCAGGGTCGAGGCCCTGACGCACCCGTCATTGCCGTTCAACGGCCCTGGCCGCTCGCACGACGGCAAGTCTCTCCTCGGCCTCGTTTCTGCGGAGGCCCAGCCGAGGTCCGAACCCCGCGCCGAGCCCGTAGAGATCGAGTTGGGGAGTGCGCGGGCAACAGGCCAACTGGAAGCGGGCTACGCCTCCGCCTCCTTGGTCATCGACGACGGCAGCAACCGAAGCGGGTGGGCACTTCCTCCCGCAGGAATCGGCTCGGACCATGCGACCGTCTTTGATTTCAAGGAGCCGGTGAGTTTCGAGGGCGGCCTTCGGCTACAACTCGAATTTCAGCTTGGGGTGCCTCCGGCTATCCGTGACGGACTCTGCCGAACCCGCGTTCGCGGTCGGGGAAGGGGGCTTCCAAAGCGGGATGGAGGCGAGTGCGGCGATCCGCGAGCACGAATCTCGCATTCCAATGCCTTCCTTCACGAAGGTCCAGGCGACAGCGGAGGGATTCTCCAAGCCACGCCACTACGCCAACGGAAGGGGCTATCCGCACTTCTACGAGCCGACCTTCGTGCTGCGGCGCGGCGACGTGGACCTGAAACCGGAGCCCGCCCAGCGGCAGGTCTTGCCGGTCCTGACCCGCCGGGGCATGGAACCCGGAGACTGGGTCAGGAAGCCGCCACTCGGCTGGGAGCGCGGCGGATTTCCCAGGGCCTCCCCGGCCAAGTGGCTGACAGATCCGGAATCCGGTGCGGGGGCGCTGCTGCCGCGGGTCATCGTCAATCGGCTTTGGCACTACCATTTCGGCACGGGAATCGTGACTACGCCAAGCAGTTTCGGGAAGATGGGCGCGGGTCCGACCCACCTGGAACCAGTCGACTGGCTGGCTCGGGACCTCACTCAGAACGGCTGGCAACTGAAGCGGCTGCACCGCATGATCATGATCAGGAGCGTCTTCAAGGTTGATACCTCCGGCGACTGATCTGGGGAGGCAAGTTCGGCCGCCTCCCCGTCGCCCAGATCGGCACCTCAACGCCCGGGCGCGATCACAATCCGCATTGCTTCACTGCCTGGATGGCCGGCGGCGGCATCAAGGGGGGTGTGTCGTACGGCGAGTCCGACGAACTCGGCTCCAAGGCAGCCGTGGACCCTGTTTCGGTGCATGATTTCCGTGCCACGATCCTCCAATTGCTCGGCTTGGATCACGAGCGCCTGACCTTCACCTACAGCGGACGGAGCTATCGGCTGACCGACGTGGAGGACCAGCTCCTGCACAAGATCCTTGCTTGACGCGGCCCCGGCGCCTCACAGCCCTTGGCCGGAGACGGGTGATGCCGGTGCGGCCCAAATCGGATGGTCACCTTGACATCAACGCCCATGCCAGTCGCACTTGACCCACGACAGCAGCGACTTCGAGCGCAACGCCTCCGCTGAAGCGACTTCGCTCTATCATGAGCCTCAGGCCATGCGGCGATTGGTCGGCATTCACGCGGTCTCGGCCGCGCTACGCTCGGCGGGGGAGTCCGGCACGGGAATCGACAGTGTTGTCGTCACCCAAGGCGCCAGGAACGCCAGGCTGCTCCCGTTAATCGACGAATGCCGCCGGATCGGAATTCCCGTTCGGTTCGAATCGCGCTCGGCCATGCAGCGCCTCGCGGGTACAAGTGCCCACCAGAACGTCGTTGCCCTCTCGACAGCAAGCCCGTTCCGAACACTCGACGGAGTCCTCGAAAGCGCGGGCGAGGAATGCACGCTCGTCGTGCTTGACTCGGTCCAGGATCCGCACAACCTCGGCGCGATCATCCGAACCGCGGACGGTGCCGGCGCCGCAGCTGCGGTAATACCGGAGAGACGGTCGGCGAGCCTGACGGAGGCGACGGCAAAGGCCGCTGCGGGAGCGCTGGAGTCCCTTCCGGTAGTCCGGGTCAAGAACCTTGGACGGTCGCTCGAGCAAATGAAGGAATCGGGCTTCTGGCTGTACGGCTTCGATGAAGAGGCCAAAGTCGACTACGACGCTGTCGAATACGCGAGTCGGAGCGCGCTCGTGATGGGAGGCGAGAGCCGAGGCCTCCGAGCGAAGGTGGCGGAGCGATGCGACTTCCTTGTCCGCATTCCGCTGGTGGGCAGCATCTCGTCTCTCAACGTTTCGGTCGCGACGGGAATCGCGCTGTTCGAGGTGAATCGCCAGCTACGTGCAGGGAAGCGGGCAGGTACATAATCACGTCCCGAACGGGGACCGGGCGGCTGATGCAGAATCGTCGGGTCCTCGATCAGGCCCCGTAGCTGATGGTCCCTGGCCTGCGGTCTATAATCCCCGGTATGACGATCGCCCAAGTCTTCCTTGCCGAATTCGACCACGAGATGCGCAACACAAGGAGAATGCTGGAATGCGTTCCCGACGAAGCGCTGGACTACAAGCCGCACGAAAGATCCATGTCCATGGGACGCCTTGCTGGCCATGTAGCGGAAATGGCCGGATGGGGGGTGCCTACCGCGGAACGGGTCGAACTGGACATCCAGCCCCCCGAGGGGAGGCCTTTCGAGCCATTCGAAGCATCCAGCCGCGAGGCGACTCTTGAGTTCTTCGACAGCCAAGTCGCCCAAGCGAAGGAGGCGATCGCAAAGCTGGATGACGACGCGATGCGCGTCGACTGGACTCTGAAAATGCGGGGGAACCCGATCTTCACGATGCCTCGAATCACGGTGCTGAAGTCGATGGTTCTGAACCACATCATTCACCACAGGGCGCAACTGAGCGTGTACCTGAGAATCAACGACGTAGCCATTCCGGGCATGTACGGACCCTCGGCCGACGAGCAGTAGCTCTCCCGACCACGGCCGGGTAGGGAACCGGAGGAACCTGCCAAGCGTCGGGCTGGTACGCTGGAACGCCCCCAATCCTTCCGTGCGCGGCCTGTTCCAGCTCTCGCTCGCTTCCTGGATCCTGGTCGCCATGGCGGCGGGCATCTGCCTCGGTCTCGCCTCCCCGGACTGGGCGGAGCGGATCCAGTTCCTCAGCACCCTGTTCCTTCGGCTGATTCGGTCGATCATCGCCCCTGTACTGGTCGGAGTGCTGATCCGCGCGATTGCCCGCGCCGGCTCCCTCGGTGCTCTGGGCCGATTGGGATGGAAGTCCGCGGCTTGCTTCGAAGCTGCGACGACCGTAGCCCTGCTCATGGGTTGGTTTGCCGTGGAGCTGACGGGTCCCGGCAAGGGTCTGTCACTCGCCGTCCAGCCGGGCTCGGAGTCGCAGGAGACCGCCGACCTAGCCGATGCGCTCGAGAACGCCGTGCCCACGAGCATCGTCGATGCCCTGGCCAGGGGGGATGTCCTGCAGATCGTCGTCTTCTGCTTCCTCTTCGGAATCGCGTGCCTGGCGGTGGGCGAGCGGGCCCGCCCCGTAGTGGACTTTGCCGACGCTTTAGCGGAAGTGGCCTTCCGCTACACCGACTACGTGATGTACCTAGCTCCGGTCGCAGTGTTCTCGGCTGCGGCGAACGCCGTAGCCGCCGAGGGCGGAGCGACCCTAGGAGGCCTTGCAGAGTTCACGGCCATAGCGTGGATCGTCCAGGGTGCCTTCCTAGTCATTGTGCTTGCTGGCGGCCTGGCACTGTGCCGCGTCCCCTTGCGCAAGTTCGCCCACTTCGCGCGTGAGCCGTTCCTCGTCGGATTCGCGACAACCTCGAGCGCCGCAGCCCTGCCCCAGACGCTCGAGAACTTGCAGCGGTACGGCGTGCCGCGCCGCATCCTGGGCGTTGTCGCCCCCTTGAGCCTCAGCCTGAACCTGAACGGCAGCACTATCCACCTAGCCATGGGAACGCTCTTTGTGGCGCAGGCGGCAGGAATCGAGCTTTCCTGGGAGCGTCAGGCGATGATACTGCTCACTCTGAAGCTGACCAGCAAGGGCGTGGCTGGAGTGCCTCGCGCCAACTTCGTGATCCTTGCGGCAGTGTTCGAGGGCCAGGGTCTGCCGATGGAGGGCCTGGGGGTGCTGCTCGGCATCGATGCGCTGATCGACCCGATTCGGACCAGCGTGAACGTCGCGAGCCACTGCGCGGCGCCTGTCGTCGTAACACGCTGGGAGGAAGCTCGCGTCCAGCCCGTTGAATCGGACGCCCGACGGGGCAGGATGGCACCCGGGATGAAGGACGACTCCGCGACCTAGGCGGCAAGTCACCACCGGCTGAAGCCGGTTACGTTGCTCAACTGGGGTTGCTCTGATTGGACTACTCGTGTCGAAGCGGGGCTCTCGGCTTGTCACGACTACGCGAACAAGATGCCCGATACGCACCCAAGACCGGCGATTGCACCCGTGAGTCCAACTGGTTTTCGGCCAATCGGCCTGGATGAAGTCCCGACCCAGCCCCTACTGCTGCATCCACTGCTGGCGACGAGGCCATTTGGGCCCTTCCTCGAAGAAACGGACCCCGCTGCCAATCCGGTCGTAGTCGCCCAGCTCCCCTCGAGCCCTGTCGGCCAGGGCTTCCAAGCGCTCCACCACGTCCGGATGCTCGGCGGCGACGTTGTTCTGCTCCCCGATGTCCGCTTCGAGGTCATACAGCTCAAGTTCGGTCACAGGCTCAAGCAGTTCTCCGAGGAAGGCACCGGTCTTGGAGAGCAGCCATTCCGAGTCGTCCCGCCCCGGGCGCGGGAATACCAGCTTCCACGGGCCGCTTCGGACCGCGTCGAGGTGCGTCTCGCGATAGTAATAGAACGCCTCGTGAGGGCTGGTCGCGCCTGGCTCACCGAACATCAGCGGAGAGATGTCCCGCCCGTCGATCGTGCGGTCGGCCGGCAGTTCGCCGCCGGCCAGGTTGATGAAGGTCGGCAGCAGGTCCATCGTCGAGGCAACCTCGCTGGATTCCGACCCGGCCGGGATGAAGCCGGGGCCCCACACGACCGTCGGCACTCGGATGCCGCCCTCCCAAGTCGTGCCTTTCGCACCTCGTAGGGGTCCGGATGAGCCGGCATGCTCGGTGATCGCCGCTGTGTACTGCGGCAGGGAATGATTGCTCCAGGGGCCGTTGTCGGAGGTATAAACGACGATCGTGCGTTGGTCGAGTCCGAGTTCGGCCAGCAAATCCAGAATCTCCCCAGTGCTGGCGTCCAGTTCCTCGATCACATCGCCGTAAAGGCCGCGCTCCGACCTGTCGCGGAAGGGCTCCGTCACGCCGAGCACGACATGCGCCATGGTGTGGGCGATGTACAGGAAGAACGGCCGGTCCCGATTGTTGCGAATGAACGCCAGGGACTCGTCCGTATAACGCCTCGTCAAGTCGTCCACACCAGCGGATTCCTGGATCCGGTCCTCGTTGCGATAGACCCAGTGCACCCGCCCGCTGTCGTTGGCGCCAACCACGCCGAACCAGTAGTCGAAGCCCCTGCGGACCGGGTTCAGTTCGGGCTTGAAACCGGTACGACGCTTGGTGATATCCACCTTTCCGACCATTCCGGTCGCGTAGCCGAGATCCTGCAGCACCTTGGGCAGCAGGATCTCCTCCCCATGCACGTACGGAAAGTTGTTCTTCTCGTTACCGAATTCCGCAACCCGGATTGGATAGCATCCCGTCAGCAGGGCAGTGCGCGAGGGCCCGCAGACGGGCTGGGCGTAGAAGTCAGTGAACTTCATGCCCTCGCGGGCCATCCGGTCGATCCGGGGTGTCTCGAAGTCCGTAGCCCCGAACACGCCCAAGTCGCCGTAGCCCTGGTCGTCCGCGAAGACGATGATGAAGTTCGGCCGCCCCGTGCCATCGGCCTCCGGGTCCCCAGTCTGGCTCGGCGAGCAGGAAAAGAGTCCGATCGAAAGGGCGAGGAGTGACGTGAGGACCGAACGCGATTGCATCTGCATTTCTCCAGCGGCTGGTTCGGGACCAGTTTAGCCACCGACGGTCCCCTGCCGGGCCGGCCCCAAGGGTGGCCGAGAACGTCGGAACGTCCGGATTCCCCAAGGGGAGCCCTACACCGGAACCAGGCCTGTCAGTCGCTCGTCCTGGCCGCTGGCCGGACGTCGCCGCCGATATGGAACTTCAGGGAAGTCGGCTTGCCGTCCCCATCCAGTTCGAACATCACTGTCGCAGCCGTCCAGCGCAGCGAGAACTCCTCCTTCGAGTGCGGCAGCAGTTCCAGCGGCGGCAGCAGGCCGAAGGTGGCGTAGAGCGTCCCGCCTTCCCGGCTGACGATCACGGGCATGCCCACGTCCTGGGCATACTTCCCGACATAGCGGTCCAGCATCGGCGGCGTCATCGTAAGTATGGGCTTCGTCTGGTACCGGCCGGGACCGGGCCGCGGCTCCTCCTCGAGCTCGCGGAGCCAGATGTTGCGGTACAGCACTGGATTGCCGTGATCCTGCAGCGAGAGCGGGAGACGGTCCGGATGGGACTCGTACGGCAAGTGCTTCAGCCAGGAGGTCGGACCCCAGATCTCGGAGTTGTCCTGGACGAGCACGCCGTTATGAAAGACCGTGATCCGGGCGGGCTGGCCGACGGACCCGTCGGTTCGGAAGCGGGGGCGTCGGAACACGATGTCGTACGCCTGCCATTCGCCGGCCGGCCGGCTGGCGTTGACAAGCGGGGGGTACTGGCCGTAGACGGCGGCGGCCTGACCGTCCGGATAGGTGGTGTTCTCATGCGAGTCCAGCACCTGGACCTCGTACTTGCCCATCAGGAATACGCCACTGTTGCCGCGGCCCTGCCCCTTGCCACGGGCCGGAGTTGGCGCCGCCCATTCGATGTGCAGCTGGATGTCTCCGAAACCGGCATGGGTGAACAGGGGACCGCCGCCGGGCACCGCTGCCAAGCTGCCGTCCCTGATCTCCCACTTGGCTGCACTGCCATCGGCCGCGCGCCACTTGGACAGGTCCGTTCCGTCGAACAGCACCACCGCATCAGACGGCGGCGGCAGTGGCAACTTGACATCGGACACGACCTTGCGCGGAGCGGGTCGGGTCGTATCGTGGATTTTCCAAGGAATTGTGGACTGTCCTACTGCGGGCATCGCGCAGATCAACACGGCGGTCGCCGTGATATGAAGAGCTCTCGTTCGGGTCATGGGTCTCGTGCGCCTCGGTCCGATTGTAGCCGTTCGACTGCCCGAACTGGGCCCGATCGCGTTAGCCGGATCAGGCTGTCGCGGTCGTGAGCGTCGCGCACCGGGCTCGGGACCCGAAGGTCGATGATGGACGTCAGTCGACGAACAGGAACTCGTTGCTGGCCAGCATCGCGCGCAGGAATCCCGCGCGTTTCTGCTCCTGGCCGCCGGCCGCTTCTCCGAAGTACGCGCGTGCCTGCAGGTAGTCGTCCGGCAGAGGCGGCCGGCCGAATACGGTATTCGTCGCCCTCTCCAGGAAACCGTCCGGCCCGGCCGTGGTCACACTCCACCGTTCGGCCATGGTCTGTGATTGCCGGTGGATGAATTCCGAATTCATGAGATACAGCGCCTGCAAGGTCGTAGTTGTCGACTTCCGCTCGCTCATGGGCAGGTTGCCGTCCGGCCCGTCGAACAGGTCCAGGTACGGGTGCTTCTGGATGCGTGGCTGCATGATGTACACCGAGCGGCGGTTCGTGGAAAAGAACTCCGAGAACGGCTCGTGCTGGCGATAGAAGTACGTCTGCCGGTGCGGGAACGGATGCCTGCCGGCCTGCGACAGGTCCAAGTCGCCGCTGAAGGATAGGATCGAATCCCGAATCTGCTCTGCATCTAGCCTTCGGCGGTTGAACTTCCAGAGCAGCCGGTTCTGCGGATCCTTCTCGAAGTTGGCGTCCGTGTCGAAGCTCGCCTGCCGGTACGTGCGCGAATGCAGGATCAGCCGGTGCAACGCCTTCACGGACCAACCGCTGTCAATGAAGTAGCGGGCCAAGTAGTCCAGAAGTGGCGGGTGGGACGGAGGCGTGCCGCGCACTCCGAAATCGCTCGTCGTGCGTACCAGGCCGGCCCCGAAGTGGTGGTGCCACACGCGGTTTGCCATCACCCTGGCCGTGAGAGGGTTGCCGGCATCCGCGATCCAATCAGCCAGCAGCCGTCGGCCGCTTCCCTGGTAGCCCTCGGGGACCGTGGCACCTCCCAGGATCTGCAGGAAGCCCCTCCGGACCGTCGGACCGGGGAACTTCGGATCGCCAGCCACGTGGATGGCGGAGTCCTTCGGGATGCCCTCGCTGATCGCGTACGCCGTCTCCAGGGGCGGCTCGGTGCGGGCGAAGACGGCCCGCTCGTCGCGCAATTCCTGCAACTCCGCCCAGACCACCTCGCGATTGCGACCCGGCGTCGTAATCAGCTTGTTCTGAAAGGACTGGTACTCCCGGAACTTCGCTCGCTCCTTGTCGTTCCAGCGGGTCAGTTCCGCCGAATACGAGGCCATGATCTGCCTCGCCTTCCCCTTCCCCACGCGGTACACGAAGTCGCTGCGGTAGGGCAGGTGCTCGGCTCCCGGAAACGGAAACACCGAGCTGTCGAAAATCCCATAGAGACGGTAGTAGTCGGCCGTGGGAATCGGATCGAACTTATGGTCGTGGCACCGCGCGCACTGGACGCTCAGTCCAAGAAAGGTCTTTCCCAGGTTGTCAATCGTGTCCTCGAGCGTGATATGCCGCAGCCTGTGGGGGCTGACCCCGATGCGCCGCGAGATCGCCAAGTAGCCGGTCGCGACCAGTCGGCTCCATCGATCCTCCTCGCTATCGGACTCCAGCAGGTCCCCGGCGATCTGCTCGCGGATGAATTCGTCGAAAGGCTTGTCGTTCTGGAAGGAGGCAATGACGTAGTCGCGGTACTTGTACGCTTCCGGAACCGGAAAGTCGCCCGAATCGCCAGCGGTATCCGCGTACCGCACGAGGTCGAGCCAGTGCCGGCCCCACCGCTCGCCGTAGCGGGGCGACTCCAGCAGACGGTCGACCAGCTCCCTGTAGGCACTCGGAGAGTCGTCGGCCAAGAATGCGTCCGTTTCGTCCGGAGTCGGCGGCAGGCCGGTCAGGTCGTAAGTGACCCGCCGGATCAGGGATCGCTTGTCCGCCAGCGGGGATGCCTCCAGACCTTCCGCCTCGAGCCTGGAGAGAATGAATCGGTCGATCGGACTCCCAGCGAGTTTGCCGGCCGCCGGCACGGGAACAGGCCCCGTTGGCAGGGGTTGGAAGGCCCAGTGCTTCCGGTGTTGATCGCTGATGGCGTATTCCTCCAGGGCAGGCGGGGCATCCTCCCAGACGGCCCCTTCCGAAACCCATCGGACCAAGTCGTTGACTTCGTTCTGAGGAAGCGGTCCGGTCGGCGGCATCTGGAGCTCGTGGTCCTGGCGAACCACCTGGACGAGAAGGCTGGCCTCGGGATCGCCCGCCACCAAGGCCGGACCGGACTTCCCTCCCTGAAGGAGAGCCTCCCGGGAGTCCATCCGCAGGCCTCCCTGGGGCTCCGCGACATGGCACCCGAGGCACTTGGCGTCGATGATCGGCCGGACCCGGGCCCGGAAGAACTCTCGAGGGGACATCGGCCAGGGAGCTCCCATCGCGATCCATTCGGCGAGGGCCTCGACCTGATGGGCTTGGAGTCGAACTCCGGACGGTGGCATTTCCATCCGGCCCCTGATGCCATTGACCGCATGCAGCAGGATGCTGCCGTCGGGATTTCCGGGCCGTATCGCCGGCCCGGACCTGCCCCCCTTGAGAAGCCCTTCCCGGGAGTCGAGCCGGAGGCCCGCGGTCGCGTTCTCCGAGTGGCAGCCGTAGCAGCGCCCGGCGAGAATGGGACGGATCTTGGACTCGAAGAACTCGGACTCCGGGGTCGCGGCCACCAGCGGCCAGGCTGCGAAGAGCAGGATCGGCCAGAGGCGAGTCACTGCCCCATTCTACATTCGAGGAACGGACTGCCATGGCCCGATGCGAGCGGTCGCTGGTGGCACCAGGCACCGCTGCCCTGCGAACCGGCGCAGGCCAGGACAATGGATAGCCGATTGGTGGCGGTGACCGAAAAAGGAAGGCTACTCAGCTCGGCCAAGGAACCCCAATCTTCGTGTAAGTGCAGATCCCAATACCTCGTGGAGTCGAGTCCAATTCCCAATTCCGAGCACGACGAGAACCGCTGATCCAGCAAGCCTGCGACGCGCGTTTCGGACCTGAGAGGCGGTTGGCTCCGGCTTGAGCGGGCGGACAGCGTTCCAGCTGCCCAGAACATCCCGATGCCGTTTGCCGCGTTGGCAGGAACGACCCGCAGCACTCCCAACGCTCCATGATTCTGTCTGCTTTGTCGCACCGAAGGGTGTCGATTCGGGCGTCGTCTCGGTCGCCGGGCCGATGCTGATAGCGGTGCAGGTCAACAAGGCCGCCCTCGGCGATGGCGGACTAAAACGCTACTCGGTCAGCCGGGTACTCCATCGCGATGGGCTCGGAGGAATCGATGAAGGCCTGCTTGCCGTCAGCGACACCGGGATTATGCAGCGTGTACGCCGCTTCGTCGGACCGCTCGATGATGTTTCGGAGCCGACACTTGTCGAACATTCGGTCGTAGAACGCAATAGCGTCCTGGTGCACTTGGTCGGAGAGGCTCGCCAATATCCTTGGTTCGCTTGGATGCGGCGAATCATCGCTCTCGGCGCTGTCGAGTCTGCAGTTCCATCCCGTTCACGCGCTGCACGAGCTGCTTGTGAATCAAGAGCGCTCCCATTTGCCTGTCCCGCTCCCGCCTTGGCCCCGAACCCGTTGTCATTCCGTAGCAGCCGATAATGGCACCATGGCCCTTCGCCACGAGGACTGGCTCCAGCAAGGGAAACACGACCTACGGCACGCTCGGCTGTCCGCCGAATCAGGCGACTTCGCGTGGGCCTGCTTCGCTGCTCACCAAGGTGCGGAGAAAATCCTCAAGGCCGTCCACCAGCGAATGGGATACGACGCTTGGGGACACTCCGTCAAGGATCTGCTCGGGAGCCTGCCCGAATCCGTCACGCTCAAGCCAAGCATCGAGCAAGCCGCAGCGGACCTGGACAAGCACTACATTGGATCCCGCTACCCCAACTCATACCCGCAGGGCGCACCGTTCGAATACTATACGAGTGGAGAAGCGGAACGTGCGATCGCTAATGCAAGAGAGATCCTCGAATTCTGTGAGGGTCTTCTCTTTGGACCGGGACCGGGCGATTCACGAGATTCGGGCGGCGATGGAAGCGCAGAAGAGCACTTGCCCTGAGATTGACCGCGTGATCCTATTCGGGTCGCTGGCTCGGGGTACTGCGGGCCCCGGAAGCGATGCGGACCTATTGGTCGTGGTCAGCCACACAGACCTGCCGTTTCCGGATCGGTTCGTCCGGTACGCTCCCGCCGGGGTGGGGCTCGGTGTCGATGTGTTCGCGTACACGCAATCGGAACTCGAGAAGATGCTCGCAGACGGGAATTCATTCGTCGCCCGCGCTCTCTCGGAGGGAGTCGAACTCCTCTGATCCGGCCGAACCGTCGTGACGGATTCCGCTCGAACGCCCACAGGTTGACTGGCGAAACGTCCATCCCGGCCGGGTGATCGACGCACCACCATCCCCCCGGGTCGAGGTTCGCACGTTGATCTTGTGAGTGCTGCCCGCAGTCGAGTTCCCGGGAGGGCGGCGCTGCTTCCGGACGGACCCGACGGCGATCGCAACCGAGGCCATCAACGGCCGCAATGCCAAGCGAGTCAGCATGGGAGTTTGACGACGCAGTCGCGAGGGGTGGCGAGCCGCGCGACGTGCAACTGGACGGAGTAAGCCCGAATCGCCTCGAGCCTCGCGACGGGCCTGTCTTGGAGGTCAGCGGCAGTTGGCTGCGGGCCCGGCGCTTCCGGCACGATCCCGGACCTGCCCTGACCGAAGCCCTGAGAGGCTGTGAGCCCTCAGCCTTGGTTGGTTGAGCGGACTCTACGATTGTGCCCGCTCAGCCCCTGAGCAATGCGCGGACTCTCGGCCACGAACTGTCCGAAGCTGACGGGACTCTGGGTTGGCGGTGCGAAGTGCGTCCTCCCGGTAGCGGAGCGTAGCTTGGGGAACGTCGCATCGGCGATCTCGCCCTGAATTCGGCACACCGAGGGTCCTATGAAACGAACTGACTCCGACCGGGACTGGCCTCAGCGCGTCCCGCCGGCGCTGATGAGGTTCGCGAAGATCCGGTATGCACCCGGCACACCTGCAGGGAGCTGGCGGAACCAAGAGTAGGCTGTGAAGACGTACGCTCCCTTGCCATGGCGTGCGTATAGCATTCCGCCCTCAAGCGAATCCTCGCCCGGATCGTTGCATGCGATCACCGCGTCATAGCGCTCATCCCAGTTGGACATGAAGTAGAGCCCTCGCTCCTGCACCCAGCCGTCGAAATCAGCCGCCGTGATCTGGTTCGGAACCTGGAGGAGCGGGTGATTTTCCGCAACAAAGCGTACCTCCGCCCGCTCGTCGGTCACCCGCAGACGGGACGCCGTCATGGGGTACGGGGAGAGGGTAGCTTCGTTCCCGCGTCCGGGCCTTCTCCTGCGGAATGAGACGGTGTTGTACTGCACCACGAGAGTGCCGCCGTTCTCCACGTATTCGAAAACGCGTTCCCGTGCTGCCTGCAGGTCCGGACGGGTATTCAGCGCCCGCACCCCGGTAACGACAGCGTCAAAGCGCGCAAGATCGCCAGTCGCTAGGTCGTCGGCAGTCAGCAAAGTTACCTCAGCGCCCATTTGCCTCAAGGCTTCGGGAATCTTGTCACCGGCACCCATGACATAGCCGACCTCGTTCGCTAGAGATTTCACCTCCACACGCTCGATTCGCATCGTTGCTTCTGGGAATACCGGCGTGGTCGGAATGTGCCCGTACTCGATCGTCTGCATCCCCGAGCGAATAGTCTTGTCGTCCACCGTCACGGAGGCCTTCAATTCGCCGCCCGATGGCCGCGAGGGAGGGGTGAGCTCGAATGTCGCGGTTTCTTCCTGTCCCTGCCGACTGAATGTGATGTCGATTGCCGCAGGGGAAACGGACCATCCCTGAGGAGCCTCGAGTCGGACCGTAGCGACCGCATTGCTCGTATTGGAGGAGAGCCGCACTGGAATCTCCGTCGGCGTGGTGTCAGGAAAGATGCGGTTCTCGCTCGTGAAACCGACGGCCACCGCAGGAACGAGAACCAAGGGCCTTGACCGTTCTCCGACCGACGGGTCCACCCAGCGGTACATCACCGGCCTAGTCGATTCGACAACGATGCCACCCGGCGTCTCGAGCTCGAACACAGCGTGCAGCGTCGTGCTCGGGCCGGGCGTGCCGGCAGGCTCCTGGCAGCGGACGTTGGCCTCCTCGGTCCGCAGCCAGTGAGGCTGCGAATAGCAGGCCCCTTCAGGGACAACCACGCGTGTTTGCCGCTCGACTACGCGATTGGGCGCCAGTTCGGACCCGCCCTCGATCGAGGCAACGGCGATACCTTCCAATCTCGTAGCCCTCCAGGTCCAGGGAAACTCCGAACGCCGTACCGCTTGCACGGTGACCTGGAGCCCGGACCCCGGTACGGCATTCCATCTCTCGGCCGTTGCGTCCAGCCAGAGCCCGGAAGCGATTTCGATCGCCCTGACGAGTTCCCCCCGCTTGTAGTCCACTTCGGGTCCCGAGAGCGAATCCAACTGGTCGTATGCGGCGAGAAGGTGAGGCAGGATTTCCCTCGGCTTCCTAGGGTCCAGGCCGTCTCGCGCCAGCGCCAGGTGCCGGCCCACCGATTCGCCGCCCTTGATCCGCTTCCAACTCGTGTCGACTCCTTCCAGCGGATCTTCGAGCGCCTCCGCCCCGGCCACGAATTCGAAATAGGCCGCGGCGCTTCCCTTGCGCTGGCTCGTGCCCATGGCCTGGCTCCGATGCATGCTGCGGCTCTCCCCCGCGATCTCGGCGTACGACTTGCCAAGGACCGGATCGTAAACGCCGGTGTCCACTCGAAGCCGCCCAGGGATCTGAGCCGCTTGCTGTTCCATCTGCCTGGTGAACGTCGGAACGTTGTACATGTAACGGTGCGCACGCCAGGCTGGCAAGCCCAGTTCCGGGAACTTGGAGGAATCGGCAGCCGCATCGTATGCGGTCGGTCCGGTCCAGCCCACTGCGGTGTGGTGTCCGTGCCCCCCACTGCCCGGCCTAGGAGCGAATCGGGACACGATGACGTCCGGTCGGACCGTACGGATCACGCGGACCATGTCGCGCAAGAGCGTCTCCTCGCCCCAAGTGCTCAACGTCTCCTCCGGAGTCTTGGAATAGCCGAAGTCCACGACGCTTGCGAAGGCTTGCTCACCGCCGTCGATGCGCCGGGCCTCGAGGAGTTCGTGGGTCCGGATGACACCCATCAGGCTCCCCTGCTCGGTCCCGATCAGGTTCTGGCCGCCTTCGCCCCGGGTGGCCGAAAAGTACACGGTCCGGAGGTGACGTCCCCGGGCAAAGTAGGCCATCACGGCAGTGTTCTCGTCGTCCGGATGGGCCCCGAGCATCAGCACGGTGCCGACCGTATTGAGGCGGTCGAGCAACTCGTGCAGTTCCGCAGTGCCTCCAAGGGGCGTGGGCTGGGCACGCAGCAGCCCGGCGATCAAGAGGACACAGAGGGGAAGCGTTCGGTGTGTCACCGATTACGAGTGTAGCCCGAGTGCCGGCCTATCCTGAATGTGCGGTTCAATGTCTGGCGGCGATCCACGCGTCCTGTTCCAGCGGGGCATCGACCTCTTCAACGCTGAGGAGTTCTTCGAATGTCACGAGGTGCTCGAAGAGGTCTGGACCGACTCGCAGCAGCCCGACCGCTGGTTCTTGCAGGCGCTGATCCACTTCGCGGTGGGCTTCTATCACCACAGCCGCAACAACCGGAACGGCACGACCCGGCAATTGCGCAAGGGCCTCCGCAAGCTCCAGGCCTACCTGCCCGAATGGGACGGCGTGCGGACGGACGAGATCGAACGCGAAGTTCGGACTCGGCTCGAATGCATCGAAGCACGAGGCACGTTCAGCCGCTACCCCCGCATCGCCCAGACCCGTCCCTGGCCAGGTTTGCGCTCACCTCTGAGAACGTGACAAGGTAACGATGAGATGAGCAATTCGGCAGCATTCCTGCAAGGACTCTTCGGCCTGGATTCTGACGTGGCCGTCGTGATCGGAGGAACGGGCGTCCTCGGGGGGGCTCTCTGCGACGGGCTGGCCGGGGCCGGGGCGCACGTTGTTGTCGCAGGCCGCTCGGCCGAGCGGGGCGAGGCCCGTGCGGGAGCGATCCGGGAAGCAGGCGGGTCGGCCGAGTTCAGGGCGGTCGACGTGACGTCCAGGTCGTCGTTCGAGGCCCTGCGGGATTCGGTCGACGGCACGCATTCCCGGGTTGACATTCTGGTCAACTGCGCGGGAGTCAATTCGGCCGTTCCCTATGAGCAGATCCAGGACGAGGACTGGCAGCGAGTGCTGGACACGAACCTCAAGGCAACCCACCTGGGATGCCAGATCTTCGCGCCGCTGATGGCTGCGCAGGAGCAGGGCGGCTCGATCCTCAACATCGGCAGCGTCACCGCGCACCTGCCCCTGTCGCGGGTCTTCGCCTACTCCGCGTCGAAAGCGGCCGTTAACAACCTGACGAAGAACCTGGCACGAGAGTACGCGACGCGGGGCGTTCGGGTGAACTCGCTCAACCCCGGCTTCTTCCCGGCCGAGCAGAACCGCAAGATCCTCCAGCCCGAGCGGGTGCGGAAGATCATGGACCAGACCCCGATGGCTCGGTTCGGCGAGCCTCCCGAACTGGTGGGCGCAGCGCTGCTGCTGGTTGCGCGCAACGCGGGAAGCTTTGTCACGGGAGCCGAGGTCTTCGTCGACGGCGGCTTTACAGGCATGCGCTTCTGATGCAGACCGGTTCCCGGAACCGGGTGATCAGACCACCATGACCGCAGGTCGGGATGATTCGGAGGGAGCGCCCTGGTGCCCGGAACCGGGAACTGCCTCCGTGAGGTTCATCGCGTATTGATACGGATCGAAGGCGGGCCTCCCGCAATCGGAGCTGAAGTCCGCCAGCCACTCCCCGGCTCGGCGCTGCAGGCTGTTTCGTTCGCGCCGCCGCAGGCCTATATCCGCAGGTCTGGTGGCTATGTCGGAAACGACGTTCGTAAGCGCATAGGCGTTGTGGCCCAATTCGCCGGCGTACCGCCGGCTCAGCGAATCCACACGGGAATTGATCTCTTCCCACGCCTCCCGTCCCCGACCCGGCGGCTGCCGAGGCTCGGTGACTCGTAGCGCACGCAGGGCGAGGGGCGTGAGGAGAAAGGAGGGGACGTGGCATTGACGCAGGGGCTCCAGAAAGTTCAGGAATCGTTGCCGGAGGCCCTGAAACGTCCCTTTCTTGATCTCGAACCGGACCCGGTCCCCGATGTTGCGGGTGTTGTGGTTGAAGGCGAAATGAACGCTCGATTTCGGGATGATCATTCCGTTCGAGCAGACCTTCCGCATGAAGCCGATGTCAAACCCGAGCGCACGGGTGCGGTTATAGCTGTTGGTGACGCGGACGAACGGCCCGTAGGTGTCCGGGCGATTGCCGGGCGATACCGAGTCGAACTTGAGCTTCGAAGTGGATTCCACCAAATCGATGTGGCAGTGCCCCCCGGTGGCAGGGGCGTCGGCAGTTGCTACGCGCCATGCCCTCGAAGGAATGTCCGGGAATGCTGCCGCGCAGCACTGGTGCGCATAGTCCAGCGCGTCTCGGTTCGTCACGATGCGGTAGTTCTCACTGACGATCGAGAGCACGCGGTTCGTGCTGCAGTCCAGGATGGCCTTTCGGCCCGGAACGCGTAGGCGCGACGTTTCGTCACCCGCGACGAGCTGGGCAAAGACGGGAACGGACCGTACCGGGAACAGCAGCTCGCGATAGTCAGAAATTCGCTGGGGCATGGGAGCCCTCCGAAACGAAACGCCCTTGCGGAAAGGCCTTGGCGGGCCGTAGCCCCGCCTCGATTACGCCCAGCGGTGGGTCCGCGTGCGACCGCTCGCCGGACTGGGCCGGCACCTCCGACAGAGCCTCTCCCAAGAAAAGCACTGTTACTCTCCTGAAAGAGTTACTACTCATGTACTGTAACTATACGACAATGGAATTGCCGACGTGAGGAAAACACCGGAAGTGCCCCCGAATTCTTGCCGGTAGTTGACTCGATTTCCACGTTTCGGCCATACCGAGGGGGCTTCCGCCTGCAAGAAGTAGTCGCGCCATTGCCTGACACTCGTGGGACACCCGGCCTGTCCTTGGGGTCAAGCCTGAGGCGACTCGACATCCTGACCGAAGCGCCGATCCTTGGCCTTCGCCCGTTGAGAAGGTGCCGGCGGTAGCCTTCACGCAACCCGCTTCCGATGAACCGCGCTTGACCGACCCCGGAAAGCAATTCCTGTCCGGACTGCGGCGGCGGGAGTCGAACCCCGGGGCACGGCCTCCAAGAGACCCGACGTGAAACCGGGTAACCATCGACGGGAGGCCGCGACGCTGCTCGCTGTCTGTCCCGCTGGTGGCCGACCGGCAAGCGAAGCGTGCGAGCGGAGCGGGAGCTAGAACGTCAGGCGAAGGGAGAACTGGAATTGGCGTGGGTCGAACGCCGATGCGAAGGAGAAGGGTTCCGTGATCGGCCCCCGCCGGGCCACAAGCCGGTCCGGGAGGTCCTCGATCTCGACGTCCCCGACGACTCCGTTGACGCCCCTGAAGTTGGTCTTGTTCAGGAGGTTGAACGCCTCGGCTATGACCCGCAGACTCATCCCTTCTCGAAGGGAGAACGAACGCGCCAGCCTGACGTCGAGCCCGAAGAAGCTTGGCCCGATCCCCGCGTTTCGCCCAAGGCCCCACGGCCGATGAGTGTCGGTATGCCGGTCTCCGACGTTGTCGAAGCCGGCATTGAGGTTGAACGGGGCACCGGAGCGCGCCACCAAGATCCCGGAAAAGGTGAAGTCCGACAAGAGGTTATGCCCGAACCCCCGACCCTTGGCGGCATTCCACGGGGACTGCGCCACTACGTGCCCGACGAAACGATGACCGCGGTGAAAGTGCGAGAGAGCGAGCTCATTGCGAGCGTCCCACTGCAGGTGGGGCTCGAACGACGAATTGTAGTCCGTCGCCTCGTCGATATGCTTGCTCCACGTGTGATGCGCGGAGACCGTGAATCCCTCCGACAATCTCTTCCTGACCTGCAGGATCATTGCGTGATAGTAGGACCTGGCCCAGCTGCCGTACACGTTGTCCTGCAGGATGAGCGGGTTGTGGAATCCAACGATCGGCCTTCCCGCCTCGTTGGTCCCGGCTTGGTAGACGTTCACGTCCAGGGGACGAATGATGTGGATGCCGCGATTGTAGTTGTAGCCTGCGGACAGCGCGTAGCCCCGGACCTGGCGCTGGATTTCGAAACTGCCCTGCTGCGAGTACGGATTCACGGTATCCTCCGCGACCCGGAATCCGACCCGCAAGGGATAGCCTGGGCCGGGCTCGATCCCGTGAATCAGCAAGTCGTCCCGCGTGATCCCCCTGGTTCCGAGTACCCCTCGCTCCTTGACCGTCTGGTAAATCTCCGCCGAGCTCAGCGGGTCGCCCGTCAGCGCGCTCTGAATCCCGGGAACGCCGGTCAACGGGATGAAGACCTGATAAATCTGCTGCTTCTCCCCGAGCAGGTCGTTCACGTACGTGGTCTGGCCGTCGATCCGCGCGTAGAAGAAGCCGTAGCCACCCCGAATGACGGTGTTGGCATCCGGGCTCCAGGCGAAGCCGCCGCGCGGTCCGATGTTGTTGTAGTCGCGCGGGAACCTCGTCTTCAGCTCGAGTTCATGGCGGATGCCGAGGGTCAGCAGGAACTTCGGCGTGACGCGGATCGAGTCCTCCGCGAAGAAATTGATGCGGTTTGCCCAGCCGGCCCAGTACGGGTCGCCGAAGCCCTGCTGGTAGATGGTCGGCAAACCCAGCGCGAACGCCTGCAGGGAGGAAATGGGCGCGTCGACGGCACTCTCCAGATCTCCTCGCCCCAACGATCGAAGCAACCCCTTGAGGAGGACCGCCGTGCCCGGTCCGGCGGCACCTTCGATGATGTTGCTGAGCGGGATCGCTTCGCCGAACACGAATCGGCCGCCGAAGAATGTCTCGGACCGGATGTCATCATGGAGCAGATTGATATCGCCACCGAATTTCAGTGTCTGGCGACCGGAAACCCGGATGAGGTTCTGGCGCACCTGAGCGACACGCTCCGTGATCTCGGTCGGAAGGATGAAATCGCGACCGAAGTTCCCGAAACCGTTGATGTCGATGGCCGGTCCGTTCGGATCCGTGGGGAGGTTGGCAGAGTACCTGCGGGAGTAGCCGGCGCGCGTCTCGCTCACCCACTGCGGACTGATGACCAGCGTGTCACCGAACGCCACCGAAACGTCCTCGGACGGGACGTCGTATCCCCGCGTCCGTGCGATCAGCGCACCGAACGACGTGTTCTGTCGGTCTTGCTTGGTCCAGTTGCCGCGGACGAAGATGTTGTGGCCATCGCGAAGCGTGTGATCAAATCGGGCGACGAATTGCTGCCGTTCCTCGGAAAAGGGAAAAACCCCGCTCTCCTTCTCGAAGAGGGGTATGACGT
Source organism: uncultured Bryobacterales bacterium (assembly GCA_964461235.1). Taxonomy (GTDB): domain Bacteria; phylum Acidobacteriota; class Terriglobia; order Bryobacterales; family UBA6623; genus VXMF01. The sequence continues at coordinate 7,249 of CAYWUV010000006.1, read as the reverse complement.
CGGGATAGTTGGCCGGCACCAGCGACGCGGCGAGCTGGGTCACCAAGGGCTGGAGGAGTGGCGGTCCTCCTGAGAGCAGCACATCCGCAAGCTGCTGCTGCGAATCAGTCAGCGAGGTAAGGAACGACGTGTCCGAAAGCAGAGGCACGATCAGCGACTCGTGGCGATCCAGGCGCTCGTACGCCGCAAACAGGAAGGATTTGCTCCTCTTGATCGGACCGCCCATCGAGGCCCCGCTCTGGGTTCTGGTGTAGGCACCCTTGCCGGGATCAAAATGGTTCCTCGCCTGGAAGCGCCGGTTGCGCAGGACACCGAAGAGAGATCCGTGGATGTCGTTTGTCCCGCTCTTGGTCACGAGGTTGATGGCACCGCCCGGAGCGCCCCCCTGCTCGGTGGAGAAGGAGTTCCGGTTGACCTGGAATTCGTAGACGGCCTCCTGGCTGATCGTGGACCGCACGGACCCAGTATTGAAGCCGTTGTCGATGCCGTCGATCATGAACGTGTTGCCGCGACCGTTCGTGCCTCCGATTCCCAGTCCGGACGTGGGTGTCGCGGGAATGCGGCGATCGGTCGCGTTGGCGACGTAGTTCGTGTCCACTACGCCCGGAGTCAATAGCGCCAGATCGAGGTAGTCGCGCCTGTTGATCGGAAGATTCTGGATCCGTACCGAGTCGATGTGATCGGATTGATGAACCCGGTCGGGCTCGATGGCCGAGCGGGCCGCCTCGGCGGACACAATGACGCGTTCTTCCGCCACAGCCACAGTAAGCTGCGGCGACACCGTTGCGGTCTCGCCGACGCGGACCTCGAGAGCTTCGATGCCGAGTTCCGCGAAACCCTCGGCGGCAAACGTCAAGGAATAGAGTCCGGGGTCTACGAGAGTGAACACGAACTCTCCGGTCGCCGACGTTTCTGCCTCGCGCGTCATCCCCCGATTGACTTCCACCGCGGTGACGGCGACGCCCGGGATGACCGCCATGGTCTCGTCATGGACGAACCCCCGGATCGTCCCCGTGTTTGTCTGAGCGCGGAGCGTGGCAGAAGGTGCCAGCAGGCAGGCTAGGAGGGCCCCGGCCCTGATCCTGCTGAGCCGGCTAAGGACTGGTCTAATAGCCATGGCAAAACCCTCGACGTCCGCGGCGCCGGTTGCCTGGCGAGCCATCTGGCCGAATGCCATGGATCCCGGCACCTCGTACTTCGTACTCCATTCTGCCATCGCTGCCCCTCGAGAGGGATCTCTTTGATCCACCCCGGTTTCCATACGCGCGGCACAGGCAGGCCGTATACGTGGCACTCGCGGCCAATGAGGAATGCTCCCGTAAGTCCCGTGTTCCTGTGCCATCTGGTCGCGGGACAGCTGGTGCCGATCTGGTGGATCTTGTGTTGCGTGGCGGCCGGCAACCGCAAGCCAGAAAGCGACTTTGCATGTATCCGTATGTTCACGGACTCCCTTGGCACGATCCTCGGAAGGGTCGGAAGACGCCGAGGGGGAGCGAGTGGGAGCCGCCCGTCACCGCGCGTGCAGGGGCGAAGCGAAACAGACAGCCGGGGAACTCGTCCGGTCCGCGCCGACCAGCGCGAAATAAAGGTGCTTCTGGCGTTGCTAGGCCGTCGCTCGCTCGGCCTCGGGAGGCGTGACCGGCTCTGGTACGGTCGGGCCGGCACCCCCTCGCCGATGCTGCCGATGCAGCTGATAGCCCTCGTAGAGAATCCGCGCAAAGCTCACCCGGTTCTGCCACAGGAGGGAGATCCAGTGGCGTTTCGTCATTTGCGGGAAGTAGATGCCCCGGAACGCGAGCCGGGTGAAGAACATGACTGCGCGTTCGTGGAAGGGCCGGCCCTCCATCTTTGCGAGCGCGCCGGCGATGGCCGCAGGCGAATAGGATTCCTGCCAGGCTTGGTCCACCTCGGCCTCGGCCTGGTCGATGCTGATGTGCTCCGGCGTGTACGCCATGCGGAACGGGCGGAAGTCGAGCCAGTGCTTGGGCCTGGTCAGCCGACCCTGCGCGAGCAGCCGGTCGTACAGCGGGGTCGCTGGGTAGGGCGTCATGAGTCCGTAGACCGGAAGACCCGGCGGCCATTCGTCGATCACGTCCAGTGTCTGTCGCGCGACGCCGGGACGGTCTCCGTCCATCCCGAAGATGAACGAGGTGATCGAGTAAATGCCGCGGCTCGCCAGTCTCTCCAGGACCTCGCCGTACTTCGCGGGCTTGTTGAAGCCCTTGTTCACGTCCTTGAGGCTGCGCGGGTCGATCGACTCGAGCCCCATGAAGATCCACCGTCCCCCGCTCTCCTTGATGAGGTCGCAGAGCTCCTCGTCCTTCAGCAGGTTCATGCTGATCTGGGCGACCCAAGGGACTTGGGCTCCGCGCTCGATCATGGCTCGCAGGAGGGACTTGGTCCTGCGGACGTTGATCGCGAAATTGTCGTCGATGAAGAAGACGCCAACCTTGCCGCCCTCGGCAGCCGCCCGGGCTTTCAGCAGCAGAATCTCCTCGACGACGCTCTCGTTGCTGCGGAAACGGATCGAGTCGCCAAAGAATCCGGTGACCGTGCAGAAGTCGCAGCCATAGGGGCAGCCCCGGCCGGATTCGATCGGCACGATGTAGAGGCTTTTCCAAGTGCTGCCGGCCCGCTCAAGCAGGTGGCGACCCCACGCCGGGACCTTGGCGATCAGGTCGAACTGCTGCAGGTCCATGGTGTCCCAGGGGATCACCGGATAGTCCTCAAGCGAGGGTTTCACCTCCGCACCGCTCTCGTCGACCGGCTTGTAGACCTCCTGCAGCTGCCCGGCCTCGGCGTCACGCACGATGCGGGGCCACAGCTCATCCGCCTCGCCCAGCGCCACCGCGTCGGCATGCCGCGGCTCGCCGTCCCTGCCGATCGGCTCGTCCGGCACCTCCGTGACGTGCGGCCCGCCCATCACGACCTTCGCACCCGCCCCGCGGATCGCGTCCGCCATGCGGTACGCGCGGGCGGCCATGCGCGTCATGGCCCCGATGCCGGCGAGCCGGATGTCGTTCTCGCGGACGAAGGCCGCGATCCCCTCCTCCGTCATGGCCTGCGCGTTTCCGTCGATCAGGAAAACCTTGTGCCCGGGAGGTGTCACCGCCTGCAGGACGAACATCCACAGGTGCGGCATGTAGTTCTTCGTGACTTGGTTGTCCGGGTTATAGAGAAGGATGTTCATGACACGCGCGGCCGCCTAGGCATTGGGGCGTCAGGGGCCGAACGTCCGCAATCCGAAGGTGCCAGAATTTGTCTGGCTGGGCAGACGCAAGCCTAGCACGGATGCGGCACCCGCTGCTAGGGACCGGCCCCGGAACGCTGGGTCCGCCGGCTGAGCGGCGGACCCAGCGTTCGCAGTCGGCTAGAAATACAGCTTGAGGCCGAGTTGCCCGATGCGGGCCGCCTCGGCGGCATTGATGTTCCCGAAGTTGGGGTTCCCGAAACTGGTATTCGGGCGCCGGAACACCGTGTGGTTGAAGAAGTTGAAGAACTCCGCCCGGAACTGCAGGCGCACCCTCTCGTTGAACGGGAAGTCCTTTAGGATCGAGACGTCCCAGTTCACGTACGCCGGCTCGCGGGCGTCAGGCAGCATGTTTCCCATGTTCCCGAACATGAACGGTTCCGGCTGCTCGAACGCGTTCGCGTTGAAGTACGGCTTGCTCGCGAAGCGGCCGCCGAGGCGCTCCGCCACCGGCCCCTCGGTGAGGGGCTCCTGGCCGAGCACCCGGTTGGGCGTCTGCCGGCCCCCGAAGGCATTGAGATTGTTGAATCTCGACGTGACGCCCATGGGCAGCCCGCTCTGGTAGGTCGTTACGCCGTTGATGTTCCAGCCGCCGAGCACTTGGTTCACCCAGCCGCCGCGGTTCAGCAGCGCCTTGCCCTTCCCGAAGGGCAGCTCGTACTGGTAGTTGATGACGAGCCTGTGCGCCACGTCGAGGCCCGACAGTGTCCGGTCCAGTCGCTTGTCGTAATGGTTCGTGTATCCGGGGTTCTGGGCACCGACGAAGCCCGCTACGGAACTGACGTCGTCGATCATCTTCGACCACGTGTACGCGCCCAGAAGTTGTAGGCCGCTGCTGTACCGCTTGCGGACCTTCACCTGCAGGGCGTGGTAATTGGACTTGAACTCGTACCCGCGCGGCGTGTTGACGCCCGAGAAATGCGGGTAAGGCCGCAGCAACTGCCCGTACGAGATCATCCTCCGGCCGAGCCCCAAGTTGCTCGGAATCACGCCGAAAAACGGGTTCTCGACCTGGTCATTCAATCGATCGCCGAGAGACTGGTACTCGTTCGGCAGCTGGTTGAACTGCACGCCAGTGCCGAGCAGCTTGACGCCGGAGTTGCCGGCGTAGGCAACATCGAACAGCCAGCTGTCCGGGAGTTCGTATTGGACGTTGAAGTTCCATTGGATGGAATACGGCGTGCGGTCGGTACGGACAATCGCCGCTGGGGACTGCCCCAGGAACGTGGCCAGCCCTTCCGTCCCGTTCGTGGGCGCGTTGAAGCCCAGAGGGAACGGGTCGCTGGCACTGGCGAACGGCGTGCGGCCGCCGTCCTGGCTGCCGACGATCGGGGAGATGGAGTTGAAGCTCACCGCGCCGACGGTCGCCGTGCCCGGTCCGAAGCCGGTTGTGGGATTGAAGAAAATCCCGGATCCCGTCCGGATGACCAGCTTCTCGGTCAGCTTGTAGGCCAAGCCCACCCGCGGAGCGAAGTTGTTGTTGTCGTAGTTCTTGATGTGGCGCGGGCTGCCGCCGACCCCAGCGAACTGCAGACCGCCGATGACCGGGCGTTCCAACCCGGGGGTGTCAAGTACCAGATCCGGCTGGGTAGCGTTGAAATCGAACCAGCTCGCGCGGTTGTAGCGCTCCGTGATCGGTCGATCCTGGTCCCACCGAAGCCCCAGGTTGAGTGTGAGCTTGTCGGAGACGCGCCAGTCGTCCTGAAGGTAGAAGCCCCAATAGGGTGTCTGCTGCGAAAGGGAGGGCTCGAACCGGATGCGCCCTCCGTTGAGGTGCCCTAGCAGCATGCTGGCGACCGAGTTGCCCTGGCTGCCCCGATTGAAGCGCTCGCGCGTCCACGCTCGCGTGAACTGGTAGAAGCCCGCAGGGTCGGCCGGCCTGTGGTTCGAGACGCGGTTCAGGCGGAAGACTCCACCGAACTTGATCGTGTGGTCGCCGAACAGGCGGGACATGTCACCGACCCACGTATGCGATTCAAACTTGTTGCCGATGTACCAGAAGGCATTGTTCCCCATCTGCTGGAAGTCCTGGACCTGGACGCGGGGGAAGACTGGGAACTGCGTCTGGCCGTCGATGGCACTGGGCAGCCCGAGGGTCCCCTGTGAGACATCCTCCTCGATATATCGGCGGGGATTGGCATGGTAGGAGTAGCCGTAGTTGCCGTGCATCACCCAGCCGTTCCACAAGTGGGTGTCGTCCATCGTGTACGACCGATTGATCGAGCCGTTCCAGCCCGAGCCGGGCGAGGCAATGTTGTGCCAACGGCTGGGGAGCGTGTTGATCGTCTTGTTCAGGGATACCCGGACGAACAGGTTGTTGCGATCGTTAATGCGGTAGTCGACCTTGCTGGACGTATCCCATGTGTTCGGCCGGGACCCCAACTGCGAGAAGTAGTTGTTACGGATCCCGCCTGCGGTCGGCTCGGGGTAGTACGAGAGTAGCGTCTGCGCAGTCTGGTTGTGTCGGGCGGACGGGACCCTGTTGTTGGCGAACGGCTCCCTGGTGCCGTCCTCGCGGAGCGTCAGCGGGTCATGGACGATCCGGCTGTCCTCGCTGAAATCGCCCTGTTTCATCAGTGGGGTCGGTACGGATTGCGTGACCGAAGCCGGATTCACCTGTCGCCGGAACTCGACGCTCTGGAAGAAGAACAGACGCTGCCGAGAGGGCGTTAGCGGACCTCCCAGCGTGCCGCCGAACTGATTGAATCGAAAGGGGGCCCGGTCCCGGCCGTTTGCATTCGCAAACCAGTTGTTAGCCTGGAGCTTGTCGTTGCGGAGGAATTCGTACAGGACCCCGTGGTACTCGCTGCCGCCGGAGCGCGTGACCATGTTCACGACTGCGCCGGCGGTCCGCCCGTACTCCGCAGAAAAGGCGTTCGTCTGCACCTTGAATTCCTGGACGGTGTCCGGCGAGGGAATGTAGGACGGCTGGTTGTAGCCCATGACCTCCTGGGAGGAGCCGTCCAGCATGATCGAGTTGGCGACGTTCCTGCCGCCGTTCGCCGAGAACGCAACGGCGGAGATGGATCCGTTACCGCTGGTCGAGTTGCGGAAGTTCCGCGTCGTGTTGATGCCCGGAGTGAGGCCGATCAGTTGCAGGACGTTCCTGCCGTTCAGGGGGAGGGATTCGGCGGTCAGGGAGTTGACGACCTCCCCCAAGTCGGAAGTGGCGGTGGCCAGAAGCGGAGCCTCGGCCGAGATCTCGACAACCTCGGTGACGTCACCCACCTCGAGGGAAATGTCAATCTGGGCGACTTGGGCGACTTGCAGGATGAACCGCGGTCGCTCGTAGCGCTTGAAGCCTTCCGCTCCGACGGAAAGCGAGTAGTTGCCGGGCGGAATCTGCTGGAAAAGGTACGCGCCGGAAGCGTTGGATCCGCCCTCCCACGGCCGGTTTTGGTCGATGTTGGTGAGCGTCAGCGTGGCTCCCGGGATGACGGCACCGGAGGCGTCGGTAACCGATCCGCGCACTGTCGCGGTCTGGGTCTGACCGGAAGCGGCCATTGCGGCCATCACTAGCGGTAGCGCCATTCGGAATGTCTGCAGCAAGGCTGCACGGAAATGGTTCATCTCTCGGTTTCTCCTCGTCACCGGAATCGCCCGATGGGACTCCGCGAGGGCCTCGGCCTAACGTGCCGACCCCTTCGGCCTTACGTGCCGGCCCCGTCCTGTTTATTTACATAGCACGATTCCGGCGACGCTTCAATGTCGGGGGCAACCGCACGCCAAGTATTCCCGGAGAGTCACCCTGTTGATGATCAATTCGTCGGGGTTCAATCCCTACGATTCCCGATTTCCGTTGCACAGGTGTGGTTGGCGGTCGTGCTTCGGCTTGTAGCACCCCACCTTCACCGTTCGCGCGATGGCCTTGGCCAACTGTTCGAGGCTGGCGTCCGCGCGCTGGTCCGCACTTCCGTGTTCCGGTTCCTCGCGACTCGGCTGGTCAATGGCACTGAATTAGGCTGGACCAAAGCCGCGTTTCTTGAGCATGGTCCAATA